>JANNPZ010000038.1:0-173989 GCA_031400505.1 Paracoccaceae bacterium | reverse complement strand
GGGATCTTTGTGGTTTGGGGGCTGGCGGATGGACCTGCCGATATGGCGCGGCGCATTGACGCGTCGGAAATCGCGGATTGGCAATTGCAGCCGGGGCGGTGGTTTGGATTGATCTTTCTGGCCGGGGCCGCGGTGATCTGCCTGCCGCGGATGTTTCAAGTCATGGTGGTCGAAAATGCCGACGAAGTGCATCTGGCGCGCGCCAGCTGGGCATTTCCGGCCTATCTTTTCGGGATGAGCCTGTTCATCCTGCCGATTGCCGTCATGGGTCTGGAACGGCTGCCGGCCGGGTCCAACCCCGATATGTTTTTGCTGACCCTTCCTTTGGCGGAAGGGCAGGGCGGGCTTGCAATGCTGGCGTTTCTTGGCGGGTTTTCGTCGGCCACCAGCATGGTGATCGTCGAATCCATAGCACTGGCAACCATGCTGTCAAACCATGTTGTCATGCCCATTCTGCTGCGGTTGCGTCCGACATCTGCGCAGCGCGGTGACTTGCGCTGGCTGGTGTTGCTTACGCGGCGGCTGTGCATCGCGGCGGTGCTGGCGTTGGGATATTCCTATTTCCGGATGTCGGGCGGGTCCGGGGCGCTGGCCGCCATCGGTTTGATTGCCTTTGCAGGTGTGGCGCAGGTGTTGCCGGCCGTACTGGGCGGAATTTATTGGCGGGGCGCCACAAAAACGGGGGCCGCAGCGGGGCTTGTCGTCGGCTCGGCCGTCTGGGCCTATGCATTGTTCCTGCCGTCTTTCGGACCCGGAGCGGTCTTTTCGGCCGAAGTGTTTGCACTGGGCCCGTTGGGTCTTGGCTGGCTGCGCCCGCAGGCGTTGTTTGGCGTGACGGGCATGGACCCGCTGATCCATGCGGTATTCTGGTCACTGACGCTGAATGCCGCTGCTTTCATGATAGGTTCGATCCTGACATTTCCCGATCCGGTCGAACGTATGCAAGGTGCTGCATTCGTGAACGCTTTTGACGGTGAAGCACTGACCGGCCCGCTGGGTTGGACGCGCGGACAGGCCGAACCCGAGGCGCTGTTGATCATGGCGCAACGGATCATGGGAGACGACGCGGCACTGTCGTTTTTTGAAACCGAAGCTGCGGCGCAAGGGAAACAAGGCTATCTTCCCGACCCCACGCCCGATTTTGTTGCGAGCCTTGAACGCAAGTTGGCCGGGTCGGTGGGGGCTGCGACTGCACATGCGATGATCAGCCAGCTGTTTGGCCGTGCCACGGTGACGGTCGAAGATCTGCTGGCAGTCGCAAACGAGTCTGCACAGATCATGGAATATTCGACACGTCTGGAACACCAGCAAGACGAGCTCTCACGAAGTGCGCGCCAGTTGCGTGATCTGAACGACCGGCTGTCGCAGCTTTCGGTGCAAAAGGACAGCTTCCTGTCGCAGATCAGCCATGAACTGCGCACGCCCATGACGTCGATCCGGGCGTTCTCGGAAATCATGACCGACGGCAATCTGCCCCCTGCCCAAGTGGCAAGCTATGGGCGGATCATTCACGAAGAAGCGATCCGCCTGACGCGGCTTCTGGATGATCTGCTAGACTTGACAGTGCTCGAAAACGGCTCGGTGCAATTGAACCTCGACATGGCCAATCTGGGGCAGATGATCGACCGCGCGCTGGCCGCGTCTTGCCATATCCGGCCCGACCGCAGCTTTGACATTCAGCGCAGCCCGGCAAGCGAAGAGGTATTCCTGAAAACAGATGCGGACAGGCTTGTTCAGGTGTTCATCAACCTGCTGTCCAACGCCCGCAAATACTGTGACGCGCGCGATCCTATACTGCGGATTGTAGTGCGCCAGAAGGGCGGGCGGGTGACAATAGATTTCATCGACAACGGATCGGGAATTGCCAAGGACTCTCAATCCGTGATCTTTGAAAAATTCGCCCGGCTGTCGGATGACTCGCGCAGTGGCGGTGCCGGTCTGGGTCTTGCGATCTGCCGCGAGGTGATAGCCAATCTGGGGGGGACCATCACGTATTTGCCCGGTCAACGCGGGGCTGCTTTTCGCGTTACCCTGCCACTGCGCCTTGAAAAACGCGAAGCTGCGGGGGCTGCGTGAACGGTTTGGTAAGCGTTTTGACCCAACACTGACGTTGCGCATTGAATAGGCGAGGGTGGCCGTGGCAGAAGCACGAATTGGGGTGATCCGCAAAAAGCTGGTTTCCGCACGGGTTGATCCCGGCGATGGCGCACCGGGAGCCGATCGGGCTTGGCGCCTTGCACTGGCGCGATCTGCGCGCGACCTGATCAAACTGCAACTCGACATCGTTTCTTTGACACTGGAGCGGCGGTCACTGGCGGAATTGCTGGAACTTCCCCCTGATCGCGCGATGATTTGTATTCTCGAAGGGCCGCAACAGGCCATGGGGCTTTGGGTGGCCGATCCGTCAGTGCTTGCTGCCCTGATCGAAGCTCAGACTTTGGGCTGCGTGTCGACCATTCCGGCACGGGCCCGCAAGCCAACCCGCACGGATGCCGCGATGGTTGCGGCATTTGTCGATCTTGCTCTCAAGAATCTTGAGACCGGCCTGGCCGAGGACGCCGATCTGGTTTGGGCGGGCAGTTTTCGCTATGCATCTTTTCTGGATGACCCGCGACCTTTGGGGCTATTGCTGGAAGACGAACCCTACCGCGTGCTGCGCGCAACCGTCTCGTTGAGCGAGGGCGCGAAAACCGGCGTCATCCTGCTGGCGGTTCCTGGCGAAGGGCGCGGCGTGCTGCCGTTGCGGCCTGCCAAAACGGTCGTTGATATCGATCCGGGCCCGGTGTTTGCAGCCCAGCTTGCCGACCGGGTGAACGGGGCTGACTGTCAGCTTGAGGCCGTGCTGACGCGGCTGACCCTGCCAATTTCGGTGGTCCTGGCGCTGCAACCCGGCGAGGTGATGCCGTTGCAACATGCGGCGCTTGATCGCATCACGTTTGAAGGCCTCGATGGGCGGCGCCTTGCGATGGGCAAACTGGGGCAGAACCGCGGAATGCGGGCGGTGCGTCTTTTGCCTGAAGCGGAACATGTGGCGGCGGCTTTGCCGGGCACCGTGCTGGCTGTGCCGGCACCGCTGCCGTCCGTTTTGCGGCACACGGGCACCGGCTGATCCGGCCAGGCTGTTCCCGTCAGGGCAGATAGCAGCGCAAGACAAACACGCGGATGGCTGACGCGAGCCCCGTGTCAGATGTGCGATCTGCATCGATTTCGGTGGCCAGTTCGTTCAAAGACAAGCCCCGTTCTTCTGCAATCGTGCGGAAGGCAGCCCAGAACTCTGCCTCCAGCGACACTGATGTGCGGTGACCCCGCAGGGTCAGCGAATGCTTGACCGGTCCGGCGGACTGCCGTGCTCGGTCATCACTCACGTTCATGCCCGTCAAGGTCGCGCCGTGCCTTGGCGGCTTCGCGGTCTTTCGTGACCTTGCTGCGCCCGAATTTGGCAGCGTTTTGATCTGCGAGGGTCTTTTTTGCTGCCCTGTCGCGCGTTTTTTGCGCCGCGCGCAGATTGACGATCTGCGACATCAGCCCTTGGGACCGATCATGTCTTCGGGGCGAACGATGCGGTCGAAGGTTTCACCATCAACATACCCCAATGCAATGGCTTCCTCGCGCAGGGTTGTGCCATTCTTGTGCGCGGTCTTGGCCACCTTGCTCGCCGCATCATAGCCGATCGTGGGGGCCAGCGCCGTGACCAGCATCAGCGACTCTTTCATCAGCTTGTCAATCCGCGGGATGTTCGCCTGCGTGCCCACAACCATGTTGTCGGTGAAAGATCCGGCGGCGTCACCCAGAAGCTGCATGGATTGCAGCACGTTATAAGACATCATCGGGTTGTATACGTTCAGTTCGAAGTGACCTTGACTGCCGGCAAACCCCACCGCGGCGTCGTTGCCCATAACCTGCGCGCAAACCATGGTCAGGGCTTCGGCCTGCGTGGGGTTGACCTTGCCCGGCATGATCGACGACCCAGGTTCGTTCTCTGGCAAGATCAATTCGCCCAGTCCCGACCGGGGTCCGGAGCCCAGAAGGCGCATGTCGTTGGCGATCTTGAAAAGGCTGACGGCGACTGTTTTCAGCGCGCCCGAAAACATCACCATCGCATCATGCGCGGCCAGCGCCTCGAACTTGTTCGGCGCGGTTACGAACGGCAGGCCGGTGATGTCGGCGATCTTTGCGGCCACCCGCACATCCCAGCCGACCCTTGTGTTCAATCCGGTGCCCACTGCCGTGCCACCTTGGGCGAGTTCATAGATTTCGGGCAAGACCTTGTTCACGCGCAAGATGCCTTGGCTCACCTGATGGGCATAGCCCGAAAACTCCTGTCCCAGCGTAAGCGGTGTCGCGTCCTGGGTATGGGTGCGCCCGATCTTGATGATGTCCTTGAATTCCAGCGACTTGTTCATCAGCGCTGTCTGCAGCTTTTGTAGCCCCGGAAGCAGCACATCGCGCGCCATCATCCCGATGGCCACATGCATCGCCGTGGGGAACGTGTCGTTGGAAGACTGGCCCATGTTGACGTGATCGTTCGGATGCACGGGCTTTTTCGACCCCATCACGCCACCAAGCATTTCGATCGCGCGGTTCGAGATGACCTCGTTGGCGTTCATGTTGGACTGAGTGCCTGATCCGGTCTGCCAGACAACCAGCGGAAAGTTGTCGTCAAACTTGCCGTCGATCACTTCCTGCGCCGCCGTCTCTATCGTCTGCCCCAAGGATGCGTCCATGTCGCCTTGTGCCACGTTGACCATGGCGCAAGCTTTCTTGATCACGCCCAATGCCCGAACAATCGCGATTGGCTGCTTTTCCCATCCGATCGGGAAGTTCTGGATCGAACGCTGGGTTTGTGCACCCCAATACTTGTCGGCAGGCACGTCCAGCGGGCCAAAGCTGTCGGTTTCAACACGGATCGCGGGCATCAGGGCCTCCTGTTCGGGAACGTGGTCGGTGTAGGCTGCCCGGCGGACTAAATCAATTGCCGAGGTGGCCCCGACCCGGCGAAGGCGAGCGGATGCGATGCGAGGCTGCCCAAATGCGTCGGTCTATTGTTTGCGGAACTTGTCTAGGCTCACGACTTCTGCCGGGCGGCTGGGGGGCTCTTCTTCCTCGGTCGCGATGTCAACCTCGTCGTCAACGCCGTCTTCGTGCTGTTCAAACCGAAGGCCGAATTCGACCGATGGATCGACAAAGGTGCGAACAGCGTCAAAAGGGATGATCAGTGGTTCTGGTGCATTTCCGAAGTTCAGGGTCACCGAAAAACCGTCGTCGGTCACGGTCAGGTTTTCGAACCAGTGTTGAATTACCACTGTCATTTCAAATGGATAGCGCGATTTCAGCCAATCCGCGATCGCGACGTCCGGGTGCGTGGTGTCGAATGTGATGAAAAAATGATGCGCGCCGGGCAATCCGTTTGTGGAAATATCCGTCAACACGGACTGGATCAGACCACGCATGGCCCGGTGCATCAAGAAGCCATAGTCAATCGACCGCGCCATCGTGAACCCTCTCGCATTGCGCGTAGCATAGGGGATTTGCCCCTGAATGAAAGGGGGGGATTGCCTTGTACTGACCGCCTCAGGTTGCAAGGGCCATCAGGCAGGATGCGCCGCCGCACAGCAACAAGACAACCAGCAAAGGCCAGTGGCGCACCAGCAGGACATAGGCCGCCACAAGGGCAATTCCCAACACCGACAAACGCAATGTGAACGGGTCAGGCACGAACATGTGCAACGGGCCGGTGGAGATGCGTGTCACGGTTGCAAACAGCACATGGGCTGCAAACCACAGGGAAAGGTTGGCAATCACGCCGACCACCGCCGCCATGATCGCCGCCAGCGCGCCAGACAGACGCGGCTGTGCTGTCAGTCGCGCGATGTATGGCGCGCCAGCAAAAATCCACAGAAAACACGGCGCAAAGGTCATCCACAGCGTAACGCCGGCGCCTGCCAGGCCCAGCCAGATACCGCCTTGCTGGTATGCCGCCATGTAGCCCACAAACTCGGTCACCAGGATCAGCGGGCCTGGGGTGGTTTCGGCCAATCCCAGCCCATCCATCATTTGGGCCAAGGTCAGCCAGCCCTTGTCCTCGACCACCGCCTGCGCCATCCACGCCAGCACGGCATAGGCTCCGCCAAACGTAACCACCGCGAGCTTGGAAAAGAACAAGCCGATCTCGAACAACAACCCCCCTTCGAACAAGCCAAGAGCGGCGAGCGGGATCAGCCAGATCGCGCCCCAGATTGCGACCGTCCTCGCGGTGTTGGGGTGGTTTTCCAAAGGCGGTGCCGGGCCAACCGGCCCTGAAGCCGTAACAAACCCGTAAAGGCCGGCTGCGATGATCACCGCAGGAAACGGGATTGCAAAGGCAAAGAGAGCCAAGAACGCGAGGCCCGCAATCACCCAATGCGCGGTGCCCTTCAAGGCACGGCGTGAAACGCGCAGCAAGGCTTCGATCACGACGGCCAAAACAGCGGCCTGCACACCGGTAAACATCGCAGCAACCAATGGAACGGTGCCGTAGGCGGCATAGATCATCGACAGGGCCAGCACGATGACAGCCCCCGGCATCACGAACAACAGCCCGGTGATCAACCCGCCGAGAACCCCATGCGTCCGCCAGCCGATCCAGGTGGCTAGCTGCATCGCCTCTGGCCCCGGCAGCAGCATGCAGAATGACAGGGCCGACAGATACTCTTTTTCCCCCAGCCACTTGCGTTCATCCACGATTTCGCGGTGCATCATGGCAATCTGTGCTGCAGGGCCGCCAAAGGACAACAGTCCGATACGAGCGAAGCTGCGGGTCAGTTCGGGTAAGGTGGGCGTCATGCACTGCGTCCTGCGGGCCAGTCGTGGCCTTCGTCGAACCCGTCGCGCGCCCAACGGTAAAGCGCGTCGTAGATCGCCATTCCAGCCTCAAGCTGTTCCAGATCATCACGAAACTGGCGTGACAACCCGACCGAAATCGCAAGCAACCCTGCAGCCTGCGGCGACAGATCGTGCCGGTCGGTGTCGGCGGCGCGGACAACCAGGGCCAGACGATCCAGCGCCGGGGTGTGCAGCGCGAAATCGTCCAAGAGCGCATCAAAGCTGCACCCGTCGCCCCGATGAGTGTAGGTCACCCCCTCGATGTCGAAGGGCGTTGCGCCGAAGAACTCGGCCACTGCTGGCACTTCGGACGGGGCCACGAACAGGAACCGCGCTGCGGGATTGATGAAGCGGCGGATCAGCCAGGGGCAGGCGATGCGGTCGATCTTGGGGCGGTGGCGGGTCACCCACAGGGCCGTTGCGGGCAGCAGGGCGGCCGGGAGCAGTGGAAGGCCCGCATCGCGCCAGCCGATCGTGCCGCCTTCCAGCCCTTCTGCCGGGATGCCGGACAGCCGCAGAAGGGCCGCGGCCCCTTCAGACAGTTTGCGACCGCGTTTGCAGATCACCACGGCGCGGCGGCCTTGAAGGGTGGGGATCAGGGCTTCGACGTCCTGATAGGGAACCCAGACCGATCCGGGCACCTGATGGGGGTCGGCGGCGTGGTCTTCGGGCAGGCGCACGTCGATCAGGGCGGGTGCGTCGGGCGTGCCTGTCAGGCGCGCCAGTTGGGCGGGAGAAATCATGTTGGGTCCGGGCATGGGTGCATCCATATGAAAAGGGGGATGCGGCTTTGGTTTGACACCTCACGAGGCGCGCGGACCCCATGCGCCAAACGTGCCTTGGCGCTGCGGAAAGGTCAAGCCGCCCCGTCAGGACGACAGGCCACCGCAGTTTTCATATTTGGTGATCTTGAACGACACCGACCCGTCGCTGAAGCTTTCGCCGTTGTTGAACGGGCCGGGGGTCACGCGGGCGGCCGGAAACGGGGGCTCGCCCTGAAACCCGCCGGTGCTGACCAGGGATTTGCCTTTCCGGGTCACCTTGCCGACAAACACCGAAGTTTGTCCGTCGGCATTCTGGTAGGTATAGCGGCAGGTCCCGGGCACGTCGAAACAGGAATAGGGGCTGAAGGTTTCCCACTTTCCCCCTGCCCAGTCCTTGCGGATCATGAAGCCGTTCCGGTCATAATCCGTGGTCCGGATCAGTTTCTTTCCCGCTGGTCCTGCGGCGGTCTTGATCACATGCTTGCCCGCGTCAAGACCGATATACTCATCGACAACCTGCTCGCCCGTCGAATAGGTGCCATGCATGCGACAGCCCACCGGCATAATGTCAAAACGGATACCGGGCAGGGGATCGGCCTGGGCGACAGTTGAAAGGGCGAAGAAGGTCACGGCGAACGCAAGGTGACGCTGGGACATGTCGGCAGTCTTTCGTTATTCACGTCTGAATTCTGGGGACGGCGGGATCATAGCTACCTTGGGCAAATCGAATGAAGTGCAGGCTTCTGTTGCCAGGTGCCTGCGAACCCCGCCTTACGCGGCTAAGCGCAAGGACTTAAGTTTCGATGTTCGAACTGCTTACGCAGCCAGAGCCATCGGAGCACGGTTGTCATTGGCAACTGTACTTGTGGACCGATAACGGTGGTACCTCACCGAGCAAAAGCTGGCCCCTTTAGACGTCCGTCGATCCTGTTTCGGCCCCATTCGTCCCCAATGCGGGAGTTTTGGTGGAGCCGCCGGGTACCGCCCCCGGGTCCGAGCCGTTTATTACGGGTGCGTTTATCGCCATAGTCCCGGCGAGCCGGAACAGAAGCAACATAAGGGGTTGCGGCGGGCTTCGCAAGATGCGGTCGTTCCGGGGCAAATGATCCCCAAAATCCACGCGGCCCAGTCGCATGCGTCACAGAGCATCGAAAACCAAAAAGAAATGCCCGAAGGGATGGCCCCCTTCGGGCATCGGTTCAAGACCGGCCTTGCGACAGTCAGAAGCCGGATTTGATCAGCTCGAATTCCTGGATCATCTTTTCGCGGAATTCTGCCGTTGTCGGCGACTGCATGAAGAGCGTGCCCGTGACCGGGTCAAGGAAGGCGTCTTTCACAACTGCCGCGTCGAGTTTCGCCATGGCGGCGGTGTTCGACGTAGCATAGCCGATTGCATCCACGACGGCGGCAGTGCCGGTATCGGACAGGATCGAGTTCACGAAGTCATAAACCTTGTCTTCGTTGCCCGGCCCGTCTTTCATGTTCACCAGCCCGCAAAAGAAGGTGGCCGATCCTTCGGCAGGACTGCGGTTGAAGTCGACCGGGTAGTTTTCCTCTTTCAGCAACGCCACGCCGTCGTTCCACGACCAACTGACCAGGACTTCGCCCGAAGCCATCAGTTGCGTCATCTCGGCGGGGTCGGCCCAGTAGGCGCGCACATTGGGATGGACGCTGCGCAGCCAGTCTGCAGCGGCCATGAACTGTTCATCCGTCGCGTTGTCCCACGACGTCACGCCGGTTGCGAGGAAGGCCAGCGACCACACGTCGTCATTGCTGTCGGGCAACGAGATGCGGCCTGCGTATTTGGGGTCGGCAAAGACTTGCAGCGTAGCGACGTCTTCGGCCGGAACCTCGTCGGTATTGTAGGCAATGGCAGCAAAGGCGGTATCGAGCGGGAGGAACCACAGGCCCTGATCATCCTTGAGCGCGGGGGACGAATACATCCGTGGGTCGATATCGGCAAATGCGGTGATCTTCGAGGTATCCCACGGCTCGATCAGACCTGCTGCACGATAGCGCGGCACCGAAGCCGAGCAGGGATGTGCCACATCCGCCTGAAAGCCCGATGACACTTTCTGGAAGGCTTCGTCATCATCCCCAAAGAAAGCATAGGTCGGCTTTTCGCCATGTTTGGCAACATATTCGGTCGTTGCCCCATCAATATCCCAACCTGCCCAGTCGAAAACTGTCAGTTCGGCGTCTGCGGCTTGGGCGGCGACGGTCAGGCCAAGGGTGGCAATCGACGCGGAAAGCAGGGTGAACTTGAAGGTCATTTAGGCTCCTTTATTGTGTTGAGTGTCATGAGCATTATTGCTGTCCGATCGCAAGCAGCACCGGACTGAAACCGGATATCCACTGGCTCAGCCCCCAGCAGTCCCAAAGGATTGGTGAAGGATTCGGCTTTGCCAAGGGGAAAAAATGGTCACGGACGGCAAATGGCGGGAAAATTAGTGTGAACGCCAGAGAAGTTGGCAGGAATAGCATTCTTTGCGGAGACCGTGTTCAGGGCGCTGAAGGGTAAGAAAACTGCTGAAGCGGATGCGGTTGGGCCCGTGGGTGAACTAGAGGATGCGGTGCTGCCTTCCGTAAATGTGACAGGATCGATCAGCCATTCGACCCAGAGTTGTAAGGGCGGCCCGTGCCCGTTCCCCACCGGGTGGCGGGTTGGGGTGGGTATCGCCGCACGTCCCCAAGGCCAATTTTGCCGGGGTGGTCGCGGCGACTGGCGATCAGCGCAATGGTCAAGCGGGATTGGCCGGTGCCATTGCCCGACGGATTGACGGCCCAGCAATCTATCGTGGCTGAAACGGCCAGGTGCCCGTCGGCGGCCTAGAAATGGGCCGCTTGCATCGATGCTGTTGGCGGGGCAATGCTGGCGCGAATGTGGGGGAAGATCAAACATGGCGCGTCGATTGCAGCGGTCGGTTTGGCCGGCGGGGCGAATTTTAGGGGCGGATTGTGGTCGACGTGACCGCGTAGAATATGAAAAGCGAAAAAACTGTTCATCGGGCAGTTCGGGATCAACGGAAACCCCCCCGGAAACATCGGGGCTTTTGGATAGCAAAACGGCATGACTGCATTGGATATGGACTTCGTTCGGGCACAGTTTCCGGCTTTTGCCAGCCCGGTTCTTGGGGGGCTCGCGTTCTTTGAAAATGCCGGCGGATCATTCCCGTGCAAGCAGGTGGTAGACCGTCTGCACCGGTTCTACACCGACCGCAAGGTTCAACCCGGCAGTCCGCATCCCGCCGGGCAACTGGGCGAGGCTGAGATGGACGAGGCCCGCACCAGATTGGCTGCAATGATGGGGGTGGCAGCACCGGAGGTTTCCTTCGGTCCCTCTACATCGGCCAATACCTTTGTGCTGGCGGAGGCCGTGCGGGTTTGGTTGCGCGGGGCGCGGGCCGCGATTGTGGTCACCGATCAGGACCACGAGGCGAATTCCGGCGTCTGGCGGCGGCTTGCGGACGATGGCATCGAAGTGCGCGAGTGGAAGGTCGACCCGGATACCGGGCATCTGGATCGCAGTGGGCTTGCTGATTTACTGGCAGATGGTCGGGTGCGGTTGGTGTGTTTTCCGCATTGTTCCAATGTGTTGGCCGAAATCAACGATGTAAGGGCGATTGCGGCGATGGCGCGGTCGGCGGGCGCGCGCAGTCTGGTTGACGGCGTGTCGTACGCGCCCCACGGCTTTCCCGATGTCGCGGCGCTGGGGTGCGATGTGTACCTCTTTTCGGCCTACAAGACCTACGGCCCGCATCAGGGGATCATGGTGATCCGCGAGGCGTTCGGGATGGAATTGCCGGCGCAGGGGCATTGGTTCAATGCCGAACCTTTGTACAAACGGTTCACGCCCGCGGGGCCGGACCACGCGCAAGTGGCGGCTTGCGCGGGAATGGTGGACTATATCGACGCGCTGCACGAGCGGCATTTTTCGGCGCAACCGGACCCGAAGTTGCGCAATATCGCGGTACATGACCTGATGCGGGCGCAAGAGGTGGCAGTGATTGCACCACTGCTGGAGTATCTGGCTGGTCGCAATGATGTTCGCCTGCTGGGGCCGCGTCGGGCAATCGACCGCGCGCCAACCGTCGCCATAGAGTTGCAGGGGCCCGCTGTGCCAATGGCCGAGACGTTGATCGCCGAAGGGATTGCCTGCTGGGGAGGCGATTTTTATGCCGTTCGCCCGTTGGCCGCGATGCGGATTGACCCGGACAAAGGCGTGTTGCGGCTTTCGTCGGTGCACTACACGAATGCAAGCGATGTCGAACGGCTGATTGGCGCGCTCGACCGGGTGCTGTAACAGCGCGATTGCGGGGGGTGCCTTTGTGATCCCCCGGACAACTCCTTGACGGAAAATGTATGATCCGCCGCGTGTGTTGTACCGTAAAAGACTTAAAGTGAAACGGACCAGATGACTGACGCACCTTTGATACTTTGGTTCCGTCGGGATTTGCGGCTGGACGATCATCCGATGTTGCAGGCGGCCCTGGCGACAGGTCGGCCGTTGTTCCCGGTTTTCATTCTGGATCCTGAAACCGAGGCAACCGGAGCAGCGCCGCTGTGGCGGCTTGGACTGGGAGTACAGGCGTTTGCCGAAACCTTGGCTGGCAAGGGCAGCCATCTGATCTTGCGGCGCGGTGCAGCATTGGCCGCGTTGAAAGCGCTGGCTGCCGAGACCGGGGCCACGGGCGTGATGTGGCAGCGGCTTTATGATCCCGTGTCGGTCGCGCGCGATACGGCAGTCAAGGCTGGGCTCAAGGGCGCCGGGCTGCGTGCCGCAAGCTATCCTGGACATGTCTTGCACGAGCCAATGGATGTGGTGACGGGGCAGGGCGGGTATTACCGGGTGTACACACCGTTCTGGAAGGCTGTGCGTGATCGTGCGGTGCCACCGGCGCTGCCCGCACCCCGCGCAGTGCCTGCACCTTTGGTTTGGCCGGCAAGCGATATCCTGTCGGACTGGCGCATGGGTTTTGCGATGCAGCGCGGTGCGGTCGTGGTGCGACCGTATCAAACGGTAGGGTCGGCGGCCGCGCACGAGCGGCTGGAGCGTTTTTTGTCCGGACCAGTGCAGGATTACAAGGATCGGCGCGATTTTCCGGCCGAGGATGCAACCTCTGGCTTGTCAGAGAACCTGACATATGGCGAAATCGGCCCGCGCGAGGTTTGGCACGCCGGGTGGCGCGCCATGCAGGACGGTGCAGCAGGGGCCGAGCATTTCTTGAAAGAGCTGGTCTGGCGCGAGTTTGCCTATCACCTTGTCCATCACAGTCCGCAGATCATTTCCGGCAACTGGAAGCCGGAATGGGATACCTTTCCGTGGCGCGCCGACAACTCTGACGCCGAAGCGTGGCGGCGCGGAATGACAGGCGAGCCGTTCGTTGATGCCGCCATGCGCGAGATGTATGTGACCGGGCGCATGCACAACCGCGCTCGGATGATCGTTGGCAGCTACCTGACCAAACATCTGATGACGGACTGGCGCGTGGGTCTTGATTGGTTTGCAAAGTGTCTGACCGACTGGGATCCTGCATCCAACGCCTTGGGTTGGCAGTGGGTCGCGGGGTCGGGCCCTGACGCGGCACCCTATTTCCGCGTGTTCAACCCCGCAACTCAGGCCGAGAAGTTTGATCCCGATCAGCGCTATCGCCGTAGGTTTATCGCCGAAGGCCAGCGTGTTCCGGCGGCGGAAGCCCTGGCCTATTTCGACGCGGTTCCGCGATCCTGGGGGCTTGATGCACAGGCCCGCTATCCGGCACCTTTGGTCGATCTTGCCCAAGGGCGCACGCGGGCGCTGACGGCCTACGCGCAACGAAACACTTGAGAACGCAAAGAAACTGAGGGACGATGTCACGCACCGGGCCAATTGCAGGGGACGAAATGGCGGTACTAAACTCGACAAAGGGGCAGACCGGGTTGCCGCGGTATTTCGCTGCGGTCTTTGCCGTTGCCAACACGCTTGAAAATGGACGACTGGAATTCACACTCCCGGATGGACGTCTGTTTCGCTCGGAAGGTGCAGGGCCGGGGCCGTTGGCACGCATCGACATCCACAACACCGATCTGTTCGGGCGGTTGATCCGCGAAGGCGATCTGGGGTTTTGCGAGGCTTACCTTGATAGCTGGTGGACCACACCGGATTTGCAGGCCGTCATGGATCTGGTGCACCATGACAATGACGGCGTCTATGATGGATTTCAGGGGCAGAAAATCGTAAGGCTGTTCGAGCGTTTGCGCCATTGGTTGCGGTCGAATTCGCGCGAGCAGGCGCGCAAGAACATCGCCCACCACTATGACCTCGGGAACGAGTTTTACCGCCTTTGGCTTGACGAGACGATGACCTATTCAAGTGCGCTGTTTGTCACCGGACAGGAAAGCCTAGAGCGGGCTCAGGTGATGAAATACGCCAGCATGGTCGATCAGATGGGTGCGAAACCGGGCGATCATGTGCTGGAAATCGGATGCGGTTGGGGTGGATTTGCCGAATATGCCGCGGCCGAGCGTGGCTTGCGCGTAACCGGGCTGACCATCAGTCAGGCGCAATACGACTATGCCATAGCCCGGATGGCCAAAGCGGGACTGTCGGACCGGGTGACAATCAAAATGCAGGATTACCGCGACGAGCGCGGCACCTATGACGGCATCGCGTCGATTGAGATGTTCGAAGCGGTCGGCGAGAAATACTGGCCCGTCTATTTCGATCAGTTGCGCGCGCGCCTGCGGCCAGGTGGAAACGCAACTTTGCAGATCATCACCGTGCAGGAAAAGCGATATGAGACATACCGAAAGGGTGTTGATTTCATTCAGAAATACATCTTCCCCGGCGGAATGCTGCCCTCAAAGACCGTGCTGCGTGCCGAGGTAGAGCGGGCTGGGTTGCGGGTGCTTGGGTCCATCGAGTTCGGTCAAAGTTATAGTCAAACGTTGCGTCGCTGGCGCGAGACGTTCAACGGGCGATGGGGTGAAGTGCAAAGCATGGGCTTTGATGCGCGTTTTCAAAGAATGTGGGATTTCTATCTGACCTCTTGCGCCGGGGCTTTCCGTGGGGGCAATTGTGATGTGACGCAAATCACGGTGACGCGTCCGATCTGAGCCGCAACGGGAGAACAGCCGATGCCGACTGCCGCCAAACTGATTGCCGCAATGCTGTTCGCGCTGATCGGCGTGATCGGCGCGCAGATTTATGCCCCTTTGTTGCCCGAAGCGACGCCCGTGCGCGGCTTGATACCATCGGCCGTGATTATCGGGCTTTTGTGCGGCTGGCTGCTGATGGGGCGGATTGCGGGACGCGGCTATGGCACCTCGATCGGGAACGGGATCAGCACGACTGTCGCGCTGTCGTTCTGGATGCTGTTGTTGTGGTCGTTGGTCGAGATGATCGAACGGTCCACCAAGATGCGCTATGACGGACCGTTGGAAGCGGTGTTGGGCGGGATGGGTCTGATGGTCGAATACGGGACGTTGATGATCCACACGCAATTGCTGGGCGTGATCGTGATTGGCGGCGCGGTTGCCGGGATGGCAACGGAATGGTGCGCGCGACGCTGGAGTTGAAATGACTTTCTTTTTTTATGGCACATTGTGCCATCCTGCCTTGCTGCGGGTCGTGTTGGGTCGCGAGGCGGTGTCCGTGCCTGCCACTCTTGCGGATTGCGCGGTGCATTGGGCGCAAACGGGGCCTTTCCCGGTTTTGGCCGTGCGCGCAGCTGCCAAAGCCATGGGCAAGCTGGTGCAAGGGCTTACCCCGTAGGATGTCGCCCGGCTGGATTGGTATGAAGGCGGGCTTGGTTACGGCAGTCGTGACGTCGTGGTGCAGGCGGGGGCAGAGGTCGTGACAGCCCGGGTCTTTGGCGCGCCGGGTGAACCCGCAGAGGTCTGGCATCTGGACGATTGGCAGCGGCGCTATGGTGATGCGGCAGTGGCTGCGGCGGGCGATGTGATGGCGCTGATGGGCAGTGTTGCGCCCTCTGACGTTGGGGCACGCTATGGGCAAATGCTGGTGCGCGGTGCGGGCAGGGTGCGCGCTGCGACCTCTGCGCCGGTTGGCCTGCGGTTTGCATCGCAGGCGCGCGATGTTGCTGTTTCGGCCCGACGCCAAGTTTACGCCAATTTCTTCGCGGTTGAAGAGTATGATCTGGCCTTTCGCCGGTTTGATGGCAGCCAGAGCCCGGTGGTGACGCGCGCGGTGTTCATATCGGGCGATGCAGTGACCGTGTTGCCGTATGACCCTGTGCGCGACCGCGTGCTGTTGATCGAGCAGTTCCGGGTTGGGCCGATGGCGCGCGGAGATGCGCAACCCTGGTGCCTTGAAACGATTGCCGGCAGGATCGATCCCGGAGAAACACCCCAGGATGCCGCACGCCGCGAAGCGGCAGAAGAGGCCGGCCTTTGCCTTGGCGCGCTGCTGCCTGTGGCGCAGTATTATCCCAGTCCCGGCGCCTATGCCGAGTATTTGTATTCCTACGTTGCGATTGCAGATTTGCCCGATGGCATCCAAGGCGTGTTTGGCGTGGAAGGCGAGGCAGAGGATATTCGTGGCCATCTGATCGAGTTTACCGATTTGATGCGGCTGCTGGGCACGGGTGAATTGGAAAACGCGCCGCTGATCCTTTCGGTCCTGTGGCTGCAGCGCGAACGGGCCTGGTTGCGCGGCTAGTCCGGATTGCTTTCGGTTGTTGTGGGCGTATCGAGGAATTGGCCGTGCTCGGGCGCGCGCCCTTCGATGGCGGCAGTCAGTGCATGTGCCAAAAACGCGCCGGCGCGATTGACATCTTCATGTACGACGATGATTTCAGGCCGGAAACGGTGCAAGAACCGGATCGCCTCTTTCGCGACCAGATCAAAGTCGCCCCCGATGCGCAGGCCGGATTGTTCGGCCGCTGATACAGCGGCCATCGCAGCGGTTGTGGAACCAACGAGCAGCCCGTCCGGCGCATGTGGCGCGCAGAACCGGGCACGCATCGCCTCTTCGATCCTTGACGCGGTCGCATCGCTGTCGATGCCGGACGCAATTTCGATCTGCAGGCCCTGCAGGGCGGCCTCTTCGGTAAAGCCTGCAATCATGTGTCGGGCATAGTTGTGGGCCATCGGCGGAGGGAGCAAAAACAGCCGCTTGCGGCCGCGCTTGATCAACGCGCGCACGCCAAGCCGCGAAAAGGCGGCATTGTCAAAATCGAAATATGGGTGCTGCAACGCCATGTCGGTGCGACCATGTGTGGCAAAAGGAAAGCCACGCGAGGCCATATAACGGATGCGAGGGTCATCGGGCTGCGTCTGGTTCAGAACGACGCCGTCCGCGCTTTCCGTCTCTACCAGGTAGCGGACCGGCTCCATCGGGTCCTGATCCGAAAAGAACGGCATGACCACAAGGTGATACGCGGTGCTACGCAGTGCCGCGGCGATCGAATAGATCAGCCGTGATGTATGGTTCATCACATCCGTTTCAGTCGAAAGAACCAGCGCGATCACGTTGGTCTTTCCGGTACGCAAGCGGACCCCGGCACGATTCGGTCGGTACCCCAACCGCTCTGCCGCCTCGCGCACCCGACGTTTGGTATCCTCGCCGATATCGGGCGCATTCTTGAGAGCGCGGCTGACCGTTGCAATCGCGAGGCCGGTTTCCTGCGCGAGTGTCTTCAGGGTTGGGCGTTGCGAATCGGTTGGCGCGATTTTCACCAGTGTCATCGCAGGGCACCTTTTGGCGCGAAAGGGCTGTGTTGCGGCGCAGCATGGGTGCAGGGATTGTACCGGAAAACACAAATCATGGCGCATAGATGATGCGGTTCTGCGACTGCACAACTGCTGCTTGTCTGTGGTGCGAACACGGCTGCGGGCATCTGATGGATCGGCCTTCTGGCGAAAAATGTTGACCCAATGAAGACCCCGAAAAACCGTGGCTGCAAGCGAAAAGAATGCTTGAATGAAAAATCTATAACGATATAGGCTGCGTCTATAACGTTATAGATACTGGGAGGAAGATATGACGAAATTGAAACTGGCGATCGGGCTTCTCGCTTCGGTTGTGCTGCCGCAAGCGGCTTTTTCGACCGATCTGGAAGTCACGCATTGGTGGACCAGCGGCGGCGAGGCCGCTGCCGTCTCGGAGATGGCCAAGGCGTTCGACGCGTCAGGCGACAAATGGATCGACGGCGCAATCGCCGGTTCCGGTGGCACGGCGCGCCCCATCATCATCAGCCGCATTCTGGGCGGTGACCCGATGGGGGCGACCCAGTTGAACCACGGGTTGCAGGCGCAGGAACTGATCGAGGCGGGCCTGTTGCAGGACCTGACCGACGTGGCCGAGGCCGAGGGCTGGAAAGACCTGATCAACCCGATCAGCCTGCTGGATGCCTGCACCTTTGAAGGCAAGATCTATTGCGCCCCGGTCAATATCCACTCGTGGCAGTGGATCTGGCTCAGCCATGCGGCCTATGCCAAGGCGGGCGTGCCGGTTCCGACCAACTGGGACGAATTCGTGGCCTCGGCCCCCGCGCTGGAAGCGGTTGGTCTGATCCCGCTTGCGATGGGGCAGCAGCCATGGCAGTCGGCGGGTGCCTTTGGCGTGATGGCGATTGCCATCGGCGGGCCAGACGCCTGGTTGGCGGTCAACAAGGACAAGGACGAGGCGGTTGCCGCCGGACCCGAATTCGCCAAGGTGTTCGAAGCAGCGGTTGCGGCACGGTCGATGGCGGCAAAGTCGAACGTGCAGGATTGGAACCAGGCGACCAATCTGGTGATCACCGGGGCGGCGGGCGGCCAGATCATGGGCGATTGGGCGCAGGGCGAGTTTCAGGTCGCGGGCCAGGTTGCGGGCACTGACTACTCTTGCCTGCCGGGTCTCGGCGTCAACAAGCTGATCTCGACCGGGGGCGATGCGTTCTATTTCCCAATCAACAAGGACCCGGAAGTGACCTCGGCACAAAAGCGTCTGGCGAGTGTGCTGGTGTCGAAAGACCTGCAGGTGGCGTTCAACCTCAAGAAAGGCTCGCTGCCGATCCGGGGCGACGTGGACTTGGCGGCGGCAAACGATTGCATGAAGCAGGGGTTGGAGATTCTGGCCGCAGGCGGGATCCTGCCATCGGGGGACGAGTTGCTGACCCCCGACACCACAGGCCAGGTCGAGGATTTGATGGTCGAATTCTGGAACTCGACCACGATGACCGCTGGCGAGGCGCAGGCGAAATATGCGGCCATCATAGCGGCGGCCGAATGATCTGACCCTGATGCGGCCCGACCGGCGACGGTCGGGCCTTTTTCCTCGCCCCAAGGAACATGCGATGGCCAATACCGATGCCGCAGTGAAACGCCCCGTGCGCCTGCTGCGCAACATGAACGCCAAGGTCGCCTCGATCCCGATGATCCTGACGGTTCTGGTGATCTTCATCGGGTGCTCTGCATGGACTGTGCTTTACTCTTTTACCGACTCCAAACTGTTGCCCCGCGAGCGGTTCGTTGGTCTTGACCAGTATGAGCGGTTGTGGAGCACCGACCGTTGGCTGGTTTCGATCAGCAACCTTGCCGTGTTTGGCGTGTTGACGATGGTGTTTTCGCTGGTGATCGGGTTTGCGCTGGCGGCAATGCTGGACCGCAAGATTCGGTTTGAAAATGCGTTTCGAACTATTTTCCTGTATCCGTTCGCGCTGTCGTTCATCGTGACCGGCCTCGTGTGGCAGTGGATTCTGAACCCGGATTTCGGCGTGCAGAAGGTGGTTCGCGACATGGGCTGGACCAGTTTCGTCTTCGACCCGCTTTACACCGACAGCATCGTGATCTACGGCATCCTGATCGCCGCGTTGTGGCAGGGCACCGGGTTGGTCATGTGCCTGATGCTGGCCGGAATTCGTGGCATCGACGAGGATATCTGGAAAGCGTCCCGCGTCGAAGGCATCGGGGTGTGGAAGACCTATATCGTCATCATCATCCCGATGATCCGCCCGGTCATCGTGACGTCCGTGGTGATCATCGCGTCGGGGATCGTCAAGGTCTACGATCTTGTTGTTGCGCAAACAAGCGGCGGCCCCGGCATCGCCAGCCAGATGCCCGCACTTTACGTCATGGACAAGATGTTTCTGAGCCAGAACCTGGCGCAGGGATTTGCAGCCTCGACCATGATGCTGGTGACCGTGGCCATAATTCTGATCCCGTGGGCCTATCTGGAATTTGGGGGGAAAAGGCGTGGCTGATCAGAAAGCTGGGCCACGCGGACCGAAACCGCGCCGGGTGTTTTCGGCGCCCAATGTCGTGCTTTATGGAACGTTGATTCTGGTCGCGGCCTATTACGCACTGCCGCTTTATGTGATGATCGTGACCAGTCTGAAGACGATGCCGGAAATCCGGCTGGGCAACGTATTTTCGCCGCCTGTTGAAATCACCTTTCAGCCATGGGTCAAGGCATGGTCGACGGCCTGCACCGGGATCAATTGCGACGGCCTTTCGCGTGGTTTCTGGAATTCTGTGACGATCCTGATCCCGTCGGTCATACTGTCGATCGGAATATCAAGCGTCAACGGATATGCATTGGCAAACTGGCGGTATCGCGGATCAGAGTTCTTTTTCGCGGTGCTGATGATCGGGGCGTTTATTCCCTATCAAGTTATGCTGTATCCGATTGTCCTGGTGTTGAAAAACCTAGGCGACGGATTGACGGTGATCACCAATGCGATGGGGTTCGGCGATGTGCAGGTTTATGGCACGCTTTGGGGATTGGTTATCGTCCACACGATTTTTGGCATGCCGATCCTTACCTTGCTGTTCCGGAACTACTTTTCGTCACTTCCCGAAGAGCTTTTCAAGGCCGGACGGGTCGACGGGGCCGGGTTCTGGGGGATCTTCTTCAAGATAATGCTGCCGATGGCACTGCCGATCTTTGTTGTTGCCATGATCCTTCAAGTCACTGGAATCTGGAATGATTTCCTGTTTGGCGTGATCTATACGAAACCGGACATCTATCCGATGACGGTGCAATTGAACAACATCGTGAACTCGGTACAGGGCATCAAGGAATACAACGTCAACATGGCGGCGACGTTGCTGACCGGGCTGGTTCCACTCACCATCTACTTCATTTCGGGAAAACTCTTCGTGCGCGGCATTGCTGCGGGCGCTGTCAAAGGCTGACACATGCAACACTCGATTTCTGTCAAGGATCTGACGCTGAAGTTTGGCGCGCAGGCGGTGCTCAAGAACCTTAACCTTGATGTGACCGAAGGCGAATTCATCGTTCTGCTGGGACCTTCAGGTTGCGGAAAATCGACGTTGCTGAACTGTCTGGCAGGCCTGCTGGACATCACCGACGGGCAAATCTGGATCAAAGGGCAGAACGTAACCTGGGCGGAACCTAGTGAGCGCGGAATTGGAATGGTTTTTCAGTCTTATGCGCTTTACCCGCAGATGACAGTGCGCGGGAACCTTTCATTCGGTCTACGGAATGCGCGGATGCCCAAGCCAGAGATCGAAAGGCGCGTCGCGCGGGCGGCCGAGATCCTGCAAATTGAACCGTTGCTGGACCGCAAACCGGGCGCCCTGTCGGGTGGGCAACGGCAGAGGGTTGCCATTGGACGGGCGTTGGTTCGGGATGTCGACGTGTTTTTGTTCGACGAACCTCTGTCAAACCTTGATGCCAAGCTTCGATCGGAACTTCGGGTAGAGATCAAGCGTCTGCACACCCGACTGAACAATACGATGGTCTATGTCACGCATGACCAAATCGAGGCGCTGACGCTGGCCGACCGGATAGCCGTGATGCGGGGCGGTATAATCCAACAGTTAGACGCGCCCCAGACGATTTACAACCGGCCGTCCAATCTGTTTGTTGCGGGCTTCATCGGATCGCCGTCGATGAATTTTCTGCACGGGGCGACAACGGACGGCGGGCGCTCCTTTCAGTTTGGCGACGTGCGCATCGATCTGTCGGGGTATGTTGGTGGTGCCGTGCTGGACCGGGACCGCGCCATTCTGGGCCTGCGCCCTGAACACCTGACCATCCGGAGCCATCCCGAACCGGGGCAAACCATTTCGGCGGTGGTGGAAATCGAAGAACCGATGGGGGCAGACAGTCTGGTCTGGCTGAAGGCCGGCAACACGCAGATCTCGGTGCGAGTGCCGGTGGAGTTTGCTACGCCGCGTGGGACCACGGTGCATCTGAAGGTGGACATCTCGAAGGCGTCGATTTTTGACACTGCGACGGAACAGCGGGTCTGACCATGCTTGATCTTGCCGGCGACTGGACGCTTTCGGATGAAAGTGGTGTCCATGTGGTTCCTTTTCGTCTTCCGGGTGACGGGGTAACCGCTTTGCAGGCTGCGGGCGCCATCGCCGACCCCTATTGGGGGCGCAACGAATATGACTGTCGCTGGGTCTGCGAGCAGGATTGGGTGGCGCGGCGGGCGTTCGACCATCCGGGCGGGGCGGCCGATCTGGTGATCGAAGGGTTGGATTGCGTGGCCGAGGTTTCGGTCAACGGGGTGCGGGTTCTGTCTGCCGCCAATACGCATCGAAGGTGGAGGGTGCGGGTGGAGTTGCTGCGCGGGCCGAATGCGATTGAAATCGTTTTTCGCAGTAGTGTTCGCGAAGCGGCGGCGCGGCAGGCCGCGATGCCGTTTTATGTGCCCTATCAGCAGGTGAACGGGCCGATCCCCTTTGCCAACATGCTGCGCAAGCAGCAGTGCGATTTCGGGTGGGACTGGAACATTGCGCTGGGGCAGTTTGGGGTTGGCGCGGTGCGGCTGGAGGCTGCTATTCCTGCACGGATCGAAGCGATCTTCGTGGATCAGATGCACCGGCTTGGTGTTGCCACGGTGAGAGTCCGGGCGGTTGTGCAGTGCGCAGCGGCTGGTCCGGTCGTTTATTCCTTTGGGTTTGCCGGTCAGGAGCAGCAAGGCCATTTGGCAACGGTCGCCGGCGAAAACGAGCTGACGCTGGAGTTTGAGGTTGCCGACCCCGATCTGTGGTGGCCGAATGGACAAGGAAAGCAGTCCCTTTACACACTGGACGCGCGGGTTGGTCCGACACAGGCGGCGCATTTCACCTCGCGGCGGATCGGGTTGCGCGATCTGGCGCTGGTCAGCGCCCCCGATGCGTCGGGCCGTTCGTTCGGTTTCTGCGTCAACGGGCGGGATGTGTTTGCCAAAGGGGCGAACTGGATCCCGGCGGATGCGCTGAACGGGCGGATCACGCAGACCTCAGTGCGTGGGCTGCTACAGTCCGCTGTCGATGCCAATATGAACATGATCCGGGTCTGGGGCGGCGGGCGGTATGAGCCGGACTGGTTTTATGACCTGTGTGACGAGATGGGGCTGATGGTCTGGCAAGACTTCATGTTTGCCTGCCATCTGTATCCGTCGACCCCCGGATTTCTGGCCGAAGTGGATGCCGAGGTTCGCGATGTGGTGGGGCGGATCGGGCATCATGCCTGCCTTGCCTTGTGGTGTGGCGACAATGAACTGATCGGTGCGCTGAATTGGTTTCCTGAATCCCGCAAAGATCGGGATCGGTATTTGGTAAGCTACGACCGTCTTAACCGCACGATCGAGGCGGCATTGCGGGACCTGCTGCCTGGGGCCAACTGGTGGCCCTCCTCGCCAAGTCCGGGACCGATGGCGTTTGGCGATGCGTGGCACGATGACCGCTCTGGCGACATGCATTTTTGGTCGGTCTGGCATGAAGGGCGGGATTTCGATCACTACAGAGAGGTAAAGCCGCGGTTTTGTTCGGAGTTCGGGTTTCAAAGCTATCCGTCGATGTCGGCGATCCGCCGGTTTGCTGCACCCGAGGACATGAACATCTCTAGTCTGGTGATGGAAAGCCATCAAAAGAACACGGGCGGAAACGCCCGGATTGCCGAGACGATGTTCCGGTATTTCCGCTTTCCGGTCGGGTTCGAAAACTTCGTATACCTAAGCCAGGTGCAGCAAAGTCTGGCGATCAAGACGGCGGTGACGACGTGGCGCAGCTTGAAGCCGCACTGCATGGGCGCGCTTTATTGGCAGTTGAACGACACCTGGCCTGTCTGTTCCTGGTCTGGCTTGGATCATGGCGGCAACTGGAAACTGCTGCATCATGCGGCGCGCCACTTTTATCAGCCGGTGTTGGTGACGGCTGTGCCGGGCGCCGAGGGGATCAAGCTCATGGCAGTAAATGACCGTCTTCAAGCAGTGAAGGTTGCAGTGCGGGCGATGGCGGTCGATATGGCCGGGCGCACCCGTCTGCTGGCCGAAGGTCTGGCAGATGTGGCGGCCAGTGCCGAGCCACTGTGTGTGATTCCGTTCGGCGACCTGAGGGCAGACGAGATGCTGGCCTATGACTGGCAAGGGTCTGACGGAACCAGCGATCGAGATGTGTTCGCGCCCAGACCCTACAAATCTTACGATTTGGTGCCGTCCGGGCTGCGAGTAGAGGTAGATGGCGCGCGCATCACGCTGACAACGCAGGCGCTTGCCCTGTTTGTCGCCATAGAAGCCGATGTGCCGGGACGGTTTTCGGACAACGGGTTTGCCATGTTGCCGGGGCAGCCATTGACGCTGAGCTTTGCCCCCGAGGATGAGACAGCGCGGCCTGCGTTCACCTTCAGAGAGCTACATTCCGCGACCTATGGGCCGCAATAGCAAAGGGCACACAATGATCAGTTATCAACTTTACTCTTCGCGCAACTTCCCGCCGCTTGGCGACACACTTGCGATGCTGGCGGGCGCAGGGTTCGCGGCGGTCGAAGGCTTTGGCGGGCTATATCCTGATCCGGCGAAGCTGGGCGAACTGGCGGTGGCCTTGCACACCACTGGGCTGGCTATGCCGACCGGGCATATCTCGTTGGAATTATTGGAAACCGATCCGGATTTTGCCATCGAGATTGCGCGAACGCTGGGGATGGCGCGGGTCTATTGTCCCTATGTCATGCCGGCTGATCGCCCGAAAGATGGAGAGGGTTGGCGGGCATTCGGTGCGCGGCTGCAAACGGCGGGCGCGCCCCTGCGGTCGGCAGGACTGGGGTTTGGCTGGCACAATCACGACTTCGAATTTGTGCCAACCCCGGATGGCACGATCCCGCAAGACGCGATTTTTTCCGGCGGCCCGGACCTGGAATGGGAAATGGACGTTGCATGGGTGGTCCGGGGCGGGGCCGATCCGCTGGACTGGATCGCAAAGGAAGGTCACCGCATCACGACGGCGCATGTCAAGGATATCGCACCTGCCGGAACCACTGCCGAGGATGGCTGGGCCGATGTGGGGCATGGCACGATCGACTGGTCTGTCATGATGCCGGCCTTGCGCGCGGCGGGTTGCAAGGTGTTCGTGCTGGAGCATGACAACCCGTCCGACCACATTCGGTTTGCGACCCGGTCCTTGGCCGCCTTGAAAGGGGTCTGAAATGGATACGCTTGGCATTGGCATCATCGGATGCGGCAACATCTCGCAGTCCTATCTGCGACTTGCACCTTTGTTCAAGGGTTTGCAGGTGCGGGTTGTGGCAGATGTGAACATGGCGGCAGCCACGGCCCGTGCGGCCGAATTCGGTGTCCTGGCGCAGTCCGTCGAAGACTTGCTTTCGAATGCTGCGGTCGAAGTTGTGATAAATCTGACCATCCCGGATGCGCATTTCGGGGTGACGCGCGCGATTTTACAGGCGGGCAAGCATGCCTATTCCGAAAAGCCGCTGGTGTTGTCGCTGGCGGATGGCATTGCGTTGCGCGATCTTGCGGCAAGCAAGGGGCTGTCGGTCGGTTGCGCGCCCGATACATTTCTGGGGGGCGCGCATCAACAAGCGCGGGCGGTGCTGGATGACGGGGTGGTGGGCACGATCACGGCCGGGTCGGCTGGGGTGCTGAACCACGGTATGGAGATGTGGCATCCCAATCCGGATTTCTTCTTTCTGCCGGGTGGCGGGCCTATGCTGGATCTTGGGCCATACTACATTGCCAACCTTGTCAATCTGCTTGGGCCGGTGCGACGTGTAGGGGCACTTGCCAGTTCTGCGACGGCAACCCGCACCATCGGGTCAGACGCGCGGCGCGGAGAGGTGATCCCGGTCAAGACGCCGACAAACATTCACGCACTGCTGGAGTTTGCGAGCGGGGCGACGGTGAACCTGTCCACGTCCTGGGATGTCTGGAGCCACAGGCGCGGGCATATGGAGTTGTATGGAACGGAAGGCACGCTTTATCTGCCCGACCCAAATTTCTTTGGTGGCGTCGTCGAGGTGGGCGGAAAGGACGGCACGATCAGGGAGGTTCCGGTTTGGGATCATGCGTTGGGGCGGCCCAATCAAGAGCACGCCAAGCACGGGCCGCTTGCCAATTACCGCACGGCGGGGCTTGCCGATATGGCGCAGGCAATCCTTGGGGGGCGTGATGCGCGCTGTTCGCTTGAACGGGCGTTGCACGGGGTCGAAGTGATGACGGCCTGCCTTCTATCAGGCGAAACTGGGCAGTTTGTGGCTATGCAGACAAGTTGTACCCGACCTGCCGCCCTTGGGCCGGTCGAGGCCGCGGCTCTTCTGGCATGAACCCGATCCTGCCCGGCTTTAACCCCGACCCTTCAATCTGCCGGGTCGGGGATGACTACTATATCGCAACGTCGACGTTCGAGTGGTTTCCGGGTGTGCAGATCCATCACTCGACTGATCTGGTGAACTGGCAATTGGTGTCGCGGCCGCTGCGTCGGGCAGACCAGTTGGACATGCGCGGCAACCCGGACAGTTGCGGGGTCTGGGCGCCGTGCCTTTCATGGGCTGATGGTCGGTTCTGGTTGGTTTATACCGATGTGAAACGGCTGGATGGGGCGTTCAAGGACGCGCACAACTACATCGTGACCTGCGAGACGATCGATGGCGACTGGTCAGAGCGCAGCTATGTGAATTCATCCGGCTTCGATCCGTCGTTGTTTCACGATCCGGACGGGCGCAAGTGGTTTGTCAACATGCGCTGGAACCATCGCGGTCGTGGCACAGGCGCCAACCCCGCGCATTCCAGCTTTGACGGGATCGAGTTGCAGGAATGGCATCCAGTGCTGGGGTTGACAGGGCCAGTCCATGACATCTTTGCCGGCACCGATCTGGGGTTGACCGAGGCACCGCATTTGTTTTTCAAGGACGGCTGGTTTTATCTTACCACCGCCGAGGGCGGCACGGGCTATGATCATGCCGTAACTCTGGCACGGTCACGGTGTGTCATTGGTCCATATGAGGTACATCCCGAAAAGTACGTTCTGACCGCACGGCATTCGCCAGATGCATCGTTGCAGCGGGTGGGGCATGGTCAATATGTCGAAACGCCCGACGGCGTTCCTTATCACACCTATCTGTGCGGGAGGCCCATGGCGGGGCCACGGGGGCCGTTTTGCGCTCTTGGGCGCGAGACCGGGTTGGCGCGCTGTGTGTGGCGGGATGGGTGGTTGTATCTGCAGGGCGGCGGGCAAACGCCGCCCGTGCAGGTGCCGGGCTTGCCTGCACGGCTGCAAGACGGGCCGGTTGAGCGAACGTTCTCGACCGCGACCCTTCCGACAGAGTTCCAGTGGTTGCGCACGCCCTATCCGGGGCGGTTGTTCACATTGACTGGTCATGCCCTGCGTCTGACCGGCCGCGAGAGTCTCGGGTCCTGGTTTGAACAGGCATTGGTCGCGCGGCGCCAAGAACATCATCGGTACCACGCCGAAACGGATCTGGTGGCGGACCCACCCAACTGGCAGCGCGCGGCGGGGCTGATCACCTATTACAACCGGCACAAGTTTCATGCTTGTCTGGTGACGAATGAACCGGGGGTTGGGCGCTGTGTTCGACTTGTTTCATGTTTCGGCGATTGGCCGAACGAAGCTTTGACCTTGGCAAAACCGGTGGCGATCCCGGACGGGCCAGTGCGGCTGGCGGTGCGGGTAGAGGGTGCTGTGCAACAGTTTTTCGCCAATGGGTTGGCCATAGGGTCAGAACTGGACGCCTCGATCATTTCGGATGAAGGCGGGCGCGGCGAGCATGCCAGCTTTACCGGGGCGTTTGTCGGCATGGTGGCGCATGACTTGACCGGGCAGGGCTGGTGCGCCGATTTCACTCGGTTTCGCTATGAGGGCGTATCGCAATCGGCTTGATTGCCACGGCAGTCCGGTCATATAGGGCGACGTGCGAGGGGCCCCGATGAACGACTTGCGGAAGATACCGACCCACGAGGTCACCTACTGCCGTTTGCGGGACATGATCCTGTATGGGGTTTTGCAACCTGGGCAGCCTGTGACCATTCAGGGGCTAATTGCCGATCTTGGTGCGGGCATGACCCCGGTGCGCGAGGCGATCCGGCGATTGGCAGCAGAGGGGGCCCTTTTACCGCAGGGAAATCGGCGCGTGACCGTGCCGCATCTGACACCGGGATTGCTGGATCAGGTCGCGTTCGCCAGACTTACGATCGAGCCAAAGCTGGCTCAGATGGCTTGCGGCGGGTTGACGCCTGCACTGGTTGACAGGCTTGAGGCGATCGACGTCATGGTTGATCGCGCCATTCGTGCCGGGTCGGTCCGCGACTATCTGGAAGCCAACCATGCGTTCCACTTCACGCTTTATGATGCGTCGGGGGCGGTCGTTCTGGTCGATATCGCGCGGTCACTGTGGCTTCGGTTCGGACCGTCACTGCGGGTCGTTTGTGCGCGGGCCGGGGCAGATGGTTTGCCCGACCGACATGAAGAGGCGTTGGCCGCAATGCGGGCGCGGGATGCGGCGGCGCTGGCACGCGCAATAGAGCGTGACATCGCGCAGGGCGTCGATCAGGTGCAACTTGCACTGTCGCGCGGAGAGATTTGATCAAATTTCTTGAACGAAACGGAATTTGATCATATTCTGCCAAAAACGCGCCATGCCACAGTCTGGCGCATGATTCCTGCGAGGGCACCAAATGAATAAGATAACAAACCACATGCCGACTTCCGAGTTGCAGGCGCTGGATGCGGCCCATCACATGCACCCTTTCACCGATGCCAACGGCCTTGCGACCAAAGGCGCGCGGGTCATGGTGCGCGGCAAGGGCGTGTGGCTGACCGACAGCGAGGGTCACAAGATCATCGACGGGATGGCGGGGCTTTGGTGTGTGAACATCGGCTATGGGCGCCCCGAACTCGCGGCAGTTGCGGCGCGGCAGATGGAGGAGTTGAGCTATTACAACACGTTCTTCCAGACCACGCATGTGCCCGCCATCGCGTTGGCAACCAAGATTGCCGAACTGGCACCGGGTGATCTGAATCATGTGTTCTTTGCCGGTTCGGGTTCCGAGGCGAATGACACCAATATCCGCCTCGTGCGGCGCTATTGGGATGTAAAGGGGCAGTCGGAAAAACGGATCATCATCGGCCGCAAGAACGGCTATCATGGATCGACCATGGGGGGCGGGTCTTTGGGCGGCATGACCCCGATCCACGCGCATGGTGGCAAGATCAGCGGCATCGTGCACATCGACCAGCCTGACTGGTGGGCCGAGGGCGGCGACATGACACCCGAAGCGTTCGGGCTGGAGCGGGCGCAGCAGATGGAGAAGATGATCCTTGATCTGGGTGTCGATCAGGTTGCGGCCTTCATCGGCGAGCCCATTCAGGGTGCGGGCGGCGTTATCGTGCCACCGTCCACATATTGGCCGGAGATCCAGCGGATCGTGGACAAGTACGGAATTTTGTTCATCGCAGACGAGGTGATTACCGGGTTCGGCCGCACGGGCAAATGGTTTGGCTCGCAAACCTTCGGTATTCGTCCCGATATCATGACGATCGCCAAGGGGTTGTCGTCGGGGTATCAGCCGATCGGCGGGTCGATTGTGAGCGACCGCGTGGCAGCGGTGATTGCCGAAGGCGGCGAGTTTTTCCACGGCTACACCTATTCCGGGCATCCCGTAGCGGCGGCGGTGGCGCTGGAAAACCTGCGCATCCTTGAAGAAGAGGGGATCGTCGATCACGTCCGCAGCGTGGCGCATCCCTATCTGGCGGAACGCTGGCAGGCGCTGACCGATCATCCGATGGTGGGCGAGGCCAAGCTGGTTGGACTGATGGGGTCGATTGCCTTGACGCCGGACAAGGGCAGCCGGGCGAAGTTTCCCGAAGGCTCGAACGTCGGCTACCGGACCCGCGAGCGGTGCTTTGCCAACAACCTGATCATGCGGGCGGTGGGCGACCGGATGATCATCGCGCCGCCTTTGGTTGTAACGCCGGACGAGATCGACGTGCTGATCGCACGGGCGAAACTGTCACTGGACGAGGCTTATGCCGGGTTGAAGACGGACGGGTTGTTCAGGGCGGGGTGAGGCAAGGGCGGTTTCACTCGGTTGACGTGTTGCGGCCTTAAAGCATCGCAGGGCAGGGTGCGGCATCGCCATAATGCCGTATCTGCAGGTGTTGTGAGGTTCGAATGGGGCGCAGGAATTATCTGATCGAAGGCGTTTCGGGAACGGGCAAAACCTCGGTTTGTGATGTTTTGCTGCAGCGCGGGTATCAGGCCATTCATGGCGATCGCGTTCTGGCCTATCAGGGGGATCCTGAAACCGGGGTGCCGCTGCCGGGGGCGGGGCATGCGCATCACATCTGGGATGAGGCCAAGGTCAGGGCGCTGGCCGCGGATCAAGAGATTGCGATTACGTTCTTTTGTGGTGGGTCAAGGAATTTTCACAAGTTCATCGACGTTTTCGATCAGGTCTTCGTTTTGGAGGTGGATATTGGCACGCTCAATGCCCGGCTTGCGGCGAGGCCGGATGACGAGTTCGGTGCCAAACCCGAGGAACGCGCGTTGATAAGGCAACTGCACGCCACGCAGCGGGATGTGCCGAAGGATGGCGTGCGCATTAACGCAAGCAAGCCGCTGGATCACGTCGTTGATGCGATCGTCGCGCACTGCGCCGCAACGGGCTTTTGACACGCCCGACCAAAGCGGGCCGTCGCGGGTGCCGCGCTGTCAGGCGAGGAATGGCCGCAGTCTGTTTTGAGGCCGGATGCTGCCCTGTGTGCGTCCCTTGAGTTTGCCTTCCGCTTTGCCTACACCTGAAGGCAATATCAAAAGGATGCACCCCATGCGGTTCTACAGCGATCTGGCAGAGTCCATCGGCCACACCCCCTTGCTGAAGCTGAAACGCGCGTCCGAGGTGACAGGGTGCACCATCCTTGGAAAATGCGAGTTTCTGAACCCCGGGCAGTCGGTCAAGGACCGGGCGGCGCTTTACATCATTCGCGATGCGGTGGCGCGGGGGGATCTCAAGCCGGGGGGCACGATTGTTGAGGGCACGGCGGGGAATACCGGGATCGGCCTTGCGCTGGTGGGGGCATCCATGGGGTTTCGCACGGTCATCGTGATCCCCGAGACGCAATCCCAGGAAAAGAAGGACGCGATCAAGCTGGCCGGGGCAGAGTTGGTGCAGGTGCCGGCTGCGCCTTACAAGAACCCCAACAACTATATCCGATACTCCGGGCGGTTGGCTGCCAAACTGGCCAAGACCGAGCCGAATGGCGCGATCTGGGCCAACCAGTTTGACAATCTGGCGAACCGGCAGGCGCATATCGAAATGACCGGGCCGGAGATATGGCAGCAGACGGACGGCCGCGTGGATGGGTTCATCTGTGCAGTGGGCTCTGGCGGCACACTGGCCGGGGTCGGAATGGCCTTGCAGCCCAAGGGCGTCAAGATCGGACTTGCGGACCCCGAGGGCGCGGCGCTGCATGCGTTCTACACCACCGGGCGGCTGGAAAGCCCGGGCTCGTCCATCACCGAAGGCATCGGGCAGGGGCGGATCACGGCCAACCTTGCAGGCTTCAAACCCGATTTCAGCTATCGCATCCCGGACATCGAGGCGCTGCCGCTGGTGTTTGACCTATTGGCGGACGAGGGCCTGTGCATGGGGGGGTCGTCGGGCATCAACATCGCCGGGGCTATCAGGATGGCGAATGATCTGGGGCCGGGCCGCACGATCGTCACCATCTTGTGCGACTATGGCAACCGCTATCAGTCGAAGCTTTATAACCCAATGTTTTTGCGCGATAAAGGCCTTCCAGTGCCGGACTGGTTGGACAGCAAGCCGCGTGACATCCCGGCGGTGTTCGAGGACGCATGAGCCGGGCGCAGCGCGCTGGGATCGGTTGGGTCGGCCTGCGTGCGCTGGGGTTGATCTGGGTTTGCTGCGCGCCAGTCCTTGCCTTTGCACAAGATGAGCAGCCGGAAGGCCCGCCAGCGATCGAACAGACGCGCCCGCAAGTATCGGCACCAAGCGTCGATTCGACTGGGGCACTTGTCCAGACGCGGCCATCGGCAACCGTTGGCGGCGGCCGGCCAGCCGGTGGCGCATCCGCTGCAGCGGTACCCGGTGGCGCCGCTGCCGGCCGGACGCTGCTGGACTATGACGCCTGGGAACGCATGGCCGTGCGTGCAGAAGCCCGTATCGAAAACACCCAAAGCACCGGACTTTCCTTGGAATCCGTACGGGCGCAGCTGGTTGATTGGCGCGAGGCATTGCTGGGTGCCCAAAACGCCAATGCGGCGCGGATTGCGACGTTGCGGACCCAGATTGCAGCCCTTGGCCCGATCCCCGCCGATGGTGAAACCGAGGCCGAAGAAATTGCCAAGCGGCGCGGTCAACTGAGCGATCAGTTGGTTCGTCTGCAGGCACCGGGCATTGCCGCCGAAGAGGCCTACCGGCGCGCCGACGGCTTGATCGGTGAGATCGACCGGGAGCTGCGAGACCGCCAGGCCGACGAGCTGCTGCGGATTTGGCCCGCCCCGATCAACCCGGGAAATTGGCCGGCGGCGCTTGGCGCGCTGTCGCAGTTGGCGGTGACGCTTTGGGATGAGACAGCGACCCGCTGGAACGAACCCAAAGCCCAGCGTATGCTGCTCGACAACCTGCCGCTGATCGTGCTGGCGCTTGCGTTTGCTGTCGGCGTGCTGTGGCGTGGGCGCGCGTGGCTGGACGGGCTGGTGGCGCGGTTGCAAGGACATGCGACGGCGCGTGGCATGCGGATATGGAGTTTTCTGGCTTCGCTGGGGCTGATCGTGGTGCCATTGCTTGGCGTGTTTGCCTTGGCAAACGCTTTGCAGTTGACCGGCATGCTCGGCAATGTGGGCGGTATCATCGCGCAGGCATTGCCGGGAATTGCGTTTCCTCTTTTCGCGGCAATCTGGCTTGGTGGCAGGGTGTTTCCCGAAGCGGGCGATGCTGAAGGGACGGCACGGCTAAGGGGAGAACGTCAGCCCGAGGGGCGCATCCTGACGTCATCCTTTGGTCTGCTGCTAAGTGTTCACGTGGTCTTGCGCGTCGCGTTTGAACCGCTGGCGATCAGCGACGCGGCGACATCGGTTCTGACCTTTCCGATTTTGGTGGTGGCTGGGTCTTTGCTGTTCCGGATGGGGCAGCTGATGCGGCGGCTTTCCATCGCGGATCAGGATGACGACCGACGTGGTTATGGCGGCCGAATGATCGGACTGCTGGCGCGGTTGGCGCTGGTGATCGGGCCGGCAGGGCCGTTGCTGGCGGCGGTGGGCTATGTGCTGGCAGCGCAAGCGCTGGTTTTTCCGGCGGCAATTTCGCTGGGGCTGGTTGGCGTTCTGTTCGTGCTGCAGCGCCTTATCGGCGACATCTACGCGCTTGTGATGCGCGAGGCCGAAGCCGACCATGAAGCACTGGTGCCTGTGCTTGCTGGATTTGTGCTGACATTGGCGACGTTGCCGCTGTTTGCGCTGATCTGGGGTGCGCGGATCGCGGATCTCACGGAGTTGTGGACGAGGTTCCGCGAGGGTTTCACACTGGGCGCGACGAAGGTATCGCCGACAGATTTCCTGCTGTTCGCGGTGATTTTCGGCATCGGGTATGGTGTGACCCGGGTTTTGCAAGGCGCGTTGAAGGCGACTGTGTTGCCACGAACCGGTCTTGATCAGGGCGGGCAGAATGCCGTGGTATCTGGTCTTGGATATGTCGGTATATTCCTGGCCGGATTGATTGCGATCAATTCGACCGGAATTGATCTGTCCGGGCTGGCTATCGTTGCCGGAGCCTTGTCTGTGGGCATCGGTTTTGGCCTGCAAACGGTCGTCTCGAATTTTGTATCGGGCATCATCTTGTTGATCGAGCGTCCGGTGAGTGAAGGCGACTGGATCGAAGTCGGCGGCGTTCAGGGGATCGTCAAGGCGATCTCGGTTCGCTCTACGCGCATCCAGACTTTTGACCGCAGCGATGTGATCGTGCCCAACACCGATCTGATCGCGGGCCGGGTTACCAATTGGACGCGGTTTAACCTGACCGGGCGGTTGATCGTGCCGGTAGCGGTGCCGTTTACCAGTGACAGCCGAAAGGTGGAACGGCTGCTGCGTGAGATAGTCGAGGCGCAACCGATGTCTGTTTTGAATCCGCCGCCGCTGGTCGTGTTGATGGGATTTACCGGCGAGGCGATGCAGTTCGAGATTAGGGTTATCTTGCGCGATGTGAATTTCAGCCTTTCGGTGCGCAGTGACATCAATCACGAGATTGCAGCGCGATTTGCGACGGAGGGCATTCTTTTCAGCAACGCGCATCGCGATTTCCTGCTGAAACAGGAAGAAACCGATGCAATGCTCGCCTTGAACGAGGCGGAACTGCAAGCGCATGAACAGGCTGTGGCGACTTTGCTCGGGCCTATAGATGATCTCAAGAATTCCCCTGATCCGCTGCGACCGGTTGTGCCGCGCGGCCGGATCTTGCCCGATGTGCCGGAGGTGCCACGCGAATGACTGAGCTGTTATTTCGATCAGATGCCTATCTTGCTGAAGCCGAAGCCGTGGTGGTGGCGCATACCCCAGAGGGGGGCCTGCTGATCGACCGCAGTGTTTTCTACGCCACAAGCGGTGGTCAGCCCGGGGACAACGGATATCTGTCCTGGGCGGATCGACGGCTGGCGATTGCCACGGCGGTCAAGGTCGAGGGCGGCTCGATTGCTTTGGTGCCAGCCGAGGCGGTGGCGATGCCGCCTGTGGGGACGCGGGTCGTGCAGCATCTGGATTGGGACCGACGCTACAAGCACATGCGTATGCATACGGCACTACATCTGCTGTCGGTCGTGATCCAGCGTCCGGTGACGGGCGGACAGATCGGTGCCGAACGCGGTCGTCTGGATTTTGACATGGAAGACCCTCCGGCGGATATTGACGTTCTGAACCAGACGTTGAACCGGATGATCGAGGCGGATTTGCAGGTCAGCGAAAGCTGGATCACGGATGCAGAGCTTGACGCGAATCCGGGTCTGGTAAAGACGCTTTCGGTCAAGCCGCCACGCGGTCAGGGGCGGCTGCGGTTGATAGGCATCGGGCAAGGTCCCGGGCAGATCGATTTGCAACCCTGTGGTGGAACCCATGTTTTGCGCACCGGCGAAATCGGGCGGGTCGAAATCGGCCGGATCGAAAAGAAGGGCCGGATGAACCGTCGCGTTGCCCTGCATCTGCTGTAAGTCGATTTGAAAGGGATGTGATGGCGGGGATAAGCGATCTGGCTGAGTTGCTGCGCAGTATGGAACCGGTCCTGCACGATGCGCCTTACGGGTTCATCGAGGGACAGGTGGCAGGGGCTTTCGCCATCATTGACGAGGACGAGGGGCCGACGGTCGTGGCCAAGGCAGAGCTGTTGCGGGCGGCGGGTCTTCAGGTTTCGGAAACATGGGCGCGGATCAGTTTGACGGTGCATTCCGCTTTGGCGGCGGTCGGATTGACGGCGGCAATGGCAAAGGCGCTTGCGGATGTGGGGATCAGCGCCAATGTGATTGCGGGATTTCATCATGACCACATCTTTGTGCCGTGGGAGAAGCGCCATGCTGCGATTGCCGCGCTGAAGGGCCTGTCGCGCGATGCTTGAGCCCGGGTTTCTTGAGGCGGCGTTGCACGGCTATCTGGTGGCGGTCAGTCTGATCCTCGCGATCGGGGCGCAAAATGCGTTCGTGCTGCGGCAGGGCTTGCGGCGCGAGCATGTGGGCTGGGTGGTTGCCGTCTGTTCGGTATCGGACGCGGTGCTGATCGCGGTGGGTGTGGCGGGGTTCGGGGTGGCACAAGCGATGGTGCCCTGGCTGGGCGAGGCAATGCGCTGGGGTGGCGTGGCCTTTCTGGTGATCTATGGCGGCTTGCGGTTCCGTGCGGCGTTGCGGGGGGGCGAGGCATTGAAGCCCGCGACAGGGGCGTCGGTGCCGCTGGCGCAGGTGGTGGCAACTTGCATGGTGCTGACTTGGGCCAATCCGCATGTATATCTTGATACGGTTGTGCTGATGGGGTCCATTTCGGCGCAATATGCGCCATGGCGCGGGGTGTTTGCGGCTGCGGCGGCGGTGGGGTCGCTTTCGTTCTTTGCCGCGATTGGGTACGGTGCGCGCCTGCTGGCACCGGTTTTTGCGCGGCCTGCGGCCTGGGTCTGGCTGGAAGTGGGCGTCGGGTTGACGATGTGGGCGATCGCAGCGGGACTGGCACTCGGGTAGACATGGCGGCCCTTGTCCCACCGATCAGATCGGGTTCGGCGCACCCGCCGCCGGGGGATGTTTTTGCAAGCGAGAAAGAGGGTTGCGTTCCGCCCACGGTTCGAGTGCTTTTGCGCAATGACAGTACAATCAGACCTTGGCCGCCCCGTTGAGGGGGCATTCTGGATGCTGGCTTGCGGGTTGTGCTTTGTCGGATTGACCGGAATCGTGCGCTATATCGGCACGGACCTGCCAGCGACGCAGCAGGCGTTCTTGCGGTTCGCCCTGGGGTTGCCGCTGCTTCTTCCGGCGTTGATCGCCATGGCGCGGCAAGGGATGCCGGCCGTCGCGTGGCGGTTGATTGGTGCGCGCGGGGCCGTGCATGTGGCGGCTGTGATCTTTTGGTTTTACGCGATGGCGCGTCTGCCGGTGGCAGAGGTAACGGCGATTGGCTATCTGAACCCGGTGGTTGTGATGCTGGGAGGCGTGATCCTTTTTGGAGAGCGGCTTGGTTGGCAACGTGGGGTTACGACCATTGTGGCTTTGATCGGGGCAGTGGTGGTGCTGCGTCCCGGCTTGCGCGAGGTGACGGACGGGCATTTGGCGCAGGTGGCAGCGGCTTGCTTTTTTGCCGGCAGCTATCTGTTTGCCAAACGCTTGTCGGCAGTGGTGTCGGCGGCGACGGTTGTTGCGATGCTTTCGGTGACATCGTCACTTGGCCTTTTGCCCTTTGCGGTTGCGGCATGGCAACCGGTGACGGCCGCGCAACTGGGGTTGCTGGCTGGTACGGCTGTGTTGGGGACTGCGGCACATTATGCAATGACGCGGGCCTTTGCCGCAGCTTCCCTCGCTGTTACGCAGCCGGTGACGTTCTTGCAGATCATCTGGGCCAGTCTGCTTGGGGTGCTTGTTTTTGGCGAGCAGGTGGATCCTTGGGTTCTGACTGGGGCCGCGTTGATCATTGCCGCGGTATCGTTTGCGACCTTTGCAGAATGGCGCGAAAGCCGCGCTGCCGCTTTGCTGCCAGAAGCGTGACCGTTGCGCGCCAGAAGTACCAAGCGCGCGCTGCGGTAGGCTTCGATTGACGTGTTCAGCTTAGCCTCGGGGGTCAAGGTATATCCCGGAGGTTTTCATGCCCGACCAAACGACGATCCTGTCGCTGCCGTTGCTGTTGCCATCGCAGGCGCAAAAGCATGTGACAATGAACGAGGCCCTGCGCCTGCTGGATGTGGTGGTGCAATTGGCGGTTCAGGACCGCAACCGGACTGCGCCACCGATCGCTCCGCTGACCGGGGCGCGACATATTGTGGCGTCGGGGGCCACTGCGGCATGGGCGGGGCAGGCGGGTCATGTTGCAGTTTGGGACGGAACGGCATGGGTGTTTCTTGTGCCGCTGGCCGGGTGGCAGGCATTCATAGACGCCGAAAACGCGGTTGCTATTTTTGATGGCGCGCTTTGGGCGACTTTGGCGGACGGGCCGCTGGTGCTGGGCCAATTGGGTGTTTCGGCTGTTCCGGATGCGACCAACCGGCTTTCGGTGTCTTCTGCGGCAATTCTGCTGAACCATGCGGGCGCGGGTCATCAGGTCAAGATCAACAAGGCCGCAGTCGGCGATACGGCGAGTTTGCTGTTTCAAGTTGGCTTTTCAGGCCGCGCAGAGATGGGGCTGGCGGGTAACAACGAGTTCGCGATCAAGGCCAGTGCCGACGGCGCGACGTTCACGACGGCATTGCAGATCGCTGGCGCCACCGGGCAGGTGACTTTGCCGCAAGGGGCCGTCGTCACAGGCACTGTAACCGGGACGGCGGTGGTGCAAAACACAACCGACGTGACCGCCGGGCGGTTGCTGACCACGGTTGCGGGACCGGCGCAGGCCTTTCGGCGCGGCAACGTATTGGGCACGGTTTCGCAAGCCTCAGGCGTGCCGACAGGCGCCATGATCGAACAAGGCAGCAACGCCAACGGCCGGTTCGCGCGGTTTGCCGATGGCACGCAGATTTGCTGGCACAACCTGACTGCGCTGCCTGCAGCGACCACCGCTGCGGGCAGTCTTTTTGTCGGAAACGAGGCGACCTGGACCTTTCCGATTGCATTCTCTGTTGCACCATCAACGTCGGGCGCTGTCACCGCTACAACTCCGCGCTGGTTGAACCTGCGGGCAGGGGGGGCAACGACCGCGCTGGCGCGGGTGTTTTCCCCAACGTCCGATGCAACGACGCTGACCGCTGCCGTGATGGCCGTCGGACGCTGGTTTTAGGCCGTCGTTTCTGAAAGCAATTCTGCGTTGCAGGCTAGGTTCTGCGACGCACGCATTGCGCTGATACCACGGCACCAGTTGCGCCATTGCGAAGGCAGGTCCGACAACGCTGCACGCAACGGCGAAAACTGGGGTTCGGGGTCGGTTTGGCGACTTCCTCAGTCGCGGGCGCGTTCGACGTAAGAATAGTCTTCTGTGTTGATCACGATTCTTACACCGGCGCCGATATGCGGCGGCACCATGACCCGGATTCCGTTCGAGCAGATCGCAGGTTTGTAGGACGACGATGCCGTCTGGCCTTTGACCACCGGTTCAGTTTCGGTGATTTCCACGGTAACGCGCTGCGGAAGTTCGATGGAAATGGCGACACCTTCAAAAGTCTTCAGGGCCACGGTCAGTCCGTCGGTCAGAAAGACTTTCTGGTCGCCTATCACGTCAGGATGCACAGCGACCTGTTCGTAGGATTGCGGTTCCATGAAGTGATAGCCTTCGCCATCTTCGTACAAATAGTTGTAGTTCCGCTCGTCCACAGTTGCCTTTTCGACCATCTCCGTGGTGCGCCAGCGTTCAGCCACTTTCACCCCGTCAGAGATCCTGCGCATGTCCACCGAAGTCGTCGGCGTGCCTTTGCCAGGGTGGAAGTTTTCGGTGCTGAGCACGACATAAAGGCGGCCTTCCATTTCGACGACGTTGCCTTTACGGAGCGAGGAAGCGATGACTTTCAACGGGTGGTTCCTTGTGGTTGCGGATCTTGCGTGGCAAGGCGTAAGAGCTTTGGGTTGCGCTTAGCGTATCTGAACCGAAATCTCCAGAGGAAGCCGCTATGACCGTGACACCGTGGTGGGACCCGCTGTTTCATTCCGACCGCCGCCCATTGCTGATCGCGCGCAACCAGATCCAGACAAGGCTTCGCGGGTGGATGGCCGAGCAGGGGTTCATCGAGGTCGACCCGGTGGCGTTGCAGGTCAGCCCCGGCAACGAGGCGCATCTTCACGCGTTCGCCACCTTGGAAATCGGCAATGACGGGGTCGGGCGCGGGATGTATCTGCACACCAGCCCCGAGTTTGCGATGAAAAAGCTTCTTGTGGCAGGAGAGCAGAAGATTGCGGCCTTTGCCCATGTCTGGCGCAACCGAGAGCGGGGGCCGCTGCACAGCCCGGAGTTTACCATGTTGGAGTGGTACCGTGTCGGCGAAAGCTATGATGTGCTGATGCACGATTGCATGGCGATGCTGCGGTTGGCGGCACCGGGCGGACTGTTGCAGTATCGCGGTCGCGTTTGCGATCCGGCTGCAGCGCCAGAGAGGCTGGGGGTTTGCGAGGCATTTCAACGCTATGCCGAAATCGACCTTCTTGCAACGCTGGGCCATGGTGCTGCGGTGAGCCGCGACGGTCTGGCCGCGCAGATGCGGCAGCGCGGGATGCGTGTCGCCCTTGACGACACATGGTCTGACCTTGTCGCCAAGGTTCTTGTCACCAAAGTCGAGCCCAACCTGGGGATCGGCTGCGTCACGTTTCTGGATCGCTATCCCTTGGCCGAGGCTGCCCTGGCGCGACCCCTGACCGAAGACGCGCGACTGGCAGAGCGGTTTGAGTTGTATGCCTGCGGGGTGGAACTTGCCAACGGGTTTGGCGAGTTGACCGACGCGCCCGAGCAGCGGCGGCGGTTTGTGGCAGAGATGGAAGAGAAGCGCAGGGTTTATGACGAAAGCTATCCTCTTGACGAAGAGTTTCTGAGTGCGTTGCCGGGGATGCCTGCGGCTTGCGGGATTGCCTTGGGGTTTGACCGTCTGGTGATGCTTGCAACCGGGGCTGCAAGGATTGACGATGTAATGTGGGTGCCAGTTGCGGGCTAAGGCAAAGCGCGCCGCGACGTGGTTTTGCACGCCCTAAGCCGTTTCGATACACCGGGGTGTGCGACGGTCCACTGCTGGTTTTGGCGGCAGCGTGATGCGAGAATTTGGGCATCGCCATGCCACGTGCCGGCTTTTTCATATTGCGGTGGTGCGGCAGTGCAGGTTGTGAAACAAAATGGCAGGGCGCAATTGTGATAGGGCCACCATGTCGATCCTCGCTTCGATCCATCATCTGACCCATTACCGCTATGACCGCCCCGTGACGCTGGGCCCGCAAGTGATCCGGTTGCGGCCTGCACCGCACAGCCGAACGCGGGTGCTGTCGCATTCGCTTAAAGTCTCGCCCGCTGATCATTTTGTGAATTATCAGCAGGATGCCTATGGCAACTGGCTGGCGCGATATGTGTTTCCGAACCCCGTGACCGAGTTGAAAATCGAGGTGGACGTGGTTGCGGACATGTCGGTCTACAACCCTTTCGATTTCTTTGTCGAAGACAGCGCGGAATCATACCCGTTCGAATACCCTGCAGATACTGCCGACGATCTGGTGATCTATCGCACGCCTGACCCGGCGGGGCCGTTGTTGGCGGCCTTTGTCGCGTCGGTGTCGCGCGAATCTGTCCGGACCATCGATTTCATTGTCGGGCTGAATGCGCGGCTGGCGGGCGAGATCGGCTATGTGATCCGCATGGAGCCGGGGGTACAGACGCCCGAAGAGACATTGACTGAAGGCAAAGGGTCGTGCCGGGATACGTCGTGGTTGCTGGTGCAGGTGGCGCGGCATCTGGGGTTGGCTGCACGGTTTGTGTCCGGATATCTTGTCCAGCTGAAGCCCGATCTGATCGCGGTAGACGGGCCGGTGGGGGCTGCGCAGGATTTCACCGATCTGCATGCCTGGGCCGAGATCTATCTGCCCGGCGCAGGGTGGATCGGGCTTGACCCGACGTCGGGTCTCTTGACCGGAGAGTCGCATATTCCGCTGGCGGCTGTGCCACATTACCGCAATGCAGCGCCGATTTCTGGGCTTGCGAGTTTTGCCGAGGTCGATTTCGACTTTGACATGCAAGTCGCGCGGGTGGCCGAGCATCCCCGGATCACCAAGCCGTTTTCAGACGAGGCCTGGGCCGCGCTGAACGCTTTGGGAGAGAGGGTCGATGCGGCGCTGGCCGAGGGTGATGTGAGGCTGACAATGGGGGGGGAACCAACGTTTGTGTCCACCCTCGATTTCGAGGCAGAAGAGTGGAACAGCGATGCGGTGGGTCCGACGAAGCGCGTGTTTGCCGATGCGTTGATCCGGCGGCTGCAGGCGAGATTCGCACCGGGCGGGTTTCTGCACTATGGTCAGGGCAAGTGGTATCCGGGAGAGAGCCTGCCGCGCTGGACCTTCTCGCTCTACTGGCGGCGCGATGGCAAGCTGATCTGGTCTGACCCGACACTGATCGCACCCGAGGTGACGTCATGTGTTGCAACGCCAGCCCAAGCAGAGACATTCTTGCAAGGGATGGCAGCACATCTGGGATTGGAGGCCGACTATGTGTTGCCGGCCTTTGAGGACCCAGCAGAGTGGATCGTCAAAGAGGGCAATCTGCCTGCGAATGTGACCCCGGAAAACTCCAAGCTGACGGACCCGGAAGAGCGCAACCGGATTGCGCGGGTGTTTGGGCGCGGGCTTACCACTGCATCGGGCTATGTGCTGCCGGTGCAGGCCTGGCAAGCGCGCGCCACCGGGCGGGTGTGGCGCAGCGAGAAGTGGCAGTTGCGGCGCGGGCATCTGTTTCTGGTGCCGGGCGACAGCCCTGTCGGGTATCGCCTGCCGCTGGGGGCATTGCCTTGGGTGCCGGCCGCGGCCTATCCGCATGTCCATCCTGCCGAGCCGATGCAAGACCGCTCGCCGCTGGTCGATCCGGCCGATCTGAGGGCGCAACAGGTGCAGCGGTCGGCCTTTACCGCCGCCGAACCGTCGCAGGCTCGGGTCGAGCAGACGCTGGGCGAAGTGGGCGGGGCGGTGCGGACGGCGATATCGGTAGAGCCCCGCGATGGCCGGCTTTGCGTGTTCATGCCGCCGGTAGAGGGGGTTGAGGAGTATCTTGACCTTGTCGCAGCGGCAGAAGCCGCGGCGACGGCGATGGGGCTGCCCGTACATATCGAAGGCTATGCGCCGCCTTTTGACCCCCGGCTGAACGTGATCCGGGTCGCGCCGGACCCTGGGGTGATCGAGGTGAACATCCATCCGGCGCATTCCTGGGCCGAATGTGTGCAGACGACCGAGGCGGTCTATGAAGAGGCCCGGCAGTTGAAGCTGGGGGCCGACAAGTTTCTGATTGACGGGCGGCATACCGGGACGGGTGGAGGGAACCATGTCGTCGTGGGTGGGTCCACACCAACAGACAGCCCTTTCCTGCGACGGCCGGATTTGCTGGCCAGTCTGATCCTGCACTGGCAGCGACACCCGAGCCTTTCTTATTTGTTTTCAGGTCTTTTCATCGGGCCTACATCGCAGGCTCCGCGCATAGACGAGGCGCGGATGGACGCGCTCTACGAGTTGGAGATAGCACTGGCGCAGATACCGCAGCCCAATGCGGGGATGGTTCCTGCGCCGTGGCTGACCGATCGGTTGTTGCGCAACCTTTTGGTCGATGTGACGGGCAACACCCACCGGGCCGAGATCTGCATTGACAAGTTGTATTCGCCCGATGGCCCGACGGGGCGGCTGGGGCTTGTAGAGTTCCGCGGGTTCGAGATGCCGCCGAACCCGCGCATGAGCCTTGCCCAGCAATTGCTGATCCGGGCTTTGATTGCGCGGTTCTGGGCGGCACCTGCAACGGGGTCGTTGACGCGGTGGGGGACCACGCTGGGCGATCGGTTCATGCTGCCGCATTTTGTCTGGGCGGATTTCCTGGAAGTGCTGGCCGACCTGAAGGTGCACGGGTTCGATCTGGACCCCGCCTGGTTTCAGGCGCAGGTCGAATTCCGCTTTCCGTTCTGTGGAGAGGTTGCAGTCGAAGGCGTCACGCTGGAACTGCGTCAGGCGCTGGAGCCATGGCATGTGATGGGTGAAACCGGGGCGATCGGCGGCACGGTGCGCTATACCGACAGTTCGGTCGAGAGGCTTCAGGCGAAAGTGACCTGTGCGACGCCGGGGCGCTATGTTGTGACCTGCAACCAGCGGCGGATGCCGATGCAACAGGTCGGGTCCGGCGTGGCCGTGGCGGCGGTGCGCTATAAGGCGTGGCAGCCGCCGCTTGCGCTGCATCCGGTATTGCGGATTGACGCGCCGTTGACGTTTGATCTGTATGACACCTGGACGGGGCGGTCGATTGGCGGCTGTACTTGTCATGTAAAGCATCCGGGCGGACGCAGCTATGACACGTTTCCGGTCAACGGCAATGAGGCCGAGGCGCGGCGGTTGTCGCGGTTTGAACCCTTTGGCCACAGTGCCGGGGCCTGGCAACCGGCCAGCGAGACGCCACACCCCGAGTTTCCGATGACACTCGATCTGCGCCGTGCGCCGGGTCTGTAGGTGACAGAAGCGGCGCGCAAAGCGGCGGCAGGGCTTCGGTTGTTCGGCCTTTACCGGCCATTGTCGGGTGTACCGGATGAATTGACGGATGCCAAAGGGGCGATGCGCGCGGTCTGGGGGCCGTTGATCGAACATCTGTCGGCTTTGACGACGGCCGAGGCTGAAGCGGCATTTGCAGCAGGTGACCAGCATCTGGCCGATGCCGGAGTATTTTTTCGCGGCTATGGCGACAGCTCGGCGGCGGGGCGCGACTGGCCGTTCAGTCCGATCCCGATCCTGTTGCCGGAACGGGAATGGCGCGAAATTGCGCAAGGTCTGGCCGAACGCGCCGATCTGCTGGAGCAAGTCGTGGCGGACCTTTACGGCGATAACCGTCTGGTGGCAGAGGGCCATCTGCCTGCTACGCTGATTGCGCAAAGCCCGGAATGGTTGCGGCCAATGGTCGGGGTCAAGCCGCGTTCGGGGTATTTCCTGCACTTTGTCGGTTTTGAGATCGGACGTGGGCCGGACGGGCGCTGGTGGGTGCTGTCGGACCGGATGGATGCGCCATCCGGAGCGGGGTTCGCGCTGGAAAACCGCGTTGCCTGCAGCAGGGTGTTTCCCGACCTGTACCAGTCGTCCAACGTCTTTCGGTTGGCTGGTTTTTTTCGGTCCTTTCGCGATGCACTGGACCGGCTTCGGCATGACCCGGCATCGCGCGCGGGGATTTTGACACCGGGACCATTGACCGACACCTACTACGAACAGGCCTATATCGCGCGCTATTTGGGGATGGCGTTGTTGGAAGGCGAAGATCTGGTGGTCGAGGACGGTCGTTTGCTGTTGCGCACGGTGCAAGGGTTGGTTCCGGTCGACGTGCTGTGGCGCCGGATGGACGGGATTTGGGCTGACCCACTGGAGTTGCGCGAAGACAGTGCACTCGGCACTCCTGGCCTGATGTCAGTTATTCGGGCGGGTCAGATCACGATGGTCAACGCATTGGGCGTCGGCGTTCTGGAAACGCAGGCACTGATGGCGTTCTTGCCGGCAATTTCGCGGGTGCTGACCGGCAAACCGCTGTCGCTGCCCAATGTGGCAACGTGGTGGTGCGGTGGTGCACGCGAGCTGGCCCATGTGCGAACCCATGCCAAGCGGATGATGATAGCACCGGCACTGGCGACCCGGTTGCCGTTTGAAAGCGACGAGGCGCACGCCGTCGCCGGCCGGCTCTTTGGGGCAGAAGGGGCAGATTTGCGCGACTGGCTGACCGATAATGCTCAGGGTCTGGTGGCCAAAGAGCTGGTCACGCTGTCAACCACGCCTGTCTATGACAAGGGCATTCTGACACCGCGCCCGATGACGGTCCGGATGTTTCTGGCTCGCACGAAAGAGGGTTGGCAGGTGATGCCTGGCGGGTTCGGAAGGATCGGGGCAAGCACCGACACATCCGCGATTTCCATGCGAAATGGCGGGACGGTGGCTGATGTGTGGGTGGTCAGTGAAAACCCGGTAGAGCCGGTCAGCTTGTTGCAGTCGCCCGATACCAGGTTTGTGCGCGCCAAGCCGGGACCGTTGCCGTCGCGCGCTGCGGACAATCTGTTCTGGCTTGGTCGCTACGTTGAACGGACCGAAGGCCTGGCGCGGCTGGTGCGGGCCTATTACAGCCGGCGAAGCGAACTTGCGACAGAGCCTTTGCTGGTCTTCATCCGCGGGCGGTTGCAAGCCTACGGGATTGATCCGGCGCAGGCAGTGCCAAAAGGGTTGTTGGCTACCTTGACCGCTGCCGTGGGTTGCGCGGGTCATATCCGGGACCGCTTCAGTGTGGATGGCTGGGCTGCTTTGAAAGACATGGAAAAGTCGATGACCCGGATCGCGAAGACCTCGCAGTCAGGGCAGGACGCGGCGCAGGTGATGGGTGTTTTTCTGCGCAAGATTGCCGGGTTTTCCGGGCTTGTTCATGAAAACATGTTTCGCGCAGCGGGTTGGCAGTTTCTGACGATCGGGAGATCGCTGGAGCGCGCTTCAATGATGGCGGACTTGCTTGCGGCCCTTGCTGATCCGGGTGCGCCGCAAGGTGGGCTCGATCTGGCGATAGAAATTGGCGACAGTACCATGGTCCACCGGCAGCGCTATGCGGTGGCGACAAGCCGCGAGACTGTGATCGATCTTTTGGCGCTTGACGACATGAACCCGCGGTCTGTCCGGTTCCAACTGGACATGGTGCGGGCGCGGCTGGCCGATCTGATGCATTTGCATCCAAACGGCATTCTGGAGGTCGATCGGCGGGCGCTGGCGTTGCAGACGGCGCTGGCGGCGCATTCGGTTGACAGTCTGGACACCAAGGCGTTGCAGGCGGTGCACAACGGACTTCGTGATCTGTCGCCCGCGCTGAACGCGGCATGTCTGCACTAGTATGAGGCAGGGGTGATTTACGATATCAAGCTGGCACTGGAATACGAGTATGGCAGTCCGGCGGGGGCAGGGCGGCACCTGCTTCGTGTGCTGCCGCCGGACGTCGCTGGGCAGCAACAGTTGATTGCCGGGCTGGTGACCATTTCGCCAAGTCCAGAGGAACGCCGTGACGGGCGCGACTTTTTTGGCAACCATCTCGTCGAGTTTGCTTGCCGCGCCGCGCATGACCGCCTTGATCTGGTGATGCAAGCCCGCGTGCAACGGCAAGTCGACCCTTTGGACGAGGCGAAGTCATTGACCTTTGCCCTTCTGGGGCACGAATTGGCAAGTTGCGTTGATCTTGGGGCGCAGTCGCCGCTGCACATGGTGACAGCATCGCCCAGGGTGCCGCTTGCTCCGGCCACGCATCGGTTTGCCAAACAATTTGCCGAACCGTCTGACACGACGTTGCAAGTGGTGCGGGCCGTGGGGCATGCGTTGCACGGGCACATGACGTTCGATCCGCGCGCCACCGAAGTCGACACGCCTTTGAGTGTGGCTTTCGCCGCGCAGAAAGGTGTGTGTCAGGACTATTCCCACATCCTAATCGCGTGCCTGCGCGGCATTGGCGTTCCTGCAGGATATGTCAGCGGTTTCTTGCGCACCGAACCGCCGCCCGGAAAATCGCGTCTTGAGGGCGCAGATGCCATGCATGCCTGGGTGCGGGCGTGGTGCGGTTCAAACCTGGGTTGGGTGGACTATGACCCGACCAATGATTGTCTGGTTCGTGACGACCACATTGTGGTAGCGCATGGCCGGGACTATTCGGATGTGGCGCCGATCAAAGGGATATTGCGGGTGTCGGGGCGGCAAAATGGCCGACAGGCCGTGGATGTGGTCACGGTTGCGGGTTAGCGTTTCGCAGCCATTGCTGCCAGTTGCGGGCGCAAATGATCAAGGTTGTAGCCGAACCGCGCTGCGATTCCGATCAGTTCATCGGCATGGAACTTGTCGGCCTGTGCCAGCGCCCAGACAACCGAACTGCGGTTGCCGCTGGCACAATACGCTAGAACCGGGCCGTTGCTTGCCTCGATCGCGGCGCGTTGTACCGCCACGTTGTCCATTGTCATGGCGCCACTGACCACGGGATTGGCGACAAAGTTCAGCCCGAGCGCCGTCGCTGCGGCCTGCATCGCCGGGGTGTGCAGTGCAGATGGGATTTCACCATCGGGGCGGTTGTCGATGATGGTTGTATACCCAGCGGCTTTGATGGCCGCCAAATCCTGAAGAGTGATCTGGGGGGATACTGCATAGGTTGATGTCAGGGCGCGAATATCCATCGGTCACTCCTTGGGTCGCACGGGGTCGCAACTATCCGTTCAATCCCAATGGCGAAGCCCGCGAAAAAGGTCAAGCGGTCCGGGCCCGGCATGACCGCCCAAGGGTTACTGACCATGTGTCGGCTTGATTTGGGTCAATGCTGGCAAAGAGCGGGGATACTATGCTGTTTCTCAAGAGCAGGAGACCGCGTCCATGACACTCGCCCATCACAAGACCCAACTGGAAGCACGTGCGGTCGAATTGACTGCGCGCCTCAAGCGCATTGAGGCCGAACTTGACGCGCCCGCACCGCAGGACTGGGAGGATCACGCCAGCGAACGCGAGGAAGATGAAGTGCTGGAAACCATCGGCCTGTCCGGTCAGCAGGAGTTGCGCCAGATTGGCGCGGCCTTGGGCCGCATTGCCGATGGCAGTTTTGGCTATTGCGTCACGTGCGGCGAGAAGATCCACGATCGGCGTCTTGATCTTCTGCCCTACACGCCGTTCTGCGCGACTTGCGCAGCCTGAACTCTGGAAATCACCCCGTCAAAGGAGCATTCACATGGCAAAACCTACCTCGGACATGAACGATCTCGTCGACGCCGCAACGGAAATGGTGATGGCGACCCAAACAGCGACGCTGCGTGTGTTGGAAGTGGAAATGCAGGCACTGGCGCAATTGCTTCCCGGCGCAAATCACACGGCCCAGCAACACTTGCCAACCGAAGCAGAGGTCGAGCAAGGGTTTGAAAACATGCCAGTGTGACGTTTCTGCGCGGCTATTGCGCACAGAGGAGCACACGAACTTGCATCAGAAATAGGCAAGGGCGCGGTGTTTCACGCGCCCTTTTGGCTATTCCGCTGCGATTGCCCCCGGGCCGATGTCGCGGCGGGTGTTGTCGATCACGGACAAGCGGTCGCGGATCGAAGACTGTTCGGCGGCCAGCAAGGCAATCCGTTCGGCGAGGATGGCACTTTCCGGCGCTTCGGGTTCTTCTTCCTTCGGACCGATCAGTCGGCTGAACAGCCATCCCAGCAAACGGCTCAGGTCATCCATGATCAGATAGAAGGAGGGCACGATCACCAGCGAAAGAACCGTGGATACGATGATGCCGCCAATCACGGCAGTCGCCATCGGCGCGCGGAAAGCCCCGCCTTCGCCCACACCCAACGCCGATGGCAGCATGCCTGCCGACATCGCGATGGAGGTCATCACGATCGGCCGCGCGCGTTTGTGGCCTGCTTCCAGGACGGCTTTGACCCGGTGCAGGCCCCGGTGACGCATCTCGATGACGAAATCGATCAGCAAAATGGCGTTCTTCGTCACGATGCCCATCAACATAAGGATGCCGATCAGCACCGGCATCGACAAGGCTGCGTTGGTCAGGATCAAGGCAGCAGCAACCCCGCCAATGGCAAGTGGCAGGGACAGAAGGATCGTGAAGGGTTGCAGCACTGATTTGAACAGCAAGATCAGAACAGTCAGCACCAGCATCAGGCCCATGATCATTGCCTGGCCAAAGCTGGCAAACAGTTCTTGCTGCACCTCTGCGTCGCCGGCCTCTTGCAGGCGCGCGGAACTGGGCAGTGCTGTGGCATCTGCGATTTCCTTGAACCGGGTGGTCGCGGTACCAAGGGCGACACCAACCGGCAGGTTCGCCCCGATGGTTGCAAGGCGCTCTCGGTTCAGGCGGCTGACGGTGGAAGGACCTTCGGCGATCCGGATGTCAGCAACTGCGGACAAGGGCACCTGAGCCCCTGTTGCAGTGGTGATCTTGAGCGTCGCGATCAGGTCAAGCGACTCGCGTGATGCGTTACTGAGCCTCACGCGAACCGGGATCAACCGGCTGTCCAAGGACAGTTTTGCCAGCGCCGCATCGACGTCGCCTATTGTCGCTACCCGGACAACACTTGCGATTTGCGCAGTGGTGATGCCCAAACGTGCGGCCTCGTCCATCCGCGGGGTGATCTGGATTTCCGGGCGGGGCAGGGCACCCGAGGATGTTACGTTCGACAACAGGGGTTCGTCACGCAGCGCTGCCTCAAGGCTTGCCACAGCCGCATTCAGATCCGTCTCGTTGCCGGCGAGAACAGAGTAGGAGATATCCCTTTCGCCGCGATCATTGAGCTTGAAGGCGCGAATATCCGGTATCGGCTCGAACCGTTTGAAAATCTCGGCTTCGATCACGTTCTGCGGAACCGTACGCCCATGGTTTTCGACTTTGGGAACAAATTGCCCGACCAAGGGGATTTGTCGCCCGACGTCTGAAAGCTTCAAAAGCAGGCTGTGATCCAGTTTGTCAAGAAGCACGGTGATCGTTGCGCGTCGGACTTCCAGCGTGCCGGTGGGCGACGACCCGCCAAGAACAAAGATGTTGTCGATCCCTTCAATATCCTTGATTGCCTCGACCATCTGCGTGGTGGTGCGGTCGGTTTCGGCCAGCGTCGTGCCCGGCGGCAATTCAACCGAAATCGACACCCGGCTGACGTCTTCTGGCGGAAGGAACGCACCGGGGACCTTCATCATGTAGAAAATCGAGACGATCAGGATGGCAATAGCCCCGACCATCGTCAGATAGTACATCGGGATCCGCACCCGGCCGATCAACCGAGGCGAGGATGTCGTCATCGCGACCAACGACATGTAGCCTTTCATGACCAAACCGTCGCGGTTGGCATGTTCGGTGCCCCCATCCTTGGACGACATCAGATACGCCGCCATCATCGGCGTGATCAGGCGGGCAACCAGCAAGGAAAACAGCACAGAGATGGCAACTGTGAGGCCGAACTGTTCAAAGTATTGACCAGGTATGCCGGCCATGAAGCTGACGGGGACGAAAACCGCGACGATTGTGAAGGTTGTTGCAATGACAGCAAGTCCGATTTCGTCTGCCGCCTCTATTGCTGCGCGATACGGCGTTTTGCCCATGCGGATGTGGCGCGCAATGTTTTCAATTTCAACGATGGCGTCGTCCACCAGGATGCCCGTTGCGAGCGTCAGGGCGAGGAAGGACACAAGGTTGAGCGAGAAACCCAGCATGTCCATGGCCCAGAAGGTCGGGACCGCAGACAAAGGCAAGGCGACGGCGGTGATCAATGTGGCACGCCAGTTTCGCAAGAACAACATGACCACGATGATCGCCAGCAATGCCCCTTCAAGCAGGGTGTGTATCGCAGCTTCGTAGTTGCCGTAGGTGTAGAACACGGTTTCATCGACCAGCTTGATTTCGACGTCCGGGTTTTTGCGGCTGATATCTTCGAGAGCGGCATTTACAACTTCGGCCACCGACACTTCGGATGCACCTTTCGCGCGAAACACCGCGAAGGTCACAACCTGATCGCCGTTCAGCCGAGAAAAAGACCGAAGCTCTTCGAAAGTGTCGATGACCTGGCCAAGATCAGAGAGTTTCACATGGCGCCCCGACGGCAGCGCGATGGTGGTGTTCGCCAGGCTTTGTACCGTTGCGGCGTCGCCCAGGGTACGGATGGCTTGTTCGGCGCTGCCGATTTCTGAGCGGCCTGCGCCAAGGTTCGTGTTGGTTGCGGCAAGCTGCTGGTTCACGGCCTGGGCGGTGATACCGCTGCTTTCAAGTTTGACCGGATCAAGTTCGATACGGATCTCGCGGTCAGCACCGCCATAACGGTCGACACGGCCGACGCCGGGGCGGCCCTGGAGGGCGCGCGTGACTTTGTCATCCACAAACCACGAGATCTCTTCCAGCGTCAGATTTGGCGCTGACACGGCAAACGACATGATCGCCTGACCCTCGACATCGATCCGGGTCACAATCGGTGCTTCGACATCGCCGGGCAGATCGCCTCTGATCTGGTCGATGGCATCCTTTACGTCCTGCACGGCTTTGTCGGTCGGGACTTCCATGCGGAATTCGATGACAGTTTGCGACGCGCCGTCCGTGACTGTCGAAGAGATGTTCTTGACGCCGGTGATGCCTGCAACGGCATCTTCGATTTCTTTGGTCACTTGCGTTTCAAGTTCGGCAGGAGCCGCCCCGGCCTGACCCACTGTCACTGCAACCAGCGGCACGTCGATGTTTGGAAAGCGCGTGATTGGAAGCGCGTAAAACGACTGATACCCCAGGACCATAAGGATGAAGAAGGCAAGGATGGGCGCAATCGGGTTGCGGATCGACCAGGCGGAAAAATTCATCTTCTATCCCTTCAGTTCGTCTCGGCGGCGGCCGGAACAGGGTTGATTTGGTCGCCGTCGCGAACGAAGGCTCCGGCTTTGGTCACCACAAGGTCGCCGTCCGCCAGGCCTTGGGTAATTTCCACCCACCTACCTTCCCGGATGCCGGTTGTGACGAACAGCTGTTCCACCAGCCCATCTTTGACGCGCATTACTGTGGCTTTGCTGCCCGACGCGCCAACGGCCGAAACCGGTACGGCAAGAGTTTTGCGTTTCGCAACAAGGATTTCGGCTTGCACAAACATTCCGGCGCGCACAAGGTTTGGGTTGTCTATTGCGATCCGGGCGCGTCCGAGGCGGGTTGTGGCATCGATTGTCGGTTCCACCAATCGCAAAGTGCCTGTCAGCGCCCCGGGAGAGCCCGCAAGATTAAGGACCGCGGTTTGACCTTTTGCCAGCCGCAAAAGGTCTCCTTCTGCAATGTCGGCGCGCAGTTCCAGCGCACCGTCCCTGATCAGCGTGAACATCGGCTGGCCAGCGGCGGACGCGATAGCGCCCAATTGCGCATTGCGTGCGGTGATTTCGCCCGCGACAGGGGCCGTTACCTGAGTTCGGGACAATTGAAGGTCCACATTTGCCAGTTGGGCCTCGGCCAATGTTACCTGCGCACGGGCAGCTTCCAGTGATTGCTTGGCGACCATCACCCGGGCATTGGCCGACAGGGAGGCTGCCTGCGCCTGATCATAGGCGGCCTGGCTGACATTGCCTTGCGCCTTGAGAGCAGCGGAGCGGGTGGCAGTTCTGACGGCTTCGTCTGCGTTGGCCTGCGCTTCTATTTGCGAAGCCTCGCCTTGTGCGATACTGGCGCGGGCTGCGGCCAACGACGCCTGGAACTGGCTTTTCTGCAAATCTAGCGACGTGTTCGACAGTTGCGCCAGTACCTGACCCGCAGTGACTATGTCGCCCACATCCGCAAAAAGTGCCTCGATAGGTTGACCTTCGATCAACGGCTGCACCTGTACGGTTTCAACCGGCCCGACGAGACCCGAGGCAATAACGCGGTCGGACAGGTCCTGCATCGACACCGCGGAAACAGTGATTGCCGGCAGCATGGGCGGTGCAGCCGTTTCAGTGGCAACCGGAGTTTCGGCCCGCAATGGCATGGCTGCAAGTGCTGCAATCAGGAAGGGAACGGTCATTCGCATCGGTCAGGCTTTCACAACTGCGCTGGAGACATCATTCAGCGTCTGGTCAATCGATCGGAAAATAAGCTCATTCAACTGTTCAAGGTCGGGTGTCTCTCGGTTGATTGCGGCGGACGACTTTACCAGCATCACGATGAAAATCGCGTGATTTGCAAAGCGGCTTAGTGCTTGTGGCACCGAGAGGCCGGTTTCAGCCGCAAAGACATGAGCCATGTAGCCGGTGATCTCTTGCTCCATCCGACAGGCTGCCGCGCCGATTTCCGGCTTTCGCAGTGCGGCCGCGGTGATTTCAGCCCATAGTTGGCCATCCTGATTGCTTTGATGTTCAGGAATGATGTGACGCAACTTTGCCCGAAGCGCATCCATCGGGCGCGGGCTGTCCATGATTTCTGCGAAGTCCCGCTCCATCTCGGCCAGATCGAAGGCGATCAGCGCCTCTACGATTGCGGCTTTTGACGGGAAATAACGATAGAAGCTGCCAACTGAAATACCCGCAGTCCGCGCAAGATCCTGCATGGAAGCGCCGTCAAAGCCTTTTTCAGCAAAGGCTTGCCGGACCGACGCAAGTATCTCGATACCTCGCAGGTCAGCAGGTGTGGTCAGGGTGACTTGCAAGGGCAACTCCGAGCGGAATGAACGTTCATTTCTCAATTAGCAAGTTTATATCGAGCGTCAAGAGGCTGCTATCGCTTTGACCGTAGAAATCTGGCTGCACATGCAGAAACAACGCTTCAGATTGCCAGTCTGCGCAGGTCAGACGCGAACTGGGCCGCGTCATGACGGGTTGCGTCAGTTGCGCGGGCCAGATGGGGCGTGTATCAGGCAAAGGGTCCGATGGGGCGGTCAGGGAGACAACGGCATGCGTCGAGTGGTGGTCACGGGTCTGGGTATGGTCACACCGTTGGCGTGCGGTGTCGAAGAAACCTGGGCAAGACTGATCGCCGGGCAATCTGGCGCAGGGCCGATTACCCGCTTTGATGCCAGTGGTTTGGTCACCCAATATGCCTGTGAGTTGCCGCGTGGCAGCGGTAGTGACGGGACCTTCAATCCAGACCACTGGATGGAGCCCAAGGATCAGCGCAAGGTCGATGATTTCATTTTGTACGGGGTTGCGGCGGCTGTGATGGCCGTGCGGCACAGCGGCTGGGAACCCGCCACAGAAGCTGATCGTTGTGCAACGGGCGTGATGATCGGATCCGGGATTGGCGGATTGTCGGCGATTTCCGAAACGGCATTGTTGATCCGGGACAAGGGACCGCGCCGCGTCAGCCCGTTCTTTATTCCAAGCTCGCTTATCAACCTGGTGTCGGGGCAGGTGTCGATCCGGTTCGGGTTCAAGGGACCAAACCATGCGGTGGTGACGGCATGCTCTACCGGCGCGCACGCGATTGGCGACGCGGCACGTTTGATTCAGTGGGGCGACGCCGATGTAATGATTGCTGGTGGCGCAGAGTCGCCGATCAGCGAAATCGGGATGGCCGGTTTCAACGCCTGCAAGGCGCTTTCTACCAAGCGAGCGGACGATCCGACCAAAGCCAGCCGCCCTTACGACGTGGACCGCGACGGTTTCGTGATGGGGGAAGGCGCGGGAGTCGTCGTGCTGGAGGAATACGAACACGCCAAAGCACGCGGGGCCAGCATCCATGCAGAGGTTCTTGGCTATGGAATGTCGGGCGATGCCTATCACATCACCGCTCCGGCTGAAGATGGAGACGGGGCCTATCGAAGCATGCATGCGGCGCTGAAGCGGGCCGGCCTGCGCGCGGATCAGGTTGATTACATCAACGCGCATGGCACCAGCACGATGGCTGATACAATCGAACTGGCGGCGGTCGAGCGATTGTTGGGCAATGCGGTGGAAGGGGCCACGATGAGTTCAACCAAATCGAGCACCGGACACTTGCTGGGCGCTGCAGGTGCGATCGAGGCGATTTTTTGCATTCTGGCGCTTCGCGATCAGGTGGCGCCACCCACGATCAACCTGGACAACCTTGCGGTGCCAACGTCGCTGGATCTTGCGCCCCATGTCGCGGTTCGGCGGCGAATTGACGTGGCCCTTTCCAATTCCTTTGGGTTTGGCGGCACCAATGCCAGTTTGGTTCTGGGCCGGGGGTCAGTTTGATGTGGCGATCGATCGCATCCAATGCCCTGACACTGTTTATCGTGATTCTTGTGGTCGCGGCGGGGATATTGGCTTGGGGGCGTGAGGCTTTTAACGGCACAGGACCATTGACCGAGGCAATCTGTTTCCGGGTCGAGCGGGACACCAACCTGTCGGCCGTCAGCCGGGTTTTGGCCGAACAGGGTGCGGTCAGTGATGCGCGGGTGTTCCGGGTCGGTGCCGACTACTCTGACAGGGCCGGGTCGTTGAAGTTCGGGTCCTATCTGATTCCGCCGGGGTCTAGCATGGCCGAAGTCTTGAAAATATTGACGGATGGTGGGCAGTCGACCTGCGGGCGGGAAGTGAATTTCAGGATTGGCGTGGCAGGCTCGGACGTTGTGCTGCGCGAGTTGGATGCGGCATCGAACCGCTATGTCGAAGTGGTGAAATTCGATCCGGCGGTCGACGCCGTTCCGGACGTCTATCTGAATGCGGTCAATGAGCCGGATCTGCGCTGGCGTGTGACCCTAGCAGAGGGCGTTACCAGTTGGCAGGTGCAGGAAGCGCTGAAGCGAGCGGATTTTCTGGTCGGCGAAGTCGCTGAAGTTCCGGGTGAGGGCACGCTTGCGCCTGACAGCTATGAGGTCGAAAAGGGCAGCGAACGCAGCGCCTTGCTGGAAGAAATGGCGGCGGCGCAGGTCCGGGTTCTGGCCGATCTGTGGGCTGTGCGCGCCGAAGGTTTGCCCTATGAAACGCCCGAAGAGGCGTTGATCATGGCATCGATCGTCGAAAAGGAAACCGGTCTTCCGGAAGAGCGCAAACAGGTGGCGAGCGTCTTCGTCAATCGGTTGCGGCAAGGGATGCGGCTACAAACAGACCCCACGGTGATTTATGGTGTCACCAAGGGCGAGGGCGTCTTGGGGCGGGGCTTGCGGCAAAGCGAGTTGCGTCGCGAAACCCCGTGGAACACCTATGTAATCGACGGCCTGCCGCCCACGCCTATCGCCAACCCCGGTGCACTGGCCATCAACGCGGCTTTGAACCCAGACACCACTGACTATTTGTTCTTTGTGGCGGATGGCACCGGCGGCCATGCCTTTGCCGAGACGCTTGAGGCGCACAATGAAAATGTTGCGCGTTGGCGAGAAATCGAGGCGCAGCAGGGAAGTGATGCAGCTACGGGCGAGCAGGGCAATTGAGGCGCAGGAGTTGGGGCGGGTTAACAAGCCCTTAACGCCGCGCGCCGCAAGGCTTTGATACGGAACGTTTTTTGTTTGACATTGCGCCCGGTCCAAAGTATCACTTGTGACATGCTAGAAGAGGTGGGCAAGCGGCACGGGACAACCCGGCGCCGCTTTTCTGTTTCTCTCGTGCGGAGGGCATGAGAGGCGGGTTGAGCAAGAATGAGCATCAAGTTTTCGGCAGGAGACGAAGCCCCGGTGCTGCTGGCGGCGACAGAAACCTATTTGAAGGATGCAGTGGAAGACCTTGCCGCGGCGATCGCCGCGGTTCGGCAAGGCAATCTTGGTGATGCCAAAGCGGCCATGACAGCCGTACGCGACCTGAAACAGGCTTTCCATGCCTTGATGGAGGAACGGAACCGTGTCGAAAAACTCCGCAAGCAGGTCACAGGGGATGTCGGAACCGGCTGCCTCGACATGGACGCCGCGCGGGATGAAATCGGGCGCAGGCTGGCTTGCCTCCGCGACGCAGGCGCAGGTTGACGAGTTTCTGGGCGGCCTGAGCGACAACGCCTTGCTGGCGCTGCCTTGGCTGTTCGAGTTCTGGGCATTGCCACATCAGTTGCCCCCCGAGGGGGCCTGGAAAACCTGGGTGATCATGGGCGGACGCGGGGCGGGCAAGACCCGTGCCGGTGCGGAATGGGTACGTGCCGAGGTCGAGGGCGCAAGGCCGGTAGACGCGGGGCGGTCAATGCGAGTGGCGCTGGTGGCCGAGACCGTTGATCAGGCACGCGAGATCATGGTGTTTGGCGACAGCGGGATCATGGCTTGTTCGCCACCCGACCGTCGCCCGGTCTGGGAGGCTACTCGCAAGCGGTTGGTCTGGCCGAATGGGGCGGTGGCGCAGGTGTTTTCGGCGTTTGACCCGGACAGTCTGCGCGGTCCGCAGTTCGATGCGGCCTGGGTTGACGAGTTGGCGAAATGGCCGAAGGCCGAGGAAACTTGGGACATGTTGCAGTTTGCACTGCGGCTTGGCGGCCATCCGCGCCAGGTGGTCACGACCACGCCGCAGAATGTGGCGGTTTTGAAGCGGATCATGAAGAACCCGTCCACTGTGATCACCCATGCCCCGACCGATGCCAACCGGGCCTACTTGGCAGCGTCTTTCCTGGAAGAGGTGCAGGCGCGCTATGCCGGGACGCGGTTGGGCCAGCAGGAGTTGCAGGGGCTTTTGCTGGACGACATCGACGGTGCCCTGTGGAATTCCGAGATGCTGGAGCGGGGCAGGCTCGATGCCGCGCCCGCATTGGCGCGGGTGGTGGTTGCCATTGACCCGCCTGTCACAGCGCACAAGGGGTCGGATGAATGCGGGATCGTCGTGGTGGGGGCGGTGACGGAAGGCGCGCCGCAGAACTGGCGTGCGGTGGTTCTGGAGGATGCAAGCGTTCAAGGTGCCAGCCCGGACGAATGGGCGCGGGCGGCACTGGCCGCGATGGAGCGGCACGGGGCGGACCGTTTGGTGGTCGAGGTAAACCAAGGCGGCGACATGGTGCAGTCGGTGATCCGGGGGATCGACCCCCTGGTCGCCATCCGGCAAGTGCGCGCGACGCGGGGCAAGATGCTGCGCGCAGAGCCTGTGGCGGCGCTTTATGAGCAGGGGCGGGTGTCGCACTTGCGGGGTTTGGGACGGCTGGAAGAGCAAATGTGCCAGATGACGGTGACTGGATATCACGGAAAGGGAAGCCCGGACCGGCTGGATGCACTGGTCTGGGCCTTGACCGAGTTGATCGTCGAGCCGTCGGAGAGTTTTCGGAGACCGCAAGTTCGCCGGCTGTGAGACGGCAGCGGTGCTGAGAGGTAGGAGCCTCTGGCGAAGGTATTTATGAACAGATGATGGCCCTTTCGGGGGTTTGGGATGGCCGTGATCCGATGGGGTCGGGGCGCAGTAGGCTTTTGCCTGCAGATCGGGGAGTTTGGCGGCATGGTGTTCGATTTTCTGCGCAAGGGTGCCGCTGCGGCGGACGTGGTGCCCGAGAAGAAGGCCTCGGCGACCGGACGGGTTGTGGCCTGGGGCAATTCTGGGCGAACGGCGTGGAGTCCGCGTGACACGGTCAGTTTGGGCAAGACCGGATTTCTGGGCAATCCGATCGGTTTTCGCTGCGTCAAGCTCGTGTCAGAGGCGGCGGCGGCCTTGCCATTGATCTGTCAGGACCACGAACGACGCTATGAGCAGCATCCGGTCATGGATCTGGTGCGGCGGCCAAATGGGGCGCAAGGCCGTGCGGAGTTGTTCGAGGCGATCTACGGCTATCTAATGTTGTCGGGGAATGCCTATGTCGAGGCGGTTCCGGGGGGGGGGACGCTACCGGGCGAGTTGCACGTCTTGCGGTCAGATCGCATGAGCCTGGTGCCGGGGGCGGATGGTTGGCCCGTGGCTTATGACTACACAGTTGGCGGACGGGTGCATCGATTTCCGATGAGCCCGGAAAGCCAGCCGGTGTGCCATATCAAAAGCTTTCATCCACAGGACGACCACTATGGCTTTTCGCCGTTGCAGGCGGCGGCTGTGGCGATTGATGTGCATACATCAGCCAGTTCTTGGTCAAAGGCGTTGCTTGACAACGCTGCCCGGCCATCTGGGGCAATGGTTTACAAAGGGATTGATGGCCAGGGTACGCTGTCTGGAGAGCAGTACGACCGGTTGGTGAACGAGATGGAGATGCACCATCAGGGCGCACGAAATGCCGGACGTCCGATGTTGCTGGAAGGGGGGCTGGACTGGAAACCGATGGGCTTTTCGCCCAGCGACATGGAGTTCCAGAAAACCAAGGAAGCGGCGGCGCGCGAGATTGCCATCGCTTTTGGTGTTCCGCCGATGCTGATGGGGATTCCGGGCGACGCCACCTATGCCAACTATCAGGAAGCCAACCGCGCGTTCTACCGGCTAACGGTGCTGCCGTTGGCAGCAAGGGTGACGGCGGCAATATCGCACTGGCTGTCAGGATTTACTGGCGAAGCGGTCGAGTTGAAGCCCGACCTGGACCAGATACCAGCGCTGGCAGCGGAACGCGATCAACAATGGGCACGTGTCGGTGCTGCGGAATTTCTGTCATCGGCAGAAAAGCGCGCCATTCTGGGCTTGCCGGCGCTGGGCGGCGATGACTGAGCGGGCTGAAAGTGGATCGCGATTTCTCTACGACAGTTTCGACGTCGCTTCGGCCAAGATCGAGGCGAACGAAAGGGTGGCCCAGGAGCGTTGGGCCGCGTTGGAATTTCGATTGGGGCTGATCGATGCCGGTTTGGAGCGGATGGAAAAACGCATCTGGGTCGGAGTGTGCGGGGTTGCAGTGTTTTTGCTGACGCAAGGGGCAGAAGCACTGATCACGGCGGCGATGAGGTGAAAACGATGAGATATGCGGATTGGGGCGCGCCGGAACGCAAGTTCTCGCGGGCGGAGACGGCATTGGTTGTGACCGATGGTTGCTTGGTTGAGGGATATGCGAGCTTGTTTGGCAAGCGCGATCAGGGTGGCGACGTCGTGGAACCTGGGGCCTATCAAGGGTCGCTGGCCCGTCTGGGGGCCAAGGGCGCACGCGTCAAGATGCTGTGGCAGCATGATCCGGCGCAGCCAATCGGCGTTTGGGACGAGGTGCGCGAGGATGCCACGGGCCTTTGGGTAAAGGGGCGCATCCTGACCGAGGTTGAAAAAGGGCGCGAGGCCGCGGCCTTGTTGACGGCGGGGGCGATTGACGGACTGTCGATCGGGTATCGGACCGTTCGGGCGGAACGCGATGGCAAGGGGCAACGCCGCTTGGCAGAGCTGGAGCTTTGGGAGGTGTCGTTGGTGACCTTTCCGATGCTTCAAGAGGCGCGGGTGCAGGCCAAGGGCGATGACCCCTCGCCGGATGCATGGCGCGATGTGGCGGCGGTTCTGCGGGATGCCGCTTTGCTGGTGGCCGGGCGGTAGGCGGCCTTTCACGACCAACCTGAGGACGTAAGACATGACCGAGAGAGACTCTGGGGCCGGGGCAGGTTTGCCCGGACCCTTGCATCCGGGTGCGGAAGTGAAATCCGCCATGACGGATTTTCTGAATGCTTTCAAGGGCTTTCAGGACGATGTGAGAACTTCATTGCAACAACAGGAAGAGCGACTTACCATGCTGGATCGCAAAACGATGACTTATGGACGCCCCGCGCTTTCGGCACATGCCGAAGTCGAAGTCCCGCACAAGAAGGCATTCGACGCCTATCTGCGGTCGGGCGACGACGATGGCCTGCGCGGGCTGGTGCTTGAGGGCAAGGCCATGTCCACAGCGGTGGCTGCAGATGGTGGCTATCTTGTCGATCCGCAAACGGCGGACCGCATCCGCAGCTTGCTGGTTTCGACATCGTCGATCCGTTCTGTGGCCAATGTGGTCAACGTGGATGCGGTGTCGTTTGACGTGCTGATTGATCGTTCCGAAGTGGGATCGGGCTGGGCCAGCGAAACTGCGACAGTGACCGAAACCGCCACTCCGATCATCGAGCGCATCTCGATCCGGCTGCACGAATTGTCGGCAATGCCCAAGGCGAGCCAGCGCTTGCTGGACGACAGCGCCTTTGACGTCGAGGGTTGGTTGGCCGGCAAGATCGCAACGCGCTTTATCCGGGCAGAGTCGTCGGCCTTTGTGAGCGGTGACGGTATCGACAAGCCGAAGGGCTTCCTTTTGCCACCTAAAGTGGCAAATGCGTCATGGACCTGGGGCAGCCTGGGCTACGTGCCGTCAGGCGCTGCGGCTGACTTTCCGACCACAAACGCGGTCGATTCCATCGTGACACTGGTCTATTCCCTTGGGGCAGATTACCGCGCCAATGCAACATTCGTAATGAACTCGCGGACTGCTGGTGCCGTGCGCAAAATGAAGGACGCAGATGGCCGCTTCTTGTGGTCCGACGGTCTCGCCATGGCCGAGCCTTCGCGCCTCATGGGCTATCCGGTGCTGATCTGCGAAGACATGCCCGACATTGCCGCAAACGCATATGCGATTGCGTTTGGTGATTTCAATGCAGGCTACACCGTTGCGGAACGACCCGACCTGCGTGTGCTGCGCGACCCGTTCAGTGCCAAACCGCATGTCCTGTTTTATGCAACCAAACGGGTGGGCGGGGACGTCTCTGACTTTGCAGCGATCAAGCTGCTGAAATTCGCGCTGTCTTGAATGATCGCGTGAACGCTCGGTCCCGTTAGGGGTCGGGCTATGGGCGCGCGCCGATTTCCCGCGCCGTCTAGCAGCTCCCCCCTTCGTCCGAGAGGTGCGGGGCGCGCGTCCATTTTTCTAACGAACATGGGGTTCTAGCATGGGTTGGAGTGCTGACATGATGTTGATCGAACAAACAGGCGTGCCTCTTGGAGCTTTGCCAGTTCAGGGTTTGAAAGACCATCTGCGGCTTGGCACCGGGTTTTCCGATGACGGGATGCAAGATACCCTGATCGAGAGCTATCTGCGGGCCGCAATGGCCGCGATTGAAGGGAGAACCGGCAAGGTCTTGCTTGCGCGGCGTTATTTGTGGGTACTTGAAGAGTGGCGCGATCTTGCCGGGCAAGCATTGCCCGTGGCTCCGGTTACCGGAGTGGTTTCAGTCAGCCTGGTAGATTCTGCATCCGTCGTGACATTGCTCGACCCGGTCCAATATCGGCTGGTACCCGATACCCATCGCCCAAGGCTGGCGGCTGCAGGCGTCCTGTTGCCCGCGGTCCCTACGGATGGCAAGGCCGAGGTTGTATTCGACGCGGGGTTCGGAGCGACATGGGCGACCGTTCCGGCAGATCTGGCGCTTGCGACTTTGATGCTCGCGGCAGAGTACTACGAGCGGCGACATGAGGTTAGGACGGTTTCTGGGCTACCCCATGCCGTTCAGGTTTTGATTGAGCGTTGGCGCAATGTTCGGGTCTTGGGAGGAGGGGCAGCATGAGCGTGATGCTGAACCGGCCTTTGCAGTTGGAAGATCCAGTCGAAGTTCCGGACGGATCGGGCGGCATTTCAGTGTCTTGGGTGCCGTTGGGCACAATCTGGGGCGAAGTGAAACCGTCATCAGGACGAGAAGTTGATGGTGAGGAAGTGCGCTTCGCCTCGATCGGATTCCGGATCACGGTTCGCGGGGCTGCGGCTGGATCATTGCAGCGCCCAAAGCCGGAGCAACGGTTTCGGGATGGATCAAGGGTGTTTGTCATTCTTGCAGTTACCGAACGAGACCTGTCAGGGGCATTCCTGACCTGCTTTGCAAAAGAGGAGCGACCCGTATGAGCTATGCTGCGTCGGCCGCTCTTCAAGCGGCGGTATATGGGCGGCTTTCCGGCTTTCCGACTTTGGTCGGGGTGGCAGTGTTGGATGCCATCCCACCAGGAACGGCACCTGAAACCTTTGTCCTGATCGGGCCCGAGGTGGTGAATGATCGATCTGACAAATCCGGTAGTGGGGCCGATCATCTGCTTTCAATCGCGGTGATCAGCACGGCGAGCGGCTTCAAGAGGGCAAAGGAAGTGGCTGGCGCCGTGTCGGATGCGCTGTTGCAGCCCGGATTGACACTGACGAGCGGACGGCTGGTCTACATCGCTTTCCTGCAGGCCCGAGCGCGACGGCTGGGAGAAGGCGAAGCGCGAAGGATCGACATGACCTTTCGGGCACGCGTCGAAATTTGAGTTTCTGGTTGCGCGTTCGGAATGAGCGGCGGCTTTTCTCACAACATTGGAGAACGTACATGGCTGTGCAAAACGGCAAGGACCTGCTGATCAAAGTCGACATGATCGGCGATGGATCGTTTGAAACGGTGGCGGGCCTTCGGGCTACGCGGATAAGCTTCAACGCTGAAACAGTCGACGTTACCAGCCTCGACAGCGCCGGCGGCTGGCGTGAGTTGCTGGCGGGGGCAGGCGTCAAATCGGCCTCGATTTCAGGGTCCGGCGTATTTCGTGATGCCAACACGGACGAGCGTGCGAGACAGATCTTCTTTGAAGCGCTGATGCCGGAGTTTCAGGTGATTGTGCCAAGTTTCGGGGTTGTTGAAGGAGCTTTCCAGATCACGAGTCTGGAATACGCAGGCAACCACAATGGCGAAGCGACATATGAAATGTCGCTGGCTTCGGCGGGTGCGCTGACCTTTACGGCGCTGTGATGGCTAACCCTTGGGCGGGCGAAGTGGCGATCTGGCTGGACGGTAAGCGCCATGTCGCCAAGCTGACGCTGGGGGCCTTGGCCGAACTGGAAGCGGCGCTGGAGGTCGGCACGCTTATGGAATTGATCGAGCGGTTCGAAGGGCAACGCTTTTCGACCCGCGACGTGCTGGCCTTGATCGTCGCGGGATTGCGCGGCGGTGGTTGGCAAGGATCGGCCGTCGATTTGCGCACCGTTGAGATCGGCGGAGGGCCCGTGGCGGCAGCACGGGCGGCTGCGGAGCTGTTGGCGCGCGCGTTTGCGATGCCGGGGCAGCCGTGAGCCTGGATTGGCCTGGCCTGATGCGGGTCGGACTGCAAGGGCTGGGATTGGCTCCAGAGGTTTTCTGGCGGCTGACCCCGAACGAATTGAAGATCATGCTGGGGGCGGATCACGCTGCCCCCGCCTTGACGCGCGCTCGGCTGGATGAATTGGCAGCGGCGTTTCCTGACATTCCGAAAGGGCGGCACGATGGCGGAGATCGAGGAGTTGCAGGACCAGATTGCGGCGCTGGAGGCGACGCTGGGGGGTGCTGCCAACATGGCGGCGGCATTTGACGGCGAGTTGGCCCGGATGCGAGACAGCCTCGTGTTCACCGGGCGCGAAGTAAACGCGCTGTCAGCAGGATTTTCCGGAGGGCTGCGCAGGGCTTTCGACGGAGTGGTCTTCGACGGGTTGAAGTTGTCGGACGCAATGACAGCGCTGGCTAGCAGTCTTGCAGACACAGTCTATGGCATCGCCATCAGACCGGTGCAGAACGCAGTCGGGGGATTTTTGGCGCAAGGACTGAACGGGTTGCTGGGCGGAACACTGCCCTTTGAAGAGGGTGGAAGCTTCTCGCAGGGCCGCGTGATGCCGTTTGCAATGGGCGGGGTCGTGAGCCAACCCACGACTTTTCCGATGCGCGGCGGAACAGGACTGATGGGCGAAGCGGGGCCAGAAGCGATCATGCCACTTGCACGTGGGGCGGATGGGCGGTTGGGCGTGCAGGCATCGCAAGGACGCAGCATTACAGTTGTGATGAATATTTCGACCCCGGACGTCGCGGGTTTTCAGCGCAGCCAAACACAAGTCGCAGCGCAGGCGATGCGGGCGCTTAGCCGTGGTCAGCGAAACAGGTAGAGGTGGGACATGAGCTTTCACGAGATACGCTTTCCAGCGAATCTGAGTTTCGGGTCCTTGGGTGGGCCGGAGCGACGCACCGATGTCGTGACGTTGGCCAATGGGTTCGAAGAACGCAATACGCCCTGGGCGCATTCTCGTCGTCGGTATGATGCAGGCTTGGGGCTGCGTAGTCTGGACGACGTTGCAGCGCTGATCGCCTTCTTCGAGGCGCGCAGAGGGCAGTTGCATGGGTTTCGTTGGAAGGACTGGTCCGACTTCCTTTCTTGCAAGCCCTCCCAGAAGGTCTCTCCATTCGATCAAACGATCGCGCGCGGCGATGGGGTTATGAAGGTGTTTGCGCTGTCCAAGACCTATCGCTCCGGTTTGCAAACCTATCAGCGCCCTATCGTGAAGCCCGTCGCAGGAACAGTACAGGTTGCGCTGGCAGGCGATCCAAAGGTGGAAACGCTAGAGTACGACGTGGACGTGAACACGGGCCTGATTTCTTTCGTGAACGCACCAGATATCGGTGTGCTGATCACGGCGGGCTTCGAGTTTGATGTGCCCGTACGGTTCGACACCGACAGATTGCAAACCTCCGTTGGCTCGTTTCAGGCCGGAGAAGTGCCGAACGTACCGGTGATCGAGTTGCGGCTATGAGCGAGATTTTCGACCATTTGGCGCAAGGTGTGACGACTGTTTGTCGGGCGTGGCGGATTCGCAGGAGCGATGGAACGGTTTACGGTTTTACCGATCATGATGGCGACCTGACGTTTGACGGGCTGGTGTTCAAGGCAAGTACCGGACTAACTGCGAGCGTCCTGCAACAGACGACCGGATTGTCTGTGGACAACTCCGAGGCATTGGGCGCGTTGTCGGACGCGTCCGTGACCGAAGATGATCTGATTTCAGGGCGTTTTGATGGCGCAGAGGTACAGGCCTGGTTGGTAAACTGGGCCGAGGTCGAGCAAAGAGTTGAGCAGTTTCGCGGCAGTTTTGGCGAGATCACCAGAGTTGCAGGGCAGTTTCGTACTGAATTGCGTGGTCAGACCGAAGCGCTGAACCAGCCACAAGGCCGTGTCTATCACCGTGGCTGTTCGGCAATTCTGGGCGATGCAGCTTGTGGCTTGAACCTGGCGGGGCCGGAGTATTCGTCGGACGCAATCATTGCAGAAGTGACGGGCGCTGTGTTGCACTTTGCAGGTCTGACCGACTTTGCACCCGGATGGTTTCAACGCGGTCGGCTGGTGGCAAAATCTGGTGCCGCTGCCGGACTTGTAGGGGTCATCAAAACAGACAAGCAGGAGGGCGCGTTGCGAGTGATCGAGTTGTGGGCTGGCCTGGGTGTAGATATGCTTGCAGGGGAAGTGGTGCGCTTGGAAGCGGGCTGCGACAAGACAGCAAGTACTTGCAAGGTCAAGTTTGAGAATTTCCTCAACTTTCGCGGCTTTCCGCATATTCCGGGCGACGATTGGCTGGCGTCCTATCCGACGTCATCGATTCCACTTGATGGCGGAAGTCTGTACAAATGATCCCTCGAGAGCGGTTTGTGGTATCGGCGCGGAGTTGGATCGGCACGCCCTATTTTCATCAAGCATCAGCCAAGGGCGCCGGTACAGACTGTCTGGGCCTGTTGAGGGGTGTTTGGCGTGAAGTTCTGGGACCAGAGCCAGAGCAGGTGCCCGCCTATACACAAGATTGGTCCGAACCGTCGGGCCGGGAAGAATTGTTCGCGGCGGCAATGCGTTTGCTACAACCAAAAGCGCTGCTCGATGAAGCACCTGGTGACGTGCTGCTATTCAGGATGCGCGCGGGCTCTGTGGCCAAGCACTTGGGCATAGTTGGCGCGGTAACGCGACACCCCACCTTTATACATGCCTACACGGGTCATGGAGTGGTCGAAACGGCGCTTTCAGTCCCATGGGCGCGCCGTATCGCGGCACGATTTGCCTTTCCTACAGGAGAATGATCCATGGCCACGATACTGCTTTCTGCTGCCGGGGCCGCGTTGGGCTCTGGGTTCGGCGGCACTGTTCTTGGCTTGTCTGGGGCAGTCATTGGTCGGGCGGTTGGGGCTACTATCGGTCGGGTTATCGATCAACGCCTGTTGGGAGCAGGGTCAGAGCCGGTTGAAACTGGCAAAGTTGAACGCTTTCGTCTGATGGGTGCCAGCGAGGGTGCGGCAATTGCACAAGTCTGGGGCCGGATGCGGATTGCAGGTCAAGTCATCTGGGCGACACAGTTTCAGGAACGCACCTCCACTTCTGGGGGAGGCAAAGGAAGCCCCAGCCCCACAACGACAAATTATTCCTATTCGATCTCGCTCGCGATAGCACTTTGCGACGGGGAAATCTCAAAAGTCGGTCGCGTCTGGGCTGATGGAATCGAAATCGAAGCGGCGCTTCTGAACTTGCGCGTCTATCCCGGTAGCCAATCTCAATTGCCAGATCCCAAGATCGAGGCAGTCGAGGGGCCCGGATCGGTGCCATCCTATCGGGGCGTGGCATATGTTGTCATAGAAGACCTTGAATTGACGCCATACGGGAACCGTGTACCACAGTTTTCGTTCGAAGTGCTGCGTCGCGCTCAGGGCGAGGCTGCAGCAACAGAGCTTGATCTGGCAGACAGTGTGCGCGCGATTTCCCTGATACCAGGGACCGGTGAATACGCGTATGCAACCAGCCCGGTGCATTTCAGTGATGCTCCGGGGGTCAACCGAAGCGCAAACGTCAATACGATCTTCGGAGGAACTGACTTTGCTGTGTCCCTGACGCAGTTGCGAGAGGAATTGCCACTGGTGGGATCGGTGTCAGTGGTGGTCAGTTGGTTCGGAAGTGATCTGCGCTGCGCGTCATGCGATGTTCAACCCAAAGTGGAACAAGCCTTGCAGGACGGTGTGGGAATGCCGTGGCGCGCCGGCGGAGTAAGTCGCAGCGAGGCAACGATTGTGCCGCGGCAGCAGGGCACCTCGGTGTACGGCGGCACGCCGGCAGATGCGTCGATCATCGAGGCGATCAAAGCCATACGAGAGGGTGGGCAGAACGTGATGTTTTACCCGTTCATTCTTATGGACCAACTGGCGGACAACGCCTTGCCTGACCCCTATAGTGGAACTATTGGCCAAGCTGTTTTGCCATGGCGAGGGCGCATCACGCTGAATGCGGCACCGGGGCAGGTAGGAAGCAGTGATCGAACGGCGGGAGCGGAAACAGAAGTTGCCGCTTTTTTCGGTACAGCGCAGATCGGAGACTTCGCGATTGCTGATGGCCAGGTCGTCTACGCAGGACCAGCTGCATGGGGCTATCGTCGGTTCATTCTGCATTATGCGCATCTTTGTGCACTGGCAGGCGGCGTTGAGGCGTTTTGCATCGGGTCTGAATTGCGCGGATTGACGCAGATCCGTGGCTCTGGCGATAGTTTTCCCGCGGTATCTGCCCTTATCCAGCTTGCAGCGGATGTGCGGGCAATCATGGGTCCGACCGTTAAAATCTCTTATGCAGCAGACTGGTCAGAATACTTTGGCCATCATACTGGAAACAGTGTGTATTTTCACCTTGATCCGCTGTGGGCTGATCCGAACATCGATTTTGTTGGGGTAGACAATTACGCACCCATCGCTGATTGGCGCGATGGCGAGGCGCATGTGGACGCCGAGTGGGGATCAATTTACAACGTCGAATACCTGAAAGCAAACATTGCGGGCGGCGAAGGATTTGATTGGTACTATGCCTCGCCTGAGGGCGAAGCCGAGCAGGTCAGGTCAGTTATTAGCGACGGCGCTTATGAAGAGCCATGGGTGTTTCGGTTCAAAGATCTGAAAAGCTGGTGGCAATTTCCACATTTCAACCGCATTGACGGAATTCGCACGCCATCCAACACAAGCTGGATTCCGCAGTCCAAACCTTTCAGGTTCACCGAATACGGATGTGCGGCAATCGACAAAGGGGCCAACCAACCCAACAAGTTCCTGGACCCGAAGTCCTCGGAATCCGCGTTGCCGCGAGCATCTTCCGGACGACGCGATGATCTGATGCAAATCCAGTATCTGCGAGCTATGCGCGAATTTTGGACGAACAGTACCAACAATCCGATTTCAAGTCTGACCGGCGAGGCGATGCTGGACATCGACAACAGCCATGTCTGGACTTGGGATGCCCGGCCCTTTCCAGTTTTTCCAAATCTGCCCTCGGTCTGGAGTGACGCAGACAATTACGCCCATGGCCACTGGCTGAGCGGCCGGTCTTCGTCGCAGCCTTTGGCGCGCGTGATCGCAGAGATATGTGAGCGGGCAAAGGTTCCGGCAGTCGATGTAGCACAGGCTTACGGGGTAGTGCGTGGGTTTTCGGTCAATGAAATCGGCTCGGCGAGGGCGGCCCTTCAAGTGTTGTCACTGGCATATGGGATCGAAGCCCTTGAACGTGACGGAATTTTGCAATTCCGCCGCCGCGATGGGTTGGCGTCTCGCGACGTCGATCCGGATTTCTTTGCGCGGACGGCCGATCTGGACGGGATTTTGGAAGCGACGCGCGCAGCTGCCGCGGAAATGCTTGGTCGCGTTCGAGTCAGTTTTGTTGAAGCGGAAGCCGACTTCGCTGTGCGCACATCCGAGGCGCTCTTTCCAGACGACACAACGAGCGTGGTTTCGGACAGCAGCCTTCCGCTTCTCTTGACGGCCACCGAGGCTCGCGACATGGCAGAACGCTGGCTGGCCGAGGCCCGTACGGCTCGTGATGGCGTGCGCTTTGCTCTTCCGCCTTCGGCCAGCGATTTGGGAGTAGGCGATACTGTAAAGATCAACTCTGAGCGCTATCGGATAGACCGTGTCGAACAGGGGTCAACTTTGTTGATCGACGCAGTTCGGGTCGAACCCGGCAGTTATGTGCCAGGCGACGAAGTGCTGGATCGTCCGGCTCAGCGTTCCTATCGCGCATCTTTGCCGGTCCACCCAGTCTTTCTGGATTTGCCGCTTCTGTCTGGCGACGAGGTAGAACATGCGCCCCACATTGCGATCTCGGCCTCTCCATGGCCGGGATCGGTCGCGGTTTGGAGCGCATCAAGTGATGCCGGCTATTCGGTAAACCGGGTGATCGAACAGCGTGCTGTAATCGGTGTCACCGAAACCGAGCTTCAACCAGCGAGAAGTGGAATTTGGGACCGCGGGCCCAGTTTGCGCGTGCGCTTGCTTGCCGGTGATCTCTCATCGGCAGAGATGGATACAGTTCTAAACGGGGCAAATGTTGCAGCTATTGGCGATGGCTTGACTGACAGCTGGGAAGTGCTTCAATTCGCCGAGGCTTTGCTCGTTGCCCCTTCGACGTATGATATTCGCATGCGGCTCCGTGGGCAGGTTGGAACTGACGCCGCCGTGTCTGGGAACTGGCCAGTAGGCAGCCAGTTTGTGCTTCTGAATGAGGCCGTGCAGCAAATTGACCTGGCTTCGAATGCACGAGGTCTGTCGCGTTTCTACCGAATTGGGGATGCAGGCAGGGGATTTGACGATCCCAATGTGATGATGACGGAGCGCGCATTTGCCGGCATCGGTCTGCGCCCTTACGGAGTTGCACATCTTCATTCTACGGGTTCGGCGGGTCAGGACATTTCCGTGAGTTGGATCCGCCGGACCCGTATCGACGGCGATAGTTGGCAGTCGGCTGAAGTTCCACTTGGCGAGGATCGCGAGGCATACATTGCGCGGGTCGTCCAAGGTGCAACGATCTTGCGCGAAACGATGGTCGCCGCGCCGCAATGGGTCTACACTTCGGCACAACAAGCCGCAGATGGTGCGCTTGCGGGCTTCGTGATTTCGGTTGCGCAGTTGTCGGATCGGTTCGGTCCCGGCCCGTTCCGAACCCTGACGGTTTCATGAACCATTCAGATGCGTAGGCTTGTGCTTTCCGATCTGTCGGCCGCTGCGCAATTCTTGGCGCGGTGGCCTGCGGAAGATCGCCCTGTTTTGCTTGATCATTTGCTGTTGCAAACCCACGCCGCCGACTGCTTTGCCCGCCGATTTGGGCGACCACATCCACTCTGGGGCAATGGCAGCTTGGCGTCGCGAGTGCAGGCAGATTTCGGGCTTGTCCCTCAAGAAGACCATAACTTTTGGGCAAGCCTGAGCCTCGTTGCCGCTACAATCGCCGTGCGTCAATCAGCGCCCTGAACCTGGGTCACTGATTTGCTAGGTCTTGGTCTGTTCAAAATGCACCCTATGCACTATGTTCGGCATGTGCGTAGGAGATGAGCCAATGGCAGAAATCAAATCCCGAGTATCAACACTGGATCCGGTTTGGCAGCGCGTTAGCGAGGAGGCCGCCGAGGCAGTGCGCGTTGAGCCGTTGCTAGGTGGGTTGATCCACTCAGGTCTCTTGCACCACAAGTCGATGGAGGGCGCGCTGGCCTTTCGGTTTTCGCTGAAACTCGCCTCGGGCGAGATGAGCGAGCAGATCCTGCGCGAAATCGCCGACGAGGCTTACGCCGCCGATCCCGATCTGGGGCAAGCCGCGCGCGCCGATCTGATGGCGGTGTTCGACCGCGATCCCGCAACCCACCGCTACATTCAGCCCTTGTTGTTCTACAAGGGCTATCAGGCGGTGCAAGCCTACCGCGTCGGCCATTGGCTGTGGCAAGCAGGGCGGCGGGATTTGGCGTATTTCGTGCAGATGCGGGTGTCCGAAGTGTTTGGCGTCGATATTCATCCTGCAGCCCGGGTCGGCAAAGGGCTGATGATCGACCACGCCCATTCCATCGTGATTGGCGAAACGGCTGTGGTTGGTGACAACGTCTCGATGCTGCATTCTGTGACGCTTGGCGGTACCGGCAAGGAAGACGGCGACCGGCATCCCAAGATCGGCAACGGTGTTCTGATCGGGGCGGGGGCCAAGGTTCTGGGCAACATCCATGTCGGCTATTGCAGCCGGATCGCCGCTGGGTCCGTTGTGCTGCATGACGTGCCGCCATGCACCACCGTCGCGGGCGTTCCGGCCCGGGTGGTGGGCGAGGCGGGCTGTGCCCAGCCTGCGATCAACATGGATCAGGTCATCTCGAACGTACTGTAAGAAAACCGCCCGCAAGCAGAGGCTTGTGGGCGGTTTTTCATGCCTTGCGTGAAGATCAGGCCAGCATCCCGACCGGGTTTTCCAGGTTCTCGACGACCGCCTTCAGGAAGGCCGCCCCCAAAGCTCCGTCGATCACCCGGTGATCCACCGACAGTGTCATCGACATCACGGTCGCCACGCCGACTGTCCCGTCCGATTTGACCACGGCCTGCTTGATCCCCGCGCCCACAGCCAGGATCGACCCATGCGGCGGGTTGATCACGGCGTCGAAATTCTCGACCCCCATCATCCCGAGGTTAGAAATCGCGAAACTTCCGCCCTGATATTCGTGCGGGGCGAGCTTCTTGGACTTCGCCCGCGCCGCCAGATCCTTCATTTCCGCCGACAGCGCCGACAGCGATTTCTTGTCGGCATCGCGCAGGACCGGCGTGAACAGCCCGCCGTCGATGGCCACTGCCACCGCCACATCCGACGGCTTCAGCCGCAGCATCCGGTCGCCTGCCCAGACCGCGTTGCAGTCCGGCACCGCCTGCAGGGCCATCGCACAGGCCTTGATGATGAAGTCGTTGACAGACAGCTTGACCCCCCGCGCCGCCACTTGCGCGTTCAGCGTCTCGCGGAAGGCCATCAGGGTGTCCAACTGAACGGAACGACGCAGGTAGAAATGCGGGATGGTCTGCTTGGCCTCGGTCAGCCGGGCGGCAATCGTGCGGCGCATCCCGTCCAGCGGCACCTCCACATAGCTGCGGTCGGCGTAGATCTTCATCACCGTTTCTGCCGACATGCCGATGGCCATCGCAGGCTTCGGTGCCGCCGCCGCAACCGGGGCCGCCACAGGCGCCGCCACTGGAACGGCTGCAACCGTCACAGGTGCTGCAACTGCCCCCTCGACATCGCCCTTGACGATCCGGCCATGCGGGCCTGAACCGGCAATTTTGGTCAGATCAAGCCCCTTTTCCGCCGCGATCCGCCGCGCCAGAGGCGAGGCGAACACCCGCGCGCCGCCTGACGCCACGGTAACTGGGGCAGCTGCCACGGCCGCCGCCGGGGCCGCAGCCGCCGGAGCTGCCTTGACCACAGCCGGGGCAGGGGCCGCATCCGCCGCCTCGCCTTCGGCCACCATCACCGCAATCGGCGTGTTCACTTTCACGCCCGCCGTGCCTTCGGCCACCAGAATCCGCCCGACGATCCCCTCGTCCACCGCCTCGAATTCCATCGTCGCCTTGTCGGTCTCGATCTCGGCGATGATCTGGCCCGACTTGACCACATCCCCCGCCTTGACCAGCCATTTCGCCAGCGTGCCCTCTTCCATCGTTGGCGACAGCGCCGGCATCAGAATTTCAACAGCCATGACGACCCCCTAGCGATAGCAAACGGATTTGACAGCGGCGACCACCTCGGCAGTCGTCACCAGCGCCAGCTTTTCAAGGTTGGCGGCATAGGGCATCGGCACATCCTTGCCCGTGCAGTTGATCACCGGCGCATCGAGGTAATCGAACGCGCGCTGCATGATCACCGCCGACAAATGGTTGCCGATGGCCCCCACCGGAAAGCCCTCTTCGACCGTGACACAGCGGTTTGTCTTCATCACGCTCGCCAGTACGGTGTCATAGTCGATGGGCCGCAGCGAGCGCAGGTCGATCACCTCGGCGGAAATTCCGTCCTTGGCAAGCTGGTCTGCCGCCTCCAGCGCGTAAGTCATCCCGATCCCGAAGGACACGATTGTTACGTCCGACCCCTCGCGCCAGACGCGGGCCTTGCCGAAGGGGATGGTGAAATCCTCCAGCACCGGCACCTCAAAACTGCGCCCGTAAAGGATTTCATTCTCAAGAAACACCACCGGGTTGCCGTCGCGGATCGCCGTTTTCAGCAGGCCTTTGGCATCGGACGCCGAATAAGGCATCACCACTTTCAACCCCGGAACCATCGCATACCAGGCGGCAAAGTCCTGGCTGTGCTGTGCACCGACCCGTGCAGCCGCGCCGTTCGCGCCCCGGAACACGATGGGACAGCCCAACTGGCCACCCGACATATAATTGGTCTTGGCCGCCGAATTCAGAATATGGTCAATCGCCTGCAAGGCAAAGTTGAACGTCATGAACTCGACAATCGGGCGCAACCCGCCCCAGGCCGCACCTACGGCGATCCCGGTAAATCCGATCTCTGTGATCGGCGTATCCACGATGCGCCGCGCGCCGAACTCCTCCAGCATGCCTTGGCTGATCTTGTAGGCGCCCTGATACTCGCCGACCTCTTCGCCCATCAGCATGACCGTCGGATCGGCCCGCATCTCTTCGGACATCGCCTCGCGCAACGCCTCGCGCACGGTCATCGTCTTCATCGCCGTGCCCACAGGCCAATCCGGCGAGGCTTTCGACACCACCGCGACCGGTGCCGCCGCTACAGCGACCGCAGCAACCGCCATCGGCGCTGCAACGACCGCAACCGGGGCAGTGGCGGCGCTTGCAGGCTCGCCTGCCTGCACCATCACCGCGATCGGAGTGTTCACCTTGACCCCGGCAGTGCCCTCGGCCACCAGAAGCGATCCGACGATCCCCTCTTCGACGGCCTCGAACTCCATCGTCGCCTTGTCGGTCTCGATCTCGGCAATGATCTGGCCCGATTTGACCACATCGCCCGCCTTCACCAGCCACTTGGCCAGCGTACCCTCTTCCATCGTCGGCGACAGCGCCGGCATCAGAACTTCAACGGCCATGCTCTGTCTCCCTCAGACGTAGATATCGGTGAAAAGCTCCGACAGGTCGGGCTCGGGGCTGTCCTTGGCGAACTCGGCACTTGCGTTGACGCGCGCCTTGATGTCGCGGTCGATGATCTTCAGATCTTCGTCCGACGCGAGGCCTGCGTTCAGCAACAGATCGCGGACGTGATCAATCGGGTCCTTTTCGTCGCGCATCTTCTGCACTTCTTCCCGGGTGCGGTACTTTGCCGGGTCCGACATCGAATGCCCGCGATAGCGATAGGTCATCATTTCAAGGATGTACGGCCCTCTGCCCGCCCGGCAATGCGCCACGGCCTTGGCCCCGGCGGCCTTGACCGCCAGCACGTCCATGCCATCCACCTGTTCGCCCGGAATGCCATAGGCCAGCCCGCGCCCGAACAGCGTCTCGGACTTGGTCGAACGCGCCTGCGAGGTGCCCATCGCGTAGTGGTTGTTCTCGATGACGAAAACAACCGGCAACACCCACAACTCGGCCATGTTGTAGGTCTCATAAACCTGGCCTTGGTTCGCCGCCCCATCGCCGAAATATGTGAAGGTCACGCTGTCATTGCCCAGATACTTGTCGGCCAGCGCCAGCCCAGCCCCCAGCGGCACCTGCGCCGCCACAATCCCGTGCCCACCGTAAAAGTGCTTTTCGCGACTGAACATGTGCATCGACCCGCCCTTGCCGCGCGAATAGCCGCCCGACCGACCCGTCAGTTCCGCCATCACGCCGTTCGGGTCCATCCCGCAGGCCAGCATGTGGCCGTGATCGCGGTAGCTTGTGATCCGCTTGTCGCCCTCTTTGGTGCAAGCCTCAAGGCCCACAACAACCGCCTCTTGCCCGATGTAAAGATGACAAAACCCGCCGATCAGCCCCATCCCGTAAAGCTGCCCCGCCTTTTCCTCGAACCGGCGGATCAACAGCATTTCGGCGTAATGCTTCAGCAATTCTTCTTTCGAGACGTTCGACGTCGTCTCCGGGGCTTTCTTGGCGGCCAAAGCGGACTCCTCCGATCATTTGCGAATAGTTCAACGTTAAACTAACGCCACACTATCGGAGAAATATGGCTGCGCAAAGAAAATCTCTCGCTGCGCCGCAGCAATTGGCGTATCGGCTCAGGCAGAAAACCACGCCTTTAGCGGATCACGATCTCATCGGCGCGAACATAACCCAGCACGTCGCGGGCCTGTTGGTCCAGCAGATCGAGGTCAAGAAATGCGTCTGACAGCCGATGTGTCAGGTTTGCGACCCGTGCCAACTCGGCTTGCAGGCGGGTTTCTTCGATTTGCAATGCTGCCACTTCCGCCAGGATCTGTGCCTTGCGAAACAGGCCAAAGTCGCCCTGTACCGCTGCAAGCGCGAAATAGATGCACAAAGCCGCCGCACCGGCCAGTGCCAGCATGCCACCCGCCGCTGGACGTTTCGTCAAGTTTGCCACGCGTTTGCCCCTCATTCGCTTCTCTTGCGAAAGCTGTGACGCAGAATGTCACATCTGATTCGGCTTGGGAATCCCCCATATGTCCGGGATCGGCATAGCCGACTGCACATGGGACGCTGGGCGGAATTTGGCGATCTGGTTCGCCGCGTTTTGCGCTATTGCCCCGGCAGTTTGCGCTCTAGCCTCAGCCCGAGCGCGCCACCTTCGGGAAATCCCGGCCAGTTCGCATCAGGGTCGAGGTACCGCCCGAAATCCAGACCTTGCAAATGCAATCCCAGAAAGGCCGTAAGGTAGTGCTGGGCGATATTGTTCATCCGCACATTGTCCCAAACCGCGTCGCCGTAATGCGCAAACGGCACGAAATCAAGATGCGGCGATGCTGCCCAGCTTTCTTCAGGCGGCGGAATTGGTGCGCCCGCGTTGTGCCCGGCGTTGTCATACGTCAAAAGCCAACGGTCACACCCCACCGTCTCGTCGAACACACGTCGCATGCCGTCCTCGTAGCCGGATGTGTGATCGACCGACCCAGCAAAGATCAACGTCGGTTTACGCAGGCCGGCCATTCCCGCTGCGTCCCAGACGCCGCGCTGCCGCCCCCACGGCCCAAAGGCCACAATCGCCGCGACTTGAGGGTCCACTAAGGCCTCATGTGCCGCGTTCCCCGCCTGATAGCAAGCCAGCAGTCCCATCGGAGAGGTGTCTTCATGTTCAACCGCTTGGGCGCTGACCCCGGCACCGCCCGATACCAACGCGCCGTACCCCCCCATGGAATAGCCGACGATGGCCGCCCGGTCCGTCAGCATCGTGGCCCAAGGCGCAGTCGCCCGCAGGCATGCGATCACAAAGGCCTGATCCAAAGGCCGGTTGATCATTGTGGACCCGAAAAGCGCCTTGTCGGCATAGCCGCTGTCACGATGGTCCACGGCTGCCACGACATAACCTTTGGATGCCAGGTTTTCACCAAGATGACTCATCAGGAACCGGTTACCCGGATAGCCATGGCTTATCAGAACCAGCGGGAATGCCCCGTCCGCCATCGCAGCATCCCGGCACGCAGTCCCATGCAGCACAATCGGCAAGACCCCATCGCGCAGAATCGTGTCATACCGCGTGCCCGGCGCTGTGCCCGCTGCCGCAGGGTACCAGACCTCGACGGTCAACGCGCGATCATACCGGGGCAGGGCGGTGTCTGTGACCCGCAGGATGTCGATCTGGTCGCGATTGACCAACTCGATCTGCCGCACCCCGACCGGATACAGGCCCCATGCCGCCAGTTCGGGCGCATCCGGGCGTATCCGGTCGATGCGGTTTGTAGGGTTGCGGTGCGGCATCCGGGCCTCGACGAGATCACTCTACGACAGCACACATCATAGCAGCGCCGCCACTCCGGGCAACTCCTTGCCCTCCATCCACTCCAGAAACGCGCCGCCGGCCGTTGAAATGAACGTGAAGGCATCCGCCGCGCCGGCCTGGTTCAATGCAGAAACCGTATCACCGCCCCCAGCTACCGATATCAGCTTGCCTTCTGCCGTCAGCCGCGCCGCAGCCTGCGCCGCGGCATTGGTCGCCGCATCGAAAGGCGCGATTTCGAACGCCCCCAGCGGCCCGTTCCAGATCAGCGTGCGGCACTTTTCGAACACAGCCGTCAGCGCCGCCACCGTTGCAGGCCCCGCGTCCAGAATCATCGCGTCCTCCGGACACTCTGCCAATGGCAGAACCTCGGACGCAGCCCCCGCCTTGAACTCGCGCGCGATGACGATATCCACAGGCAGATGAAGACTGCAGCCCGCCGCCGCGGCCTTGGCAAGTATGTCCAGCGCCACTGGTGCCATGTCACGTTCGGCCAGAGATCGGCCAACTTCGATCCCTTGCGCCACGAGGAACGTATTCGCCATCCCGCCGCCGATCACCAGGTGATCCACTTTTGTGACCAGATTGCCCAACAATTCGAGCTTGGTCGAAACCTTGGCCCCGCCCACCACCGCCACAACCGGGCGCTGCGGAGTGCCCAACGACGCCTCCAGCGCGCGCAACTCGGCCTCCATCAGGCGACCCGCTGCAGCTGGCAGCAAATGTGCAAGGCCAGTGGTGGACGCATGCGCACGGTGCGCTGCGGAAAAGGCATCGTTGACAAACACATCGCCCAATGCCGCCATTTGTGCGGCAAGGCCCGGATCATTTGCTTCTTCGCCGGGATGAAACCGGGTGTTTTCCAACAGAACAACATCGTGCGCCGCCGCCGCTGCAATCGCCGCCTCGGCAACAGACCCGACGCAATCGGCCGCGAACACAACACGGCGGCCCAGGCTCGCCTCCAGCGTGCCGACGACATGGCTCAGGCTCATCGATGGGACCACTTTACCCTTTGGCCGGTCGAAATGCGCAAGCAACACCACGCGCCCGCCGCGCGCGATGATATCCTCGACGGTGGGTGCGATTTTCTCGATCCGGGTGGCGTCGGTGACGCGGGCCCCCTCCATCGGCACGTTGATATCCACGCGGGTCAGCACGACCTTTCCCGCCAATGCCACATCGTCCAAAGTCTTCCAGGCCATCATCGCCTCCTTGTGCAATTGCCCCTGTTTCGGCGCAAAGCGGTGCTCGCGTCAACCGATCTGACGCGACCCCCTTTCCCTTCGCGGTCGGGGTCACTAAGTTCGCCGCGACGAAACGCAAGGATATGCCCCATGGCCACGATTACAGATCCGGAAAACACCATTCTCATCACGCTGAAGGACGGCGAAGTGGCGATTGCGCTGCTTGCCGACATCGCACCCAAACATGTCGAACGGATGAAGGCGCTGGCCCGCGCCAAGGCCTATGACAACGTGGTGTTCCACCGCGTGATCGACGGCTTCATGGCGCAGACCGGCGATGTCGAACACGGCATCGCGGGGGGCGCAAACCTGCGTCGTGCTGGTACGGGCGGGTCGTCGCATCCCGATCTTCCGGCAGAATTTTCGGGCATTCCGCATGATCGTGGCACGATCGGGGCGGCACGCTCGAGCAGCCCGAATTCGGCCAACAGCCAGTTCTTCATCAACTTCTCCGACAACCATTTCCTGAACCGCCAGTATACGGTCTATGGCCGGGTGATCTCGGGGATGGAGCATGTCGACAAGATCACCCGGGGCGAGCCGCCAGCCAACCCTGATGTCATGATCAGCGTGCGGGTGGCTGCCGATGTTGCGTAACGCCCTGATGCTCAGCCTGCTCGCTGCCCCCGCCTTCGCCCAGGAAGACGGCCCCGGCCCGAACCTGGTGATCGAAGTGGCGGGTGCCGCCAGCGGCAGCGTCGTGATCGACCTGCTGCCCGATGTGGCCCCGCGCCATGTCGAACAGATCACCGCACTGGCAGCGGAAGGTGCCTATGACGGCGTGCAGTTCCACCGGGTCATCGATGGCTTCATGGCGCAGACCGGCGATGTCGAGTTTGCCCGCGCCGGTGGCGACAGCGCCCGTGCGGGCACCGGCGGCTCGACCCGCCCCGATCTGCCGGCGGAATTTTCCGACATCCCCTTCGTGCGCGGCGTGGTCGGAATGGCGCGTGCGCAGAACCCTGACAGCGCCAACAGCCAGTTTTTCATCATGTTCGCGGATGGTCAGTTCTTGAACGGGCAGTATACCGTGGTGGGCCGGGTTGTTTCAGGGATGGAAGTGGTCGATGCCATTGCCAAAGGCGAGCCGCCGGAAGCGCCGGACATGATGGCGAAAGTCACTGTCGCGCCCTGAGGGGGCGGAGGACTGGGGGGTTTCACACCCCCCAGACCCCCCGTGGGATATTTATGGACAGAAAATAGGGGTTAGCCGAGTGTCACGAGAGCGTGCCGCTTGCGCCCTGCCGTCAGCTTGACCGGGTCGGACAACTCGCCTGCGCCGAGTTTGTGCCCGGCATCCAGCACCACCTCGTCGTTCAGCCGCGCACCGCCTTCGGCGATCAGTCGCTTGGCGTCCTTGCCCGAAGCGGAAAGACCGGCTCGCACAAAGAGCTGCGCAACCGTTACCGGCAATTCGGCCACGGACAGGACCAGTGTCGGCAGATCGTCCCCGACGCCACCATGTTCAAAGACCTCGCGCGCGGTTGCTTCGGCCGCCGCTGCCGCTTCGGCCCCGTGCAGCAGGGTCGTCACGGCATTCGCGAGCACGATCTTGGCCGCGTTGATCTCGGAGCCGCCGAGCGCGCCCAGCCGATCACATTCGTCCACCGGCAGTTCGGTGAACATCTTGGCGAACTTGGCCACATCGGCATCCGCCACGTTGCGCCACCACTGCCAGAATTCGTAGGGTGCCATCTTGTCGGCGTTCAGCCAGACGGCGCCATCCACCGATTTCCCCATCTTCTTGCCGTCCGACCGGGTGACTAGCGGCGTGGTCAGCCCGAAAGCTTCGGCCCCCATCACCCGGCGGATCAGGTCGGTTCCCGAGATGATGTTGCCCCATTGATCCGACCCGCCCATCTGCAGCACCGTTCCATAGCGGCGGTGCAGTTCGAGGTAGTCATAGGCCTGCAGCAGCATGTAGTTGAATTCAATAAAGCTGAGCGACTGTTCGCGGTCCAGCCGGGACTTCACGCTCTCAAACGACAAGAGGCGGTTGATGGTGAAATGCGGGCCGATGTCGCGCAGGAACTCGATATAGCCCAGCTTGTCGAGCCATTCGGCATTGTTCACCAAGGGCGAATCCGTTGGCCCGTCGCCATACGAGATATAACGCGAGAACACGGTGCGGATGCTGGTCGCATTGGCGTCGATCTGCGCGACCGACAGCATCTTGCGCATCTCGTCCTTGCCCGACGGATCGCCCACCTTGGTGGTCCCGCCCCCCATCAGCGTGATCGGGCGGTGGCCGGTTTTCTGCATCCAACGCAGCAGCATGATCTGCACGAGGTTGCCGATATGCAAGCTCGATGCCGTCAGATCGAACCCGATATAGCCGGTGACCACGCCCTTGCAGAACCGATCATCAAGGCCCTGATAATCGGTGCAATCGGCCAGAAAGCCACGCGAGACGATCTCGCGCATGAATTCGGATTTCGGGTGGTAGGTCATCGCAGCCTCGTGCATGTAGAGTTGCCGGGGTATAACGCCGCATGCGGGGCAGGGGAAGCCATGATGAAACCGGGTCCGATCTGGTGTCTTGGGGCGATGTCGGGCACCTCGCTGGACGGCGTCGATGCGGCGATGATCCGGACTGACGGGCAGGCGATTCTGGGTTTCGGCCCGCATGCCTACCGCCCTTACACATCCCAGGAACGATCCACGATCCGCGCTGCATTGGGCCAATGGCCGGGCGAGCCCGCGGTACAAGCTGCGGCCGAGGTCGTCGAGGCGGCCCATGCCGAAGTGCTGTCGCGGTTTTCGGGTGCTGCGCTGGTCGGCTTTCACGGCCAGACGCTGGCGCATGATCCGCGCGGGCGGGGCACACATCAGGCGGGCAATGGCGCGCTGCTGGCGCAGGTTCTGGATCTGCCCGTGGTTTGGGATTTCCGCAGCAACGATGTGGCGATGGGGGGTCAGGGCGCGCCGCTGGCCCCGTTCTACCACTTTGCCTGCGCGCGGTGGCTGGATGCGTCGGCGCCGTTGGCGTTTCTGAACCTGGGCGGGGTCGGCAACCTGACCTGGATTGATCCGCGTCATGCAACTGCGGATGCGCCCGGGGCCTGCCTTGCGTTCGACACCGGCCCGGCCAACGCGCCGGTCAATGATCTGGTGCACCGTCGGCTGGGACTGGCGCAAGATGAAGGCGGTGCGCTGGCATCTTGCGGCAGGCCTGACGAAGACGTCATCGAGGCGTTTCTGCGCCACCTCTTTTTTCACAAGATGCCGCCCAAATCATTGGATAGAGATGATTTTCATGACTTGCAGTCTGCCGTTGCGCATCTGAGCGATGCCGATGCCGCCGCCACATTGACCCATGCCGCTGCGGCCGCTGTCGCGCGCGGCACTGAACACTTTCCCGCCCCGGTCACCCGCCTTCTAGTGACCGGGGGCGGGCGGCTTAACGCGGCCCTGATGGCGGCTGTTGCCCAGCGAACCGGCCTGCCCGCCGATCCGGTCGAGGCTGTGGGTCTGAATGGTGACATGCTCGAAGCGCAGGCCTTTGCCTATCTGGCTGCCCGCGTCAGTATGGGATTGCCGACCTCGGCCCCGGGAACGACCGGGGTGCCTGCTGCGGTGGGCGGCGGGCAGATCAGCCGGCCCTAACCCGCGACCGCAATCATGCGCAGGCGTGCAATCCGCACCATCTCCCATGTGTAGATCGCCAGTGCTGCCCAGATCATAGCAAATGCGATCAGCTTTTCGCGGCCGAACGGCTCGTTGAAAACGAACACCGCCGTCAAAAAGATCATCGTCGGCGCGATGTATTGCATCATCCCGATGGTCGAAAGTCGCAGCAGTTTTGCCCCGTTGGCATAGATCATCAGTGGCCCCGCCGTCACCGCGCCGCAGGCAAAAAGCAGACCGGTATCCATCGGCACCCCCACCGCAAAATGCCCCGCCCCGGTCCAGCCCAGCCACGCCACATACCCCAGCGCCGGGCCGAGCAGGATCAGGACCTCAAGCATGAACCCCTGATTGGGCCCGATCGGAAGCGATTTCTTGAAATACGCGTAGATCCCCCAACTGACGGTCAACGACAACGCAAGCCACGGTACATGCCCCGCATCAAATGTCAGAACCGCAACTGCCATCACTGCCAGCCCTATCGCCAACATCTGCAAGCGGCTCAATCGCTCGCCCAGCAGCACCGCACCAAGAAAGACCGAGAACAGCGGATTGATGTAGTATCCCAATGCCGCGTCCAGGGCATGACCCGAACCGATGGCCCAGACATAGATGCCCCAGTTGACGCTGATCACTGCCGCTGTCACGGCTGCCATCCCCAGCATGGCCGGATTGCGGATCGCAGCCCGCAAATCACCCGTCCGCCCGGTCATCCACAAGACCGCACCTGCGATCGGCACAGACCATATCACCCGATGCGCGATCACTTCGATGGGCGATATATGCGCAAGCGTTTTCATGAACAGCGGCAAGAATCCCCAAAGCATGTAGGCGGTCAGCGCAAAGCCGAATCCGCGCAGGCTGTCTTCGTTTTTTGGGGTTTGTTCCGACATGCTCGGTCACTAGTCCCGACGACGGGAAAAGACCACCGCGAACTTGTTGTGCGCTCAGGATCACCGTGCAGATATGTCCTGCAATGGTGGCAAGACATGGTTTCAACCGTCTTGCGACCTTGCAGACAGGCCCGTTCGGCTTGCGCACCCGGATCAGGCGGGCCACCCAGCCCCGCGCCGTGCCCCGCCCTTGGGTTTCTTTCCAAGCATGGCGTTACCAGTCGCCCTGTGGATCCGTGCAAAGCCCCGTCTTCATAGGTTCAGTACGACTTTGCCCATCTTCGGAGCTTGCAAGTCGCGTCGATCCATCAAATGGGCACCCAAGGCGAAATCCACTCGACAGCACAATCATCGTGACAGACACTCGGTCCATGCAGGTTCTTATTGTCGGCGCAGGGATCATCGGAGCTGCCATTGCCCACCGCATGGCGCCAAACGCACGCGTAACCGTGATCGAGGCGGTTTCGCCGGCGGCACAAGCCTCGGGCAAAAGCTTTGGCTGGATCAATGCCAGCTTTTTCGCCAACCCGGCGCACCATCATCTGCGGGTGATGGCGATCGCGGCCCACCGGCGTCTTGATGCAACCTTGCGGACAGGCATCCAGTGGACAGGGACGATCTGGTGGGAAGAAACCGGTCCCGCTTTCGATGCGATGCATGCGGCACTTGTGGATCTTGGCTACCCAACCCGACTTGTCGATGCGGACGAGTTTCAGCGGCTAGAGCCGAACGTCGCAACGCCTCCTGACCGCGCACTTGTGTTTCCGACCGAAGGTTCCGTTGACGCTGGCACCTTGACTGACCGCTTGCTGACCGCCGCGATGGGACAAGGTGCGCAAGTCTGGCTCGGATCGCCGGTCATCAGTTTGCTTGTCAAGGGCGACCGTGTCGTCGGGGTCCAGACCACTGCCGGGCCGGTTCTTGCAGACCACACGATCCTTGCCACCGGGACTGCCACGCCGTCTTTGCTGTCACAGATCGACTGCCAATTGCCAATGGTCCACCGCCCCAGCGCTTTGCTGTGCAGTCAGCCGTTGCCGCCATTGATCAATCATATCCTCGTTGGCGTAGACGGTGAAGTCAGGCAGAACGCTGCGGGGCGTCTGCTGGCCCCAGGTGATCTTGATCACCCGTCAGGTGATTTTGAAACCGCCACCTTGCTATCCGATTTTTCGGATGCGGCCGCGGCCCGCCTGAAAGCACTGCTGCCAGACACCGACCTGCGCTGGGCGCGTCTGACGCTTGGCCTGCGCCCGGTGCCGCAAGACGGCCTGCCCGTGATCGGGCAAGTGACCCCTGGCCTGACAGTGGCGGTCATGCATTCTGGTGTAACGCTTGCTGCGCTTGTCGGTGAATTGGTATCAGACGAGGTTCTGGGTAAGGCAAATAGCCCGCTTCTTGCACCTTACCGACCGGGCCGTGCTGTTTAACCCTGTACTGCGTTGATCTCGCCTCGGCGCGCGCGACTTGTTCAGGGCGGGAACTGGGGGGGAACCCGGCAAGTCCCCCCCTCTTTGTAAGCGAATGGCTTTGATCGCGCCGCCTAGCTTCGCAGGATGCTGCGCCCTGCATACTGTGCGGTTTCGCCAAGCATTTCTTCGATGCGGATCAGTTGGTTGTATTTTGCAAGACGGTCAGAACGCGACAGCGATCCGGTCTTGATCTGACCGCAATTGGTGGCGACGGCAAGATCGGCGATCGTGGCATCCTCTGTTTCGCCTGACCGATGGCTCATCACATTGGTATACCTCGCGCGATGGGCCATTTCGACGGCGGCCAACGTCTCGGTCAGGGTGCCGATCTGGTTGACCTTGACCAACATCGAATTCGCGCAGCCGCTTGAAATACCTTGCAACAGGCGCTGGGGGTTGGTCACGAACAAATCATCCCCCACCAGTTGCAGCTTGGACCCAAGCCGGTCAGTCAACAGTTTCCAACCCGCCCAATCATCCTCGGAACACCCGTCTTCGATCGAAATGATGGGGTAATCTGCCGCAAGACCGGCAAGGAAGTCGACATTCTCTTCGATGGAGAGCACCTTGTTCTCTCCCTCCATGTCATACATGCCGTCGCGGAAATACTCGGTCGCCGCGCAATCCAGCGCAAGATAGATATCCTCGCCAGGACGATAGCCGGCGATTTCTATGGATCTAATTATGAAATCAAGCGCTTCTCGCGCTGACTTCAGGTTTGGCGCAAAGCCGCCCTCGTCGCCGATCCCGGTGTTGTGACCCGCCGCCGAAAGCTCTTTCTTCAGGGTGTGGAACACTTCCGACCCCATTCGGACGGCCTCGCGGATATTGTCTGCCGCCACCGGCATGATCATGAATTCTTGAATATCAATCGGATTGTCAGCATGTTGACCGCCGTTGATGATGTTCATCATCGGCACCGGCAGGATCCGCGCGCTGGTTCCGCCGACATAGCGGTATAATGGCTGCCCGCTGTATTCAGCCGCAGCCTTGGCTACCGCCAGCGACACCCCCAGAATGGCGTTGGCCCCGAGCCGCGCCTTGTTCGGCGTGCCGTCCAGTTCGATCATCGTCCGGTCGATGCCGACCTGTTCGGTCGCGTCAAACCCGACAATTTCCTCGGCGATTTCGCCGTTTACCGCCGCCACTGCCTCCAGTACGCCCTTGCCCTTATAGCGGCTCATGTCGCCGTCGCGCCGCTCGACCGCCTCATGGGCACCCGTGGATGCCCCGGAAGGCACCGCGGCGCGACCCATGGCGCCGCTTTCCAGGAATACATCGACCTCAACGGTCGGATTTCCACGACTGTCAAGGATTTCACGGGCTTGGATGTCAATGATCGTGCTCATGGGCTTCGGCTCCAATGGGATGCGGCGAGGGTGCAGCGCCTTCTACCCTGCCAGCGGCTTTGTGGAAAGAGCACGGTTGCGCACGCGTTCACGAGCAAAGGTGTATAGGCCAGACCCGATGATCAACGCAGAACCGATCAAGGTCCAGGCGTCGGGCCGCTCGCCAAACACAACCGCCCCGATGGCCAGTGCGAAGATCAGTCGTGTATAGCGAAACGGCTGGATCGCCGCGACATCGCCCGCGCGCGTTGCCTCTATGATGCACCAATAGGCCCCGATCCCGATGACAACTGCAGCCAGCACATACCACAAGCTGGGGCCACCGGGCAGCGATGCGCCGCCGCTTGCGGCCAGCATGACCCCCCCCAACGCCGCCACCGCCGCAAAGCCCCAGGTTGCAACCACCATCGTCGGCAGCCCTTTCCGCATCCGGCGCGTGACCAGATCACGCGAAGCAAGACCAAGCACGCCCAGAACCGCCCACAGTGCCTGTGCATCAAAGCCCGCCAGTCCCGGGCGCAAGATCACCAGGACCCCGCAGAACCCAACCGTGATCGCCGTCCAGCGTCGCCATCCCACGGCTTCGCCCAGAAAAATCGCAGCCCCTGCGGTCACGACAATCGGTGAGGCCTGCAAAATGGCCGAGGCGGTTGACAGTGGGATCAACGTAAGGGCCGTAACAAAACCAAGCGTACCAATGACTTCGCATAGGTTTCGCAGCCACAACGTCGCATCAAGCATATGTGGCGACAGAACTCTGTGGCCCTGCAACCGGCCCCAGACCGCGAAAACCAGCGCACCAGCGCCCCCGATCATCAGCAGAATTTGTCCCGCCACCAGGTCGTCCGATGCCAGTTTGATCAAGGCATCCTCTACCGCAAACGCGGCCATCGACAGCGTCAGCAGCATGATCCCACGCATATTCGCTTGCATGTCATCCCTTCTTTATCGGAACGCCCAGAAGTTCCAGCTTGTGCCCGATCAAGCGATACCCCAACCGGGTTGCAATCCGTTCCTGCAACGCCTCGATCTCGGGATCGACAAACTCGATCACGCGACCAGAATTGACATCGATCAGATGGTCATGATGGTCGCGTTCGGCATCCTCATAGCGAGCCCTGCCATCGCCGAATTCCAGTTTGTCCAGAATTCCGGCTTCTTGCAGCAACTTGACTGTGCGATACACGGTCGCGAGGGAAATGCGCGGGTCGTCCTTGGCCGCGCGCGCATGAAGCTCTTCTACGTCGGGGTGATCGTCTGCTGCGCCGATCACCCGCGCCACCACCCGCCGCTGATCCGTCATCCGCAGGCCTTTTGCCGCGCATCGCTCGATGATGTCCGCCATCGGGTTGCCTCCGCTGTTGGTTTTAGTACGTGAAGCCGACCTGGGTTGCCAGCGCTTTCAACGCCTTGACAGCGGCCAGCCAGTGCGAAACGGTGATGGTCATCCGAGGAGACGCGATGCGCAAAGACAGGCTGGACGGCTTCGGGGCGGGTGTCCTGCTTGGCATCACGCTGCTTCTGGCTGTAAATCAGATCATCATCAAGGGCGTGAACACTGGTCTGCAACCGGTGTTTTCTGCCGGCCTGCGCTCGGTTCTTGCGGTGGGGTTTGTCACGGTCTGGCTGGCCTGGAAGGGACGCTTGCCGCGCCCTGCACGTGCTGACCTTGGCCCCGGGCTGCTGATCGGCACGATCTTTGCTGCCGAATTCCTTTGCCTTTTCCTGGCGTTGGACCTGACAACTGTTGGACGTGCCTCGGTCATCTTCTATTCGATGCCGGTCTGGTTTGCGATAATGTCCCATTTCGGCCTGCCAGGCCAACGGCTGACACCGCTCAAAGGCGCGGGCCTGCTTGTGTCGTTTTCCGGAACCAGCTGGGCGATCCTTGGGGGGGCATCGTCGGGGAATGCGGGGTCGCTGGTGGGCGATCTGTGTGCCTTGGGTGCTGCGTTGGGGTGGGCCGGGACGGCGTTTCTGGCCCGCGCAACCCGGCTGCGCGAGGCGGGCCCTGAAATGCAGCTTTGGTGGATGGTGTTGGTGTCCGGGCCGATCCTGCTGCTTTTGGCTCCGGTGTTCGGCCCATTGCTGCGCGAGGTCGAGCCGTTGCATTGGGTCGGTCTGATCTTTCAGGCGTCGGTGGTGGTGGCGGGCGGATTCATCGGCTGGCTGTGGCTTTTGTCGGTCTATCCACCGTCGACGGTCGCCAGCTTTGCGTTCCTGACACCGGTGTTCGCAATTTCGTTGGGGCATTTCATTTTTGGCGAACCTGTGTCGATTTCGCTTCTTGGCGCGGCGGCGTTGGTCGCGTCGGGAATCGTGCTGATGAATCGCAAGTCATGATCGGCATTCAGGTGCCGTAAGAGCGTTTTGCGCCAACTGTGGCGATTTCATGATGTATTCAGCACCCTTCGACCATTGGATGAAGCGCTGCTGCGCGCTGTCTGAACCGCGCCGTGATGCCAGACCTAGATATTGATCTGCGGTCAATCGCAAAATGTAGTGGGTAAGTCTAAAAAAAGCGTTGAACGATCTCGCGATTTGCGACATTTTGATAAAGCCGCCGAAACTGACACCAGATGTGGTGATGTCCGGCAGACAACACAGCGATCCGCGACGCATCCAAGTGGATGCAAACCCGGCTTGTGACGGTGCGGAAATGTGTTGACCGGTGCGGCATGGATTGGGGACAACGGACGGGTGCGCAACAAGCCCCGCCGCAACGAAAACGGAGACGGGGCAGATGAGGGTCGAGCGGAAGTTCACGACAGAGACAACCGGGGCATATGGGGCGATCAGCTTCAATTTGACCACGTCAGAGATTCGCAATCCCGATGGGACAATCGTGTTTCGCAACGAAGCGGTGGAAGCGCCCGATGGGTGGAGCCAGGTCGCGGCAGACGTTCTTGCACAAAAGTACTTCCGCAAGGCGGGTGTGCCCGCGGTGGCCAAACGGGTGAAAGAACAGGGTGTTCCCGAGTTTTTGTGGCGGTCGGTTCCCGACGAGGCCGCATTGAAGAAACTGCCCGTCGAGCAGCGGTTTGTCGGTGAAACCAGCGCCAAGCAAGTCTTTGATCGTCTCGCGGGTGCTTGGGCCTATTGGGGCTGGAAAGGCGGATACTTCACCGCCGAGACGGACGCGCAAACCTATTACGACGAGATGCGGTTCATGCTGGCGCGTCAAATGGCGGCCCCCAACAGCCCGCAATGGTTCAACACCGGCCTGCACTGGGCTTACGGCATCGATGGGCCCAGCCAGGGGCATTTCTATGTGGACTATAAATCGGGCGAACTGACCAAATCTTCCAGCGCCTACGAACATCCCCAGCCACATGCCTGCTTCATCCAGTCGGTCAAGGACGATCTGGTGGGTGACGGTGGCATCATGGACCTGTGGGTCCGCGAGGCGCGGCTATTCAAATACGGCTCAGGCACCGGCACCAACTTCTCGTCCCTGCGCGGCGAGGGCGAAAAGCTTTCGGGCGGCGGCAAGTCCAGCGGGTTGATGGGGTTCCTGAAGATCGGCGACCGGGCAGCGGGCGCCATCAAATCCGGCGGCACAACCCGGCGCGCGGCGAAAATGGTGATCTGCGACATGGATCACCCTGATATCGAGGCGTTCATCAACTGGAAAGTCATTGAGGAACAGAAGGTTGCCAGCCTCGTTGCCGGGTCCAAATCCCACGAGGCCCGCCTGAACGACATCTTCGCTGCGATCAAGGCCTGGGACGGCACGATAGCCGATGCCACAGATGCCACGAAAAACCCCGCCCTGAAAGCTGCGATCAAGGCCGCGAAGAAGGCCCTGATCCCCGACACCTACACCTTCCGCGTGCTGCAATACGCGCGTCAGGGTTTCACGTCGATCGAATTCCCCACCTACGACGTGGATTGGGATTCCGAGGCCTATAACACGGTGTCCGGCCAGAACTCCAACAACTCGGTCCGGGTGACGGACGCCTTCTTGCAGGCGGTGCGCGACGATGCGGACTGGGCGCTGATCCGCCGCACGGATGGCAAGACCGCCAAGTCGATCAAGGCCCGCGATCTTTGGGATCAGGTCGGCCACGCCGCCTGGGCCTGCGCCGACCCCGGCATCCAGTTTCACGACACGGTCAACGCCTGGCACACCTGCCCGGAAGACGGCGCGATCCGCGGATCGAACCCCTGTTCGGAATACATGTTTCTCGATGACACTGCCTGCAACCTTGCGTCGATGAACCTGCTGACCTTCTATAAGGCCGACCGCTTTGACGCCGAAGGCTATATCCACGCGACACGTCTGTGGACCGTGACGCTGGAAGTCAGCGTGATGATGGCGCAGTTCCCGTCAAAGGAGATTGCGCAGAACAGCTATGACTTCCGAACTCTGGGCCTCGGCTATGCCAATATCGGCGGGCTCTTGATGAACATGGGCCTTGGCTATGACAGTGCGGAAGGCCGCGCGCTGTGTGGGGCGCTGACCGCGCTGATGACCGGGGTTTCCTTTGCGACATCGGCCGAGATGGCAGCCGAACTTGGCCCGTTTGCAGGCTATGCCCGTAACCGCGACCACATGCTGCGCGTGATCCGCAACCACCGCGCGGCCGCCTATGCCAAGACAGAGTTCGAAGGCCTCAACGTGCATCCGGTAGCACTCGACGCGGCCAACTGCCCTGACCAGACCTTGGTCACCCTTGCCAAATCAAGCTGGGACGAGGCGCTGACGCTGGGCGAGGCGCATGGCTATCGCAACGCGCAAACCACTGTGATCGCGCCCACCGGCACGATTGGCCTGGTGATGGACTGCGACACGACGGGCATCGAACCCGACTTTGCGCTGGTCAAGTTCAAGAAACTTGCCGGTGGGGGGTATTTCAAGATCATCAACCAGTCGGTTCCCGCGGCGTTGGAAAAGCTTGGTTATTCCACCTCTCAGGCGGCCGAGATTGTGGCCTATGCCGTGGGCCACGGATCAATCGGCAACTGCCCAGCGATCAACGCGACCAGCCTGATCGGTCATGGGTTCGGCGCGCAGGAACTGGACAAGATCGCAGCCGCCCTGCCGTCTGCCTTCGATATCCGCTTTGTCTTCAACCAGTGGACGCTGGGGCTGGATTTCTGCAAAGGCACGCTGGGGATCCCCGATGAAAAGCTGAACGACCCGACGTTTGATCTCTTGCGACATCTTGGCTTTACCAAGGCGCAGATCGATGCGGCCAACGACCATGTCTGCGGCACGATGACCCTTGAAGGTGCTCCGTTCCTGAAGCCCGAAGATTACAGCGTGTTCGACTGCGCAAATCCGTGCGGCAAGACCGGCAAACGGTATCTGTCAGTGGACAGCCATATTCACATGATGGCGGCAGCGCAGTCCTTCATCTCGGGCGCGATTTCCAAGACGATCAACATGCCGAATTCGGCCACGATCGAGGAAACGCTGGCAGCCTATGAACTGTCGCACTCGCTCGGCATCAAGGCCAACGCGCTTTACCGTGACGGCTCGAAACTGTCGCAGCCGCTGGCATCCGCGCTGGTGGACGACGACGAAGAGGCCGAAGAGGCGCTGACAAGCGGTTCAGCGCAGGAAAAGGCCGTGGTTCTGGCCGAGAAGATCGTCGAAAAGATCTACCTCAAGGAAATCGTCCGCTCCCACCGCGAGAAACTGCCCGAGCGTCGCAAGGGCTATACGCAAAAGGCCATCGTCGGCGGGCACAAGGTTTACCTGCGCACCGGCGAATACAAGGACGGCACGCTGGGCGAGATCTTCATCGACATGCACAAGGAAGGCGCAGGATTCCGCGCCATGATGAACAACTTCGCCATCGCGATTTCGGTTGGCCTCCAATACGGCGTGCCGCTGGAAGAGTTTGTCGAGGCCTTCACCTTCACCAAGTTCGAACCCGCCGGTATGGTGCAGGGCAACGACAGCATCAAGAACGCGACCTCGATACTTGACTACATCTTCCGCGAACTGGCGGTCAGCTATCTTGACCGCACCGACCTTGCGCATGTCAAACCCACCGGCGCAAGCTTTGACGACCTGGGCCGTGGCGAGGACGAGGGCAAGCCGAACGTCACGGAAATATCCGAGAAAGCCGCCTCGCGGGGCCTCGAAGTGCTGAAACAGATCAGTTCGACCGGCTATCTGCGCAAGCGTCTGCCGCAGGAACTGGTGGTTCTGCAGGGCGGGATGGGCGCGCAAGCCTATGCCAATGGTACCGATCCGGTGGCAACGCTGAACATGATGATGCCGCAGGCCGCTTCCGTCGGCGCAGGCTTCCGTGACCCCGCCGCCAGCTTCCATGGGGCTACAGCGCTGTCCACGGGCACCGTCGGCATCGACGCCCGCGCGAAAGCCAAGATGCAAGGCTATGAAGGCGACCCCTGCGGCGAATGCGGCAACTACACGCTGGTGCGCAACGGCACTTGCATGAAATGCAACACCTGCGGAGGTACGTCGGGGTGTAGCTGATGGTCGAGGGGTGCGGAAAGTGACATTTCCGCACCCCGTCCCGCCAACAAGCGCCGTACCCCGCAAGACTGTCAAGCGTCAGGGTCGCTACTCCCCAGCCCTTGATGTCTGCCGCCCTCTTGGCAAAGCGTTTGGTATGGCTCACAAGGCGCCGAGGCAGGGGAACATATGGCAACCGGTATCACCTTCTCGCTGACGGCCACCGACGGCGCGGCCCGCACTGGAATCCTCCAAACGCCGCGCGGGATGATCCGAACGCCGGCGTTCATGCCAGTCGGAACCGCTGCAACCGTCAAGGCGATGTTGCCTGGCAGTGTTGCCGAAACCGGGGCGGACATCCTGCTTGGCAACACCTATCACCTGATGCTGCGCCCGACTGCCGAACGAATAGCGGCTTTGGGCGGGTTGCACCGCTTCATGAACTGGCAAAAGCCGATCCTTACGGATTCGGGTGGTTTTCAGGTGATGAGCCTCGCCGGCCTGCGCAAACTGACCGAAGACGGCGTCACCTTCAAATCGCACATCGACGGATCGTCCCACCACCTGTCGCCAGAGCGCAGCATGCAGATCCAGGCACTGCTTGGGTCGGATATCGTGATGTGCTTTGACGAATGCCCGGCTCTGCCTGCCAGCGATGAAGAGGTTGCCCGTGCCACGCGCCTGTCCATGCGGTGGGCGCAACGGTCGCGCGAGGCGTTCGGGGATCGCCCCGGCCATGCATTGTTCGGGATCATGCAGGGCGGTGTCACGCCCGAATTGCGAGCCGAAAGTGCGGCGGCCCTGACGTCAATTGGCTTCGACGGCTATGCGGTGGGTGGTCTTGCGGTGGGTGAAGGGCAGGCCGCAATGCTGGGCGTTCTGGATTATGCCCCGGGTCTGTTGCCAGCCGACAAGCCGCGCTATCTGATGGGGGTGGGCAAACCTGATGACATCGTCGGTGCGGTGGAACGCGGCATCGACATGATGGATTGCGTGCTGCCATCGCGGTCGGGGCGCACGGGGCAGGGCTGGACCCCGCGTGGCCAGGTCAACCTGCGCAACGCGCGCCATCAGAACGACCCGCGCCCCTTGGATGAAACCTGCACCTGCCCGTGCTGCGCGGGGTACAGCCGCGCCTATCTGCATCACGTCCTGCGCGCGCAAGAGATCATCGCATCGATGCTGCTGACTTGGCACAACCTGCACTACTATCAGAGTTTGATGCAGGGTCTGCGCGATGCGATTGCTGCAAACCGCCTGCAGGCCTTTGTCACAGAGTTTCATGCGGCGCGGGCGATGGGTGACATCGATGCTCATACTATTGGCTGCTGAAACGGGCGCTGTCGGGCAACTTGAAATCATGGAATCGCGTGGATCTGTGCAACCCCGCTGCATCGATTGGCGCCGGCGTCCTTGTTGGCGCCGGCGTCCTTGTTGCCGCCGGTCGCGCGCATGAATTCAACGGAGGCAACCCAAAGATAGACGCAATTGACCGACAAGCTGTTCCTCCCGCTGACACCAGGCGCCCTGACGCTGAAAAACCGCGTCAGTCTGGCAGCGCTGACCCGCAACTGTACTCGGGGGCAGCGGCTATGCCTGGACCCCGGGTATCCATTCGGCGGAACCGGTCACAGGCTGCAAGCAAGGCAACGCAGCCCTCAGCGCAAATAACGGCAAGATCGCCGCACAGCTTTGGCATGGGCAGCGGATCAGCCATGTGGCTACTGCAAGTCGGCGGCGCGGTACCCGCATAGGGACGACCAGGCGCTAGGAGACTGGGCCAGATCGGAAGGGTGGCGCGTTGGTCACGGCGCGCCATTCCTTTACCGGTTAACTTTTGTCGGCTTGCCAGCGCTCGCGCCAAAGGGCACCTTGTAACAAGCATCTTACCACCTGGTTGACACCTCGCCTTGCCACCACCAGATATAGCTCCCGTACCGGGGAAGGCCGAAGATGTTGCCGACAATCGGGACCAAGGCCTTCCTGCCAGAAAGGACACCGCATGACTGACCAACTGTCCCCAAGCTACCCCGTCTTGCCGCTGCGCGATATTGTCGTGTTTCCGCACATGATCGTGCCGCTGTTTGTCGGGCGCGAAAAATCCGTGCGCGCATTGGAAGAAGTGATGGCAGACGACAAGCAGATTCTGCTGTCATCCCAAATCGACCCGTCGATTGATGATCCAGCCACGGATGGCATCTACCGCGTTGGCGTTCTGGCCAACGTCCTGCAATTGCTGAAATTGCCCGATGGCACGGTCAAGGTCCTGGTCGAGGGCAAGGCCCGTGTGCGCATCGTTGATTTCATTGCCAATCCGAATTTCTTCGAGGCAAGCGCCGTTGCCCTGACCGAAACACCCGGTGATCCGGCCTCTGTAGAGGCGCTGTTGCGCTCGGTTGGCGAAGAGTTCGAGCGTTACGCCAAAATCCGCAAGAACATCCCGGAAGAGGCTTTGGGGGCCGTGGCAGAAGCGCGCGAACCCGCAAGGCTTGCCGACCTTGTCTCCGGTCATCTGGGCGTTGACGTAGCCGTCAAGCAGGACCTTCTGGAAACGCTCGACGTGGCGGAACGGCTGGAAAAGGTTTACGGCCAGATGCAGGGCGAGATGTCCGTGCTACAGGTCGAGAAAAAGATCAAATCCCGCGTGAAGACGCAGATGGAGCGCACGCAGCGCGAGTACTATCTGAACGAGCAGATGAAGGCGATCCAGCGCGAGCTGGGCGACGGCGACGAGGCGCAGAACGAGGTGGCCGAGCTTGAGGCCCGCATCGCAAAGACAGCGCTGTCCAAAGAGGCCCGCGACAAGGCCGAGGCCGAGGTGAAGAAGCTGAAGTCGATGTCGCCAATGTCGGCCGAGGCGACAGTGGTGCGCAACTATCTGGACTGGATTCTGGGTGTGCCGTGGGGCGTCAAATCCCGCGTCAAGAAGGATCTCAAGGCGGCGCAGGCGGTGCTGGATGCCGATCATTACGGTCTGGAAAAGGTCAAGGAACGCATCGTCGAATATCTGGCGGTGCAGGCGCGTAGCGCCAAGCTGAAAGGCCCGATCCTGTGCCTCGTCGGCCCTCCGGGCGTCGGGAAAACCTCGCTTGGCCGGTCGGTCGCCAAGGCCACGGGGCGCGAGTTCATCCGCATCAGCCTTGGCGGCGTGCGCGACGAATCCGAAATCCGGGGTCACCGGCGGACCTATATCGGGTCAATGCCCGGCAAGATCATCCAGGCGCTGAAGAAGGCGAAGACGACCAACCCGCTGATCCTGCTCGATGAGATTGACAAGATGGGCAATGACTTCCGCGGCGATCCGGCGTCGGCCATGCTCGAAGTGCTGGACCCGGAACAGAACGCGACCTTCGTGGACCACTACCTTGAGGTGGAATACGATCTGTCCAACGTGATGTTCCTGACCACGGCCAACAGCTACAACATGCCCGGCCCGCTGCTGGACCGGATGGAGATCATCCCGCTGTCGGGCTATACCGAGGACGAAAAACGCGAGATTGCCAAGGGTCACCTGATCCCCAAGCAAACGACCAACCACGCGCTGAAAAAGGGCGAGTTCAGCATCACCGATGCCGCCTTGACCGAAATGATCCGCACCTACACCCGTGAGGCTGGCGTGCGGAACCTTGAACGCGAGATTGCGAAACTCGCGCGCAAGGCGGTGACCGAAATCGTGAAGAAGACCGCGAAAACGGTCGAAGTCACTGAAAACGAGCTGGAAGGCTACCTTGGCGTCAAGCGCCATCGCTATGGTCTGGCCGAGGCGACTGACCAGATCGGGGTGGTTACTGGCCTCGCCTGGACATCCGTTGGCGGTGACCTCTTGCAGATCGAGGCGCTGCGGCTGCCGGGCAAGGGCCGGATGAAGACGACCGGGAAACTCGGCGATGTGATGAAGGAGTCTATCGAGGCGGCGGCGTCCTTTGTTCGCTCGATCAGCCCGGAAATCGGCGTGAAGCCGACCAAATTCGAGACGGTCGATATTCACGTCCACGTCCCCGATGGGGCCACGCCCAAGGACGGCCCTTCGGCCGGTCTGGCCATGGTGACGTCCATCGTGTCGGTGCTGACGCAGATCCCGGTCCGCAAGGACATCGCCATGACGGGCGAGGTTTCCTTGCGCGGCAATGCGATGGCCATCGGCGGGCTGAAGGAAAAACTGCTGGCGGCCTTGCGGGGCGGCATCAAGACCGTGCTGATCCCGCAGGACAACTTCAAGGACCTGTCGGAAATCCCCGACAACGTCAAGCAAGGCCTGCAGATCATCCCAGTGTCGAACGTGCGCGAAGTGCTGAAACTGGCGCTGGTGCAACAACCCGAGTCTATCCAATGGGATGAAGCCGCCGAAGAGGCAGCCGCCGCTGCCCGCAAGGCCGGCACAGACGCAGGCGCGCAGCAGACAGCCCACTGAACCGCAAAGGCGCGCCCCAGCGGCGCGCCTTTGTTATCATTAGGTTAGTGCAGGACCTTCATCTTGATCCCCAGTATGTCATAGTTCACCGCCATCAGGCCGTTGGATTGCGTGATCACCGCTTCGGGCATCAGACCCAGCACATCCTGCGCCATGACCCCTTCAAACCGCGTCGCACTGCCGATGTAGCGATATTGATAGACCGGCAACCCCCTGGCCATCCCGACCCAGTTGACATCGGTCTTGACCCGCCGATCTGATAGGTTGACCGTCGGGGCGGCGCCACCGTTCGAACCCGCCAGAGCAGCGGCCACCAGCACCAGCAACAGCAGCGGTACAATGATCCCGCCCCCCGACGAGGATGTCTCTTCTGCAACGACGACCGGGTCCATGACCGGTTCGGCAACACCCCCCGCCATCGCGGCACTGCCAAGCAGGGCGGCGGCACTGGTGCTAAGGATCAATTGACGCAGACGCATTTTACTCTCCCAAACAGATTAGCCTTAAAGTTGCCGGCGACATCACGATTCTGTCAATTTGTTTCTTGCTTTCCTGCACTTGTTGCGCCTTCGCCGTAGCAATGTTTCCATCCTGTGGGTAATCTGCTCCGACAAGTGAACACGAAAGGCCCGACATCATGGCAACTGCGACAACCGCGAAACCTGCGACCCCCACCACCCGCAAACCTGCCGTCAAAAAGGCACCCGTGACCCCGGTCGAGCGCGTCGAAGGGGCAGACCCTGTGGCAAAGGGCCCGGCGGCGCTGCGGCTGAAGGAACTCGTCGACCGCGTTGCGGCGGCAACGGGTGGCAAAAAGAAGGGCGTGAAGGAAATCGTCGAGGCAACGCTGGCCCAGCTTGGCCTCGCGTTGAAGAACGGAGAAATGCTGAACCTGCCTGCATTGGGCAAGGTTCGCGTAGCGAAAACTCAAGGGGCGAACCCGGGTTCAGCCATGACGCTGAAACTGCGCCCTGCCGGACCTGCGCCAAAAAAGCAGACCACTGAACGGGCCCTTGCAGAGCCTGCCGATCACAGCTAAACACCCGGCCACCGGGAGATTAGCTCAGTGGTAGAGCGCTTCGTTCACATCGAAGATGTCAGGGGTTCAAATCCCTTATCTCCCACCATCTCTCAGCTTCAGGATTGTACTCCTGCGGATTTGCCGGGCAGCGCGCCTGACACCCACCCGGCCAGAGTTGGGGCCCATGGCCCGCTGTGCGGTATTGCGCGGTGCTTGTGCGCGACGCCATACTAGGTACGGGCGCTGCGCTGCGCTATGTTTGTCTTGTGAAAAAAGAGGCTGAACATGAGTTGGAACCCTTTACTCAGTCCCGATTTGCCCTTTGGACAAAGCGTGGATGCGATAGAGACTGTGATCGTGGCGCGCGCCCGCGATCTTGGCGGTTTCGAAGTACGCCGCGCCCTGCCTTCAACGCAGCGCCAAATGGTTGGCCCGTTCATCTTCTTTGATCAGATGGGCCCGGCAGAGTTCCTGACCGGACACGGCATGGATGTGCGTCCCCACCCGCATATCGGCCTTGCGACGGTCACTTACTTGCTCAAAGGGCGCATCCATCACCGGGATTCATTGGGAACCGATGCATGGATTTCCCCCGGTGAAGTCAACTTGATGACAGCGGGCCACGGGATCACCCATTCCGAGCGGATGGATGGTCCGGCCCGTGCAGCGCCGCAAAGCCTGTTCGGACTGCAAACCTGGCTCGCCCTGCCAAAGGCGCTGGAAGACGCGCCGGCTGCTTTTGCAAATGCCGCGGCTGCCAACCTGCCGTTGCTGGAGGCGGAAGGAAAATCGGTGCGTGTGATCCTGGGGCACGCTTACGGGGCACACGCACCATTGCCGACAACCTCCGAGACGCTTTACGCCGACGCCACGCTTGCACCGGGATCCCAACTGCCGATGCCAGATGATCACGAAGATCGGGGGGTCTTTGTGGTGTCGGGCAGCATCGCGGTGGCAGGGCAGGACTTTGATGCCGGGCGCATGTTGGTTTTCCGCCCCAAAGATCGGATCAGCCTGACTGCTGGCCCACATGGTGCACGGGTGATGCTGCTGGGGGGCGCTACGATGGATGGGCCGCGCCACATCTGGTGGAACTTCGTGGCGTCCAGCAAAGACCGGATCGAAGCCGCAAAAGAGTCTTGGCGCGCTGGCGATTGGGCGCATGGCCGCTTTCAACTTCCCCACCATGATGCAGCCGAATTCATTCCGGCCCCGAATCAATAACGCCGCCCAACCCTTTTCATCTGTTCATAAATATCCCACGGGGGTGCGGGGGTGAGAAACCCCTGCTTGGCTGCCGAAACCAGAAAGGCGCCCAGAAAATCGCCCGTCATGGGCAAAACCTGCTTGACGCGCCCCGACCCCCCGCGTAAGACGCCAAAACGTTCGGGCTTCGGTCCAAAGCGGTGCCGCGGGGTTGTAGCTCAGTTGGTTAGAGTATCGGCCTGTCACGCCGGGGGTCGCGGGTTCGAGCCCCGTCAACCTCGCCAAACCGCTGGATCGACCCGAACGTAAATCCCTTCAGGCGGCTGGGCCCTTGCCCGTGTTCACAGGCGCACCCGATAGCGCACATGACCATCGCTGGCTGCGATGCTGTCATAGAGCGCCCGCGCCCGGGTATTGTGCTGATCCGTATGCCAATACAGCCTTTGCCACCCGCGCGCCGCCGCCAATTGTTGCAGATCCACGATCAATGCCCGCCCAACGCCAAGCCCACGCGCATCTTTGGCAACAAACAAATCTTCAAGATAGCAGTCACAGCCCATCATCCAAGTTGAAGGATGATGCTGGTGGATGGCAAATCCGACGATCGTGCCCTGCACGGAAAGCCGCGCCTTCAGCACGGACGCAGGGTCCATCAGTCTGGCCCAGGTAAGATCGATAACCGCAGGATCCAGCGTCACCTTGTAGAATTCCAGGTAATGCGCCCAAAGTCCGCGCCACGCCACTTCGTCTTGCGCACCGGCATCGCGGATGATCATGCCAGCTTCGCCAGGACGCGGGCCCAACTGCGGATGCCTTTGTGAAAGCTGGTCAGATCGTATTTCTCATTCGGCGAATGGATCTGGTCGTCATCGCGACCAAAGCCCAGCAGAACGGCATCCATCCCCAGATGGGTCTTGAAATAGCCCGCCACCGGGATCGATCCGCCCGCGCCGACGAAGGCCGCAGGCCGTCCCCATTCCTCGGTCAGTGCCGCGCGGGCCGCGGCAAAGGCCGGATGGTCCACCGCCATAACCGAGGCAGGCGAGTTGCCATGCCCCTTGAATTCAACCGTCACATCGCCGGGAAGTTGCGCCTGCACCCAGGCCCGGAACGCCTCGCGGATCACAAAGGGGTCTTGCGTGCCCACCAACCGGAAGCTGACCTTGGCATGCGCTTCGCCGGGCAGCACGGTCTTGAACCCGTCGCCGGTATAGCCGCCCCAGATGCCGTTGACCTCGGCGGTCGGGCGCGACCAGATCAACTCCAGCGGCGTGCGGTCGACCTCTCCGGCGGGAACCGACAGCCCGACCGACCCCAGATACCGCGCATGGTCAAACGACAGCGCCTGCCATTGCTGCCGGATGGCATCGGGCAGTTCCGTCACGCCGTGATAAAACCCCGGCACCTGTACCCGGCCTTTGTCATCATGCAGCCCGGCCAGTATTCGGCTCAGAATGTGAATGGGGTTTGCCGCCAACCCGCCATACATCCCCGAATGCAGATCGCGCGAGGCCGCCCGGATGGTCAACTCTTCGCCCAGCAACCCGCGCAGCATGGTCACAATGGCCGGATCGGTGCTCTGAAAAAGCCCGGTGTCGCAGATCAGCGCGATATCCGCCGTCAGTTCCGCCCGGTTCGCCTCGAGAAATCCCTCCATTGACGGCGAGGTTGATTCTTCTTCCCCCTCCAGAAAGACCGTCAGCCGGCAGGGCAGGGTACCATGTTCTGCCCGCCAGGCCCGCAACGCCTCCAGAAAGGTCATCAACTGGCCCTTGTCATCCGACGCCCCCCGCGCCCGGATCACCTTGCCTTTGGGCGTGTCCTGCACCACCGGGTCGAACGGATCGCGATCCCACAGGGCCAAAGGGTCCACCGGCTGCACGTCATAGTGGCCGTAAAACAGCAGATGCGGCCCCCCTTCACCGCCATGCGCCACCACCATCGGATGGCCGGGAGTCGGGCGCGCGGATGCCTCGAAGCCAAGGGATTGCAAATCTGCCACCAACCAGTCTGCCGCCCGCGCGCAGTCGGCCGCAAATGCCGGATCGGTCGAGATGGACGGGATCCGCAACAGGGCCATCAACCGCTCCAACGCCTCGGGCAGGGTCGCGTCAATCCGCGTCAGAACAGCGTCGAGGGTCATGGCAATCTCCATTTCGTGATCCGGCGCGTAGCCTAGCAGCGTCATCCCCCCTGTCCAGCCCATGCGGCCTTTGCTACATCCTTTGCCACCTCGATCGTGAAAGGTCCCGCAATGAAATCCGTCTTTGCCCTGACAGTTATGCTGGTTTCTGCGACGGGGCTTTGTGCCGAACCCATGACCGGCAAGGATGCGCGAAAGGCGTTGATTGGGGGCAAGGCGTCGGAGGCAGAGCTTGCAGCCGACTCCGGTCTGTCCGACGAAGACAAGACCGTGCTGGTAGCGGTTGCAACTCAACAACCCTACTACGGCGCGATTGCAATCAGCCCCGGGGATGGCCTGTTGTCCGAGGCAACGGTGGCGGCTGCCAATTTTCACGACACGGCTGCCGCCGAACGCGCGGCACTGGCGGATTGCAACGCCAAGAAGACGGCGGCAGAGGACTGCGTCATTGCAGCCTTGATCCGACCCAAGGGTCATGAACAGCGCGATCTGCAACTGTCTTTGGATGCTACAGCGGCGTTCGATGCCGACTACGCCGGCAAAGGCGGCGCGCTTGCGGTTTCGGTCGTGACCGGGGCCTGGGGTCTGGGGCAGGGTGCCGAGGCTGCGATTGCTGCCTGTGCGGCCAAAGCGGGGGCTACGGATTGCGCAGTCGTGATCGCTGACTGACCCCGATCTTGATCACCACCGGCCCGGCAGCGGCAAAATGCCCGGTAGAATCCGGCGGCACTTGATGAAAGTCACAGCGCAGCAGCGTTGATCCTGCTATCCCGACGTCTAAATTCACGGTGTGCGTGTTTGGTCCCGACATATTCGCGCCGGCGCAAAAGGAGATGCGAATGACTTACGACCACGCGCTGGATGCCGCCATCAGCCGCCTGCACGACGAAGGTCGCTATCGGACGTTTATCGAAATCGAGCGGCGTCGCGGTCACTATCCGCATGCTGTCCGGACCAGACCCGATGGGACCGAACAGGACATAACGGTCTGGTGTGGCAACGACTACCTTGGAATGGGCCAGCATCCTGCGGTGCTGGCGGCCATGCGCGAGGCGTTGCAGGCAACGGGCGCCGGTTCTGGCGGAACCCGCAACATTTCCGGCACGACGGTCTATCACAAACGGCTGGAGGCGGAACTTGCCGATCTGCACGCCAAAGAGGCGGCGCTGGTGTTTACCTCGGCCTATGTTGCGAATGACGCGACGCTATCCACGCTGCCGAAGATATTCCCCGGACTGATCATCTATTCCGATGCCCTGAATCATGCCTCGATGATCGAAGGTATCCGGCGAAACGGTGGCGCACGGCGCATCTTTCGCCACAACGACACAGCGCATCTGCGCGCGTTGCTGGAAGCGGATGATCCGGCGTTGCCCAAACTGATCGCCTTCGAATCGATCTACTCGATGGATGGAGATTTTTCGCCGATTTCTGCAATTTGTGACCTGGCAAGTGAATTCAACGCCTTGACCTATGTCGACGAGGTGCATGCCGTTGGTATGTACGGACCACGTGGGGCGGGGGTCGCCGAACGGGACGGCCAGATGCATCGGGTCGATATCATCAATGGAACGCTTGCCAAGGCTTACGGCGTGTTTGGCGGTTATATTGCTGCAAGTGCGAAGATGGTCGATGCCGTGCGCAGCTATGCGCCCGGGTTCATTTTTACCACCTCTTTGCCGCCTGCAATCGCGTCAGGGGCCGCGACATCGGTGCAGGTGCTTAAAACGGCGCAACACCTGCGCGACGCCCAGCAAACCAATGCCCGGATATTGAAGGCGCGGCTGAAGGGGTTGGGCCTGCCGATCCTTGATCAAGGGTCGCATATTGTGCCGGTGCATGTGGGTAACCCCATGCATTGTAAGCAGCTGTCGGACATGCTACTGGAAACCTACGGCATTTACGTGCAACCGATAAATTTTCCAACCGTTCCGCGTGGCACCGAACGGCTTCGATTTACACCATCTCCGGCGCATGATTCAACGCATATCGACCATTTGGTACAGGCGATGGACGCGCTTTGGCGAAGCTGCGCGTTGAATCGCGCGGAACTCTGCGCGTGACGGATCTCGCATATGCAAAATGGCTTGCCCTGTGCTAGCGTTTCCTCAATACGACGGTAGATGAGTCTCCGGGGAAGCGACTCAGTCGGATCGGGGCAGTGATGGGGCAAGGCGCATGATCGGTTGGAGGTCCAAAACTCCGACGCCGCAATCTGACAAGCCAAAGGGCTTTGATGATTTTGACCTGCGTCTGGGTGACCTGATGCGCGGAGAACGCGCGACGATGGGCAAATCGCTGCTGGATGTTCAGCGCGAGCTGAAAATCAAGGCCACCTACATCGCGGCCATTGAAAATGCCGATGTTTCGGTGTTTGAAACACAGGGTTTTGTTGCCGGATACGTGCGCTCTTATGCGCGCTACCTAGGGATGGACCCGGATGCGTCGTTCGTGCGGTTCTGCAAGGAGGCGAATTTTCAGGTGGCGCACGGCATGTCCGCTGCGGCATCGACTGCGTCGGTTGCAGGTGCACGGACACGGGCGGCAGCGGCAGAGTATCATGATCCCCTGGCCAACCCCAATGCCAGCTTTGTGCCGCGCGCCGAATCAGCTTTTGCAAGGATCGAGCCTGGTGCAGTCGGATCGGTTGCGGTGTTGCTCGCGTTGATCTTGGCGCTTGGCTATGGCGGTTGGTCGGTTCTGCAAGAGGTTCAGCGCGTTCAGTTGGCACCTGTGGACGAGGCGCCCACAGTGGTTGCCGAAATCGATCCGCTTGGCAACGTGAAGGCCGACGCGCCATTGGTGCGGTCTGCGCCCGAACCGCTGGAGACGGCGGCAAATGATGACGGCGCTGACCGTCTGTACCGACCCGAAGCTTTGGATGTTCCGGTGCTGACCGCCCGCGATGGCCCGATTTCGGCAATTAATCCGCGCGGTACCGGGGTTTTGGCGACCCTGGACGTGCCCGCCGTTCTGCCAGGTGACGTGCCGTTGCAAGTGGTCGCTGCGGCCAATCCGGGTGTCGAAGTGCTGGCAGTGCGGCCTTCATGGGTGCGGGTGTCTTCCGGTGACGGCACGGTTCTGTTTGAAAAGATTCTGGACGCTGGCGAGCGCTATGTCGTCCCGGCTCTGGAAGAGGCGCCGTTGCTGCGTTCGGGCAATTCGGGCTCGATTTACTTTTCCGTGAACGGCAAGACCTATGGCCCGGCGGCCCCGGGGGCACAGGTCATCAAGAATATCGCCCTGACGCCGGACGCATTGACCGCAACCTATGCCGAGGCCGATCTGACGGGCGATGCCGACCTTGCAAAGTTTGTAACACTCGAAGCCGCCTTGCCGATTGCGCCAAACGAATAGTACGGCCGACCCGTTGCCTGCGCCCCCTGCGCGCCCTATCACTGCGGGTATAAACGAGGAGCGCGCCATGTCTCACAATCCGATCCGCCCATGGCGCAACATTGACCGCCGGGTGTCGCGGCAAATCCGGGTGGGAAAGGTGCTGATCGGAGGGGATGCACCGATTTCGGTGCAGACGATGACCAACACGCTGACCACCGACATCGCGGGCACGCTGGAGCAGATTCAGCGTTGCGCGATCGCCGGAGCCGATATCGTGCGCGTCTCCACACCCGATGCTGAAAGCACATCGGCACTGCGCCATATCGTTGCCGAAAGTCCGGTTCCGATCGTCGCCGACATCCATTTCCACTACAAACGCGCCATCGAGGCGGCAAAGGCAGGGGCCGCGTGCCTGCGCATCAACCCCGGCAACATTGGCGACGCGAGACGGGTGGCCGAAGTGGTCAAGGCTGCCAAGGACTACGGCTGCTCGATCCGGATCGGGGTGAACGCCGGGTCCCTTGAAAAGCATCTGCTGGATAAATACGGCGAGCCTTGCCCGGACGCCATGGTGGAATCCGGTCTTGATCACATCAAGCTGTTGCAGGACAACGATTTTCACGAATACAAGATCAGCGTGAAAGCATCCGATGTCTTCATGGCCGCAGCCGCTTATCAGCAACTGGCAGGGGTTACTGACGCGCCGATCCATCTGGGGATCACCGAAGCCGGCGGCTTGCAGTCAGGCACCGTAAAATCGGCCATCGGGTTGGGATCGCTTTTGTGGTTTGGCATCGGCGATACCATCCGTGTGTCGCTCTCTGCCGATCCGGTCGAAGAAGTCAAAGTGGGGTTCGAGATTCTGAAATCTCTTGGCCTTCGCCACCGGGGGGTCACGATCATCTCTTGCCCGTCCTGCGCGCGTCAGGGGTTTGATGTGATCAAAACGGTGACAGAGCTGGAAAACCGGCTGGCCCACATCACCACTTCGCTTTCCCTCAGCATCATCGGATGCGTGGTCAACGGCCCCGGCGAGGCGCTGATGACCGACATCGGCTTTACCGGTGGTGGGGCAGGGTCGGGGATGGTCTACCTCGCAGGCAAACAGCACCACAAGCTGGGCAACGACAAGATGATTGATCACATCGTCGAACTGGTCGAGGCGAAGGCGGCTGAAATCGAATCCACTGCGGCCGAAGCGGAGGGCTGACTAGCCGCGCTCGTCGGCGACGATCTTGCGCATGCCGTCCAGCGGGACATAGCCGCGCACCATCGTGCCGTTGACAACAAAGGTTGGCGTGCCGCTGATCTCCATGATGTCAGCAAGCGCGTGGTTGGCCTTGATCACCGAGGTTACGGCGTCGGTTCCCATGCGGGCAGTGATCGCAGTTGCATCCAGACCCAGATCACCGGCAAGCCGCGCAAGCGACGCCTGATCCGGCTCTCCGCGCAAGAAGATCAATGCGTTGTGCGCAGCCTTGTACGCCTCTGCCCCATGCAGTTGCAGCACGGCAATGGCAAAGCGAGACGAGATCAACGACGCCTCGCCCAGGATCGGAAACTCTTTCAGAACAAACCGGATGTTGCCATCCGATTTGACAAGCTCTTCGACATCGGCGTGGGCCTTGCGACAATATCCACAGCGATAGTCCGTGAACTCGACGATCGTGATATCGCCCTGCGGATTGCCGCCCGACCACGACGCAGTGTCGTTGAAGATCGCGTCATGCTGTTCAGCCAGAATTTGCTTGTCGCGAACTGCGGCGTCTGCCTGTTCGCGGGCCTGCAGACCCTCCATCGCCTCGACGATCACTTCGGGGTTCTCGATCAGATAGGCACGCACTTCATCGCGGAACGCTTGCCGGTCGGCATCCGTCATCTCAGCATTGGCGACGGCAGGCGTCAGGGTGGCCAAAGTCAACAGGGCGGCAAGGGGCAGTCGCATGGGTTCTCCATTTGCGCGATAGGATCGCTTGACCTGCTCATGTCGTGGCCGGACAATACGCAAAAGCTTAAGAGGCAGCATATGCAAAGATCAAGTCGCCGGGCAGGCGTTCGCTTCATTGTGATGCACATCGGGGTGGCGCTGTGGTTTGCGCTGGGTCCAGTGCATGCGCAAACGCTGTCGGCCCTTGCGCGGCTGGACCCGTTGCAATCGCAGATCGCCGATGTCGAGGGCGGCGTTGTCGTGACTCTGGCCTTGTCGCAACCGGTGCCATGGCGGGTACGGGTGCTTGACGCGCCGCCCCGGCTTGTGCTCGATCTGCGCGAGGTTGACTGGACTGGGTTGGACCGGGTGCCACAACGAAGCGCCGCCCTGCTGGGCCTGCGCGCAGGGGTGTTCCGGCCGGGTTGGTCGCGACTGGTGATCGAACTTGCTGGCCCGATGCGGGTAAGCAGTGCCGAGATGACAACCGTTCCGGACACAAAAGTACGCCTGCGCCTGGACCCCGCAGCACAGGCCGACTTTGCTGTGCTGGCGGCCTTGCCGGAACCTGCGGACTGGGCGCTGCCTGATCCTGCCGAACTGCCTGCTAGGGCGCAGCGCGGCGACGGGCCGATGATCGTCGTCCTTGATCCGGGCCATGGCGGGCTTGATCCGGGTGCCGAGCGTGACGGGAAGACCGAAGCCGCGCTGATGCTTGGCTTTGCGCGCGAGTTGAAAGAGCTGCTGTTGCGCGATGGCGGCTTTGATGTGGTGATGACGCGCGAAGAGGATGTGTTCGTGCCATTGGAAACCCGGATTTCCATCGCACGCGCCGCCCAGGCAGATGTGTTTGTCAGTCTGCACGCCGATGCGATCGCCGAAGGCGAGGCTGTCGGGGCCACGATCTATACGCTTGATGCAGAGGCCAGCGACGAGGCTTCGGCGGCGTTGGCCGAGCGGCACGACCGCGATGACCTGCTGGCCGGAGTCGATTTGACGGCACAGGATGATCTTGTGGCCGAGGTGTTGATGGACATGGCCCGCACCACCACAGCGCCGCGCACCGCCCGGCTGGCCCAATCGCTGAGACTGGCAATCGAAGGCGCAGATATCAATATGCACCGCCATCCTTTGCAGCGTTCCGGGTTTTCGGTGCTGAAATCGCCCGACATCCCGTCTGTGCTGGTCGAGTTGGGGTTTTTGTCGTCTGCGCGCGATCTGGCGCGGTTGACCGACCCGGAATGGCGGGGGCGGATGACGGCTGCGTTGCGGGATGGGTTGCTCGCCTGGGGCCGCGAAGATGTCGTATTGCGCGCGCGCTGATCGGTTTCGGGGCATCACAGGCCGGTCGCCATTCAGTCCCAACCGGCCACAAGCTTGCCTGCGCGGCCCATTGCCAAAGTTGCGCCATCATTTTGACCTTTCCCGCGCGAGCCGTGTATAAGGCTGCATAATGGGCAAGGGGCGGGTGCGTGCTTAGGTTTATCGGATCCTTTTTCGGGGCAATCTTTACCGCGGTGACCCTGGGTTTGCTGTTCGCGGCGGTGACAGTTGGCGGTATTTTCTACATGTTTTCCGCAGACTTGCCGTCAACCGAAAGTCTTGCCCAATACAGCCCGCCGACGATATCGCGAATCTATTCCGGCGAAGGCCGGATCGTGGACGAATTTGCGCAGGAACGGCGTCTGTTCGTGCCTGCCGACGAGATCCCCGACCTGGTGAAACAGGCCTTCGTCGCAGCCGAAGATCAGCGATTTTACACCCATCAAGGCTATGACGCGACCGGCATGATTGCCGCGTTCCGCGATGCCATCATCTCGCGCGGGCAGAACGTGCGGGGGGCGTCCACCATCACGCAGCAGGTGATGAAGAACTTCCTGTTGTCGGGTGATCGCACCGGCGAGCGCAAGATCAAGGAAATCATTCTGGCCGTTCGCCTGGAAAAGACGCTGCCCAAGGAAAAAATCCTCGAACTGTATCTGAACGAGATTTTTCTGGGGCAGAACTCTTATGGTGTCGCCGCCGCAGCGCAGACCTATTTCAACAAGGCGCTGACCGAACTTTCCCCCGGCGAGGCCGCCTATCTTGCAACTCTGCCCAAAGCGCCGTCTGACTTGCATCCCGTGCGCAACAAGGATCGCGCCCTTGATCGTCGGGCCTATGTGCTGGGTCGGATGGCGGAAGACGGCTACATTACGCGTGACGTGGCGACCGCCGAGGCGGCCTTGCCATTGCTTTCGGTGCAGAATGGTGACTTTCCGGCGTTTCGCGATCAGTTGCCACCCAGAGACTATTTCACCGACGAGATCAGGCGTCAGCTGTCGGGCACGTTCGGCGAAGAAGAGTTTTTCGGGGGCGGCCTTTCAATTCGTGCCACGATGGAGCCTGAGCTGCAGATGCTCGCGGCCAAGGCACTGCGCAGTGGTTTGGAAAGATACGACCGGAATCAAGGTGTTTGGCGCGGTACCGGGCGTCGTCTGACTGTCGATGTGCTGGGCAAAGAGGCAAGCTGGCGCGAGGCGCTGGCAGTCGAGCAGAACTTGCCGCGCGATGTGGCGGGCTGGCACGCTGCAGTGGTGCTGGAACTGACAGAAGACGCGGCCCGGATCGGTATCGAGGATGTGCCAACGGCTGATGGCGGCAACTGGGTTCCGGCAGAGGATGTGACCTGGGCGCGCAAACGATTGCCAGATGGCGCGTTGAGCAAGAAGGCGCGCGTGCCTGCCGACCTGGTTGAGGTGGGCGACATCGTGATGGTGCGGGCCGTGACGAAAGACGATGATGGCAGCTTTGTACGCTGGAGCTTGCGTCAGGTGCCCGAGGTGCAGGGCGGCTTCATGGCGATGGACATCAACACCGGCCGCGTCATGGCGATGCAAGGTGGCTTCAGCTATCAGGATTCGGTGTTCAACCGCGCGACCCAAGCCACCCGTCAACCTGGATCGTCTTTCAAGCCTTTCGTCTACGCAGCCGCCCTGGACAGTGGTTTCACGCCCGCAACGATCATCATCGACGCCCCGATCGAGGTTGAAACACCGCAGGGCCTTTGGACGCCAAAGAACGCATCAAACAAGTTTTATGGCCCAACTCCGTTTCGCACCGGGATCGAGCAAAGCCGGAACCTGATGACCATCCGGATTGCGCAAGAGATCGGGATGGATGTGGTTGCGGGATATGCCGAGCGGTTCGGTGTCTATGACCGGCTGTCGCCGTTTCTTGCCAATGCGTTGGGCGCACAGGAAACCACGCTGTTCAAGATGGTCGCGGCCTATGCGATGTTTGCCAATGGCGGCGAGCGGGTAGAGCCTACGCTGGTTGACCGGGTGCAGGACAGGTTTGGCAAGACCGTCTATCGCCATGACCAACGCGACTGCGTGGATTGCAAGCTTGCCAGCATTGATCCGGGTGCTGCATTGACCATCACCTCGAACCGCGAACGCGTGATGGACGCCATCACTGCCTATCAGTTGACGTCGATGCTGGAAGGCGCGGTGGTACGCGGGTCAGGGTCGGGCGTCGATCTGCCCGTTCCGGTTGCGGGCAAGACCGGCACAACCAACGATGCCAAGGACGTGTGGTTCATCGGGTATACCAGCAACGTCGTGGCGGGATGCTATCTGGGTTTTGATCAGCCTCGGACCTTGGGCGCGGACGCATTCGGGGGCACGCTGTGCGTCCCGATCTTCAACGAATTCATGCAAGAGGTCGTCAAGAGATACGGCGGGACCGCGTTCAAGGTGCCATCGGGCGGCTATTTCATCAAGATCGACCGCTTTACCGGTGCCCGTCTGCCGGATGACGCTTCGGGCGAAAACGTGGTGGCAGAGTATTTCCGCGATGGCGAGGATCCGATCTTCGGCCTCGCGGCGATTGTCGATGGTGGCTTTGCAATGGGGGCCAACCTGCCTTTGTTCGCCTATGGCGAGGTTGATGACGGCAGCGACGTCACCGTGACGACGTCGACCGGAGAAACAAAGGTCGTGCCGAAAAAGGCGGATTTCGGCACGCTGAGTTCCGGCGGGTTGTATTAGCCTGCGCGGCTGTTTCCGGCCTCTTGTCTGACCCTGACCTGCGCGGTATCACCCCGGTTTGAAAAGCCCAAAGGAAGCCTCATGCGCACGGAAATCCAGTATCACGCTGATGCGATTGTCAAATCGTTGAACCTGCTGGCCCAGCGGATGGATCTGGAAACGGCGCCGCACCGGTTGGAAGAATTCAACGCGCTGATCGAGGACCCAAACCTGTGGAATGACCCCGCCAAGGCGCAGAAACTGATGCGCGAACGCCAGCAGTTGCTGGATGCGCTGTCGACGTACAAGCTGATCGACACCGGCTTGCGCGACAATGTCGAGTTGATCGAGTTGGGCGAGGCCGAAGGCGACACCGATGTTGTGACAGACGCCGAAGAAGCCCTGCGCGCCCTTGTTGACCTGGCGGCTGGCAAAGAGCTGGAGGCGCTCTTGGATGGCGAGGCGGATGGCAATGATACGTTCCTGGAGATCAACGCAGGTGCCGGGGGCACCGAAAGCTGCGATTGGGCCAACATGCTGGCCCGAATGTATGTCCGCTGGGCCGAGGCCAAGGGCTATAAAGTTGAATTGCAAGCCGAAACGCCGGGCGAAGAAACAGGCATCAAATCGGCGGCCTACAAGGTGTCGGGGCTCAATGCCTATGGCTGGCTGAAATCCGAATCCGGGGTACATCGCCTCGTGCGGATCAGTCCCTTCGGGTCGGCAGACAAGCGGCAAACTTCGTTCGCCTCGATCTGGGTCTATCCGGTGGTCGATGACAACATCGAGATCGATGTGCAGGACAAGGACATCCGTATCGACACCTACCGGTCCTCAGGCGCGGGTGGGCAGCACGTCAACAAGACCGACTCGGCGGTGCGGATCACGCACTTTCCCAGTGGCATCGTGGTGACCAGTTCGGAAAAGTCGCAACACCAGAACCGTGATATCGCGATGAAGGCGCTTAAGTCGCGGTTGTATCAAATGGAACTCGACAAGCGGAACGCATCGATCAACGAGGCGCACGAGGCCAAGGGCGATGCCGGTTGGGGCAACCAGATACGCTCGTATGTGTTGCAGCCCTATCAGATGGTCAAGGACCTGCGCACCGGCGTGGAAACTAGCGACACGGGCGGCGTGCTGGACGGCGATCTGGATAAGTTCATGGCGGCGACGCTGGCAATGGATGTGGCGGGGAAAAGCCGTGCAGAGGCAAACTCGGCCGATTGATCATTTGACCGAGATACTGGTTTTCTTGTGGGTGTCGTTTCGCTAGATTTGCGAAAACCGAGGTCGGCATGTCAAACCCCCACCCAACCGCAGAAGTGTTGCGCGTTGTGCCATTAGACCTTTGGTCGGCGCTGGCGATGGGATGGCGCGACTTTCGCAGCGCACCTTTGGCAGGGATGGGCTTTGCGCTGGTCTATGTGCTGGCGGGCTGGCTGATCACCTATGCACTGACCACGGCGGGCCAGATCTGGTGGACACTGCCGGCCGCTGCCGGGTTCCCTATTGTCGGGCCGTTCATCGCCTGCGGGTTCTATGAAATCAGCCGGCGTCTGGAGCAGGGTACGCCGCTGACGGCGCGCGGGGTTCTTGGGGTGATCTTCCGCGAGAAGGACCGACAGATACCGTCGATTGCCGCAATCGTGGTGGTGTTCTTCCTGTTCTGGAACTTTTTGGCGCATATGATCTTTGCGCTTTTTCTGGGCACGTCGTCGATGACCAATGTGTCGAACTCGATCCAGATTTTCTTGACGCCGCAGGGGCTTGCCATGCTGGCGACGGGCACCTTGGTAGGTGCGGTGTTCGCTGGATTGCTGTTTTCGCTGATGGTGGTCAGTCTGCCGATGCTTCTGGACCGCGAGGTGGATTTCGTGACCGCGATGCTGACGTCGCTCGAGGTGGTGCGCACCAGCCCGCTTGTCATGCTTGGCTGGGGCGCGCTGATCGCTGTTTCACTGTTTGGCGCCATGCTGCCGTGGTTCTTGGGGCTGTTGGTAGTGCTGCCTGTCTTTGGGCATGCAAGCTGGCATCTTTACCGCGCCGCGATCAGTTGGGACGCCGTCTGATCTGCGAGGCCGAAACCAGCGTCGATGCAAAGGAAAACGCCGCCGCCACCCCTGCCATCCAGGCAAAGGCGGCCCCTGTGGCGGCCACATGCGCGGGCGTGGTGGACACCACCCCGAACCCCGGCATCCCTGCGGCAATGTCGCCATAGCCAAAACTGGCGATCCGCCCAAGAAGCGCCACCGCCACCAGGGTAGCGGCCCGCGCCATGACATTGTTGATCCCGGACGCGGCCCCCTGTTCGGCCTCGCTCGCCTCTGCCATCACGGCCATGGTCAAGGGCGCCAGAACCAGTGTTATGCCAAAGCCCGACATAATCGTCAGCGGAAACACGTCCGACCAGAAACTGGCCTGATGCGCCACCAGGGCCTGACCCGTTTGCGCGATGGCAACGATCAAGGCGCCGATGGTCATCAGGATGAACGGACCGACCCGATCGGCGAGCCGGCCGACCATGGTAGAAAGCAAGGCGATCTGAACAGAGGTCGGCAGCAGTGCCAGCGAAACTTCGATCGGGCTTAGCCCCCAGGCCGACATCGCGGTCATCGGCAAGTAGAAACCAAGGCCGGTGATCGCGATGTAAAGCAGGAACGTGGCAAGGTTCGCGGCGGCAAAGGCCGGGTTGGTGAACATTCCAAGCCGGATCATCGGCGCGGCGCAGCGCCGTTCCCACAGCAGAAATCCCGCAAAGACCACCAGCCCGGCTGCGCTGGCCGAAAGGCTTGATGCACCCGGCGAGGTAAGCCCCCACGCCACCAGCCCCAGACCAAGCGTTGCCAATCCGGCACCGACCAAATCAATCGGCGCACCTGGCTGGCCACGGTCTGCCATCGTGTAGCGCCACAACAAGACGAATGCCGCGACCCCAAGAGGCAGGTTCATGGCAAAGATCAATCGCCAGGCCTCGGTCCCGCTAAGGGTCAGTATCCCACCGCCAATGACCGGCCCCAGGGCTGATGTGGCGGTTGTTGCCGCAGCCCACAGTCCCAGGGCCCGGCCACGCTCGGCCCGCGGATAGGCGCGCGCGACAAGTGCCATTGATCCCGGCACCATCACCCCGGCAGCAAGTCCCTGCATGGCGCGCGCGCCAATCAGATACTCTGGCGTCAAGGCCGCTGCACACAACAGCGACGACAGAACGAAACCCAGAATCCCGCATGCAAAGACCCGTGACGTGCCAAATCTGTCGGCCATCGCGCCGCCGATCAACACCAACGATGACAGGGTCAAAAGGTAGGCCGCGCTGATCCATTGTGCCTGCGAAAGACTGGCCGACAGCGACGCCCGGATCACGGGCACAGCCACGGCCGTCACGGAACTGTCGATGAACCCCATCGACGATGCAAGCACGGCAGCCGCCAGAAGAAACTTGCGATGTTCCGGCAGACAAACGGGTTCAGGTTCGCGCCGTTCAACAGCCATCCCGAAATCCGGGCGCCGTGTGGCTAGATGCCTTCAGCAGGCTTTACAGCAGGTTGCGGAGGCATGGCGGGCCGTCCGACGGCCAAAGGATCGTCCTGACGCTGTACGGAGCCTTCGAAATGCGCCCCGGATTCGATGGCAATCGTCTTGTGAATGATGTCGCCTTCGACCCGCGCCGTCGAGGTCAGCCGGACTTTCAGGCCGCGCACCTTGCCGATCACCCGACCGTTCACCACGATATCATCCGCGACAATCTCGCCCTTGATCGTGGCGCTTTCGCCCACTGTCAGCAAATGAGCGCGGATATCGCCCTCAACTGTACCCTCGACTTGAATATCGCCGCTGGTGCGCAGATTGCCCACCACGGTCAGGTCTGACGACAAAACCGAAACGCCGGCCTTGGTTTTGGAAGAGTTGGGCGTGAAATCCATGGTCTGTTTGCTCGCTGCGGGGGCCGCGTCTGGGGCTTTGGGGGTGGAAGTGTCGCCAGTCTTCGGACCCGGCTCGTTGATGCGGCTTTTAGAAAACATTCTGTGCTGCCTTTATGAAGGTCATCGGATTGACGGCGGTGCCGCCGATGCGGACCTCGTAGTGAAGATGTGTGCCGGTTGAACGACCAGAGTTGCCCATATCACCGATCCGATCGCCGCGCGACACTTTTTCCCCAACCACGACGTTCAGGGCGGATAGATGAGCATACCGCGTTTCGATGCCAAAGTCGTGCTTGATCTTGATCAGCCGGCCATAGCCGTTGTCCCATCCGGCATGGACGACCACGCCATCACCGGTCGCATAGACAGGGGCGCCATAGTCGCCCGCCATGTCTGTGCCCTCGTGCATCCGCGACCCATAGCCTTTGGGATCACTGCGATACCCAAACCCGCTCGTCCATCGGAAGTTGCCCTTTACCGGCATTGAAAAGGGCGCCTTGAAGGCGGCCAGCCGATAAAGGTTCATCTTGTCCAGTTCTGTCAGAATGGCGTTCGCCCGCAGCTCTTCCTGGCTTGGGGCCGCATTCGACGTCGACAAGGAAATCTTGGACAAAGGCCCGCCCTGACCGGAATAGCCTCGCCGCACGGCATCCAGCAAGGTATCGGGCGCCATCCCGGCGGCACGGAACATCTTGTCCAGCGGTTCGATGGAAATCGTCAACGCCTCTTCAAGCTGGGTGAAGATCACGTCGTTGCGCGCCTCAAGCGCCCGCTTTTCCTGTGCGATTTCCTCGACTCGATCCGTTGCGCGCTCTGCCGCGTTGACCATCTGATCGCGTTCCTGCGCGGTGTCGCCCAAGGCGGCTGCCAAGATATCCAGCGTTGCTTCGGTGTCTTTGATGCGCCCGAGTTCGGTTGCGGACTCGCCGCCGGTCTGGGCGACCGCAAACTTCAGCCGGTCCAGTTCGGCCCGTGCCGTGTCCCGCTCTTTGATCGTGCGACGCAGCGTGTTCTGGATCACATCGATCCCGGTTTCCAGTTCTCGGCGGCGGTCTTCGGACGCCAGCAGCCGCGCCTGCATCGTCGATACCTGCGCCAAAGCCAGGTTGAACCTTTCCTGCGCACCCGCCGCCTCGGAGACGCGCAGGTCGCGGTCCTCGCTGAGCGCGTTCAAGCGATCTTCAAACAATGCTTGCTGGCGTTGCGTCTGGTCACGCGAAGATCCGGCAGAAATCGAGTCCATCAAAAGAATGGCAGTCGCAAACACCGTCCAGCCAAGGATCAGCGACCCCATGACCAAGGCAATTGCCTGCGTTGACGCCCGAAGCCGGATGAACCGCATGTCGACGTCGGATTTCAGAAAAAGGCGCTGCTCGGGAAGATAGCGTTCAAGCCAGACGTTGATCCGATAGGCAATTCGCGTGATCACGTTGCGAGGTTCCGATCTTGGTGAAAGCGTCACGAGATGGTGTCGCGCCCTTGTGTGTGATTAAGCAGACCCTGCCGCCTTCGCAACAATTTTGGCCACCCGGGCTTGCAGCCACTCAAGAAGTCGCCTGTCGTCGGCAACAACCCGCCGATGAAAAGCGCCGCAAGCGCTATGGGTTCGCAGAGATGTCCTCTGAGAGCGGCCAGTAGAAGTCGGGCGGCAAGCCGGCTTCGGCACGTTTCTCGACATTGAAAGGCGGTTTCAATGTGCTGTGGAAGTACTGGCGCACCAGCCGGTGAAAGACCTCTTTGGGGTCCAGCCCGTCGCGGCCACACAGCCAGTTGAACCATTTCGATCCAAAGGCGACATGCGCCACCTCTTCGGCATAGATCACTTCCAGTGTCGCCAGCGCCTGCTTGTCGCCGGTCTTGCGAAAGATCTCGATCATGGCGGGCGAAACATCCAGCCCGCGTGCCTCAAGGACCATCGGCACCACGGCCAGTCTGCCAAGCAGATCCTGCACCGTGTCTTCAGCGGCCCGCCACATCCCGGCATGGGCCGAAAGCGCACCATAGTAGCTGCCGCGCTGTTCAAGACAATCACAGATCATGTTGAAATGCTTCGCCTCGTCGTCCGCCGCACTGACCCAATCGTCGTAAAACCCCATCGGCATCGATGTTGCGCCGAACCGCGCGATGATGTCCCAATGCAGATCGATTGCGTTCAACTCGATATGTGCCAGGGCATGCAGCAAGGCGATGCGTCCCTCGGGCGACCCTGGTTTGCGCCGCGGCACATCGCGGGGGTCAAGCAGATCGGGTTTTGCCGGACGGGCGGGCCGCAAAGGCGGGCTTGCCAACCCGACATCTGCAACAGCGCCATGACGGCGCGCCGCGCGCCACAGTTCGGCGTTCTTGTGGCTCAGTGCGGCTTTGGCGCGCCCGTCGGCGCAACTCAGCACTTCGACTGCCAGGTCCGCAAGCGATCGGTGCGGCTGGATCACAGGGCCTGCACCGCTGCCAGCACGTCATCAGCATGGCCCTTGACCGTAACCTTGTTCCAGACCCGAGCGACTTGCCCCGTTTGGTCTATCAGCACGGTCGTCCGTTCAATGCCCATGTAAGTCTTGCCATACATGCTTTTCTCTATCCACACGCCGTAGTCTTCGCAGGTGTGCCCGTCCGCGTCCGACACCAGGACGATGCCCAGGTCATACTTCTTGCAGAACTTGTCATGGGCCTTGACGCTGTCCTTGGACACACCGATGACCGTGGCACCCGCTGCCGCGAAGTCTGCGATGCGGGCGGTAAAATCCTGCGCTTCAAGCGTGCAGCCGGGTGTGTCGTCCTTGGGGTAGAAGTACAGCACGACCTTGCAGGGGCGCAACGACGACAGCGACACCACTGACCCGCCATCGCGGGGCAGAGCAAAATCCGGGGCGGTCTGACCGGGGGAAATCATGCGCGGCTCCTTGCCATTCAACTCTATGTTCTTTGCGTTCTAGTTGCCAATCCGCAAAGATAAAGGCAAGCGGGCACCTGTGTTGCGTTGCAAGACAGGGCCGCGCAAAAGGACGGAAGATGAACGAAGGCACGGGCAGCGACAGCACGCCGGGCGCAGTCCAAACGGCAGGGGTGCAATCGGTATCTGCAACGATCCCGGCAACGAGTCCTGCGGCAGCACCGGCTGGATCAAGGCGCGCGGCCGCCCGGCAGTCAAGGGCTGCACGCGCGCGGGACAGGGCGCGTGTCGGGCGGGGTCTTGGAGCACGGCTGATCCTTGCCTTTCTGGCGCTGTCGCTGTTGTTCGGGGGGCTGGCGTTGTCGGGTCGGCCGATCCCGCTGCCAACCTGGATCGTCGCAGAAATCGAAGATCGTCTGAACGCGTCCATCGAAGAGCTGATGCCAGCCACCTCGGCATCTGTCGGCGCAATTGACATCACACTGGGCACGGATCTGATCCCCCGGCTCAGGCTTTCGGACATGCGGTTGCTGACAGCGCGCGGACAGCCTTTGCTTACTTTGCCGGAAACGCGGTTGACACTTGATCCTGCATCCTTGATCCAGGGGCAATTGCATGCACGCCGGATCACCGTCAACGGGGCGCGAATTGCGTTGCGGCGCGACGCGGACGGGCGGATTGATCTGGCGATGGGGTCTGGTGGGGCAGCAGTCTCACAGACACGTAAGTCCGCGCCGGGCAGCGACTGGTTTTCCGCCCTGTTTGGTGCCGCAGACCGGGCACTTGCATTGCCGGCGCTTTCCAAATTGCAGATTGTCGAAGCCGATGCGCTAAGTCTTAGTCTGACCGACCTGCGTGCGGGACGGACTTGGACGCTTGGCGACGGTCGCCTTCGGCTGGATAACCGCCCGCACGAACTTGCAGGTGAGTTGAGCGCGACGCTGCAAGCCACCGGCCCGATCCCGGCTCGGGCTATCCTGACGCTGATCACCGAAAAGAAGGCCGGTCGCGCCCGGATCGACGCGCGCATGGAACATATTCCGGCGGCTGATCTTGCGGCGCAAACGGCGGTGCTTGAATGGTTGAAAGTGCTTGATGCGCCGATCTCGGGTCAGCTTGCCGCTACCATCGACCGGGCGGGGCTGTCGGTGCTGTCAGGGCAACTGGAGGTGGGAAAGGGCGTGCTGCAGCCCCGGCGCACGACAACGCCGCTGGCGTTTGACCGCGCGACGCTGGCGTTGCGCTATGATCCGGCGGCCGGGCGGATCGTATTGTCCGACATGCAGGTTGAAAGCCCAACAGTGCGGCTGAAAGCGCAGGGGCAAAGCTATCTGATGGCCGCCAATGGCCAGCCAATGACCGGGCCATTGTCGGGACGGCGCCCGGATGCGTTTCTGGGGCAACTGGCGTTTTCGGACGTCAGCATCGACCCCGAGGGGCTGTTCACCGCGCCGGTGGAGTTTTCGAAAGGCGCGCTGGACGTCCGGCTACAGCTTGACCCGTTTGCGCTGCAGATCGGGCAACTGTCGCTTTCCGATACCGGGCGGCATGTTCTGCTGTCGGGTCGCGTTGCGGCAGAGCGGGACGGCTGGCGCAGCGCCCTGGACGTGTCTCTGGATCGGGTGACGCGCGACGGGCTGCTGCGGCTTTGGCCATTGAACGCGGTGCCGCCAACCCGAACCTGGGTAGAAAGCAACCTGCTCGACGGTTTGTTGACGGACGTGAAGGCAACATTTCGCAGCACACCCGGCAGCGAACCGCGCCTGCATCTGAAATACAGTTTTGCCGAGGCAAGTCTGCGGGTCTTGCCAACCCTGCCACCCGTTCAAGGCGCGCGGGGCTATTCCACGCTAACAGGCACGACTTACACGCTGGTTCTGAGCCATGGTCAGGTGACCCCGACCGAAGGGGGCGAGATCGACTTTGCCGGGTCGGTGTTTTCGGTGCCCGACATAACGGCCAAACCCGCTCGCGGGCAGGTGACGCTGCAAACAACATCCGAGTTGACCGCAATGCTGTCGCTGCTGGATCAGCCGCCCTTTCGGTTCCTGACCAAAGCAAAGCTGCCGGTTGCCTTGGGTCAGGGCCTGGCGATCCTGCAAACCCGGATGTCCCTTCCGCTCGGCGGAAAGCTGACGGTGGCAGATGTCGATTATACCGTGTCGGGGGTCGTGCGCGATTTTTCGACCGATCATTTCGTGAAGGGCAAGACGATCACGGCGCCTGAATTGGCGGTTTCGGCCACTCCGCAGGGGCTGATCATCGCCGGGCCGGGCAAGATCGGCGATGTGCCCTTCGACGTCACGCTGACGCAGAAATTTGCCGTGCCCGGCATTGACCCATCGGCAACAGTCGCTTTTCCGACCGTGATCGAAGGGACAGCAACGCTGTCTGCAACGACGGTCCGTGAATTCGGACTCGGTCTGCCTGCGGGCATGGTCAGCGGTTCAGGTCCGGCAAATGTTCAGGTGACGGTGCCGCGCGAAGGGGTGCCAAAGATGGTGCTGCGATCCGACCTTGCGGGTATCGGGCTGACGATCCCCGAACTCGGCTGGACAAAATCCCCAAATGCCGGCGGAAAGTTCGAGGCGGACCTTCAGCTTGGCACCCGGCCCCTGGTCGAGAGGCTGCTTTTGTCCGGCGCGGGCCTGGAGGCAGTCGGCACTGCCAGCTTTCGTGCGGGTGGCGGGTTGGAGGCGGTTCGGTTTTCGCGCGTAAAGCTGAACGATTGGCTGGATGCACCCGTCGAAATCATTGGCCGGGGTGCCAACCGGGCTGTCGGCTTGGCGGTGACCGGCGGGTTCGTTGACCTGCGCCGAGTGCCGGAACGACGCAGACCGTCGGATGGGGCAAAGGGCAGCCCGCTTAGCCTGCAACTTGACCGGTTGCAGGTTTCAGACGGTATCGCGCTGACCGGATTGCGTGGAGAGTTTTCCTTGTCCGGCGGTTTTGGCGGGGAGTTTCAGGCGAGCGTGAACGGTGCCGCCCCGATCACCGGCGCCGTCACATCCGTGCGGCAAGGCACGGCGGTGCGTGTCAGATCCGAAGATGCCGGCGCGGTAATGGCGGCGGCAGGGGTGTTTGCGTCCGCGCGCGGTGGCAGTCTTGACCTGACGCTGATCCCGCGCGCCACGGCTGGACACTATGATGGGCGCGCGGATATCACCGATATCCGGGTGCGTGACGCCAATGTTCTGGCAGAGTTGCTGAACGCGGTGTCCGTGGTGGGAATTCTTGATCAGTTGAATGATACCGGTATCGTGTTCACCACGGCGGATGCCGATTTCGTCCTGACGCCGGACGCGGTGCAAGTGACCAAGGCCGCGGCAATCGGGGCGTCTTTGGGCGTGTCGATGGCCGGGATGTACCGAACGACGGACAAGGGGTTGCAACTGCAAGGCGTGATTTCTCCGATCTTTCTTGTGAACGGTTTGGGCGCGCTGGTGTCACGGCGCGGTGAAGGGCTGTTCGGTTTCAACTATGCCCTGCGCGGAACCGCGGATGCGCCAGAGGTGCAGGTCAACCCGCTGTCAATCCTGACCCCGGGCATGTTCCGGGAGATTTTCCGCACGCCTGCTCCGGTCCTGTCGTCATCTGGCGAACCCGAAAAAAAGCCGGTTCGACCGCCCGTTGAAAAGACCGAACGATGAACCTGTCTGACTTCGATTTTCACCTGCCCGAGCGGTTGATCGCCACGCGACCCGCACGGCCGCGCACCACGGCACGGCTCTTGGTGGCGCAGGGCGACGATATCGCCGATCGCGTCGTGTCGGATCTGGTGATGCTGTTGCGTGCCGGCGACCGGCTGGTTCTGAACAACACCCGCGTCATTCCCGCGCGGCTGTTCGGTTCGCGCCAGCGCAATGACGCCACCGCCAAAGTCGAAGTCACGCTGCTTGAGCCGGTGTCAGACCTCTGGCGCGCGCTTGCCAAGCCGTTGCGCAAGGTGCAGCCCGGCGAAGTGATCGTGTTTTCCGATAGCCTTGCCGCAACCGTGGTCAGCCGGACGGACACCGATCTGATGCTGGCGTTCTCTTTGCGCGGACCGGATTTCGATGCGGCTTTGACGCTGGCCGGGCAGATGCCGCTGCCCCCCTACATCGCTGCGCTGCGGCCGGCGGACGCGCAGGATGCGACCGATTACCAGACCGTGTTCGCTAAAGCCCCTGGTGCCGTCGCGGCCCCGACCGCCAGCCTGCATTTCGATGCCGATCTGCTTGCGGCTTTGGTTGCGAAGGGCGTGCAGATCACAGAGGTGACTTTGCATGTTGGTGCCGGAACCTTTCTGCCGGTAAAGGTCGCGGATGTGACCACCCACAAGATGCATGCCGAATGGGGCGAGGTTACAGCCGCCGCCGCCGCAGAGATCAACGCCACACGGGCCGCAGGCGGACGGATCATCCCCATCGGCACCACCGCGCTGCGGCTGATCGAGGCTGCTGCACAAAGCGGACAGGTCGAGCCTTGGCGCGGGCCGACCGACATTTTCATCTATCCGGGATACCGGTTTCAGGTGACAGACGCGCTGATGACAAATTTTCATCTGCCGAAGTCGACATTGCTGATGCTGGTCGCCGCGTTGATGGGGCAAGACCGGATGCGGCATGTCTATGAGCACGCGGTGTCGCAGGGGTACAGGTTTTTTTCTTATGGGGATGCCTCGCTGCTGGTGCCTTAGGGGCGCAAGCTCTGCTACCAATCAAAACTGCGGTGCCGAAAAAAGCCGGGGGTTTCACACCCCCGGACCCCCGTGGGATATTTGCGCAGAGAAGAATGAAGGATCCGGTTCGGGTCGCGACATCGGGAGTTGGTGATGCTGAAGGTTCTGGTGCATTCATGGCCATTGTTGACAGGGGTCATGCTGTTGATGGTGGGAAATGGGGTCCAAGGTTCGTTGCTGGGCATCCGAGGCGCAATGGAAGGGTTTTCGACATTCGAGCTGTCGGTCGTGATGTCGTCCTATTTCGTGGGCTTTCTGGGAGGGTCGCGATTGGCCCCCGAGATGATCCGCAGAGTTGGGCATGTTCGGGTGTTCGCGGCGTTGGGGTCGCTGATATCGGCGTTGCTGGTGCTTTATCCGATGCTTGTCGACTGGCAGGCGTGGTCTGCGATGCGGGTGCTGATCGGGTTCGGGTTCTCGGGGATTTTCGTGACCTCGGAAAGCTGGCTGAACAATACTGCCACCAACGAGACGCGGGGGCAGACGCTGTCTGCCTATATCATCGTGCAGATGCTGGGGATCATCGCCAGCCAGGGCTTGTTGGCCCTGGGCGATCCGGCGGGATTTGGGCTGTTCATCATCCCGTCTGTTCTGGTGTCGCTGGCCTTCATGCCGCTTTTGCTGGCCGATACGCCTGCTCCGACCTTTGTTTCCAGCAAACCGATGAGCATCCGTCGATTGTTCGAAGCGTCGCCGCTGGGCTGTGTCGGGATGTTGCTGACGGGGGGGATCTATGCGGCGATGTTCGGCATGGCTTCGGTCTGGGGATCGATGATGCAGCTGAGCCTTGGGCAGATCGCTGCGTTTGTGGCCGCACTCTACTTCGGGGGGCTGGCGTTTCAGTATCCGCTGGGCTGGATTTCGGACCGGATGGACCGCCGCGCGCTCGTGATGTGGCTTTCGGCGGTCGGAGCGGCAGTCATGGTGCTCGCCACGGTTGTCAGTCTGCCGTTTCAGGCAACCCTTGGGGTGGCAATGGTGCTGGGGGGCACGATCAACCCGCTCTACTCGCTGCTGATTGCGCATACCAATGATTTCCTGACCAAGGAAGATATGCCGTCGGCATCGGCCGGGCTGATTTTTCTGAACGGGTTTGGCGCGATTTTTGGACCACTGGTGGCGGGTTGGCTGATGGGTCTGGTCGGGGCAGGGGGATATTTTCTGCTCATGGCTGTGTTGTTCGCGGCGCTGGCGCTCTATTCGGCATACCGGATGACCCGGCGTGCGGCCCCGGCGGCTGGCAGCTATGCCGGACTGACCCCCACGGCGTCGTCGCTGGCAGTCGACGCGGTGCGCGCGCGCGACAAGGGCCGTTGAACGTGCAGTGTGAAAGGAAAACTGGCAAAATCCGGAACTGACAGGAGAACCGAATGGCGGACCCGGTTGAAGTGCTTGAATTCTGGTTGTCAGAGGTGGGACCCGACGGATGGTTTTCCGGTGGTGCCGCTTTGGATGCCACGTGCCGGGACCGGTTCGGCGAGGTCTGGCAGGCGGCCCACCATGGTGGGTTGGATCACTGGTGTGAAGGGCGAACGGGGACGCTGGCCTTTGTGATCCTGACCGATCAATTGTCACGCAACATGCACCGCGATACGGCGCTGGCCTTTGCCAGCGATCCGCACGCCTTGGCGGCGGCAGGCAAGGCTTTGGCTGCGGGATTGGACATGCAGGTGCCCGAACCGGATCGGCAGTTTTTCTACATGCCGTTTGTACATTCCGAGAACCCGGCGGATCAGGTATGCGCCGTTGGCTTCATGGCGGACCGTATGGCATCACAGCCAGGACTATTGGTGCATGCACGAGCACATCAGCGGGTGATCGAACTGTTTGGCCGGTTTCCGACCCGAAACACTATTCTGGGCCGGATCAGCACGCCAGCGGAAGACCGCTATCTTGCCGAAGGCGGCTATTCCGCGATCCTGCGCGCCCTCAAAGTCAGCCATGCAGACAGCGCATAGGCCCACGCCGCCGGGGCTGTTGCGCGGTTTTTCAAGATAGTTTAACGCTAAACTACTTTTTCCAGGGAGGGAAGCATGGGCAGTTCAAGTTTTGACGTCGTTGTAGTCGGCGCAGGTCCGGGTGGCTATGTTGCCGCAATCCGGGCCAGCCAACTTGGCAAGAAGGTCGCGATCATCGAGCGCGAAAATCTTGGCGGTATCTGCCTGAACTGGGGGTGTATCCCGACCAAGGCGCTGCTGCGGTCGGCAGAGGTCTTTCATCTGATGCATCGCGCCAAAGAATTCGGCCTTTCCGCGACGACGCTGGATTTCGACTTGAACGCAGTGGTTGCCCGGTCGCGTGGTGTGGCAAAGCAACTGTCCGGTGGCATCGGTCATCTGATGAAAAAGAACAAGATCACGGTCATCATGGGGGCGGCCACGCTGCCAAAACCCGGCACGGTTCAGGTTGTAACGGACAAGGGCACTGAAGAGCTGACTGCCCCGGCGATCATTCTGGCCACCGGGGCACGGGCCCGCGAGTTGCCGGGACTTGAGGCGGACGGCGACCTCGTCTGGACCTATCGCCACGCCATGGTGCCAAAACGCATGCCCAAAAAGCTGCTGGTGATTGGGTCCGGCGCAATCGGCATTGAATTTGCCAGCTTCTTCAACACGATGGGCGCCGACACGACTGTGGTGGAAGTGATGGATCGCGTGTTGCCAGTCGAGGATGCGGAAGTCAGCGCCTTTGCCAGGAAAAGCTTTGTCAAGCAAGGCATGAAAATCCTTGAGAAAACGACCGTCAAGAAGCTCGATCGCAGCCCGGGCAAAGTGGTGGCGCATCTTGAATCGAACGGCGTGACGACAACGCAAGAGTTCGACACGGTCATCTCTGCCGTGGGGATCGTGGGCAACGTCGAGGGGCTGGGGCTCGAGGCGCTTGGCGTCAAGATTGACCGGACCCATGTTGTCACCGATGAATACTGCCGGACCGGCGTTCCGGGGCTTTATGCGATCGGCGACATCGCGGGTGCACCGTGGCTGGCCCACAAAGCAAGCCACGAAGGCGTGATGGTTGCCGAATTGATCGCGGGCGGACATCCGCACGCCATCAAGCCGAACTCGATTGCCGGATGCACCTATTGCCATCCGCAGGTCGCGTCCGTCGGCCTGACCGAAGCGCGCGCCAAAGAAGCGGGTCATGAGGTGCGGGTTGGCCGGTTTCCCTTCATCGGAAACGGCAAGGCGATTGCGCTTGGCGAAACCGATGGTTTCATCAAGACCGTGTTTGACGCGAAAACCGGCGAGTTGCTGGGCGCGCACATGATCGGGGCGGAAGTGACCGAGTTGATTCAGGGCTATGTGGTCGGGCGCACGCTTGAGACGACCGAAGGCGAGTTGATGGACACCGTCTTCCCGCATCCGACCTTGTCAGAGATGATGCACGAGTCGGTGCTCGACGCATTCGGCCGCGCGCTGCATATCTGAGGCGGCCTCACTCGTCGGCGCAACTGCCAAGTTGCGTCGCCAGAAGTCTCATCAAAACCGCTTCGCGCCCCAGATTTCGGGCGCGAAGAAAGTCAGCTTGCAGCGCATAGGCCTCGGCCTCCAACGCAGCCGGGCAGCGCGCCGCAAGATGCGCGCCATTTGCGTATTGCGCGGCGTGAACCAGTTCGTGCAGCAGATAGCTTTGGCCGAATGCGTCTGCCAGGTCCAGATCAGGGGCCAATTCGATGGCGCCGGTTTCGGGATGATAGGCGCCCGCTTGTGACCGCAGCGTGCCCGCTGCCGGCAAGGCGACAAAGCCGATATGCGGGCAGAGCGGTGGGGTATACCGCGTGTTTTGCGCGATGACTGCATTCAGGTCGGCGACAAGTTTGCACAACTCTGGTTCAAGAACCGGTTCCTGAGCGGATAGCGTGATCAGGAAGAGCACTGCGACAATTGACATGTATTCGATACTGAACGTTCACAAAAATTTTGCAATACTGTCATTTATATTTTATCTAATCATGGTTGTCGCATCTCGTTCAAAGAGTGATTCGGCCAGATTTCGGACACAAATTGGACGTTTCTGTCGGGTTGGCGTGATTCGCTGTCGATCCGGCGCCGTTGAAAAATGGTGGAGCCGGCGCGGTGCCTGTGCTGACTGACCGCGCATCAGCAACAGTTTCCAAGGCTGTTTCAACCGTCGAAACAGTGTCAGGAAAAGCGGGACGTTCGGAGCAAGAAAATCAGCCAGAAACCGCTTTTGAACCGGGATTTTCTTCTATCCCGGACTGAATCATGGTACTTCGCCCGTGTAGGTAAAGGAGTTCGTAATGTCTTTCAAACTTGTTGTTGCTTCTGCAGCTATTGCTGCCTGTGCCGGAGCTGCTTCGGCTGCTCCGCTGTTTTTTGATGACTTCGAAAGCTATGAGCAGGGCGCTCCGGGATCGATCTCCCCGACCTGGACCGTGGTCGAGGGCAGCGTTGACGTGATTGGAACTCCAGGGCCATACCCTTGGTATCCGACGCAGCAGATCGACATGAACGGGTCTGGCGGCGACAGCACCGCTGCGGTTATCTTCACGTCGATCACGGGATTTGTGATTGATCAGCTTTACACGCTGTCCTTCGACTACGGATCGAACAAGAACTCGAACGGCGACGAAGTTCTGAATTTCTTCCTGGTTGGTCCGACGTTGATCACATCGCTTTACGGCACCGTGACCAGCAGTGGCGAGGTTGCAGACCTGATTTCGTATTCGTTTACTTTCACCGCCAAGGACACGGTGCTCGATCTTTATTTTGAAGATGGGCAAGCCTATGCGCCTTTTGAAGATGACAATGATCAAGGCGGTCCGATCATCGACAACGTGAGCGTCGAGGCAATCGCGCCAGTGCCGTTGCCGGCTGCTGCGCCGTTGATGCTTGTTGCTTTGGGCGGGCTAGCGCTGATCCGTCGTCGTCGCAAGGCCTGATTTCTGCAAGCTGACAAGAAACGGCCCGTCCCTTTGGGGGCGGGCCGCTTGTTTTTGAATGGCACCCTACCGGTGTTTTCTTTTCGTTCTTATTTCTTGGTTGGAGACTCATCTGATCCCCGCTACATCCTGAGAAAAGATCAGGGGTGGGCCATGGCGGAACAGAAGTTCATCGAGGTGCGCGGCGCGCGCGAGCACAATCTGAAAAGCGTGGATGTCGATATTCCGCGCGATCAGTTGGTGGTGATCACAGGGTTGTCGGGGTCGGGCAAGTCGAGCCTTGCCTTCGATACGATCTATGCCGAAGGCCAGCGGCGCTATGTCGAAAGCCTGTCGGCCTATGCGCGTCAATTTCTTGACATGATGGGCAAGCCGGATGTGGACCATATCTCGGGCCTCAGCCCCGCCATTTCCATCGAGCAGAAGACGACATCGAAGAACCCGCGTTCCACTGTCGGCACTGTCACAGAAATCTACGACTATCTGCGCCTGCTGTTCGCCCGCGTCGGCACGCCCTTTTCGCCCGCAACGGGTCTTCCGATCACCGCGATGCAGGTGCAGGACATGGTCGATGCCGTGATGGCGATGCCGGAAGGTGGTCGCGCCTATCTGTTGGCCCCGATCATCCGTGACCGCAAGGGCGAGTACAAAAAGGAATTCCTCGACCTGCGCAAACAGGGGTTTCAGCGGGTCAAGGTCAACGGCGCGTTCCATGATCTGGACGAACCGCCGGTGCTGGACAAAAAGCTGCGCCACAACATCGATGTGGTTGTGGACCGGATTGTCATCAAAGACGGTATCCAGACCCGGCTTGCCGACAGCTTTCGCACCGCGCTGAACCTTGCTGATGGCATCGCCGTGGTGGAAACGGCCCCGGCTGATGGAGAAGGGGTGCGCACTACGTTTTCCGAGAAATTCGCCTGCCCGGTTTCGGGTTTCACCATCGCCGAGATCGAACCCCGCCTGTTCTCGTTCAACGCGCCATTCGGGGCCTGCCCGGTCTGTGACGGGCTGGGGATGGAGCTGTTCTTTGACGAACGCCTCGTGGTACCCGACCAAAGCCTGACCTTGCTGCAAGGGGCACTGGCCCCTTGGGCCAAATCCAAATCCCCCTATTTCACCCAGACAATCGAAGCGATTTCCAAGCATTATGCCTTTGACAAGAAGGCGAAATGGAAAGATCTGCCCGACCCGGTGAAAGAGGTCTTCCTTCGCGGGTCAAAGGGCGAGGAAATCGAGTTCCGCTATGACGAGGGCGGGCGGATCTATCAGGTGAAGCGGGTGTTCGAGGGCGTTATCCCCAACATGGAGCGCCGCTACCGCGAGACCGACAGCACCTGGAGCCGCGAGGACATGGAGCGGTTCCAGAACAACCGCCCCTGCGGTGCCTGTGGCGGCTACCGGCTGCGGCCCGAGGCGCTGGCGGTCAAGATTGCGGGCCTTCATGTGGGGCAGGCCGTGCAGATGTCGATCTTCGAGGCGCATGACTGGATCGGTACCGTGCCTGCGGCGCTGACCAATCAGAAAAACGAGATTGCAAAGGCGATTCTGAAAGAAATCCGCGAACGCCTTGGTTTTCTTGTGAATGTCGGCCTGAACTACCTGACGCTGTCGCGCAGTGCGGGCACGCTATCGGGCGGCGAATCGCAGCGCATCCGGCTGGCAAGCCAGATCGGGTCGGGGCTGACGGGGGTGCTTTATGTGCTGGATGAACCGAGCATCGGGTTGCATCAGCGCGACAACGACCGGCTCTTGACCACGCTGAAACGGCTGCGCGATACGGGGAATTCCGTGCTGGTGGTCGAGCATGACGAGGATGCGATCCGCGAGGCGGATTATGTGTTCGACATGGGGCCGGGGGCCGGGGTGCATGGCGGCCGTGTGGTCAGCCATGGCACACCAGCCCAGATCGCCGCCGATCCGGTCAGTCTGACTGGGCAATACCTGTCAGGTGCGCGCGAGATTGCGGTGCCGAAAGTGCGGCGCAAGGGGTCGGGCAAGAAGGTCACGGTCGTCGGCGCCGTGGGCAACAACCTGAAGAACATCACAGTGGATTTCCCCCTGGGCAAGTTCGTCTGTGTGACAGGGGTGTCGGGTGGGGGCAAATCGACCCTGACCATCGAGACCCTGTTCAAGACCGCCGCCAGCCGGTTGAACGGCGCGCATGAGACGCCCGCGCCCTGCGAGACGATCAAGGGGTTTGAACATCTCGACAAGGTGATTGACATCGACCAGCGGGCAATTGGCCGGACTCCGCGTTCGAATCCAGCGACTTACACCGGGGCCTTCACCCCGATCCGCGACTGGTTTGCCGGTCTGCCCGAGGCCAAAGCGCGGGGTTATCTGCCGGGGCGGTTTTCCTTCAACGTCAAGGGCGGGCGCTGCGAGGCGTGTCAGGGCGACGGGCTCTTGAAGATCGAGATGAACTTTCTGCCCGACGTCTATGTCACCTGCGAGACGTGCAAGGGTGCGCGGTACAATCGCGAGACGCTTGAAATCAAGTTCAAGAACAAGAGCATCGCCGATGTTCTTGATATGACTTGTGAGGATGCGCAGGAGTTCTTCCAGGCGGTGCCGGCAATCCGCGAAAAGATGGATGCGCTGTGTCAGGTGGGTCTGGGCTATATCAAGGTGGGTCAGCAGGCGACGACCCTTTCAGGCGGAGAGGCGCAGCGGGTGAAGCTGTCAAAGGAGTTGAGCCGCCGGGCGACAGGGCGGACGCTGTATATCCTCGATGAGCCGACCACGGGCCTGCACTTTGAAGACGTGCGCAAGTTGTTGGAAGTGCTGCACGAATTGGTCGAGCAAGGCAACACGGTGGTGGTGATCGAGCATAACCTCGACGTGGTGAAAACTGCCGATTGGGTGATCGACATCGGGCCTGAAGGCGGCGACGGTGGCGGCGAGGTGATTGCCGTCGGCACACCGGAAGCCGTGTCGAAAGTCGCGGAGAGCCATACGGGGCACTACCTGAAGGACATGCTGAACCCGAAGCGCCGCGTGGCTGCTGCGTAGGGGCGACCCTTGGGGGGCATCGAGCCCCCCTCGGGTCGGCTGCCGCCGTCTGGCGGGCCGGGCAGGGATTGGCCGCAATGTCGGAACTTGCGGAGTCGGAGCTTGCGGTTTCGTAACTTGCGGCGGGGATACTTTTGTTTGGCGAAGACGCGGCGGGTCAGGCCTTTTTCATCGGGCAGGTGCTGATCCCGAAGATCGAGTAGACCGGACAAGTTCCAAAAAGGCCGGTCAGAAGGGGCACGATCCCGATCAGTTTTGCATAGTGCCAAAGACCGGTGCCTTGATCCGCAAAGAACCAGACAAGCAGGGCGGCGCCGACGAGGATGCGCAAAGCGCGATCGAGGGTGCCTTCATTGGTTTTGAGCATAGCAATCTCCTGTGCTGCGACCCTGAACCGGGTCATGGTGGCGAGCATAGGGCGGGAGGGGGCTTATGTCGGTGATCTTGTCACCGAAGGCGTCAGTCGGGCTGTGAGGCAAGCTGTCGCAGGGCCGCACTGTCGAGCAGGGTAACAATGCCGCGTTCGATCGTGATCCAGCCTTGCCGGGCGAAACCTTCAAGATGTCGCGACACCACTTCGCGCGCCGAACCTATTCTGGCGGCAAGGTCGGCGTGGGTGGTGTGGATGATTGACCCTACGGCCAGGTCGAGCAGGGCGGCGGCCAGCCGCCGTTCAATCCGCCCAAAGGCCACGCGCTCCAGCAGGCGGGTCAGATCGGCCATTCGCGCCCCCAACGCCTGTATCACGAAACGACGAAAGCCGGGCTCGCTGTCAATCAGGTTTTGGAACAGCAACTTGGGGATCAGCACGACGTCGCATCCGTGAGCCGTGGCCGCGTCGCCCGAATAGGCTTGGCCGCCCATCAGGCCCAGCGTCGTTTGTATGCAGGTTTCGCCCGGCTCGACCGAATAGAGCAAGATCTCGCGGCCCGAGGGACCGGTCAGCGTCACCTCGATCCGCCCTGAAAGCACGATGACAAACGCCTGCGCCGGATTGCCCGCGTGAAACAGCGGTGTGCCCGCGGGCATGTGCCGACAGGGCAGTGCGGCAAGCGCCGACTGTCCCGCGTTCGAGAGGCCAAGCTGGGAAATCCATTGTTCCGTCATGGCGTCAGGATGCGCGGCCAGAAAGTGGACGCAAGTGGAAACGCCGCCCGGCCGCGCAGAGGCAACAATTCAGTCCATCGGGCGGAAGTTCAGGTTGGCGGGGTGAAATCCTGAACGGGGCAAACCCATTCGTCGTCGCTGATTCGGGTGCAGCTTGAAGCAAGTCTCTTGCGACTGTTTACACAATTGAAACTGTTCGCACGCTTAACATGAATCGATGAAGCAACTCGGCCTCGATTTCTCGCTAAGCGTGTATTTCAGGGTCCCGGTCTAGAATTTTTGAAAAGTGACCGAAATGTGTCTTACATATGACCAATCAGTTCTTTTTTTTGAAGGTTGGACCAATGAAGCGTTTCGTCTTGACGACTTCGGCCTTGCTGGCGCTCGGCGCTGGTCAGGCAACCGCTGCGACCATCCTGCTCGATTTTTCAGGCAGCAATGTTTATTCTACAAATGACACCGACAACCAGCAGACCGCAACCGGCGCGTCTGCGACGGTCGAACTGGATTTCGCCGATGTCGGAAACGATGTGCAGATCACCTTTTCGGTCATCAACACCACCGGTGACGTGGCCTTCGGGGAAGGTGCAACGCAATCGACGCTGACCGGCTTCGCGCTCGATCTGCTTGGCGATCTGACCCTCCTTTCGGCCGCGCCGACACTGGTGTCGGGTGCTACAACTGCGCTTGACACGCTGTTGACGGATGTTTTCATCGGCGGGATCAGCAATGGCGGCGGTGGAGCGGGCAATTTCGGCTTCGCGCTCGCGGACAACAACAACTTTGTTGGTGGAAACGCCAACGGGGGCATGGATGAAACTGAAAGCGCGATCGTCACCCTGCTGTTCGGCACCGCGATGACGGCGCTTGAAACCTATGACGCGTATTTTGCGGCACTGTTCTCGACTGACCCGACGGTCAATGCCGCCTTGCGCTTCCAGCAGGTGGGCGGCGACAACAATTATGACGGCGCAGGTAGCGACAAACTGCTGTTCGTTCCGCCAACCGATCAGCCTCCGGCCCCGATTCCGGTGCCTGCTGCCGGGTTGATGCTGGCTGCGGGTCTGGGCGGACTTCTGTCCCTTCGCCGCAAGCGGCAGTCCTAAATTCGATCGGGTCAGATCAAGGGCGGCCCCTCCGGGCCGCCCTTTTTGCATCATTCCATCGGTTTGAAGTTCAGGCTGGCGCCTTCCTTGATGCCCGACGGCCAGCGGGCCGTTATGGTTTTGGTCTTGGTGTAAAAGCGGAACGCATCCGGCCCGTGCTGGTTCAGATCCCCAAAGGCCGATTTCTTCCAGCCGCCGAAGGTGTGATAGGCCAGCGGCACTGGGATCGGCACGTTGATCCCGATCATGCCGACGTTGACCCGGTTGGCAAAGTCGCGCGCCGTGTCGCCGTCGCGGGTGTAGATCGCGGTGCCGTTGCCGTATTCGTTGTCCATCGCCAGTTTGAGGGCGTCTTCATAGGTGGCGCGACGGACCATCGACAGGACCGGGCCAAAGATTTCCTTGCGGTAGATCTCCATCTCGGGCGTCACATGGTCAAAGAGATGCGGGCCGACGAAGAAGCCGTCCTCGTAGCCCTGCAGATTGAAATCGCGGCCATCGACCACCAGTTTCGCGCCCGCATCGACGCCCGACTGCACCAGCCGCAGGATGTTCGCTTTGGCTGCCGCAGTCACCACCGGGCCGTAATCCACATCGTTTCCGGCGGTATAGGGGCCGACCTTCAGTTTCTCGATGCGCGGGATCAGCCGCTCGATCAGCGCATCCGCCGTGGCATCCCCGACGGGCACCGCTACGGAAATCGCCATGCAGCGTTCGCCGGCCGCGCCATACCCTGCGCCCACCAGCGCATCGGCGGCCTGATCAAGATCGGCATCCGGCATGATGATCATGTGGTTCTTGGCCCCGCCAAAGCACTGCACACGCTTGCCGTTCGAACAGCCGCGCCCGTAGATGTATTCGGCGATCGGGGTAGAGCCGACAAAGCCGATGCCGGCGATGATCGGGTTGTCCAGGATCGCATCGACCGATTCCTTGTCGCCGTTGATCACTTGCAGCACGCCATCGGGCAGACCCGCCTCCTTCATCAGGGCGGCGAGCATCATCGGCACCGAAGGATCGCGCTCGGACGGCTTCAGGATGAAGGCGTTGCCGCAGGCGAGTGCCGGGCCCATCTTCCACATCGGGATCATGGCGGGGAAGTTGAAGGGCGTTATTCCGGCTGCGACGCCAAGGGGTTGGCGCATGGAATACATGTCGATCCCCGGACCTGCGCTGTCGGTGAACTCACCCTTCAGCATCTGCGGCGCGCCGATGCAGTATTCCATCACCTCAAGCCCGCGCTGAATGTCGCCCTTGGCGTCCGGCACCGTCTTGCCATGTTCGGACGACAGGGTCAGCGCCAGCTGTTCCATGTCACGGTTCAACAGGCGCACGAATTCCATCATCACCCGCGCCCGGCGCTGCGGGTTGGTGGCACCCCATTTGACCTGTGCCGCAGCGGCCAGTTCGGTTGCCGCATCCAATTCTTCCTTTGACGCCAGCGCCACGCGCGCCTGCACCTCGCCTGTGGCGGGGTTGAACACATCGGCATAGCGCCCCGATGTGCCTTCGACTTCGCGGCCGTTGATCCAGTGACCGATGGTTTTCATGGCAGTTCTCCCTTTGCTGTTTCGACAATAGCCTTGCGAAAATGCCGGGAACAGCGGCAAGATTTCAAAAGGGTTTTGCAGATTTGCAGGGGGCAGGTGTTGGATTGGGATGACCTGCGGGTGTTTCTGGCGGTGGCCCGCAGCGAAAGCCTGTCCGGCGCGGGCAAGGTTTTGCGGCTTGACCCTGCCACGGTCGGACGCAGGATTGCCCGGCTGGAACGGGCTATGGGCGCACGACTGTTTGTGAAATCGCCGCAGGGCTACGGGGTGACAGAGGCGGCAAGTCGCCTTTTGACCCATGCAGAGCTGGTCGAGCATACGCTTGGGGCCGCTCGGGAGGCGGTCCCAGGCCCGGATGGGCTGACCGGCCAGATCAGGATCGGTGCCCCGGATGGTTGTGCGAACTATCTGCTGCCGCAGGTGCTGGCCGCGATCTGTGATGAAAATCCGGGGCTGGACGTGCAAATCGTGGCATTGCCGCGTGTCTTCAACCTGTCCAAACGCGAGGCGGACATGGCAATCGCGGTCAGCCGCCCCGAGGCTGGGCGTCTGACGGTGCAAAAACTGACAGACTACCGCCTGCATCTGGCCGCCAGCCGCAGCTATCTGGCCCAGGCTGCACCGATCAAGGGTCGCGAAGATCTGCTGCGCCATCGGATGATCGGGTACATTCCTGACATGATCTTTGACAAGGAGTTGGATTATCTGGCCGAAATCGGGGCGGGCGCCGCATCCCTGGCATCCAATTCCGTATCGGTGCAACTGAACTGGCTGCGGCATGGGGCCGGGGTCGGGGTTGTACATGATTTCGCCCTGCCGTCTGCGCCAGAACTGGCAAGGATCATCCCGCAGCAGATCAGCTTGACCCGCGCCTTCTGGTTGATAAGGCACGCTGATGAAGGACGGATCGACCGGCTCAGCCGCTTTGCGGCGCGTCTTGCGGTCGGCATCCGGTCTGAAGTGGTGCGACTTGAAGCCTTGGTATCCAAACACAACTCTTGACAGAACAGCGTGCTGGGATGACGTTTGGATGACAGCTTTGGGAGGAACCTTATGCTTGTCAGTCAGATCCTTAAAACCAAGTCAGACGACGGAGTGGTGACAGTGCCGTGCGGCACCACTGTCGGTCAGGCAGCCGAAATTCTGTCATCTCGTCGCATCGGGGCCATCATCATCTCGCCCGATGGCAAAACCCTGGTCGGCATTCTGTCCGAGCGTGACATCGTGCGGGAATTGGGCCGGTGCGGCGCAAGCTGTATGAACCAGGCTGTCGACAGCATCATGACGACGGCTGTGGTGTCATGCGTCCGCACCGATCAGACTGACAATGTGCTGGAAAAAATGACGAACGGTCGGTTTCGCCACATGCCGGTCATGGAAGGCGGGCAAATGATCGGCCTGATCTCGATCGGAGATGTGGTGAAGGCGCGGTTGATGGAGTTGTCGGCCGAGAAGGAAGCGTTGGAAGGAATGATCAAGGGCTTCTGAATTTTCGCGCTTGCGCAAGCTTGCACATTGATATTGCGTAGGAATCGGAAGAAGGATTTCAGGAGGTCCCATGCGCATCGGCCTTTATCCGGGAACTTTTGATCCGGTAACCTTGGGGCACACGGATATCATCACCCGTGCCATGGCGCTGGTTGATCGTCTTGTGATCGGGGTTGCGATCAACCGCGACAAGGGGCCGCTTTTCACGCTGGAAGAACGGGTGGACATGGTGCAGGCCGAATGTCGCCCGATCCTTGACAAGACCGGAGGCGAGATTGTCGTGCATCCGTTCGAGAATCTGCTGATTGATTGCGCGCGCGACGTCGGGGCGGGGATCATCATTCGCGGATTGCGGGCTGTTGCGGATTTTGAGTATGAATTTCAGATGGTTGGAATGAACCGCGCCCTGGATGCGACGATCGAGACGGTCTTTCTGATGGCAGATGCGCGGCGGCAAGCGATTGCGTCAAAGCTGGTCAAAGAGATAGCGCGGCTCGGGGGCGATGTCAGAAAGTTTGTCCCGCCATCGGTTGCGGTGGCCTTGCAGGAGAAATACTCTTAGCGCATGTTCCGCCGTAGTTTTGGAATAGAAATTCTGCGGCTTGCCGTGATGGGCTTTTGGCGTGATGTCCTGCAGGACGGGTCATCCTGTGGCTGAACGCAGGGAGCAGCGGGGGGCGACCGCGCCGGCATCGGTCGAGGCGTTTCTGGCGCGTATCGAAGGCATGCCCGCTACGTTGCCGCGTCGAATGCGTCAGTGCGCCGACTATTTCGCCGCGCACAGCGACCGGATCGCCGTGTCAACGGTTGCTGACCTTGCCTCGGGGGCACAGGTGCCGCCGTCGGCCGTCATGCGGTTTTGTCACATTCTTGGGTTTGCTGGCTTTTCCGATATGCAGCGCTTGTTCCGCGCGGCTTTCGTGCCCGGCCTGTCAGACTATGCAACCCGGTTGCGCAATCTGCGGGATCAGGGTTCCGGCAGTCCGGCGGCGCTTTTGGCCGAGTTCGTCGAGGCCGGGCGTTCATCGTTGGAATCCTTGGCTAAAATGACGGATGACGCGATGCTTGGGCGGGCGGTCGGGTTGCTGGCGGTTGCGCAAACGGTGCATGTGATCGGGCTGCGGCGGGCCTTTCCGGTGGCAAGCTATCTGGCTTATGTTTTTGAAAAAATGGAGATCCCTGCGATGCTGCATGACGGCATTGGCGCGCTGGATCACAGGTCTGCCTTGCGGGTCGGGGATGCGGTTCTGGCAATCTCTTTCGCGCCCTATTCCGAGGAAACGTTGGGCTTGGCACAGCAGGCGAAGACGCGGGGGCTGCCGGTTGTTGCGCTGACCGACCACAGCACCAGTCCTTTGGCAGGCACGGCAGATGTGGTCCTAACGGTGCAAGAGGTTGATTTTGGCGCGTTCCGGACGCTGTCTGCGACGATTGCACTGGCGTTGACGCTGGCAGTGGCGGTCGGTTCGGCGCGGGAATGACGTCTGTTTCGCATCGGGCTGGACTGTGGCTGATTTGCCTTTGCGGGCGGCGAGAAACGGAATAAATATTCCATATTGCGCGAGTCGGCGCATCGGGGGATCAGATGAAGCAATTGGATGTCATCACCATCGGCCGCTCTTCGGTCGATCTTTATGGCGCGCAGGTCGGCGGGCGCCTTGAGGATATGGGATCGTTCAACAAGTATATCGGTGGATCGCCCACCAACATTGCGGCGGGCACGGCGCGGCTGGGGCTGCGGTCTGCGCTGATCACCCGCGTGGGCGACGAGCATATGGGGCGGTTCATCCGCGAAGAACTGGCGCGCGAAGGCGTCGATGTCCGGGGGGTCAAGACCGACCCGGACCGGCTGACCGCACTGGTGTTGCTCGGGATACGCGACGACACGCAGTTTCCACTGATCTTCTACCGTGAAAACTGCGCAGACATGGCGCTGTGCGAGGCTGACATCGACGAGGGCTTCATCGCCGAGGCCCGTGCCGTGGTGGCGACGGGCACGCATCTAAGCCATGCCCGCACCGAAGCGGCGGTGCTGAAGGCGCTGATGCTGGCCCGGCAGCATGGCTGTCAGACGGCGCTGGACATCGATTATCGGCCCAATCTGTGGGGTTTGGCGGGGCACGGGGCGGGCGAGGCGCGATTCATCGAGTCGGCCGCAGTGACCGCAAAGTTGCAGGGCACGCTGCATCTGTTCGACCTGATCGTGGGGACCGAAGAAGAGCTTCACATCGCAGGCGGCAGTACGGACACAATCGCTGCACTGCGGGCAGTGCGGGCGGTGTCAGCGGCGGTGCTGGTTTGCAAGCGCGGGCCGATGGGGGCGGTGGCGTTTACCGGCGACATTCCCGACAGGCTGGACGAAGGCGCGTCCGGGCCAGGGTTTCCGATTGAGGTCTTCAACGTTCTAGGGGCGGGGGACGGGTTCATGTCGGGCCTGCTCAAGGGGTGGCTGGACGGCGAAACCTGGCCGACAGCCCTGACCTATGCCAATGCCTGCGGGGCGTTTGCCGTATCGCGGCATGGGTGCACGCCCGCCTATCCCAGTTGGACCGAGTTGCAGTTCTTTCTGAACCGCGGAGTGGTAACGCCGGCCCTGCGTCAGGATGCAGAACTGGAGCAGGTGCATTGGGCGACCAACCGGCACGGGAACCTGGTCAACCTGCGGGTATTCGCGTTTGATCATCGGATGCAGATGGAGGCGATGCCGGGTGCCACGCCTGTGCGGATCGGCGCATTCAAGGGGCTGTGCCTGCAGGCGGCGGTGCAGGTGGCGGATGGCAAGCCCGGGCATGGGATCTTGTGCGACAGCCGGTTTGGGGGGCGGGCGCTGCAGCAGGCGGCGGGCACCGGGCTGTGGGTGGGACGCCCGGTGGAATGGCCGGGCTCGCGTCCTTTGACCCTCGAGCCAGAGATCGGACCGGATTTCGGGGGCCTTGCCGAATGGCCCTTGGCGCAGGTGGTCAAGGTGTTGTGCTTTTATCACCCGGACGATGATGCTGCGATGAAGGCAGAGCAGGAGGCGGTGGTGCTGCGGCTGTTTCATGCCGCGCGGCGCAACCGGCTGGAGTTTCTGCTGGAAGTGATCCCGTCCAGGGTTGCACCGGTGGACGATGCCACGACGGCGCGGGTGATTGCGCGGTTCTACGATCTGGGGATCTATCCCGACTGGTGGAAGCTGGAGCCGTTTGCAACGAACGCGGCCTATGCTGCGGCCTGCGGCGCGATCACTGCGCGCGATCCGCATGTGCGCGGGGTGCTTGTTTTGGGCCTAGATGCCGAGCCTGATGCCCTGGCGGCATCCTTTGCGCTGGCGGCGCGGCACCCGCTGGTCAAGGGGTTCGCAGTGGGCCGGACGATCTTTGGGGCGGCGGCGCGGGGCTGGCTTGCGGGAGATTTGACGGATGGGGCTGCCGTGGCGATGATGGTGCAGCGGTATGCCGACCTTTGCCGGGTGTGGGATGCCGCGCGTGCGGCGGGGCAGCCTGCACGACCCTTGGGTTGATGGCATCGCATGCAGCGCCGCAGATAGCGCCGCAAGGACCGCAACCAGGCGAGAAAAAGTCCGGTTGGGTATGCTGGGGTTGGCTGGCGTCCAGGGACCTTCATCCTTGGAATCTGTCCGGCATGGCGCGTTCATCCCACCGAGCCACCCGGGGGACGGGTGGATGGCGGAAAAATTTTGGCGCTTGCGGCAACGCAGGATCGACGCGCGCGCGACATTGCGGGATCATACCGCTGGGTTGGCGGCGCTGAAGGTTGTGGCGCGCTATGCGGCGTTGGACCTGGGGTGAGCGGGGAACGGGGGGCCAGCCCCCCGAACGCCCCCCGGGATATTTGTGAACAGATGATGGGGGTAGGCATGGAGTTGTTGCGCAAGCCGGCAGGGGTTCGGGGGCTGGTACATGACATTTCGCCCGCTGCCGCCGGGTGGGGGTATGTCGGCTTCGGTCTGTACCGGCTGGAGCCGGGGGATCGGGTTGCAGAGGCAACCGGCGATCGTGAGGTCATTCTGGTCTTGGTCGAAGGGCGCGCGCAGATCACGGCGGCGGGCACCGATTGGGGGGTGCTGGGGGATCGGATGAGCCCGTTCGAGCGTATTCCGCCCCATTGTCTTTACGTGCCGGGCGGGGAAAGCTGGGCTGCAGTTGCTGTGACCGGATCTGTGCTGGCGGTGTGTTCTGCGCCTGCGGGCGCGGCATATCCGGCGGCGCGGCTGGGGCCAGAGGGGATCGACTTGACGGCGCGTGGCAGAGGTGCCAACGCGCGCTACATCCACGATATAGCGATGGAGTCCCGGGATGTGGCGGGCAGTCTGCTGGTCACTGAGGTGTTCACGCCGGCAGGCAATTGGTCGAGCTATCCCAGCCATCGCCATGACGAGGATGACTTTCCGAGAATGACCTACCTTGAGGAAACCTACTATATGCGGCTCAACCCGCCCCAAGGCTTTGGCATCCAGCGGGTCTATACCGAGGATGGCAGTCTGGATGTGACAATGGCGGTCAAGGACCATGATGTAACGCTGGTGCCGAAGGGTCATCACCCCTGTGGCGCCCCACATGGGTATGAGATGTACTATCTGAACGTGATGGCCGGGCCGCGTCGGGCGTGGCGATTCCAGAACGACCCGGATCACGACTGGATCTACCAGCGCGACACGGCGCAGGTTTAGCGCGACAGAAGGGTCAGGCGCGTGCCGGGACCCAAGGCGCGCAATTCCGCCTGGACCATCGCAGCATTTGGCAGGGCAGGTGCCAGCACGGTGATCCGCCCCGCAAATCCCAGTTCCTGAAGCCGTTCGACGACAACAATTGCATCGTGGTCCCGCGACACAAGCGGAAAGATCACCTCGTCAGCCTGGATCTGTGCCAGAAGTTCCGCGTCAAGGTCGGAAAAACTGGCAAACGCCGCCCCTGCGAGCAGTTCCGCTGACTGTGTCGACAGCATGTCAAGAGCCAGAAGTCTGGCCGGGGGCGTTGGATGGGGCATAATGATCGTACGAGGGAAAAGGAAAAAAAACGCGCAGTCAAAGATAAGAATTTGCGCAATCATAGCGCGAAGATCGGCAAACGACCACACGTTTAGAAGCGTTCTGCGCGCAATAGTTAGAAGCCCACTGGCCTGCGTTGCGACCGTGGACTAGGAAGCAAAGCGGCGATCAGTGAGGGGATGGGCATTGGACAAGGAAACGTTGACGGCGGTTCTGGCGGGAATTCCGGTGGCGGTTCTGCTGATCGGCCCGGACGAGCGGATCACTGAGGCGAATGTGGCGGCGCAGGCCTTGTTCGGCGTCAATCTGGCAGATCGGCACCATGGGTTGGTGCTGCGGCAGCCGGATCTGTTGACTGCCATAGGCCGGGTTCTGAACGGAGCAGTGGCTGTGTCGGTACGCCATGCCGTGCCCGGGCCGTCCCATGAAATGGTGCACCGGGTGACGGTTTCTCCGGTTTGGGGCTGTGCCATGTGTGCCTTCGAAGACATCAGCGAGCAGGAACAGATGGGTCAGATGCGACGCGATTTCGTGGCAAATGTCAGCCATGAACTGCGTACGCCGTTGACGGCCCTCCTAGGGTTCATCGAAACGCTGCGCGGTCCGGCGCGCGACGACACACTGGCACGCGAGCGTTTTCTGGGCATCATGGCCGCCGAGGCGGAACGGATGAACCGGCTGGTGCGCGATCTTTTGCACCTGAGCCGGGTCGAAGCCGACGAGCGGGTGCGACCTACCGAGCGTCAGGACATCGCCAGTCTGATCTGGCAGGCGGTACAGGCGCTGCGCCCTTTGGCCGAAACCGGGGGCGTGAGCATCGACGTGCAGGGCGCGGATCAGGCCGTCATGATCCCGGCGGACGCTGACCAGATGACTCAGGTGCTTACCAACCTGATCGAAAATGCAGTGAAATATGGCAACTCGGGCAAGAACGTTTCTGTTCGTCTGACCCGAGAGGCCGGTTTGCGCGGGCCGGTTGTGCGCATCTCGGTTGCCGACAACGGCGAGGGGATTGACCCCGTGCACCTGCCGCGCCTGACCGAGCGGTTTTACCGGGTCGATGGGCACCGCAGTCGCGAAAAGGGTGGGACAGGTTTGGGTCTTGCCATCGTCAAGCACATCGTGAACCGGCATCGGGGGCGCATGGTCATCGATTCCACACCGGGCAAAGGCAGCACGTTTGCCGTGATCCTGCCGGAAGGCTGAAAGTTGCCGCAGCGCTTTTGTTCATCGTCATGAGCCAGGGCTGGATGCCGCAACGGACCGGCATGGCGATGCTGCGGGATCGGTTTTTCAACGGCTTGAGCAGGTCGTTTCCCGCTTTGACCCCTTTCGCCCCGCGACAGCTTCATTTTCCCTGTGGGTGACTTTGCGGTGCGAAAAGTCGGGGGGTGCAAAGCAAAATCGATACAGAAACGCATTGTTTCGCGTTGTTTGTCTGGCGCGGCGCGCAGAAGTCTCATACCGTTTTCAATCTGTTCTCTACCAGGATATGTCTTATGCCCACCGCGAAGCCTGCCGAGTATCGCAGGGCAGTTGATCTTGCCCGGTTTCTGGCGGCTTTCGGCATCGTTTGGGATCATGCCCGCGCGCCATTTGCCGATATTGGCTACCTCGCTTTGGCGTTGTTTCTGGTACTGACGTCCTATCTTGCAGTCGGATCCTATCTGCGGTCGGACGGTCAGGGGTTCTGGCTGTCGCGCGCCCGGCGGATTGCCGCGCCGTGGCTGGTTTGGTGTGTAGTGTTCCGGGTCATCCACGAGATTGTTTCGCATCAGCCGTTCGTGCTTTTGTCCGAGCCCGGTTCACTGTTGATCGGCCCGTCGGTCCATCTTTGGTTCTTGCCCTTTGTCATGGTCTTTCTGGTGGTGATCGGGCCGATGTGCCGCCTGATTGCCGGGCCGCGCAGTTTGTGGATTGCCCTGATCGGATTGGTGCTGGTGTCGCTGCCTCTGGGCATCTTGCATGCCGAAGCCGCGCCTTTGGCCTGGTTTGTCAGCAACGGTCCGTTTGCCCAGCCTTTGCCGCAGTGGTTCTACTCGCTGCCGTTGTTTTTGTTCGGCGCAGTTCTGGCGCTTGCGCAGCGGCTTTCGATGATCTGGGCACCAGTCGCGGTGGCCGCCTTGATCTCGGCGGTGCTTTTTGCGCTGGTGCCCGAGTTTGCCTCTATCCAGATGATCCTGGTGGCGGCAGTGTTCCTGGCGGTTTGGCAAGTCAACATCACGGGCCGCTGGCCGACCGTTCTGGCGGGGTTTGCCTTTGGTATCTATCTCTTGCATCCGGCGGTCATGTTGGTCGCATTCAAGGTGTTCGGACCTGACATTGACCGGTCTGCGGCGGCGCTCTTTACCTTTTTCGGGTCGTGGCTGCTGACATGGGGGTTGCAGCGACTTCCAGTGATGCAGCGATTTGTCTGACAGTCTTGGATTTGCACCTCGCGTTGCCTAAATCCCAGCTGACGCTAGCGCGGGCGGCTTGCCTTGCCAATCTATGCACCCGCGACTATGACGATCATCAAAACCAGTCCCGGCCCGGTGCCGGTGATCGAAAGGACGAACCATGTTCGCGACGCCTGCCTATGCCCAAGCTGCCGCTGCCGGACCCGGTAGCGCAATTGCCCAGTTCCTGCCCCTGATCCTGATTTTTGCGATCATGTATTTCCTGCTGATCCGTCCGCAGCAGAAAAAGCTGAAAGAGCACAAGGCAATGGTCGAGGCGCTGCGCCGTGGCGATCAGGTGCTGACCGCGGGTGGGATCATCGGCAAGGTTTCCACCGTAGGCGCCGACGGCATGCTGGAGATCGAGATCGCCCCGAACGTCAAGGTGAAGGTGATGCGCGGGACCATCACACAGGTGATGTCGAAAACCGAACCGGCGGCAGGCTGATCCACCATGGCGCACACGCCGCTGTGGAAGCGTCTGATGATCTGGGGCCTTTGCGCGCTGGGCATCCTCTGGGCCATGCCAAACCTGTTTTACAACCGCGTCGAACAGCACAACGACGCGGCAGCGGCGATTGCTGTTGCCGGTTTTGCTTCGCCCGAACAAGAAGCATCGCTGGCGCTGTGGCCGGATTTTCTGCCGTCTTCGCTGGTCAATCTGGGGCTGGACCTGCGGGGCGGGGCGCATCTTCTGGCCGAAGTGCGCCTTGAAGATGTCTATACGCAGAGGATGGATGGCTATTGGCCGCGCGTCCGCGATGCGCTGCGCGAGGTACGTGATCAGGTCGGTGCGGTGCGCCGCGCCCCATCGCCGGACGATGTGTTGCGCGTAACGGTTTCGAACCCGGAGGCGATGGCTGTTGCCGTCGAGGCGGTCCGGGGCTTGGCCACACCTGTGGTCAGTCTGACGGGCGTGGGCCAGAACGACATCGACATTTCCGTCGAGGGCAACGACATCGTCGTGACTTTGTCCGAGGCGGAACGCGTGGCAACTGACACGCGCACCATGCAGCAAAGCCTTGAAATCATTCGGCGGCGCGTGGACGAGGTCGGAACGCGCGAACCCACGATTCAGCGTCAGGGCACAGACCGCGTCCTGATACAAGTGCCCGGCATCGGGTCCGCAGGCGAATTGAAGGCACTGATCGGGACGACGGCCAAGCTGTCGTTCAATCCGGTCGTGCGGCGGACCAACAACCCGGCCGAAGATGCCGGACCGCGCAATCTGCTGCTGCCGGTGATGAACGAAGACGGCGCATATCTGGTGGTCGAGGAAACTCCGGTGGTGACGGGCGAGGATCTGATCGACAGCCAGCCTGCGTTTGACCAGAACAACCGCCCCGCCGTGGATTTCCGGTTCAATCCGTCTGGTGCGGTCCGCTTTGGGGATTATACTGCGGCCAACATCGGTCAGCCCTTCGCAATCGTGCTGGACAGCGAGGTCATCTCGGCCCCTGTCATTCAAAGCCATATCGCGGGCGGGTCGGGGATCATCACGGGCTCTTTCACGGTCGAGGAATCGACCCAGCTGGCTGTGTTGCTGCGCGCAGGTGCCTTGCCCGCCGAAATGACATTTCTGGAAGAGCGCACCATAGGCCCGGAACTGGGCGCCGACAGCATCCTTGCAGGACAACGCGCGGCTGTGGTTGCAGCCATCGCCGTGGCCGCGTTCATGTTCCTGAGCTATGGCTGGTTCGGGGTGATGGCCAATCTGGCCCTTGCCATCAACATCGTGTTGCTGTTCGCGTTTCTGTCGGCCATCGGGGCGACGCTGACCCTGCCCGGCATCGCGGGGATCGTGCTGACCATGGGGATGGCGGTGGATGCAAACGTGCTGATCTACGAGCGGATACGCGAAGAACTGCGACAAGGGGTGGTTCCCGGGCGGGCGATCGAGATCGGGTTCGCGCGGGCATTTTCAGCCATCATGGACAGCAACGTGACTGCAATCATCACGGCCGTTATAATGTTTGCCATCGGGTCCGGCGCCGTGCGCGGCTTTGCGGTGACGCTGGGCCTCGGGATCATCACGTCGATGTTCACCGCGGTTTATGTGACGCGCCTGATCATCGAGACCTGGTTGGCATGGCGCCAGCCGAAAACCATCACCGTCTAGGGGAGATTTCCATGGCCTGGCGTCTGCGACTTGCCCCGGTTACGACGAACATCGACTTTTTCAAAGCGGCCCGCGTGACGTTCGGCGCATCGGTGCTGGCGGTGGTGCTGACGTTTGTGTCACTTGCGGTGTTCGGGCTGAACCTCGGCATCGACTTTCGGGGTGGCACCACGATCCGCACCGAATCGACCGAAGCCGTTGATGTGGGGGCCTATCGCGGGGCGCTTGCGACGCTCGGTCTGGGCGATGTGTCGATCACCGAGGTGTTCGACCCCGGCTTTCGTGCCGATCAGCATGTGTCGATGATCCGCATTCAGGCGCAGGATGGGGTCGAGGCGGTGACGCCCGAAACCATTTTGCGAGTAGAAGACACGTTGCGGGCACTTGATCCGGCAATCACGTTTCCATCGGTTGAATCCGTCGGGCCAAAGGTGTCGTCCGAATTGATCTGGCAGGCGTTGTTGGCCGTTGCTGCGGGGTCAATTGGCATCCTGATCTATGTCTGGATCCGGTTCGAATGGCAGTTCGCCGTGGGTACGGTGGCTGCGCTTATTCATGATGTGGTGGTGACGGTCGGGGTGTTTTCGCTGTTTCAGTTGAAGTTTGACCTGACCATCGTCGCGGCTTTGCTGACCATTCTTGGCTATTCGGTGAACGACACGGTCGTGATCTTTGATCGCCTGCGCGAAAATCTGATCAAATACAAAACGATGCCACTGCGCGATTTGCTGAACTTTACCGCGAACGAGACCTTGAGCCGCACCTTGATGACGGCGACAACCACCCTGATCGCGCTTACCGTGCTGTTGATCTTTGGCGGCGATGTGATCCGGGGCTTTGTGTTCGCCATGCTGTTCGGGGTGGTCATCGGTACGTATTCGACACTTTATGTCGCAAAGAACATTGTGTTGATGCTTGGGGTCAACCGCGTGCCAAAAGACAAACGCGATGTCGGCGGCGAATTTGCCAATATCGACGCCTGAGATGCGCCTTACCGAGATCAGTTTCGGGCAAGCGTTGGCGATAGAAGGCTATGGGCCGGGGTTTTTCCGCGTCGGGCCTCATGTGCTGCACGGGTCTTGTCTGATCACGCCATGGTCTGCAGGCCCTTGGGGCGGGTTGGAAGACGCAACTCCGATCACGGCGCTGATCGGGCGCATTGATGTGCTGCTCGTCGGGATGGGAGCCGAGATTGCGCAGGTCCCGCGTGCGTTCCGCGACCCTGTCGAGGCAGCAGGCATAGGGGTTGAAGTGATGAATTCGCCTGCAGCCTGCCGGACCTACAACGTGCTATTGGGTGAAGGGCGGCGGATCGCTGCGGCGCTGTTGCCTGTGCCGCCTAAGGGCTGAGGTATCTTGACGCTTCCTTGGCGGCAAAGGGTTTCAGCTTTGCGCCATGTGCCGACAGAAACGCCTTTGCCCGCGCGGTATCGTGTTTGGACAAGTCGCGCACCCACCAGGCCACGGCCTTCTGGATGAACCAATCCGGATCGCCGGCATATCCCGCCGCCCAACCGAGGATGCGGTCGCGTGCGGCCAGCTCGTCAGGCTTGGGGACGTTCGATTTCGCAAAGGGCAGCGTGATGACCAAGGCCGCGCGCCGCGTCCACATGTGCGGCGAGGCTGTCCAGAGCGCGACAGTATCAAGTCGGGCCGGGTCCGCGATCAACCGCTTTTGCCCGGCGATGCAGGCGTGATCTGCCAGCGCCCAGCCATCGAAATCGGGCACCCAGGATTGAATCAAGGTCCAGGCGGCATCGTCGGGGCGGATACGGGCTTGCGTCAGCAGTTTGGCCGCAGCAATACGCGCCTCGTGGATGTTGGTGCGCCACAAATCCGCTGCAAGCGTCAGGCGGTCGGGCAACGTACAAGCCGCTCGCCAGCCATCGGAAAGTTCGGTGATCGCAGGCACTACGATGCCCAGATAGGGACGGCTCGCCTTGTGATAGGCTGCCATCTCTGCCGCCTTTGCAGGATCGGCGAGCGCCCGAAGCTGCGCCAGCGCCTGCGTGATCATTCAACCGTCACGGATTTTGCCAGGTTGCGCGGCTGGTCCACATCCGTCCCTTTGGCGACGGCGGTGTGATAGGCCAGAAGTTGCGCGGGCACAGCGTACAGGATCGGTGCGAAAAGCGGGTCCACCGAAGGCATGGTCAGGGTTTTCCAGCAACCCGCGCCCGCCTCTTTGATGCCCGCGCTGTCCGAGATCAACAGCACTTTGCCGCCGCGCGCCATTACCTCTTGCATGTTCGAGATGGTCTTCTCGAACAGATCGTCGCGTGGCGCCATCACGACCACCGGCACTTGGGCGTCGATCAGGGCGATGGGCCCGTGTTTCAGCTCGCCGCTGGCATAGCCTTCGGCGTGGATGTAGCTGAGTTCCTTGAGTTTCAGCGCCCCTTCCAAGGCCAGCGGATACATCGCCCCACGGCCAAGGAACAGAACATCGCGCGCGGTTGCCAGTTCTTCGGCCAGCGACGCGACTTCGGCGGTCAGCGACAGCGCATGGTTGAAGAGGCCGGGAAGGGTGCGCAGGTTGGCAAGATGGATGGCAAGGGCAGCCGCATCGATCCGGCCTCGATCCTGCCCCGCCTTCAGCGCCATCAGCGCCAGGACCGTCAACTGACAGGTGAAGGCCTTGCTCGACGCAACCGACACTTCGATGCCCGCAAGGATGGGCAGGGCCAGATCGCTTTCGCGCGCCATGCTCGACGTGGCGACGTTCACCAGTGCCACGACTTTGGCCACATGGCCCATCACATGGCGCAAGGCGGCCAGCGTATCGGCGGTTTCGCCGGATTGACTGACAAAGATCGCAGCAGACTTGGGTGACAGAACCGGGTTGCGATAGCGGAATTCCGAGGCGATATCCACATCCACCGGCAATCCTGCCAGCTGTTCGAACCAGTATTTCGCGACCATGCAGCTGTAGAAACCCGTTCCGCAAGCAACCAGCGTCAGCCGATCGAACCGCGTAAAATCAAGGCCCTCGGGCAGTGTGATGCTGGCATCGCTGTCGGCAGTATAATGGGCCAGGGCGTCGGCTATCACCAGGGGTTGCTGGGCGATTTCCTTGCCCATGAAGTGTTTGTAGCCGGCCTTGTCGATCCGGGTCTGATCCAGCGCCACCTGAACCACGGCCCGGTTGGCGATGCGGCCGACCGCATCAAGAATGGTCACCGCACTGCGCGAAACTGCCACGATATCGCCATCCTCGAGATAGGACAGCCGGTCGGTCATTGGTGCCAGCGCCAGGGCGTCCGAGCCGATGAAGTTCTCTCCGTCGCCATAACCTACGGCCAGCGGAGCGCCGTGGCGTGCGCCGATCATCAGATCGTCAAGCCCGTCGAACAAAAAGCACAGCGCAAAGGCCCCATGCAGCCGTGCCACGGTCTTTTGCACCGCTTCGACCGGGGACAGGCCCTGATCAAGATAGCTGCGGGTCAGAACGACCACTGCCTCGGTATCGGTTTGCGATTCGAAGATATGGCCTTGCGAGGTCAGTTCCTCGCGCAGGTCGCGGAAATTCTCGATGATGCCATTGTGCACTACCGCGACGGGACCGGACCGGTGCGGATGGGCATTGGGAACGGTTACGGCTCCGTGCGTGGCCCAACGGGTCTGCCCGATGCCGGACTTGCCCGCAAGCGGGTCATGGACCAGCAGGTCCGACAGGTTGACCAGCTTTCCCACCGCGCGGCGACGGTCAAGTTTGCCGTTGTTTACCGTGGCGATTCCAGCGCTGTCATAGCCGCGATACTCCAGCCGCTTCAACGCCTCGACCAGCAAAGGTGCTGCTTCATGGTTGCCCAGAACGCCGATAATCCCACACATGTTACTGCCCTTTTGCCTTTGCTGCCTTGATTTCTTTCAGCATTTTCAGAAACGTCGGGACAAAGCCCGCTTTGTTGACCTGCGGAACCCGCCCAATGGCCAGATCGGTTGCGGGCACATCGCGGGTGATCACCGATCCAGACGCCGTCATCGCGTCGTCGCCCACGGTGACCGGGGCCACCAGCATGGTGTCGGACCCGATGAAGGCGCGTTTGCCGATGGTGGTGCGATGTTTCATCACGCCGTCGTAGTTGCAGGTGACGGTTCCCGCACCGATATTGCTGAATTCCCCGACATGGGCGTCGCCAAGATAGGTCAGGTGGCCCACCTTCACGCCCTCATCCAGCACTGCGTTCTTGATCTCGACGAAGTTGCCGACATGGACGTCTTCAGCCAGTTCCGCACCCGGCCGCAGGCGGGCGAACGGGCCGACGGTGGCCCCGCGCGAGATGTGGCAACCTTCAAGGTGGCAAAAGGCCCTGACCTCGGCCCCGGATTCGATGGTGACGCCGGGGCCAAAGATCACGTTGGGGCCGATCGTGGCATCGCGGCCGATGTGGGTATCAAGTGCGAAGAATACGGTGTCGGGGGCGGTCAGGGTCACACCGTTGTCCAATGCCTCGGCGCGGGCGCGAGTCTGGAATGCGGCCTCGGCCCCGGCCAGTTCAGCGCGGGTGTTGATGCCCAGCGTTTCAGCCTCGTCGCAGATCACGACGCCGGCAGACAGACCGCGCGCGCGGGCCAGACCCACGATGTCAGTCAGGTAATACTCGCCTGCCGCATTGGTGTTGCCCACTTGGGCCACCAGCGAAAACAGCAGGCTGGACTCGGCACAGATCACACCGGAATTGCACAGATCCAGGGCGCGTTCAGCCTCGGTTGCGTCCTTGAATTCAACGATGCGGTCAAGTTGATCACCCTGAACGATCAGTCGGCCATAGCGGGCAGGATCACGCGCCTGAAACCCCAGCACAACGACGGCATGTCTGTCGCGGGCGGCCAGCATCGCCTGCAAGGTTTCCGGGCGGATGAAAGGCGTGTCACCATAAACCACGATGGCGTCACCCGCCGCATCCGCGAGCAGAGGGGCCGCCTGAGCCACGGCATGCGCAGTTCCCAGCTGCGGGTCTTGCACCACAACCTCGGCCGCCTCGTCAAATGCAAGCGCAGATCGGGTCACAAGATCGGCGCCAAAGCCTGCAACCACGACGATACGCGATGGATCAAGGCTGCTCCCTGCGGCCATGGCGTGGTGCAGCAGGGGGGCCGCGCCCACGCAATGCAGCACCTTGGGCAAGTCGGAGTTCATCCGGCTGCCCATCCCTGCCGCCAGTATGATCAATGAAACCGCCATCCTGCCTCTTCCCATCTGCGTCCGCACGTTCTACCCCGATTGAGCCGCACCGCAAGGGCGGGGTTTTCACGCAAGGTTACAGAACATGCGCACGGTGGTTTTTGATCTGGACGGAACGCTGGCAGATACGTCCGGCGACCTGCTGGCAGCAGCAAACGCCTGTTTTCGCGCCGATGGGCTCGGCGATCTGTTGGGCCCCCGGGATGCGGGCACGGCCATGCGGGGTGGGCGCGCAATGCTGACACTGGGCTGGGACCGGATCGGGCGGAGCTACAGCGAAGACGATCTGAAGGCGGGTTATAGGCAACTGGTGGCGGCCTATGCGCAGGACATCGCGACGCATACCCGGGTGTATCCGGGGGCGGTGGATGCGGTACTTGCCTTGCGCGCGGAGGGCTATGCGACCGCGATCTGCACCAACAAACCACAGGCTCTTGCCGAAACCCTTGTGCAGCACCTGGGCGTGCGGCATCTTTTCGGGTCGCTGGTCGGGGCGGATACCTTGCCCACCCGCAAGCCGCATCCCGCACCCTATGTCGCCGCGGTCGAGCGGGCCGGGGGTGTGGTCGCGCGGTCGATGCTGGTGGGCGACACCGACACCGATCGCCAGACCGGGGCTGCGGCGGGCGTTCCAGTGGCGCTTGTCACGTTCGGTCCGGAAGGAAACTCCGTTTCGCAGTTTGCCCCCGAGGCCCTGCTGCATCATTTCGACGATCTGCCGGACCTGGCTGCACGCTTGCTGGGGTGACGGCGTGCCGGGATTGACGGCCCCCGCGTGGCGCGCCATGTATCGGTGCATGGAACAGTTTGCAGGCAGCTTTACCCAACAAGAGCCGATCCCCGAAGACGGGATCGAGGCCGCAATCGCCGTGCTGCGGCACGGCCGGCTGCACCGCTACAACACCGCCCCGGGCGAAGTGTCGGAAACGGCCCTTCTGGAGGAAGAGTTTGCGGCACTGACCGGGGCGAAATACTGTGTTGCCGTGGCGTCGGGCGGCTATGCGATGGGCTGCGCGCTGCGGGCCATTGGCGCGGGACCGGGGACGCCTGTGCTCTCAAACGCGTTCACGCTGGCGCCGGTGCCCGGTGCGATTGCAGCCGTCGGGGCCCGACCGGTGTTTGTCGAGGTGACAGAAAATCTGACGCTCGATCTGGACGATCTGCGCGACAAGGCACAGTCAAGCGGCGCATCGGTCCTGATGCTGAGCCATATGCGCGGGCATCTGTGCGATATGGACAGGCTGACCACGCTGTGCCGCGATCTGGGGATCACCGTGATCGAGGATTGCGCGCATACGATGGGGGCCGCATGGCGCGGGGTGCCGTCCGGGCGGTTTGGCCTGATCGGTTGCTTTTCGATGCAGACCTACAAGCACATCAACGCCGGCGAAGGCGGGTTTCTGATTTCCGACGACGCGCAGATCATGGCACGCGCGATTCTGCTGTCGGGGTCCTACATGCTTTATGCCCGTCACCGCGCAGCACCCCCGCCCGAAGCGTTTGAAGCGATCCGGCTTGATACGCCCAACGTCTCGGGCCGGATGGACAATCTGCGGGCGGCCATTCTGCGGCCGCAACTGGGCCTGCTGGCGGATCGGGTGGCGCGGTGGGGCGCGCTTTATCGCAGCCTCGAATCGGGACTGGTTGCAACGTCCGGCCTGCAACTGGTGCCACGCCCGGCCGAAGAAACCTATGTCGGCAGTTCCTTTCAGTTCCTGTTACCGGATTGGTCTGCGAACATGGTGACAGCGGTGGTTGCGCGCTGTGCCGCGCGCGGGGTCGAGTTGAAGTGGTTCGGCGCCGATCAGCCGATCGCCTTTACCAGCCGCTATGACCACTGGCGCTATGCAAACCCACTGCCGTTGCCAAAGACCGATCGCATCCTGGCAGGCCTGATCGATTTGCGTCTGCCGCTGACCTTTACGACCGATGACACCTCGCAGATTGCCCGAATCATCCGGGCCGAGGTTTTGGCCGTGCAGCAGCAGGGGGCCGAACCGGCACTTGCCGTGACGGGTGCAGACTAGCATCGTGCGCCCGGCGGTACCGGCCAGACGGCTGCGGCGAACAGCCGATCTGTCTGTCTACATCGCGCTGACGCTGCTTGCGCTTTACGGGTTTGCCGAAAACCGCGCCCCATTTCATGGATTGACCGAGGCCGGCTGCCGGGTCGGGTTCGTCTATGACGGTGACACGGTGGAATTGCTGTGTGGCGCCGAGACACAGGCGGCGCGGCTTGTCGGGTTTGATACGCCTGAAACCAAAGGCGCAAGTTGCCCCGAAGAGGCAGCGCTTGGCCTGCGCGCCAAGCTGCGCCTTGGCGATTGGGTTGCGCAGGCGCAAGGTGCGGGGACAGCAAACGCGCAGGGCGACATCCTGCTTGACCATCGCGGTCAAGACAAATTCGGGCGCAGTCTGGTGGCTATGGTGATTGGTGGGCGTGACGTGGCCGATGTCATGATCGCCGAAGGTTTGGCCGTCGCCTATTCGGGCGGGGCGCGGATCGACTGGTGCGCGCGGTTGGCACCGTAACCCCGAAGGACCTTCGGGGCAGGGCTTCCGGTTCGGGTAGGGGTTGCTGCTCAATACAAGGCATTTTTGTGCCGAACGTGGCAACGCCCTTGTGGCAAAGGGTCTCTGTCATACGTCCTTTGGTTGACCGCGACCGGGGCGCGGGGTAAACGCAGACCTATGGTGACGATCTTGCCAAAGGTTGACGCCAGCAAGCTGCAAGCAGAAGGAGCCCGCCCCTGTGGACCTGATCTTGAGAGAATATCTGCCGGTGATTATCCTGCTGGCTTTGGCGATAGGGTTGGGTCTGGTATTGATCCTTGCTGCAGCGGTTTTGGCGGTGCGCAACCCCGATCCGGAAAAGGTATCGGCCTACGAATGCGGCTTCAATGCATTCGATGATGCGCGCATGAAATTCGACGTGCGGTTCTACCTCGTGTCGATTCTCTTCATCATCTTCGATCTGGAAGTGGCGTTTCTGTTTCCCTGGGCCGTGGCGTTCGGCGAGATCAGCATGGTCGGATTCTGGTCGATGATGGTGTTTCTTGCCGTGCTGACCATCGGCTTTGCCTATGAGTGGAAGAAAGGGGCCTTGGAATGGGCGTGATGACCGGAGCCAATACGGCGGGTGTCGATCTGGACGCGTCGGCGCGCGCGCTGAACGCCGAACTGGCCGACAAAGGGTTCTTGCTGACCTCGACTGAGGATATCATCAACTGGGCGCGGATCGGGTCCTTGCACTGGATGACCTTTGGTCTGGCCTGCTGCGCCGTCGAGATGATGCACACCTCGATGCCGCGCTATGACCTTGAACGGTTCGGCACCGCCCCGCGCGCGTCCCCGCGCCAGTCCGACCTGATGATCGTGGCGGGCACGCTGACCAACAAGATGGCCCCGGCGCTGCGCAAGGTCTATGACCAGATGCCGGAACCCCGCTATGTGATCTCGATGGGGTCCTGTGCCAATGGCGGGGGGTATTACCACTACAGCTATTCTGTGGTGCGCGGCTGTGACCGGATCGTGCCGGTCGATATCTACGTGCCCGGCTGCCCGCCCACAGCCGAGGCGTTGCTGTATGGCATCCTGCAGTTGCAGCGCAAGATCCGCCGCACCGGCACTTTGGTAAGGTAGGCCCATGTCTGACGCCCTGAACGAACTGGCAGGCTTGATCGCAGCCAAGCGCCCGGATGCAGTCATCGCAGCCTCGGTTGCCTTCGGCGAGCTGTGCGTCGAGGTGCAGCCTGCGCATATCGAAGATTTCATTGAGTTCCTGCGCGACGATGTGTCCTGTCGGTTCAGCACCCTGGTGGACATCACGGCCATCGACTTTCCCCAGCGCCCCGAAAGGTTCGATGTCGTCTATCACCTTTTGTCGATGTACCAGAACCAGCGCATCCGCGTGAAACTGGCGGTGACGGAAGATGCGATGGTCCCTTCGATCCATGTCCTGCACCCTTCGGCCAACTGGTTTGAACGCGAGGTGTTCGACATGTTCGGCATCCTCTTCTCTGGCCACCCTGATTTGCGCCGCCTGCTGACGGATTACGGGTTTCGCGGGCATCCCCTGCGCAAGGATTTTCCGACCACCGGCTACACCGAAGTTCGCTATGACGAAGTGCAAAAGCGCGTGGTTTATGAACCCGTCAGTCTGGTACAGGAGTACCGCCAGTTCGACTTCATGTCGCCGTGGGAGGGGGCTACCTACATCCTTCCCGGTGATGAAAAGAAAGCCTGACGAATGGGGTCCGAACCCACCATCCTGATCTGCGTGGGGGCCACCAAGGCGGGAACGTCCTGGGTTTACGACCATCTGGCGGGGCATCCCGATTGCTATCTGCGCAGCGTCAAGGAACTGCACTATTTCGACCCGCCGGAGTCAGGCCTGTCGCGGATGCAGGCCCGGGCCAATGCGGCCGACATCACACGGATGACGGCGCGGCTGGCGGGGGCAAATCCGGGGCAATCGCTGCATTTGCTGCGGCGGATTGCCGATATGGCGGCGTGGAATGCGGTGTTGGATCGGGGCTCGGGTGATCTGGAGGCTTATCGCGGCTATCTGACCGAAGGGCGGCAGGGGCAACGAGTGGTGGCCGATGTGACGCCGTCATATGCGTTGCTGCCCGTCGCGGCGTTGCGCCGGTTGGTGGATGTGGCTGCGGATGTGCGTATCCTTTATCTGATGCGCGACCCGGTTGCCCGACTCTGGAGCCATGTTCGGATGCTGGCGCAGCGCGAGGCGAAGCCGGGTCAGGATATTGCGGTCTTGGCCGAGGCGCGGATGGAACGGGCGTTGGCGGGGGATGATCTGTATTTTGGCGGTCGCGGCGATTATCGCAGCAGCCTGGACCGGCTGCGGGCAGCGTTTCAGCCCGCACGTTTGTTGGCGATGTTCACCGAAGAACTGATGACGGCACCCGGTCTTGCGCGGTTGTGGGCGTGGCTTGGTATCGGGCCGGGCCCGGTTGATTTTGAAAACCGTGTGCATGCGGGGGTGCGTTTGCCCCTGTTGCCAACCCACCGCGACCGTGCCCGTTCGGCGCTGCGCGAACAGTATGACTATGTGGCAAAAGCCTTTCCGACCCTGCCATCCGCATGGTTGGACAACATGACCGGGAGTGTGGCGTGATGGACGGTGATATTCGGCGCAACGCCTATGACGACGGCACGCAGGACCTGCTGACCGGAGAGCAGCGCATCCGCAACTTCAACATCAACTTCGGCCCGCAACACCCAGCAGCGCATGGCGTTTTGCGCCTGGTGCTTGAACTGGACGGTGAAATCGTCGAACGCTGCGATCCCCATATCGGGCTTTTGCACCGTGGCACGGAAAAGCTGATGGAAAGCCGGACCTATTTGCAGAACCTGCCCTATCTGGACAGGCTCGACTATGTCTCGCCGATGAACCAGGAACATGCCTGGTGCCTTGCGATCGAGCGTTTGACGGGCACGCCCGTGCCGCGCCGCGCCAGCCTGATCCGGGTGCTGTTTTGCGAGATCGGCCGAATTCTGAGCCACCTTCTGAACGTGACGACGCAAGCCATGGATGTTGGCGCCCTGACCCCGCCCTTGTGGGGGTTCGAAGAGCGTGAAAAGCTGATGGTCTTTTACGAGCGGGCAAGTGGCGCGCGGCTGCACAGCGCCTATTTCCGCCCCGGCGGCGTGCATCAGGATCTGACGCCCAGCCTGATTGACGATATCGAGACCTGGTGCGGTACCTTCCCGAAGGTGCTGGACGACCTGCACACCCTGCTGACGGAAAACCGCATCTTCAAGCAGCGCAACGCCGATATCGGCGTGGTGACCGAGAAAGACATCCAGGACTGGGGCTTTTCCGGCGTGATGGTGCGCGGCTCGGGTCTGGCGTGGGATCTGCGCCGTTCGCAGCCCTACGAGTGCTATGACGAGATGGAGTTCAAGATCCCCGTCGGCAAGAACGGCGATTGCTATGACCGTTATCTGTGCCGGATGGCGGAAATGGACGAGTCGCTGAAGATCATGCGGCAATGCCTGACCAAACTGCGCGCCGAACCGGGTCCGGTGCTGTCGCGTGGCAAGATCACGCCGCCAAGCCGCGCTGACATGAAGACGTCGATGGAGGCGTTGATCCATCACTTCAAGCTTTACACCGAAGGCTTCCACGTCCCGGCGGGCGAGGTTTATGCCGCCGTCGAGGCACCGAAGGGCGAATTCGGCGTTTATCTGGTGGCCGACGGCACCAACAAACCCTACCGCGCCAAGTTGCGCGCACCGGGGTTTTTGCACCTGCAAGCGATGGATTACATCTGCAAGGGGCACCAGTTGGCCGATGTGAGTGCGATCATCGGAACGATGGATATCGTGTTTGGCGAGGTGGACCGGTGATGATGGTCTTTTTTCTCATTTCCGGAGCGGCTTTTGCTGCATTGACCGTGATCGCTGCTTGGTGGGTTTACCGGAAAACAGTTTCGCCAACTATTTTCGGGCTTTGGCTTTGGGGCGCGGCGTTGATATTCTTTGTTGGATGGGTGTTGATTGTTGTGATCAGCGCCGCTAGCTGCCACCCCATAATGTCGGAAAAAGAACTAACGCTGTCGTCGGTAACGGATTGGTGCAAAGCTACAGCTCCGATTTATTTGATTATGACTGAGTGGCAGTCGGGGGTAGGTGTGATCATTGGCTCGCTGGGTTTGGCATGGAGCACTTTCTACACTTCGGTTTCAAAGCTGAAGGAAGCTGAAGAATCCTTGGCAAAGGCCAATGAAAAATTGAATACCCTAAGGCCGCAGAACGCGCCAGGCTGACAATTCCCCGAGTTAGCGCAGAAACCGACTCCAAGCTCTTATAAGTTGCACTCCGGATATAGGTGTAAAACTAAAAATGCTTCGCCGCCTGCACAAAGACCAGCCTGCCTCTTTCGCCTTCACGCCCGCGAACTTTGCCTGGGCACAGGGGCAGATTTCCAAATACCCCGAGGGGCGGCAGGCGTCGGCCATCATCCCGCTTCTGTGGCGCGCGCAAGAGCAGGAGGGGTGGCTGACCCGTCCGGCGATTGAACATGTCGCGGATATGCTGGGGATGGCCTATATCCGGGCGCTGGAGGTGGCGACCTTCTACTTCATGTTCCAGTTGCAACCCGTGGGCAGCATTGCGCATATTCAGGTTTGCGGCACCACGTCCTGCATGATCTGCGGGGCCGAGGATCTGGTGGCTGTCTGCAAAGAGATGATCAACCCCAAGGCGCATGCGCTTTCGGCGGATGGCAATTTCAGCTGGGAAGAGGTCGAATGCCTCGGGGCCTGCGCGAATGCGCCGATGGCCCAGATCGGCAAGGATTACTACGAAGACCTGACGCCGGAAAAACTGCGCGACCTGATCACGCGGTTCTCGGCTGGCGAAGTGCCGGTGCCGGGGCCGCAGAACGGGCGCTATGCCGCAGAGCCGCTGTCGGGTCTGACCAGCCTGAAAGAGTTCGAGGCCGGTCGGTTGCCCCACAACGCCAGCGCGCAACGGGCTGTCGATCTGAAGGAAACCATCAAGCGCATCGACGGGTCCGAGATGCCGCTGCGGACGCCATGGCTGGGTAAAGTGACGAACTGAGAGTGATGCATCGGGCCGGGGTGTGGCCCAAAGGGGAGTTCGGGGGATGAAGACGCAGGACAACTCGAAAGGCTGGCCGGAAGGTTGGTTGGTTGCAGCGGCAGCGGCTGTCTTCGCGGCCGTAATGGCACGTGTCGTGGGCGATCTGGGTCTGTTTGCCACGATCATGATCGCACTCTTCGTGTTTCTGGTGTTCGGCGTGCTGCTGGGTCTGTTCTGGGGCGAGGAAGCTGCAAAACCGCACGCGGGCGAACATGCACGCGAGGCCGGCCACGCGAACGCACATGGCCACGGGACGGATCACGCGCATCCACCGTCATCCACCGCCGCGGCGCCGTCGCAGGCAGCCGGACTGTCTGCGATGCCGTCCTCGGCACCTCTGACAGCCGCGCTCATGCAGGATGTGCCTGCCGACATCCGGCCGATTGTTGCTCCGCCACACGCCGAGATGGCTGACCTGTCCATGACCGCCCCTGATTTGGTCGCGACTGCACCGGACACCACACGCAGCGAGACGGTGGCGGATGCTGCGATTGATGCAGAACGGGTAAACCCCACCGCCGAGGCACAGGCGTTTTTGTCAGATGTTCCCGGTGCTGATGCAGCGCCAGCGTCTTTTGCGTCCGTCGATTTTGCGCGCGTCGGCGCAGAAGACGCCGGCCAGTACGATCAGGATCAAGAAGAAGATGGTGCCGACGCCGACGCCACTATGCCGCGCCGTACCAAGGAAGAACGCGTCGCAGCACGCGCAGCAAAGGCCGCGCGTCAGGCCGCCAAGGTCGCCAAGGCCGAACAAACTGCTGCTATGGTCCCTGAAGCTGACCCGGTTGCCGTAGTCGCGGGCGAGGGGGCAAGGCCGCAGGGCCTTTCTGCCGCGCGCGGCGGGGTCGGTGACAAGTTGCAGACCATCGAGGGTATCGGCCCGGTTCTGGAAAAGCTGTGCCATGAAATGGGCATCTATCACTTTGACCAGATCGCTGGCTGGGGTGCCGCCGAGGTTGCGTGGATGGATGGCAATCTGAAAGGCTTCAAGGGTCGGGTCACGCGCGACAAATGGGTGCGGCAAGCCGCCCTGATCGGTGAAGTGGGGATTGACGAATTCCTGCGCCGCGCCAAGACAAACGATTATTGAGGCAAACTGGCTTGGCGGACAAACCGGACATGCACTATGCCCGTCGGGCGCGGCTTGTGGGCATCGTTCTGGCCGGGACTATGGTACTTTGGCTTGGCGGGCAATGGCTGGGCGGTAGGATGGATTGGCCGCCGCGGTTTGCCTTGTTGTTCGACCTCGCCGCTGCGGCAGGATTTATCTGGGCGATGATCGTGACCTATCGGATCTCGCGGAATCGCCCAAAGTAGGAAGAGGCTGGCATGCTCAAGGATCAGGATCGCATCTTTACCAACCTGTACGGGATGCATGACCGCAGCCTGGCAGGGGCACAAAAGCGGGGCCACTGGGATGGCACGGCGGGCATTCTCGCGCTGGGGCGCGACAAGATCGTTGAAATCGTCAAGGCCAGCGGCCTGCGCGGGCGGGGCGGCGCAGGCTTTCCGACCGGGCTGAAATGGTCGTTCATGCCGAAGGCATCTGATGGCCGACCGGCCTATCTGGTGGTCAATGCCGACGAATCCGAACCAGGCACCTGCAAGGACCGCGAGATCATGCGGCACGACCCGCACACCCTGATCGAAGGCTGCTTGATCGCGGCCTTCGCCATGGGGGCGCATGATTGCTATATCTATATTCGGGGCGAGTATATCCGCGAGCGCGAGGCGCTGCAGCACGCGCTGGACGAATGCTATGACGCGGGGCTTCTGGGCAAGAATGCCGCCGGGTCAGGCTGGGATTTCCACTGCTATCTGCATCACGGCGCGGGGGCGTATATCTGCGGTGAGGAAACGGCGCTGTTGGAAAGCCTTGAGGGCAAGAAGGGCATGCCCCGGATGAAGCCGCCGTTCCCGGCGGGATCGGGGCTTTACGGCTGTCCGACCACGGTGAACAACGTCGAATCCATTGCCGTGGTGCCGACGATCCTGCGGCGCGGGGCGGAATGGTTTGCCGGTTTTGGACGTCCGAACAACGCGGGCACGAAACTGTTCGGCATTTCGGGCCATGTGAACAACCCTTGCGTGGTCGAAGAAGCGATGTCGATCCCGCTGCGCGAGTTGCTGGACCGGCATTGCGGCGGCGTGCGCGGTGGCTGGAAAAACATCAAGGCGGTGATCCCGGGCGGGTCTTCGGTGCCGCTTTTGACCCAAGCGCAATGCGACGACGCGATCATGGATTTCGACTGGCTGCGCGAACAGAAGTCGGGACTGGGCACGGCGGCGGTGATCGTGATGGATCAAAGCACGGACGTGATCAAGGCGATCTGGCGGCTTTCCAAATTCTACAAGCACGAAAGCTGCGGCCAATGCACGCCCTGCCGCGAGGGCACCGGCTGGATGATGCGGGTCATGGACCGTCTGGTGCGCGGCGAGGCGGAAGTCGAAGAGATCGACATGCTGATTTCGGTGACGAAGCAGGTCGAGGGGCATACGATCTGCGCGCTTGGCGATGCGGCGGCCTGGCCGATCCAGGGGTTGGTCCGGGCGTTCCGCGAGGAAATCGAGGACCGGATCAAGGCAAAGAAAACCGGACGCATGGGCGCGATGGCGGCGGAGTGAACGGGATGCGACCAGCACGGCTTTTGGCAGCGGTGATCGGGCTGGCAGCAGTTTCGCCGGCAAATCCGGCGCTTGCGGAAAGCGCTGCCGCGCGTGCGATTGCCAGTCTCTTGCTGGCCGACGACATGTCGGATGTTTGCGCCGAAGTGGTGCGCCGTCGCGGACCACAGGAGAGCGAGGCATTCATCATCGAAGGCGTCCGGGTCCTGATCAAGGACGGTCACCGCAAGACCGCCTTGTACAACGTCAATAGCGAGGTGTCGCGCGACGAGATGCACGCGCTGCAGGATCGCATATTGCTCGACAGGGGGCTGACACTGGGCAGTCGCGCGTCGATCTGCGGGTTTGCGGCCGAAGCGGCCGGGACGAACGACGCCATCGGTCGGTTTCTGGAGAGGGTGCAGTGATCCGATTTGGCGGCTTTTGCGGAACGGTTGCGGTGACGGCTGTGGCGGGCCGCGTGTCGCCTGCAGGCAAGTCAGGCCCTTTGCAGCCGATAGCAGTGCGCTGTCATCGCATATCATCCGGGGTCGTTCTAAACTGGGGTCTCCTTCCAATCCGGAGACTGATGATGAAACGCCTGTGTTTGTTGCTGTGCCTGTTGTCCGCCCCGGCCCATGCGCTGGTGCCAATCAGCGAAGAACCCAAGATTCGGGAAACGCTGATCGCGGGGCGGGTCGGGGATACGATCCGCAACACTTGCCCGACGATTTCGGCCAGGTTCCTGGTGGTCTACAGCAAGCTTACCGAGCTTGAGAGCTACGCCCGCCAGCTTGGCTATTCAGAAGCTGACTTTGAGGCTTTTCTGGAGGATGAGACAGAAAAGAACCGCCTGAAGGCCGAAGCGGCCGCCTATCTGCGAAAGGCGGGCGCGGTTGAAGGCGATGTCGAAAGCTATTGCAAAGTCGGTCGGGCCGAAATCGCGAACGGCTCTTTGATCGGTCAAATCCTGAGGTCCTCCGAATGATGCATCCCCCCGGCCATCACCTTGCCGAATTGAACGTGGGGCGCCTCTTGGCCCCCACCGATGACCCGCGCGTCGCCGAATTCATGAAGGCGCTGGACCGGATCAATGGCATGGGCAAACGGATGCCGGGGTTCGTGTGGATGATGGAGGGGTCGGGCGAGCCGGGGACGGGCAACACCGAGGCCAAGATCGGCGGCGATCCGCAGTATGTGTCGAACCTGACCGTCTGGGAAACTGTCGAGACGCTGGAGGCGTTTGTCTGGAACACCGTGCACCGGCAGTTCTACGAACGCCGGGCAGAGTGGTTTCAGGTGCTGGGTGCCATGCATTTCGTCATGTGGTGGATACCTGAGTGGCATAAACCGACGTTGGACGAGGCATTGGCGCGGCTTGACCATCTGCGCGAAAACGGCGACAGCGACCATGCGTTCGGCTGGGCGTATCTGAAACAGGCGCAGCTGTGGAAAACCCACGGGTGCGCGCAGGCGGCGGAGTAGCGGCGATGTGTGTCGGCGGTCTTGATCCGAAATACCAGATGCGCGAGATCGAAGCGCGGGTGAAGAGCCATGCCTTTGAACCGGCGGCACGAAAACAGGACGCCCCCGATGCGGCCCCCGGCCTGATGGCGCGGGTGCAGGGCATTTGGGATTGGCTATGGCGGAAGGATGCGCGGCATGTCTAACCTGAAAAAGATCAGCATCGACGGGATCGAAGTCGAGGTCGATGGCGCGATGACCATCATTCAGGCGGCGGAAGTCGCCGGGGTCGAAATTCCGCGCTTTTGCTATCATGAACGGCTGACCATCGCGGGCAACTGCCGGATGTGTCTGGTCGAGGTGCAGGGTGGCCCGCCCAAGCCAGCCGCGTCTTGCGCGATGCAGGTCCGCGACCTGCGCCCCGGCCCGAACGGCGAAGCGCCGGTGGTCAAGACGCGCAGCCCCATGGTGAAAAAGGCCCGTGAAGGGGTGATGGAGTTTCTGCTGATCAACCACCCGCTGGATTGCCCGATCTGCGATCAGGGCGGCGAGTGTGACCTGCAGGATCAGGCGATGGCCTTCGGTGTCGATTTCAGCCGGTACCGCGAACCCAAACGCGCGTCCGAGGATCTGGATCTCGGCCCGCTGGTCGCCACCAAGATGACCCGCTGCATTTCCTGCACGCGCTGCGTGCGCTTTACCACCGAAGTCGCCGGCATCACCCAGATGGGCCAGACCGGGCGCGGCGAGGACAGCGAGATCACCAGCTATCTGAACGAAACCCTGTCAAGCAACCTGCAGGGCAACATCATCGACTTGTGCCCGGTTGGCGCGCTGACCAGCAAGCCCTATGCGTTTACCGCCCGCCCGTGGGAACTGACGAAGACCGAAAGCATCGACGTGATGGATGCTTTGGGGTCGAACATCCGCATCGACACCAAAGGCCGCGAAGTGATGCGGATCCTGCCGCGCAACCATGACGGCGTGAACGAGGAATGGATCAGCGACAAGACCCGCTTTGTCTGGGATGGATTGCGGCGGCAACGGCTGGATACGCCCTACATCCGCGAGAACGGCAAACTGCGCAAAGCAGGTTGGGGCGAGGCTTTGGTTGCAGCGGCGGCGGCTATGAAGGGCCGCAAGGTCGCGGCACTGGTCGGCGATCTGGCCCCGGTCGAGGCGGTCTATAGCCTGAAAGCGGTGGTCGAAGGTCTGGGCGGGCATATCGAATGTCGCACCGATGGTGCGAAGCTGCCCGCAGGCAACCGCGCGGCTTACGTCGGTACCGCAAGCATCGAGGACATCGACAGCGCCAAGATGATCCAGCTGATCGGCACCAACCCGCGTCTGGAAAGCCCGGTCCTGAACGCCCGCATCCGCCGCGCCTGGGCCAATGGCGCGCAGATCGGCCTGATCGGCGAAGCGGTCGATCTGACCTATGACTATGCGCATGTGGGCACTGACCGCGCGGCGCTGGTGGCGTTGGCCGCACGCGAGATTTCCGAGGAAACCAAGGCGAAACCGACCCTGGTGATCGTAGGGCAGGGGGCGATCAACGAGGCTGACGGCGAGGCCGTTCTGGCCCATGCGATGCAGTTGGCACAGAACACCAACTCGAAGCTGCTGATCCTGCACACCGCCGCCGCCCGCGTCGGCGCGATGGATGTCGGGGCGGTGACCGAAGGGGGTCTGTCTGCTGCCACGGACGGCGCAGAGGTGATCTTCAACCTTGGCGCGGATGAGATTGAAATCGCCGCCGGTCCCTTCGTGATCTATCAGGGCAGCCACGGCGACCGGGGCGCTGCCCGCGCCGATATCATCCTGCCCGGGGCAGCCTATACCGAGGAAAGCGGGCTGTTCGTCAACACCGAAGGTCGCCCGCAACTGTCGCAGCGTGCGGGCTTTGCGCCGGGCGAGGCGAAAGAGAACTGGGCGATCCTGCGGGCGCTGTCGGCGGAACTGGGGGCACAGCTGCCATGGGATTCGCTGGCTGGCCTGCGCACTGCGCTGATTGCAGCGCACCCGCATCTGGGGCGCATCGATCAGGTGCCGGTCAACGAGGGTCCGGCGATTGAGATGCGCGAACCAGGGCAGGCGACGTTCCGCAACCCGATCCGCGATTACTATCTGACCAACCCGATTGCCCGCGCCTCGACCGTGATGGCCGAGATGTCGGCGCTGGCGGTGGCACGTGGCAGTTTACCGCTTGCGGCGGAATAGATGCGGGCAGGGCTGATCCCCGGCAGTCTGCTGGTCGCTTTGGCGGCCCTGTCGGCCTGTGCGGATCAGACGGTGGCGCAGGGTGACTTTGCGCCGTCCTATCTGGGGATTGAAACGATTCTGTTGGACAGCGATTTGGTGACCTTTCGCGTCGCCATGACGGGGGCGCGCGGGACAGAAGATGTGGATGCCTATGCGCGTTGTGCTGCAGCGCAGTATAGTTTGATCCGCGGTTTCGGTTTTGCGCGTCATCTGCGGACGAATGTGGCACAATCTGGTGGAATTTGGCGCGGGGATGCGGTTTACACCGTGTCGGCGGCATTGCCGCGCGGGCTAAGGACAATCGACGCCGAGGTCGCGGTGCGGGACTGCGGCGCGCAGGGAATACCGACTGTCTGACAGTCGGCTGGGTTAGGGGCGAAAGCGATGGCGGATTTCTTGGCGACGGGTCTGGGGACGGCGGTGCTGATTGCGGCGCAATGCCTGCTGGTCATCGGCTTTGTCATGATCAGTCTGTTGTTTCTGGTCTACGGCGACCGCAAGATCTGGGCCGCCGTGCAGATGCGGCGCGGGCCGAACGTGGTGGGGGCCTTCGGGTTGCTGCAGACGGTGGCCGATGCGCTGAAATATGTCGTCAAGGAAATCGTGGTGCCTGCGGGTGCTGACCGCCCAGTGTTCTTCCTAGCGCCCATGCTGTCGTTCGTGCTGGCGATCCTGGCCTGGGCGGTGATCCCGTTTGCCGATGGCTGGGTGCTGTCGGACATCAACGTGGCGATCCTGTTCGTCTTCGCCATCTCGTCACTTGAAGTGTACGGCGTGATCATGGGGGGGTGGGCGTCGAACTCGAAATACCCGTTCCTCGGCTCGCTCCGGTCGGCGGCGCAGATGATCTCGTATGAGGTGTCGCTGGGCCTGATCATCATCGGGATCATCATCTCGACCGGCAGCATGAACTTCGGCGCAATCGTCGCGGCGCAGGACGGATCGTTCGGCCTCTTCAACTGGTACTGGCTGCCGCATCTGCCGATGGTCGTGCTGTTCTTCATCAGCGCATTGGCCGAAACCAACCGCCCACCCTTCGATCTGCCCGAGGCGGAAAGCGAGTTGGTGGCGGGGTTCATGGTGGAATATTCCTCGACGCCCTACCTGTTGTTCATGGCCGGCGAATACATCGCCATTTTCCTGATGTGCGCGCTGATCAGTCTGTTGTTCTTCGGCGGCTGGTTGTCGCCGATCCCCGGGCTGCCGGATGGGGCATTCTGGATGGTCGCCAAGATGTCGGTGTTCTTCTTCCTGTTCGCGATGGTCAAGGCCATCGTGCCGCGCTACCGCTATGACCAGTTGATGCGGATCGGCTGGAAAGTGTTCCTGCCCATGTCACTGGGGTGGGTGGTGATCGTGGCGTTCCTTGCGAAATTCGAAGTGTTCGGCGGCTTTTGGGCGCGCTGGACCATTGGAGGCTGAGACATGACCAACATCGACTGGACCCGCGCCACCAAGTATTTCCTGATGTTCGACTTCATCAAGGGCTTTGGCCTTGGCATGAAATACTTCTTCGCCCCCAAGGTCACGCTGAACTACCCGCATGAAAAAGGCCCGCTCTCTCCGCGTTTCCGCGGCGAACACGCCTTGCGCCGGTATCCCAACGGCGAGGAACGTTGCATCGCGTGCAAGCTGTGCGAGGCGGTTTGCCCCGCACAAGCCATCACCATCGACGCCGAACCCCGCGAGGATGGCAGCCGCCGCACCACCCGCTATGACATCGACATGACCAAATGCATCTATTGCGGTTTTTGTCAGGAAGCTTGCCCGGTCGATGCCATCGTCGAAGGCCCAAACTTCGAATTCAGCACCGAAACGCGCGAAGAGCTGTTCTACAACAAGGAAAAGCTGCTGGACAACGGCGCCCGCTGGGAAGCCGAGATTGCCCGCAATCTGGAACTGGACGCCCCCTACAGATGACCGATGCCTTTGCCAAACTTTTCGCACAGATGATGGAGCAGGGCCAAGACATGGCCCGTGCCTTTCAGCCGGCGTTTGAAAACATGCCGGTGAACGGGTTCGAGAAACTCTTTCCGACCATGTCAAAGGACATGCTGGAGCTTTGGTTCGGCAAGACTTTCAACCGCGAGGGGCTGGATGCAAAGACCCGCCTGTTGGTGACCATCGCGGCACTGACCGTTCTGGGCGCGCAGGCCGAGCCACAGATCAAGCTGACGGTGCGCAATGCGCTGTCGGCTGGTGCCACGAAACGCGAGATTGCCGAAGTGATCTGGCAGATGAGCATGTTCGGCGGTCTGCCCGCGATGCAAAAGGCGTTGGAGATGGCGCAATCCGTGTTTGCCGAAGAGGAGCCTGCCGCATGACCGTCGCCGACGTTGCGTTCTACTGCTTTGCCACCGTCACGGTTGCCGCCGGCCTGATGATGACCGTCAGCCGCAACCCGGTGCATTCGGTGCTGTGGCTGATCCTTGCATTCTTGTCGTCGGCGGGGCTCTTTGTGCTGCTCGGAGCCGAGTTCGTGGCGATGCTTCTGATCATCGTCTATGTCGGTGCGGTGGCTGTGCTGTTCTTGTTCGTGGTGATGATGCTCGACATCGACTTTGCAGAGTTGAAGGGCGAGATGGCGCGGTATATGCCGCTGGCACTGTTGATCGGCGTGGTTGTGCTGATGCAGATCGGTCTTGGCATCGGGGCCTGGGTCGAGGCGGAAGGTAAGATGGGCCTGCGCGCGGCTGTGGCGCCGAACGCGATCGAGGTTGAGAACACCCGCGCGCTGGGTCTGCTGATCTATGACAAGTACATCTACCTGTTTCAGGCTTCTGGCCTGATCCTGTTGGTGGCGATGATCGGGGCCATCGTGTTGACCCTGCGGCACCGCACCGGTGTCAAGCGGCAGGACGTGCTGGCACAGATGTACCGCGACCCGGCCAAGGCCATGGAGCTGGTGGATGTGAAACCGGGGCAGGGGCTTTAGTCGCCGGCCTTGACGAGACGGAAGCATCGGGCGACAGACCCGGAGGGACGAGAGAATGGTTGGACTGGAACATTACCTTTCCGTGGCGGCGGCGCTGTTCGTCATCGGGATCTTTGGCATCTTTGTGAACCGCAAGAATGTCATCGTCATCCTGATGTCGATCGAGTTGATGCTGCTGTCGGTGAACATCAACCTTGTCGCGTTTTCCAGCTTTTCGGGCGATCTGGTGGGGCAGGTGTTCACCATGTTCGTGCTGACCGTGGCCGCCGCCGAAGCTGCGATCGGTCTGGCAATTCTTGTGGTGTTCTTCCGCACCCGCGGGACCATCGACGTCGAAGACGTCAACGTGATGAAGGGCTGACGGCATGGCAACGATCATCCTCTTTGCGCCCCTCTTGGGTGCGATCATCTGCGGGTTCTTCTGGTCGGTCATCGGCGAGCGGGCAGGCCAGATCATCGCCACCGGCCTTGTGTTCCTTGCGGCCTTCCTGTCGTGGATCATTTTCCTCGGGCCGATCCCGGAAACCGAGCATGTGACCATCCTGCGCTGGATCGAAAGCGGGTCCTTGTCCGCCGAATGGGGCATCCGGTTGGATCGTCTGACTGCAATCATGCTGGTGGTGATCAACACCGTTTCGGCGCTCGTTCACCTGTATTCCTTTGGCTACATGGCGCATGATGACAACTGGGGTCCGACAGAGGCGTATCGCGCCCGGTTCTTCGCCTACCTGTCGTTCTTCACCTTCACCATGCTGACGCTGGTGACCGCCGACAACCTGGTGCAGATGTTCTTTGGATGGGAAGGGGTGGGCGTCGCCTCCTACCTGCTGATCGGGTTCTACTATAAGAAACCGTCGGCGAATGCCGCGGCGATCAAGGCGTTTGTCGTCAACCGGGTTGGCGATTTCGGTTTTGCGCTGGGGATTTTCGGGCTGTTCTTCTTGACCGACAGCATCAACTTTGACGATGTCTTTGCCGCTGCTCCGGCATTGGCCACGACCGAGATCAAGTTTCTGTGGATGAACCTGAACGCGGCCAATCTGATCGGCATTCTGCTCTTCATCGGCGCGATGGGCAAATCGGCGCAGCTGTTCCTCCACACCTGGCTGCCGGATGCGATGGAGGGGCCGACGCCGGTTTCCGCGCTGATCCATGCCGCGACCATGGTGACCGCCGGTGTGTTCCTGGTCTGCCGGATGTCGCCGGTCTATGAATACGCACCCGATGCAAAGACGATGATCGTGGTTGTCGGGGCGACGACCGCGTTCTTTGCCGCCACGGTTGGCCTCGTGCAGAACGACATCAAGCGGGTGATCGCCTATTCGACCTGTTCGCAGCTTGGCTACATGTTCGTGGCCGCAGGTTGCGGGGTCTATTCGGTGGCGATGTTCCACCTGTTCACGCATGCCTTCTTCAAGGCGATGCTGTTCCTTGGTGCGGGGTCGGTCATTCACGCGATGCACCATGAACAGGACCTGCGCAACTACGGCGGTTTGCGCAAGAAGATCCCGCTGACGTTTTATGCGATGCTGATCGGCACGCTGGCGATCACCGGGGTCGGCATCCCGCTGACCCATATCGGATTTGCAGGGTTCCTGTCGAAGGATGCGGTGATCGAGAGCGCCTTCGTGGGGTCGCAGTATGCTTTCTGGCTTCTGGTGGCGGCGGCTTTCATGACCAGCTTTTATTCTTGGCGGCTGATGTTCATGACCTTCTGGGGCAAGCCGCGCGGCGATCATCATACCCACGACCACGCGCATGAAAGCCCGATGACCATGCTGATCCCCCTTGGTGCACTGGCACTGGGGGCGGTGTTTTCGGGGATGATCTGGTACAACGTCTTCTTCGGATATGAAGACAAGATGCGGACTTGGTTCGGAATGGAGCCGGCCGCGCATCATGCAGCCGAAGGTGATCATGGGGGCGAGGCAAAAGCCGATGGCCATGCGGCGACCGAGGCCACCGACACACAAGCCACCGACACCCTGGCCACCGACACGCATGCGACCGACACGCATGCGGCCGACACCCCGGCCACCGACGCAGATGCAACCAAGGCGGCCTCCGCCGAGACCCATGCCGCCGAACCGCATGGAACCGCGCCGAAAGGCGGCATCTACCTTGCCGCCGACAACGACGTCATCCACAAGGCGCATGACGTGCCAACTTGGGTCAAGGTCTCGCCCTTCGTGGCGATGATCCTCGGGTTGGCACTGGCCTGGCTCTTTTACATCCGCAGCCCGCACCTGCCCGGTCAGTTGGCCGCACAGCAGCGGCCGCTTTACCTGTTCCTGCTCAACAAGTGGTATTTCGACGAAATCTACGCCTTCCTGATCGTCGGTCCTGCGCAATGGCTGGGTCGGACGCTGTGGAAACGCGGTGATGGCGACATCATCGACGGCGGGATCAACGGGCTGGCCCTTGGGATCATTCCATTCTTCACAAAGCTCGCGGGGCGGGCGCAGTCGGGGTATCTGTTCCATTATGCCTTTGCCATGGTGCTGGGAATCGCCGCCCTGATCACCTGGATGACGCTGTTCGGAGGCGCGCAGTAACATGGATAACCTGCTGTCGCTGATCACCTTCCTGCCCGCCATCGCCGCACTGATCCTGGCGCTGTTTGCGCGCGGCGAGGATGCTGCCGCCCAACGCAACGCCAAATGGGTGGCGCTGACCGCCACCTCGGCCACCTTCCTGATCTCTTTGGGAATGCTGGCTGACTTCGACCCCGCCAACCCCGGCTTTCAGTTCGTCGAAGAGGCCGAATGGATCGTCGGCCTGAAGTACCGCATGGGTGTCGACGGCATTTCGATCCTGTTCGTGATGCTGACCACGTTCCTGATGCCGATCACCATTCTGGCGTGCTGGCGCGTCGAAACCCGCGTCAAGGACTACATGATCGCCTTCCTGCTGCTGGAAACGCTGATGCTGGGGGTGTTCTGCGCGCTGGACCTCGTGCTGTTCTACCTCTTCTTCGAGGCGGGCCTGATCCCGATGTTCCTGATCATCGGCATCTGGGGCGGCAAGGAACGGATCTATGCCTCGTTCAAGTTCTTCCTTTATACCTTCCTCGGGTCGGTTCTGATGCTGGTCGCCATGATGGCGATGTATCAGGTGGCCGGGACGACCTGCATCGGCGGCTGCGAGACCAGCCTTCTGACCACCGACTTCCCGCATGATCCGCTGCGCATTGCGGGCTACACGATCACGGGCGGCATGCAGACGCTTCTGTGGCTCGCGTTCTTTGCCAGTTTTGCCGTCAAGATGCCGATGTGGCCGGTCCACACCTGGCTGCCCGATGCCCACGTGCAGGCCCCAACGGCGGGGTCGGTGGTGCTGGCGGCGATCTTGTTGAAAATGGGCGGCTACGGGTTTCTGCGCTTTTCGCTGCCGATGTTCCCGGTTGCCTCCGACCTGCTGGCACCCCTGGTGTTCTGGATGTCGGCGATTGCCATCGTCTACACCAGCCTTGTCGCACTCGCGCAGTCGGACATGAAAAAGCTGATCGCCTATTCGTCCGTGGCCCATATGGGGTATGTCACCATGGGCATTTTCACCGCCAACCAGCAGGGCATCGACGGCGCGATCTTTCAGATGATCAGCCACGGCTTCATCTCTGGCGCGCTGTTTTTGTGCGTTGGCGTGATCTATGACCGGATGCACACGCGCGAGATCGACGCCTATGGCGGCCTGGTGAACCGGATGCCGACCTATGCGCTGGTATTCCTGTTCTTCACCATGGCCAATGTCGGCCTGCCGGGCACCAGCGGCTTTGTGGGCGAGTTTCTGACCCTGATGGGCATATTCCAGGTCAACACCTGGGTTGCCGTGGTCGCCACCAGCGGCGTCATCCTGTCGGCGGCCTACGCGCTCTGGCTGTACCGCCGCGTCGCCTTGGGCGCGCTGGTGAAAGAGGCGCTCGCCTCGATCACCGACATGGACCGGCGCGAGCGGGTGATCTTTGCCCCGCTCGTCGTGATGACCCTGTTCCTTGGCATCTATCCTGCGGCGGTGACCGATATCATAGGACCCTCTGTCGCTGCCCTGATCACCGATTACCGCGAGGCGGTGCCGCTGCCTGTAGCCACTGCCGCGTTGCACGAATAAGGACGATCCCATGCTATCTGCCGATCTTTCCGTTGTGTTGCCCGAGGTTATCCTGGCCATCTACGCCATGGGGGCTTTGATGTTCGGCGTCTACACCGGCAAGGATGCCGCGACCGGAACCCTGACCTGGGCGACTGCGGGTGTGTTCCTGGCACTCGCGCTGTGGATCGGCATGGGCAGCAGTGTCGATCGCACGGCCTTCGACGGCATGTTCAACGATGACGGCTTTGCCCGCTTTGCCAAGGTCATTATCCTGTTGTCGGCGGCGGCAGTTCTGCTGATCTCGCAGGATTACATGGCACGGCGCGACCTTGCCCGGTTCGAGTATCCGGTTCTGATCGCGCTGTCGGTTGTGGGCATGATGATGATGGTCTCGGCTGGCGATCTGATGGCGCTCTATATGGGTCTCGAGTTGCAATCGCTGGCGCTTTACGTCGTGGCGGCACTGCGCCGCGACTCCCCGCGGTCGACTGAGGCGGGGCTGAAGTATTTTGTGCTCGGTGCGCTGTCTTCGGGGCTGCTGCTCTATGGTGCATCGCTGACCTACGGATTTGCCGGGACCACGCTGTTTTCCGGGATCCTGTCCACCTTGCAGGACGAGGTGCCGCTGGGCCTGCTGTTTGGCCTGGTGTTCATGCTGGCCGGACTTGCCTTCAAGATATCTGCTGCGCCATTCCACATGTGGACGCCCGACGTTTACGAAGGCGCGCCGACCCCGGTCACCGCCTTTTTCGCCACGGCTCCCAAGGTGGCTGCGATGGCGCTGATCGCACGGCTGACCTATGACGCCTTCGGAGGGGTGCCCGCAGACTGGACGCAGGTGCTGGCCGCCCTTGCCGTGGTGTCGATGTTCTGGGGGGCACTAGCCGCCATCGGGCAGCGCGACATCAAGCGGCTGATGGCCTATTCCTCGATTGCCCACATGGGTTTTGCGCTGGTTGGTCTGGCCGCAGGCACCGCTGCGGGTGTGCAGGCCATGCTGATCTACATGGCGATCTACGTGACGATGAATGTCGGCACTTTCGCCTTCATCCTGTCGATGGAGCGGGAGGGCAAACCGGTAACCGACATCGCCAGTCTCAACATGTTCTCCAGAACCGACCCGATGAAGGCGCTGGCGATGCTGGTGCTTCTGTTCAGTCTTGCGGGCGTGCCGCCGATGTTGGGTTTCTTCGGCAAGTTCTATGTCCTGCGCGCGGCTGTTGATGCCGACATGACCTGGCTGGCCCTGTCCGGTGCAGTGGCCTCGGTCATCGGCGCATTCTATTACCTGCGCATCGTCTTCTTCATGTATTTCGGCTCTGACACCGACCGGCTTGATACCCCGATGGCCCCGGCGCAGTGGCTGGCGCTGGTGGCTGTCGCCGCGGCCATGGTGCTGGGAATCGTCAACCTGTTCGGCATCGAACCCGGTGCTGCGCTGGCTGCCCAAGCGCTTGTCCGCTAGCCCCGCGCCCTCCGTCCCGGTCTGGCCTGTGGGAACCGCCCGCCATATTCTGGCGACCATCGACAGCACCAACGCCGAAGCTTTGCGCCGCATCGCGCATCAAGCAGGGCCGGCCTGGATCCTGGCGGGTGAGCAGACACAAGGTCGGGGACGCCGCGCCCGTGCCTGGTCAAGCCCACGGGGGAATTTTCACGCAACGCTGGTTCTTTCCCCCGACGGCCCGCCCGCCCAAGTGGCGTTGCACAGTTTCGTCGCTGCCCTGGCCTTGCGCGACGCCCTTGTAGCCCTGACCGGCCTGCCGGACGCATTCCGCCTGAAATGGCCAAACGACGTCTTGCTGCACGGCGGCAAACTCGCCGGGATCCTTCTGGAAAGCGCAAGCCATGGCGCAGAGATGACCCATCTTGCCATCGGGTTTGGCGTCAATCTGCTGGCATCACCTGACGCGAGCCAACTTGACCCGGATGCATTGCTCGCTGTCTCATTGCTCTCGCAAACCGGCTTGCGCATCCTGCCCGAAATCCTGCTTGACCATCTCGCCCCCGCTTTCGCCCTGCGCGCAACGCAACTCGCCGGCGGCTTTTCCCCCATCCGTGCCGACTGGCTCGCCCATGCCTCCAACCTCGGTCAACCGATCCGCGCCCGCACCGCGCAACACATCCATCACGGCACATTCGAGACGATCGACGACACCGGCGCCCTGATCCTGCGCACCCCCCATGGCCTTCTCTCTCTTCCCGCAGCAGAGGTATTTTTCTAGCGATACTGCATCATCTGTTCACAAATATGCCACAGGGGGTCCGGGGGGTGTGAAACCACCCGGCCTTTCCGCAAAACCAGAGGCCGTCCATGCTGCTTGCCATCGACTGCGGCAATACCAACACCGTGTTCGCGATCTGGAACGGTGAAAGGTTCGTCGCCAACTGGCGTATCGCCACCGACCACAAACGCACGGCCGATGAGTATTTCGTCTGGCTCTCGACCCTGCTCACCCTCACCAAAACCGAAGCCGCGATCACCGAGGCGATCATTTCATCCACTGTCCCACGGGTTGTGTTCAACCTGCGCGTCCTGTGCAATCGCTACTTCGACTGCCGCCCCCTGGTGGTTGGCAAACCCGACTGCCGCCTGCCGATTGCGCCCCGTGTCGATCAGGGCACGACCGTCGGCCCCGACCGACTGGTGAATACCGTGGCCGGCTTTGACCGCCACGGCGGAAACCTGATCGTCGTCGATTTCGGAACGGCAACCACCTTTGATGTGATCGATCATGACGGGGCTTATGTCGGCGGGGTCATCGCCCCTGGCGTCAACCTCAGCCTTGAGGCCCTGCATATGGCCGCCGCCGCCCTGCCGCATGTCGATATCACAAAGCCGCAGCGTGTCATCGGCACGAATACGGTGGCCTGCATGCAATCGGGCGTGTATTGGGGCTATATCGGCCTTGTCGAAGGCATCACCCGTCAGATCCGGTCCGAATGGGAAGCCCCGATGAAAGTCATTGCCACCGGCGGGCTCGCCACTCTGTTTCATCAGGGATTTGATTTATTTGATGTCGTCGAGGATGACCTGACCATGCACGGTCTGGTGCTGATCAACCGTTACAACAAGGAAACCGCAGCATGAGTGCTGACCGTCTCATCTATCTCCCGCTCGGCGGCGCCGGGGAGATCGGCATGAACGCCTATGTCTATGGCTTTGGCCCAAAAGGCAAAGAACGTCTGATCCTGGTCGATCTGGGCGTATCCTTTCCCGATATGGACAGCTCTCCGGGCGTCGATCTGATTCTGCCCGACCTCAAATGGTTGATCGACCGGGCTGACCGGCTCGAGGCGATCTTCATCACGCACGCCCATGAAGACCACATCGGCGCGTTGGCGCATCTGTGGCCGCGTCTGAAGAAGCCGGTCTATGCCCGCCGCTTCACCGCGACCATCGGACGGCTGAAGTTCGAAGAGGCAGGCCTTTCGACCAATCACATCAATGTCGTCGCCTCACGTCCCGAAACTGTCGAGGCGGGCCCGTTCCGCGTGCAGTTCGTTCCGGTCAGCCACTCGATCCCGGAGTCCGCCGCCTTGGTGATCGACACCCCTGCCGGCCGCATCGTGCATTCCGGCGATTTCAAGCTGGATGCCAACCCGATCGTCGGTGAGGGTTGGAGCGATGAACGCTTTGCCGCGATTGCGG
>JANNPZ010000073.1:0-4559 GCA_031400505.1 Paracoccaceae bacterium | reverse complement strand
GGCAAGTTCGGTCATCGCCGCGGTTTCATAGGCGTTCAGGCGGCAGCCAAGGGTGCTGAAGACCGGGGCGTTCATAGCTGGGCTAAAAACTGTGGCGTCAGCGTGCCGGTAAAGGCATGCATGGTGGGGCCGGTCAGCCAGACGCCATCGTCGCGCCAATCCACCTCCAACATGCCGCCGTCCGCGTCGATCTGCACCGACCGGCCTGCCAACCCACGCCGATGCGCCGCGACAGCCACCGCGCAAACCCCCGACCCGCAGGCCAATGTGATGCCTGCCCCCCGCTCCCACACCCGCATGCGCATGCGGTCTGGCCCGGTAAGCGTTACAAATTCGACATTCGTGCGCAGTGGGAACAACGGATCATTTTCCACCAATGGGCCCAGCCGCACAAGATCGACCCCTTCCGCATCCGGCACAAAGAACACGGCGTGCGGATTGCCCATTCCAACTGCTGTGGGGTTGCCCGCCAAGGGCAAGGAAAGTGTATCAAGCGCGCTTGCAAGAGGGATCTCGTCCCAATTCAATTGCGGATGGCCCATGTTGACGCTGACCAACCCATCGGCCCGCCTTACCGCAGACAAATCGCCGCGCGCGGTCACCAGCCCAACCGAGGTCTTCCCAAGTTCTCGCATCACATGATCAGCAACACAGCGCGTGGCATTTCCGCAAGCCGCAGCAACGCTGCCATCATTGTTCCAGAATTCCAGCGCGAAATCGGCACTGGGGTGATCCAGAATTTCCGCCAGCTGATCAAACCCGACACCGCAATGCCTGTCGCCAATAGCGCGCGCCAGGCCAGCCGTCATCACCGCCCCGCGCCCGCGCGAATCGATCACCACGAAATCATTGCCCAGCCCGTGCATTTTCATGAAGGGCAAGCCGGTGGCGCTGCGTCTTTCCATCATCGCCCGGCTATAACCCGCCCGCATAGTTTTTGCCAGACCGCCTTGTATTTAGCCGATTTCGCCCTTGACCGCCCGGCGCGAAGTTTCTATGCACCCCCCTTGCGTGGGCCGGTAGCTCAGTTGGTAGAGCAACTGACTTTTAATCAGTAGGTCTCGGGTTCGGATCCCGACCGGCTCACCAAATATCCAAACATTTACACGCCTTTAGCGAATCGGCAGAAAACCAGCGTCCGACTGTCCGACTGCGTCCGAGTCGGACGGGAAATCTGGGCACAAAAAAACCCGGCACCGAAGTGCCGGGTAAGTGGGTCGAGCAGGTCGCCGTTTAGCCCCGGCGCGGGATCCTAGTGGTGCCTCTAGAGGCCGTCGGTGGCGTGCGCCAGGTCTTTCATGTCGCGCAAGGCCTCGTCGTGAATGGCCTGAAAGTCTTCCGCCTGAACGTACAGCCGCGCGAAGAACAGCCGTTCGGATTGGCACATGTCGGCATCTGGCCCGGTTCCAAGATCCTTGATCACATCCAAGATCAAGCGCGTGACTGCAACGATGCGCGCGGGTCTCATGCTATTTTCCTTGTATTTTTGGCTGGCCGGTTGACCGCCGCCACAGCACGCGCGGCGGTGAAAAAGTCTGGCGGCATGTAGGTGTCTTTCAATCTGTCGTTGGTCCCGACCGAGTTGCCGAGCGCGTCGCCCGCGTCATCAACGCTGGCCCCGCCGCGCCGCGCGTGGACGGCAAAGCTGCGGCGCAGATCGCGGAACTGGACATCGGCGAGGCTTTCGCAGGGCTGCGCGCCCGCGCCCCCCGCCACGGCCGCCGCCCGGACTTCGCCCCAGCGTTTTTGAAACAGGTCCATGTCATAGGCGCGTCCTACTCTTTCTTCGATGATCAGTTTTGCATCGGCCGGGGCCGGTCTTACCAGCACCGTGGCCACCAAGGGGGCCAATTCGGCATGCAGCAACAGCGCGCCTTCGGCCCCGGTTTTGGACCGATCGACAAACCAGACCCAGACCGACGCCGGGTTCTCGGTTCCCGGCCAGACGACCTTGCGTTCTTCGAAATCGCCGCGCAGAGCGGCCATGCAATCCGTCAGCCGCTGACCTGCCAGCATGGACAGCGAGGCCACCAGCCCGATCGAGGGCAGGCCCACCCGGTCAGCTGCCGCAATCAGCGCATCAAATTCGGCCCAGTCCACCACCCGCTTGCGCGGTTTTGGAACCGACACGCCCAGGCGATAGCAGGGGTTGGATTGTTCCGGCCGCCAGCCGCGCAGTTCAGCATGCGACATCAAGACCGACATCAGCCGGATCAGCTGCAGCGCCTGAAACTTGCCGGCATCGCGGTATAGGGTTTCGTACCAGGTGCGCATCATCGGCTTGGTGATATCCACCGCCGCCACATCGCCCCATTTGCGGATGATCAACCGGATTGCACCCCGATAGCTGGCCCGCGTTTGGCGAACCAAGCCGAGGAACTGCATCGATCGCAGATAATCTTCTGCCACGTCCTCGATGCAGATCAGGCCGCGCCGGGGTTGCGGTGCGCCGCCGGTCACCCGAGCCAGCGCCACTTGGTCATTCAGATCGCGCGCGCCACGGCATGCTTTCATCGGTGCGCCGGCATCAAATTCCACCACCTCGAACCCCAGCTTGCGAACGGCAGCCTCGGGTTCCCACCAAATGCGCCAAGAGCCACTGGCCCGAAACCGCTGGCGCAGCCGATCGGGCGCATCTTTGATGGGGGGTGATGGTCTGCGGGTCATGCCGTTTCGGCCCGCGCCATCAGGGCCGCATTGCCGCCAACAAGCCGCAGGGGCTGCGCTGTCGCGCGGGGCAGGCCTTGATTTGCAATCCAAGCCTGGACCAGTTCCCTACGCCATTTCAAGGGGCGGGATGACCATGGGCAAGGAACAGGGAAGCCGCGATGTTCCAGATCATCACGCTGGCGCAGAAAACCGTGGGCATTCGGCAGTTCCAGCAACTGGGCCACCTGTGCGGCGGTGATGAAGGATTGGGCTATCATTCCACCTGCCCCATGTCTGCGCGGACATCTGACCGGGTGTCGCGCGACAGGCGCAGGGCCAGATAGTCCGGCGCATGGCCGCGCGGCTTTGCATCTTCATCGCATTGCGCATAGCCGTGGTAAAAGCCAAATGACCAGCCTGCAATCACGCCCAAAATACCCATCACGATCATGGCGATCAGCGATGCAGTTTGCGGATCCATCGTAGGTTTCCTTTGTCTGTTGCCCGGCGCGCCGTCCCTGCGCCGGGTGGTTGGTTTACCGGGTCCGCGCAGATAGGCAGTCTGCGCGTGAGAGGTGGTCTGTGGACGGCCCCGGGTCGCAATCTTCAAGCGGCAGCGGTCATCGATGTTGCAGCGGCCCTTAGGTACGAATTGTCGCGCCAGTCGCCCTGAGGGCGGCCCGGCAAAGGTGTAACCTCCACCCGCCGGTAGCTGCGCCAGCGCGCCTGAGGGTGGGTCACGGCTTCGCGCGGTACCCAAACTTCGATCCTGCGGGACCGTGCAGAGGCGGTTTTGACCACGCCGATCACGGCCTTGCCGTGGACGACAACGGCCACACAATCACCTTGCTGGATTGCGATGTCGGTGCCCGCGTAACAGGGTGGGCGGCGGCCTGGCATCACGTAGCCCCCGCCATCGAGGCCGAAGCCGCCTTGAGCGTGACCTGCGCAATCCAGTTGTGGCAGGCCCCGGCAAAGCCGGAGGTGCAGCTGGCGGAAAAGCCGTGCAGGCAGATGCGTGAGACATTCCATGCATCGGTGAAGGTGCCGCCGCAGGTGACCACATGATGTTTCACGGTCAGTACTGCCTGCGTGTAGGCATCGCGGTCATCGCGTGGCGACGGGAGTGTTTTCAGCAGAACGGCCAGCCGGTTTGCGCTTTCCAGCGCGTCTTTGTCAGGAACCCGCGCCATCACCGCACCCCCGGCAGCGGGATGATGTTGGTCAGATCGATGCCAAGGGCATTGCCATCCATCCAGGCGCGGCGGGCGGCGAGTTCACTTAGCAGGGCGGGCACGGCCGACAGCAGCCATTCACATTCGGCTTCTGTTGCCAAACTGTTTGGCACGGCATTGGCCACGCCGCGCAGCTGCGCCAGCTGGCGATCATCAATCACCGCCGGGCGGGCGCGGGCGATGGTATTGGGGGAATAGGATGGCATGAGGAAGCTCCTGTGCAAGACTTATGCACAAGAGATAGGAGTGACGAGTTGCTACTGTCAACTATAAAAAATAGAAAAACTATATTTATTCATTTGAGCTTGTGACTGGCGGGACTGCTACTATCCTGCTCGATGTCATGATTGAAGAATTTAAGTTAACGATATCCGCGACCAATTCGATCTGCCACTCTCCATACGATTTGGTGACGGTTTGAAAGTTACCATCCAATTCATCACTAAGTGTTTCGGAAGTGGAGAAATGAGAATGAAAAGCAACCACCAATTTTTTCGGATCGATTGGTGGAAGCATGGCAATAGAGCACTCGCCGATCAGCATTCGGCCCGTTTGCCCAATCACATAAGTGCCGCCAACCAGATTGACTGGCCCAGTACTAAAATCCCATGCGCTTCCATAGATGGCTGAACTGCCAATATACGCATTCGATTGATCTTCATCTAAACGCCTTGA
>JANNPZ010000021.1:0-2215 GCA_031400505.1 Paracoccaceae bacterium | reverse complement strand
GCAACTATCCTCGAGACATCAGAGCGAAAATGCATGCCACTCACCTCTGGCGGCACACCATTCCGGATTGCAGGCACCTGCGCCAAATCGAAAAAACGTATAGACGAAAGAGCGAGGCGGTCGTCGAAACGTGCTCCCATTGCGGAGGGCAGGCTATCGCCCAAGGTTTCAGTGGTGATACACCCAAGGGCACCCGCCCTCCTATTCACGCCAACGAGAATGGCTGCTTCGTCCGCACCGCCGAGGCATGAGCAGACTTGGGCGAACGGCCGCTCTCCGCCCCTTGCGACTGCCGGGCCGACGACGCACTCGGCCCATAGCTGCCATAGATCACCACCTCAAAATGCTGCTGTGCGGCCCGTCATTCCGGCCATTCGTGCGTCGCGCAGCATTTTGGTTTGGCGGCATGTTCGTCGGTCTGCGAACTATCCTTACGTTTTCTGCACCCAGCGTGAACAACCGCTCTAGGATGAGCCATTAAACAAGATGTCGGCGGCAATCGGCATCGGTCGATGTTTCTCTATGCTTTTCGCGGCTGGATGTTCTGGTTTTTGGCGGCTTCATTGCCTAGCCTGTCGATGATCTGATCAACGACTCCGCGAAAATCCGCGCCGCTGCAACCACGCACCACCTGCCAAATCATCGGGCCGCAGGGTCGCGATAGATTGCCTTCAAGATCTCCGACGCTCGCTGCCCAATCCTGATCCTGCAAGATGCCGATCTTATACTGAAAATAGGCGTTCTCATAGGTGCGCATGAATGTCATCGTGGTAAACCGGACCCGCGCTTTTTCGATGCGCGTCAAGCTTTGAAAATCGTCGCCCGAGCGTAGGATAAGGTCCAGGATTTCCGGATCTGCAAACAGGCTGCTCCACAAGGATATGAATGATTGCGAGACATTCTGATAAGCTGCGGCACGCAAGGCGCGCGTGTTGCCGCGTATCTGATAGCCGGTATAGACGATTGACGCGATCACGCCGATGCCGCCGAGAATTCGCAGAATGTCCTGAACGTTCAAAAGTCACCTGAATTGTTGATTCTGGCGAGATGTTCTGTTTGATCCGACATTCCCCAAGTGGCCTGTCGCTTGAAGTCAAGGCTACCTGACATCGCCCGCTGATCAAGTGTTTTTCGCCTCGTGCCGTGTCCACTTCCGCCGGACCTGCAGAAGGCGGGCAGATCGGGCCGTAACCCCGCATCATCTTGGCCCGGCATCGAGGTTTTTCAGCACGCCGGACAAACCTGTCCTGCCACTTTCGTTCGGTTCTCGTCCATTTCGAGGTCACGCACATGACGGCGGCGCTCGCAATCGACGGATCGAGGCAAGGATGGCCGGGACCATCGCGCCGGTAACGGCAACCTCGGCGAGTTGGAACCCTGCCGTTGATTGACCCGCGCCACTGCGGATGCTCCAGATTCATGCCAAGGCATTCCGCCCGTTTCCCCCGCCATCCAGCGCCATCTGGGGGATGCCATGGGGGATAAAATCCAACCGCCGCCAGCTAATATATTGAAAGTAATGCATTAAAAATTCCGATATGGCGGAGGGAACGCGACTGCCGTCGAACCTTCTCTGGGGCGGCGCAGAAAACTTCTGTTTGAATTCAGATGTTTACTGATCATGCCCCTCTGATCTCACCGACCGAATGCGGCAACTGGACCTAGCCAGTTTGCTTCACCGGCCTTCCTCCTGTCCAAGAATGCGGCGGTTCCAGGCGTTCTCTCGAGACAGAAACTGCGACGGCCTGTTTTCATCTATACATTATTGGTCGCGCTGCTAGGCTCTCCAAAAGCCAACAACAGGGGTAAGCCATGCTCAGACTCGATCGCCGCTCTTTCCTTGCCACAACGGCGGGAATGTCCTTTCTTTCCATGCTGACCCCGGATCGCCTTTGCTGACGGGCACGCCGACACGCTGCGCGTCGCAATTGCAGGTGAGACAGCCGATCTGGACCTGTTGCAGAACGTCTCCACCCTGTCGTCCTATTCAGCGGTGTTTGACGCGCTGATCCATTATGGCCCCGGTGGGACGCTTGAGCCGGGTCTGGCCACTGCATGGACGTTGGCCGAGGATGGGTTGTCGATCAGCTTTGACCTGCGCGAAGGGGTCAACTTCTCTGACGGGACGCCGTTTGATGCGACCGCCGCCGAATGGAACCTGAAGCGCTGGATGGGCGTGGCCGATTTCTCGTGGATCGGAATTGCCGATGCCTAT
>JANNPZ010000085.1:0-1816 GCA_031400505.1 Paracoccaceae bacterium | reverse complement strand
CTGTCACCCGGTTCATTCCATTTTCTGACCGGGCCGTCGGGGGCTGGCAAATCAACCTTCCTCAAGCTGTGCTACGGCGAACTTCTGCCCACGTCAGGCCGCGTCACCCTGTTCGACCGCGAGGTGCGCAGCCTGTCGCGCGACGACATCGCGCTGACCCGCCGCCGCATCGGCGTGGTGCATCAGGATTGCCAGTTTCTGGACCATCTGCCGCTGGCCGCCAACGTGCTTTTGCCGCTGACCGCATCGGGGCGCGAGACGGGGGCGCAGGATCTGACCGATCTTCTGGGCTGGGTCGGGCTGGCGCATCTGGCCGACGCGCTGCCGCCATCGCTGTCGGGGGGGGAACGCCAGCGGGCGGCCGTGGCCCGCGCGGTGATCGTGGCCCCCGATGTGATCCTGGCGGATGAACCCACCGGCAATCTGGATTGGGAATTGTCGCTGCGCCTTCTGACGCTGCTGGTGGAGTTGAACAAGATGGGCAAGACCATTCTGATTGCCACCCATGACCTGAACCTGATCCGCACCGCCAAGGCGCAGGTCGCGGCCCGCGTGCTGCGGATCAAGAACCGGCGTATCCAGTTGGCCGGGGCTGATCTTTGATGTTGAAGGACCTGCGCGCGGATGTGCTGTCGAACGACCTGCACGCGGGCCGCATCGTGCCGCCATCGGGGCATACCGCGTGGCTGACCGGGGCGACGGCGGCTGCGATGGCCTTCCTTGCGGTCTTCGCGCTGGCGCTGGCGCTGGCATCGGGGCGGCTGGCCGACCGGTGGTCGGACGCGCTGACCCGCAATGCCACGATCCGGATTTCGGCCCCGCAGGACCAGATGGCGACGCAGACGCAGGTGGTGCTTGACCTGCTGGCCACCACGCCCGGCATCGCCCGCGCCCGCGCACTGACCGACGACGAACAGCGCGCGCTGCTGGAGCCGTGGTTCGGCCCGGACCTACCGCTGGACGCGCTGCCGATCCCGAGGTTGATCGAGGTCACCGAGGACACTTTCGGCTATGATGCCGAGGGGTTGCGCCTGCGCCTTGCGGCCGAGGCGCCTGGGGCCGTGCTGGATGATCATACCCGATGGCGCAGGCCACTGGCGGTGGCGGCGGAACGGCTGCGGCTGTTCGGGATGGTGTCGGTGATCCTGATCCTGGGGCTGATGGCGGCGATGATCACGCTTGCGGCCAATGCGGCGCTGGCCGCCAATGCGCAGGTGATCCGCGTCCTGCGGCTGGTGGGGGCGCGCGACGCCTATATCGCGCGCGCCTTCGTGCGCCGGTTCACCCTGCGGGCGCTGACCGGGGCTGCGGCGGGCACGGCGGCGGGGATGGCCGCGATTGCTTCGCTGCCCTCGGCGGATGCGGCGGGCGGGTTCCTGACCGGGCTGGGGTTTCAGGGCGCAGGCTGGCTTTGGCCGCTGGTGTTGCCGCCGCTTGCGGCTGTGGTGGCCTTTGTGGCGACACGGACGGCGGCCTTTCTGAAACTGAGGGAACTGACCTGATGCGCTTTGCCCTGCAATGGCTGCTGTCGCTGATCTTTGTGGCGCAGATGTATCTGGCGATGATCCTGCTGGGTGTGATCTTTACCCCGGTGGCGCTGGTCTGGCGGGGGGCGTCGTTCTTCTGGATGCAGAGCTTCTGCAAATGGGCGCGGTTGTCGGCGCGCCTGATCGTCGGCCTGCGGTCCGAGGTGCGCGGCACCATCCCGACCGACCCCGTGCTGATCGCGTCGAAACATCAGTCGTTCTTTGACAGCATCATCCTGTTTTCCGTCCTGCCCGCGCCGCGGTTCGTCATGAAAAAGCAACTCGCCTGG
>JANNPZ010000019.1:0-65246 GCA_031400505.1 Paracoccaceae bacterium | reverse complement strand
GGAAAGCCGCTGCCAGAACCTACACTGCATTGTGCAAAAAGATCGCTGCAGTATGCGACCTGTTCCAGCCGAAAGAATGCCGAAACTACTTCACCGCCGCTGGCTATCGTTTGAATTGAACGCGACACGCTCTAAGAACCTGTTGCTGAGCACAAATCCTTCCGGCTTTCACATTGGTCCAAATATCCCGGAGGGTGAGCCCGGCAGGGGCGAGGGAGGCTGGCCTCCCTCCTGCTACCTATCCAGCCGGATGCGCGCGTTGGTGGGGTCATAGGGGCTGTCCTCGACGACCACCGCCTCCCACAGCGCGCGGTTCATCCGCACTTGCAACCGAGTCCCGACCTCGGCCAGGTCAGGGCGGACATACCCCATGCCGATCTGCTTGCCAAAAGCCACCGAATACCCGCCCGAGGTCAGGCGGCCCACCTTGGCCCCGTCGTGCAGCAGCGCCTCTTTCCCCCAGGGATCGGTGTCCGAAGGCCCGTCGATCAGCAGCGTGCAGCACTTGCTACGCACCCCCAGTGCCAGCATCGCCGCCTTGCCCTGAAACTCCTTCTTCAGGTCTACGAACCGGTCCAGCCCCGCCTCGAGCGGGCTCGCATCCCGGCCCAACTCGTTGCCAAATGCGCGATAACTTTTCTCTTGCCGCAGCCAGTTCTGTGCCCGCGCGCCCACCAGCTTCATCCCATGTTTTTCACCTGCCGCCAAAAGCAAGTCCCACAGATAGCGCTGCATTTCGATCGGGTGGTGCAATTCCCAACCCAACTCGCCGGTATAGGCCACCCGGATGGCGTTGACCGGGCACATCCCCAATTCGATCCGCCGCGCCGACAGCCAGGGGAAGCGCTTGTTCGACAGGGCGGTTTCGGGCTCGGCGTCCTTGATCACTTCGGCCAGAATCGCCCGGGCGTTCGGCCCGGCCAGGGCAAAGACGCCGTATTTGGTCGTCACATCCTCTTCGTTGATCCGGCCAAAGCGGTCTTCCTGCTCCATCACCGCCTTGTAAAGGTAATCCTCGTCATAGCCATGCCACGCCCCGGCGGACACAAGGTAATAGTCATCCTCGGCCAGGCGCACGATCGTGTACTCGGTGCGCGTCGTGCCTTGCGGGGTCAGCGCATAGGTCAGGTTGATGCGCCCCACTTTCGGCAGGGTATTGGTGGTGAACCAATCCAGAAATGCGGTGGCCCCCGGTCCGCTGATGCGATGCTTTGCAAAGGCCGTCGCGTCGATCAGGCCTGCGGTTTCGCGGATCGCGCGTGCCTCGTCCACGGCATATTGCCACCAACCGCCCCGCCGGAAAGACCGCGCATGATGGTCAAAATCCGCGGCTGCATTCAAGGGACCATAGTAGATCGGGCGTTCCCAGCCGTTGACTTGGCCCATCTGCGCGCCCAGCGCCTTTTGGCGGTCATAGACAGGCGCCGTGCGCAGGGGGCGCGCGGCTTCACGCTCTTCATCCGGATGATGCAGCACAAAAACGTGGTCATAGCATTCCTCGTTCTTGCGCGCGGCATATTCGGATGTCATCCAATCCGACCCGAACCGCTTGGGATCAAGGCTGGCCATGTCGATCTCGGCCTCGCCCGCCGTCATCATCTGGGCAAGGTAATGGCCCGTGCCACCAGCCGCCGTGATCCCGAACGAAAAACCTTCCGCCAGCCACATGTTCTGCAACCCAGGCGCAGGGCCGACCAGCGGGTTGCCGTCGGGGGTATAGCAGATCGGGCCGTTGAAATCGTCCTTCAACCCCACGGTTTCCGAAGACGGGATACGGTGGATGAAGGACATGTATTCCTTCTCGATCCGCTCAAGGTCCAGCGGGAACAGATCGGCACGGAATGCCTCTGGCACCCCGTATTGGAACCGGGCGGGGGCGCCCTTTTCGTAAGGCCCAAGGATCCATCCGCCACGCTCTTCGCGCACATACCATTTGGCATCGGCGTCGCGCAAAACGGGGTGCTGCGGGTTGGCCTTGCGCCATTCAACCAGGGCGGGGTCGGGTTCGGTGACGATATACTGATGCTCGACCACCACGGCGGGGGTGCGGATGCCCAAGAGGCGCGCGCTGCGCTGCGCGTGGTTGCCGGTCGCAGTGACCACATGCTCGGCCACGATGTCAAAGCGGTCATCGGACGCCACGAGGTTGCCGCCTTGTTCAACCATCCGCGTGCAGGACACGATCCATTCCGACCCCGTCCAGCGATAGCCATCAACCTGCACCTTGCGCTCGAAGGTGCAGCCAAACTGCCGCGCGCCCTTGGCAATGGCTTGCGTCACGTCCGCCGGGTTGATGTAGCCGTCCTGCGGATGATAAAGTGCGCCGATCAGGTCTTCGGTGCGCACCAGCGGCCAGCGGTCCTTGATCTCGCGCGGCGTCAGGAATTCGTGATAGACATCTGCCGTTTCCGCCACGGACGAATAAAGCATGTATTCATCCATCCTCTGCTGATGTTGCGCCATCCGCAGGTTGCCCACGACGTAAAAGCCCGGGTTAAGGCCGGTCTCGGCCTCAAGCCCCTTGTAGAAATCGACGCTGTATTTGTGGATATGCGTGGTGGCATAGCCCATGTTGAACAGTGGCAAAAGCCCCGCCGCGTGCCAGGTGGAGCCTGAAGTCAGCTCGTCACGCTCGACCAGCATCGTGTCCCATCCGGCACGTGCCAGATGATAGGCAATCCCGGTGCCGACCGCACCGCCACCGACGACCAAAGCTTTGACATGGGTTTTCATGGGGGCCTCGCTGCTGTTTGCGTCATATGTGCCGCAAGCGGTGCCGTGCGGGCAAGGCAAGCCGACATTGCCCGGCAAAAAACGACATGTAGCGCGGAAAGCGTCGCTTATCGCCGCCGCAGCGCGGTCGAAATCCCGAACATCGCCGCCGCCGCCACGATGATCGACGGCCCGGCGGGGGTATCCTGCCATAGCGACAGGCCAAGGCCGACAAGGGTCGACGCCGCCCCGATCACCACAGCCGTCGCCGCCATGGCTTCGGGCGTTCGCGTCACCCCACGGGCCGCCGCCGCCGGGATGATCAGCATCGCCGCGATCAAGAGCGCACCCACGACCTTGATCGCGACGGCCACCGTCACCGCCAGCGCCAGCGTCAGGATCAGCCGCTCGCGGTCGGGGCTGACGCCCGATGCATAGGCCAGATCCTCGCTCAGCGTCGCAGTCAGCAGCCCTTGCCAGCGCCAGACCATCAGGCCCACCACCAGCACAGCCCCGCCCCAGATGAAGCCGAGATCCCCGCGTGTCACCGCCAGAATGTCGCCAAACAGATAGGCCGCAAGGTCAGTCCGCGCGCCGGGGACAAAGCTGATGGCCACCAGCCCAAGCGCCAAAGCCGAATGCGCCAGCACGCCCAAGGTAGTGTCCATCGCCCAACCGCGCGCTGCAAGGCCCGCCACGGTGCCCGCCATCGCCAGCGCCACCATCAGCGTGCCCAGCCCGACCGGCAGATCGGTGGCCAACGCCAGCGCCACGCCTAGGATCGCCGCATGCGCCGTCGCATCCCCGAAATAGGCCATCTTGCGCCAGACGACAAAACATCCGAGCGGCCCTGTCGCCAGCGACAAGCCCACTCCGGCCACTGCCGCGCGCAACAAGAAATCGTCAAGCATGGGTGTGGCCCGGATGATTGTGCTTTTGATCATGATCATGATCGTGGCTGTGGTCATGCGCGTGCTGATAAAGCGCCAGCGCGCCTTGCGTGCCAAGTCCGAACAGCGCGCGGTATTCCGGCGCGCTTGACACCACCTGCGGCGTGCCTTCACAGCAGATATGGCCGTTCAGGCAAATCACCCGGTCAGACGCCGCCATCACCACATGCAGATCGTGGCTGACCATCAGCACCGCAACCCCGGTTGCTAGGCGCACTTCTTCGATCAGCCGGTAGAATGCCGCCTCGCCCGGCTGATCGAGCCCCTGCGTCGGCTCGTCCAGCACCAGCACATGCGGGTCGGCCAGCAGCGCGCGCGCCAGCAGCACCCGCTGCAACTGCCCGCCCGACAGTGCCGCCATCTGCCGACCCGTCACCTCGGGCAGGCCCGCGCGGGTCAGGGCAGCGGAGGCTTGCACATCCGATACCTTCACCGGCAGCGACAGGAATCGCCGCACGGTGATCGGCAGGCTGGGATCGATCACCAGGCGTTGTGGCACATAGCCGATCCGCAGACCGGGCCGACGGATCGCCCGTCCCCGATCCGCCGGGACAATTCCCAAAAGGGCATGCAGCAGCGTTGACTTGCCCGACCCGTTCGGCCCCAGAATCGTGACGATTTCGCCGGGTCGCACCGCAAGCGACACGTCGTGCAGCACCTCTCGGGCATCATAGCGCACGCACAGATGGTCGGCGGCAATCAAGGCAGGCATTACATCTGCCGTCATGGTTCCGACCGGCAAGCCGGGCATTTGCCCACGGCCTCGACTGTGGCGCGCTCTATAACAAAGCCCATGCCGGACGCGGCCAACCCCAACGCCGCACCGATGCCGGTTGCCGGGGCCTCTGCCACCGTTTTGCAGCCCGTGCAGATCAGAAACACCGGCGCGTGTTCCTCGCCCGGGTGCATGCAGGCCGCAAAGGCGTTAAGGCGACGGATGCGGTGAACCAGACCCTGCTCTTCCAGAAACTCCAGGGCGCGGTATGCAACGGGCGGCTGATTGCCAAACCCTTCCGCTGCCAGACGGTTCAGCACGTCATAAGCCCCCAGAGCCTGATGCGACTCGAGCAAAATCTGCAACACCCGCTTGCGAACCGGGGTCAACCGCAAGCCGCGCTCCAACACCAGTGCCTCGGCCCGAGCAAGCGCGTCACGCGCGCAATCCGCATGGTCATGCGTCAAGAACGCCAGATCAGGCGTCTGACAACCCGGACAGGCAGCATGATCGGCTCGTGCGGATTGGTTCAATTGAACACCTCTTGACATGTTATATTATAACATACATGGTGACTGACAACTTCGAAAGGCCCTTCATGCGTTATATCATATCCATCTCGCTTGCCAGCCTGCTGACCTTCACGGTCGCACAGGCCGATGTCCCGCGCGTCGTCACCGACCTGCCCCCGATCGGATCTTTGGTGGCACAAGTCATGGGCGATCTGGGCACGCCTGTGGTCTTGCTCGACGCAGGCGCGGATGCCCATGCGTTTCAACTGCGCCCGTCGCAGGCAGCAGAACTCGCCGCGGCACAGGCAATCATCTGGGTCGGGCCCGAGATGTCGCCTTGGCTTGACCGCGCGATGAACGGCCTGAACGCAAGCGCTGTTGATCTGCGTCTGCTGGCAGTGCCGGGGATGATACATCGGACCTATGCCGACGATCACGCCGAAGATGAGCATGCCGCGCACAACCACGCAGAAGAAACCGGGGCCTTGGAAACGGGAGCCTTGGAAACGGGGGCCGCCGAACTCGTTCACGATGATCATGCCGCCGAAGGCCACGAAGATCACGACCATGCAGATGGCGACATCGACCCGCATGCCTGGCTCGACCCGGCCAATGCAAGCCTGTGGCTTGGCGCGATTGCAACCACACTCGCCGATCTCGACCCGGCCAATGCCGCGATCTATGCCGCCAACGCCGCCATGGCGCAGGATGAACTGGCAGTGCTTGACACCGAAATCGCAACGCTTCTTGCGCCGGCGCAAACCACTCCGCTTGTGGTATTCCACAACGCCTATGGCTATTTTGCCGCCCACTACGGGCTGACGATCGCCGGGGCAATCAGCGATGGCGATGCGGCAAGCCCTGGTGCCGCCCACCTGCGCAACCTGCAAACAAAGTTGGCAGACAGCGTGGCCTGCGTGTTCCCCGAATCCAACCATGACCCCAAATTACTGGAAATTCTTGAACAGAACCCGGGCTTACGGCTTTCGGGCGCCCTGGACCCCGAAGGATCGACCCTGCAGAACGGACCCGAACTGTATGGTGATCTGCTGCGTGCCTTGGCCCAAACCATCGCCGACTGCGCTGCAAGCTGACTTGACGACGCAACCCGGGATCGGCCACCCTGCCCGCCAACAGGGGGGACGCCATGACCATCTCGGATTTCGGCACAACGGCCAGGGGTGAGGCCGTTCAGCGCATCACCCTGACCAACGGGGCGCTTTGCGCCAGCGTGTTGACCCTGGGCGCTGCGCTGCAAGGCCTGTGGTGGTCGGGCATCCCCCACAGCCTGACGCTGGGGTCAGACCGGTTGGCGGACTACGAAGGTGCCATGCGCCATCACGGTGTGCTTGTGGCCCCGGTGGTGAACCGTCTGTCGGGCGGGCGGGCGATGATCGACGGCGTGTTGCACCGATTGGTGGCCAATCAGGATGGCCTTCACACATTGCATTCCGGGCCGACGGGCAGCCACCTACAGGTCTGGACCCTGGCCGAGGCGACCGAAACCAGCGCCACGCTGACCCTGACCTTGCCCGATGGCTTGGGCGGCTTTCCCGGCAATCGCGTGGTTACGGCCATCTTCTCGGTGCCCGACGACGCGACCCTGCGCCTGCAAATCACCGCCAGAACCGACAAACCGACGCTGTTCAACGCCGCCAACCACAGCTACTGGAACCTCGACGGCACCCCCGACTGGTCCGGCCATACCCTGCAAATCGACGCCGCCCGCTATTTGCCGACGACCGCCAGTTTTGCCCCCACGGGCGAGGTTCGCGCGACGCAAGGCAGCGCATTTGACTTCCGCTCACCCCGCAAGATCACGCCCGCACACCCAGCCCTCGACAACGCGTTTTGCCTGTCAGACCACCCGCGCGCGCTGACGCCCGTACTGACGCTGACCGGGCAAAGCAGAGTTTCGATGACCGTGGCCACCACCGATGCATCGATCCAGGTCTATGATGGCCGCGCGGCGATCCGACCCGGTCACGGTGCCTATGAAGGATTGGCCATAGAGCCGCAAAACTGGCCCGACGCCCCCAACCACGAAGGTTTTCCCAGCATCGCGCTTAACCCCGGGCAAACCTACCGCCAAACCAGCGAATGGCGGTTCTCAATGGCACCGGTATTGCACGGCACCCCGACGCGCCCCCTTGCCTGAGGGTTGGCACGCATCCGCCAAAAGCGGCAACCTCTTGTCGCGCCACGCAGGCCCTTCACAGCCATTCCGCCCGTCACGGCACCGCGATATAGACAAGGCCGCCTTCGACTTTGACCGGAAAGGTTGCAAGGTCGATGCAGGCCGGCGCGCGTATCGCCTTGCCGGTGCGGTAGTCGAACTGGCCGTTATGCTTGGGGCATTCGATCAGATGACCCATCACCAGACCATCGCAAAGATGCACCGCCTCATGCGTGCATTTGCCCGCCGTGGCATGGAATTCACCCATTGGCGCATGGTAGATCGCATAGGTCTGATTACGATGATCAAACCGGATCAGGTCCTCTTCGTCGATATCATCGGTGGTGCAGGCTTTGATCCAGGGCATCGGGTCCTCATTCGGCCGGGTGGGCATCGGGCAGCGCATCTGCTACCGGCAAACCGATGGAAATCTGGTGCAGATCCTCGCGGTACGGCTTTGCTGTCGGCGGCAGGTTCCGTTTCAGAAAGAAATCCTCATTGCGCAATTGGCGCAAGAACGCCGGCCACATCTGGCGATAGGCGGCAAGGATCGATCTGTCAGGTGCTGGCAGATCGTCGCGGATCATCGCATGCAGGCGCGGCAGGGCGTGGTATGGCACCATCGGGAACATGTGATGTTCGACGTGGTAGTTCATGTTCCAGTAGATGAACCGGCTGACCGGGTTCATCAAAACCGTGCGGCTGTTCAATCGGTGGTCGATCACATCGTCGGCCAACCCGCCATGCTGCAACAGCCCTGTCAGAACGTGATGCCAGGCGCCATAAAGGCGCGGCAACCCGATCACCATCAGCGGCAGGATCGATTGCATCCAAAACGCCAACCCCAGCGTGGCCGCATAGATCGTCATGTGAACGATCGCTGCCAGACGGACCTTGCCCCAGTCGCCTTTCGGCACAAAGCTCCGTTCTTCTGACGTCGGCCCCAACAGAGCATTGTGGACCAGGTTCGGGAAAAACCGGATCACGTCGAGGATGCCAAAGAAGTTCAGCACGACCTTGACCAGATCCGGCGGGCGCATCACCGCGATCTCGGGATCACGACCGACGATGCAGGTGTCGGTGTGGTGGCGGGCATGGCTCCATCGCCAGGTAACGGGATTGCGCATGATCATGAAGGACGCAATCTGATAGACCACTTTGTTCATCCAGGCCGTACGAAACGCCGTGCCATGTCCGCATTCGTGCCAGCGCGAGTCGGATGCGCTTCCGTAAAGAACACCGTAGGCCAACCAGAATGGCGCGGACCACCAACTTGGCCACAAGGCCGTTCCGACCGCGACAAAGGCGATCATGCAGCCATAAAGCATGAGGGTATCCTGGATCGCAGGGCCGTTCGTCCGCTGCATCAGCGCCTTCATGTCGCGTCGGGGAACGGTGGAGTGATACCACTGGGCCGCCGCAAGACCGGTCTCGACCGCCCGGCGCGCGTCCGGACCCAAAAGGCTGTAGTCGCGCTTGGCCATCTTCTCCTCCATCCTATTCGTGCCGCGAACTTTGACGGTCTGCATTGGCGTGCCCAGTCGGGGGGGCGCAAATGCCCAAGTCCGGTTTGGGTCACAGGGGTATTCGCGAAATGCGCAGATACCAAGAAGGCGATTGCAAATTCCATCAGACCGCATCACGCTGGTTTCAGAAATGATTGAATTTCGTCAGGAATGAAGCCATGGCCAACCGCCCGACAATCCAAGACGTCGCCCGCGAGGCTGGTGTTTCCACCGCCACCGTGGACCGTGTCCTCAACGGCCGCGAAAAGGTCCGCGAAGATACCGCCCGCCGGGTTTACAATGCCGCGCGTCTGGTCGGGTATCACGCAGCGCCCCTGATCGGCCAGCGAGTGCAGATGGACCTGCCGCGCCTGCGTTTGGGTGTGGTGCTGCACAAGGAACGGCAGGCCTTCTATCAAAGCTTCAAATCCGAGATCGAGCGCGCCGTGGCCGATGCAACCGGCCTGCGCGCCACGGCTTGCGTCCAGTTTGCGGCGTCGCAATCGCCCGCCGATTTTGCAACACTGATCGATGGCATGATCGGCCGGGTAGATGCCATCGCGGCAACGGCCGTGACGCATCCGGATGTGACAGAGGCGGTGCTGCGCGCCAACGCAAAGGGGCTGCCATGCTTTGCCTTGCTGAACGATTTTGCCCAAGGCGTGCGGCAGAATTACCTTGGTCTGAACAACATGAAAATCGGCAGGATTGCAGCACATCTGATTGCGACCACCACGCATACAGCGGGAAAGATAGCTGTTTTCGTTGGCGGATATCGCTGGCATGGGCATGAATTGCGCGAGACCGGCTTTCGCAGCTACTTTCGCGAATATGCGCCACAGTTCACCCTGCTGGACACGCTGGTCAATCTGGAAACCCGCCAATTGACCTACGAAGCCACGCTCGATCTTCTGGAGCGCCATCCTGACCTGCGGGGAATTTACTGCGCAGGCGGCGGGATGGAAGGCGCAATCGCCGCCCTGCGCGAAGTGCGAAAGCCTGGCGATGTGACGCTGGTGGTGAACGAAATCACACCGGAAAGCAGATCGGCGTTGATCGCGCGGTATGTCAGCATGGCCATTGCAACGCCTTTGACCAAACTGTGCGGCGATCTGGTTACCCTCGCGGCGGCGGCGGTCCAGACCGGGATAACCCCGGTGCAGGGCCAGCATTTCCTGCAGCCGGATCTTTATCTGCCCGAGTCTGTCTAGCGCAGTCGTCGCAGTTCAATTCTGACGATTTATCCATCATGTCTGCAGAAGAAATTCGTCACGTTTGACGCAGAGTTCTTCAGATCGCTTGACGCAGGCCGTCAAGAAACCAAAAGTGGTCCAGCAGCATATCGAGGTCAAGCCTGATGACAGCATTCGCCATCAACCACATGACCGTTCCAAGACTGCGTTACACTGCTTTGCTGGACCTTGCAGCGACGCTCGGCTGCGTCGGGATCGAAGTGCGCAACGATCTGGCCCAACCGCTGTTTGACGGGCTGGATCCTGCGACAGCCGGAAAGCTGGCCCGCGGCAAGGGCTTGCGGCTGCTGGCGGTGGCCGAGGTCACGCGGTTCAACGACTGGTCGGACGCCAAAGCTGCCGAGGCTTTGGCGCTCATGAAAATCGCGCAAGCAGCCCAGGCAGAGGCGATCAGCCTGATTCCGCGAAACGACAACCTCGGCATGGGCAATGGCGAACGTCAGGCGGCGCTGAGGGTGGCGCTGAAGGCCCTGCTGCCGATGCTTGCGGATCACGGCTTGATCGGCATGGTCGAACCGCTCGGGTTCGAGGTTTGCGCGTTGCGCCACAAGTCAGAGGCAGTCGAGGCCATCGATGCGATTGGTGGCAAGGGCCAGTTCAAACTGGTGCACGACACCTTTCACCACGCGCTAGCCCCCGACGGACTTATGTTTCCCGACGACACGGGCATTGTTCACATCTCTGGCGTCGTGGATCGGGCCGTGACCGTCGGCAAGATGACGGACGCGCACCGCGTTCTGGTGGATTGCGCCGACAGGTTGGAAAACATCGCGCAGCTTACCGACCTTGCAGCATCGGGATGGACCGGCCCAGTAAGCTTTGAAGCCTTCTCGCCAGTGGTTCATGCCAGTTCGACCCCCGAGGCGGATCTTTCTGCTTCGATGGCATTCATCCGCAATCGTATCGGGCAACAGGGCGCTGGAAGTTGACTTTTGCAACCGGTTGCAAAAATCTGTTGACCGGATGCCACAACTTCACCAACCTGATGGTCGGGTTGGATGAGTCGTGAGGGTGCTCCAGGACTGCGCCCCAACAAAAGAACCGATCAACCTGTCGTGAGAAACGGCGCTTTATCTCTGGGAGGAGTAAACCATGAACAAAACCCTATTCGGAGCAGGCCTTTTGGCCTTGCTGTCCACGACCGCGATGGCCGACGGTATCGGTGTGTCGATGGCGCGGTTTGATGACAACTTTCTGACCGTGCTGCGCAACGGCATCCAGGCCCAGGCCGATGCCGCTGGCCTGTCGGTGCAGATCGAGGACGCGCAGGATGATGTGGCCAAGCAGTTGGACCAGATCAACAACTTCATCGCATCCGGTGTCTCGTCGATCATCGTGAACCCGGTCGATACGTCGGCCACCCAGGCGATGACGGATGCGGCGGCGGCGGCAGGGGTGCCATTGGTCTATGTGAACCGCCAGCCGATCAACGTCGATACGCTGCCCGACAATCAGGCCTTCGTCGCCTCGAACGAAACAGAGTCCAGCAGCAAGGGCGTGACCGAGCAATGCAGGCTTTGGGCCGAAGCGGGCAAGACCGAGGTCAGCGTCTATGTCATGCAGGGCCAGTTGTCGAACCAGGCCGCTGTCCAGCGTACGCAAAACATCTATGACGTCGTCGATTCGGGGAATTGTGCGGTAAAGATTACCGTCATTGACCAGCAAACCGCCAACTGGTCGCGGGACGAGGCGCAGAACCTGATGACCAACTGGCTGTCAACCGGTGCCGCGTTTGACGGCGTGATCGCCAACAATGACGAGATGGCGCTTGGTGCGCTTCAGGCGATCAAGGCTGCAGGCATCGACATGGGTTCGGTGCTCGTCAGTGGCGTGGATGCAACGCAGGATGCGCTGGCCTCGATGCAGGCGGGCGAACTGGACATAACCGTATTTCAGAACGCAGCGGCCCAGGGCGGCGGCGCACTGGACGCCGCGGTAAGGCTCGCGGCAGGCGAAGCGGTCGAGCAGAAGGTCTTTGTGCCGTTCGAACTGGTCACGCCGGCAAACGTCGCAGACTATCTGGCCAAGAACTGATCTTTCCTGCCAGACAAGAAAGGGCGTCGCACATGCGTCGCCCTTTCTTTGCCGAAACGAGCCGCATCATGCAGGCTGGGACCGGCACATGAAGCGGAGGACGACCCATGGCAAACACGACGCATGGAATTGGCGGGCTGGCCTATGACGCGAAACGACGCACTCGACCACCCGAGTTGAACGTTCTGGCCGCACTGGTCCTGATCATTCTGGCGTTCGAAGTTTTGGGTCGGGTCTTTGTCGGGGACAGTTTCCTGTTCAACACGCGCGACACCGTTGACACGCTGTTCAACCAGCAACGGCTGCAAATCATCATCTTGCAGGTCGCCATCGTGGGGATCATCGCGCTTGGCGTGACGCAGGTGATCATCACGGGTGGAATCGACCTGTCGTCGGGATCAATCGTCGGCATCACGGCGATGGTCACGATGAGCTTTGCGCAAGTGGCCGTGGTGAACGGTAGTCCGAACCCCAAGGCGATCTTCACTGCCGGCTGGATGGATCTTCCGGTGATCATACCGCTGATCGTCGGTCTGGCCTGCGGGCTGTTTGCGGGGTTCGTCAACGGCCTGCTGATCGCATACACTCGCATCCCGCCGTTCATTGCGACCCTCGGCATGATGGTCGCCGCGCGCGGATGCGCAAAATGGTGGTCCAAGGGCAATCCGATCTCTTTCCCGACCGAAAGCTATGCCGCGATAGGCAAGGGCATGATGCCGGTCCTGATCTTCGTCAGTCTTGCCATACTGTTTCATTTGATCATGACGCAGACGAAATATGGACGGCACTGCTACGCCATCGGGTCAAACGAGGCGGCCGCGCGGATGTCGGGGATCAACGTCACCGGTCACAAGGTGCTGGTCTATACCATCGCGGGGGCGCTGGCGGCGCTGGCGGCCATCGTGCTGTCGTCCAAGAACCTGACGGCGCAGGCCGGCATGGGGGTGATGTACGAGCTTGACGCCATCGCCATGGCGGTGATCGGCGGGATAAGTCTGCAAGGCGGGCGCGGGTCGATCATCGGCACCTGTCTGGGCGCGTTGATCTTTGGGGTGATCATCTCGGGTTTCACGTTCCTGAAGCTTGATGCGTATTATCAAGAGATGGTAAAGGGCGTGATCATCGTCGGTGCCGTGGTGCTGGACCAATGGCGGCAAACCAAGCGGGGGCGCGGATGATGGCCGATCTCATTCTGGAAACCCGCGGTCTGACCAAGCATTACGGCGGTGTGCATGCGCTGACCGAGGCCGACTTTACCTTGATGCGCGGCGAACATGTGGCGATCATGGGTGACAACGGGGCGGGAAAATCCACCTTTGTCCGGCAGATCACCGGGGTCGAGATGCCGACGCGTGGCGAGATCTTGTTCGACGGGGTTTCGCACAGCTTCACGTCGCCGATCGAAGCCCGCGAAGCCGGGATCGAGACGGTGTTTCAGACCCTTGCGCTGGCAGACGATCTTGACGTTCCATCGAACCTGTTCCTGGGGCGCGAAAAGATCCGCTTCAACCTCGGCCCGTTCTCTATTCTGGACAAGAAGGCGATGCGCGAGGCCACGATGGCGGCGTTGGTAAAAACCGGGGTCAAGATTCCCAACCTGATGAACACCATCCGCAACATGAGCGGTGGGCAGCGGCAATGTGTGGCCATCGCACGCACGGCCGCCTTCAAGTCCAAACTTGTGATCATGGACGAACCGACGGCGGCCTTGGGCGTGCAAGAGACAGCACAGGTTGAAAACATCATCCGCACCCTGAAAGACGCAGGAGAGCCGTTGATCCTGGTCAGCCACAACATGCGGCAGGTGTTCGATCTGGTTGATCGCATCGTGGTCTTTCGGCGCGGCCGCATCGTCGCCAATCTGCGCAAACAAGACACCGACGGGCAGGACGTGGTGGCCTACATTACCGGGGCAAAGACCGGAGCAGAATTCGAAGGCGCGGCTTAGGTCGCATCCAAATGACCGAAACAAGGAAAACACCATGACACTGAACTTCGCCATCCTCGGGGCGGGCCGCATCGGCCAGGTCCACGCCCGTGCCGTGGCCGCAACCCCCGGAGCGGGACTGATCGCGATTGCAGACCCCGTCACCGCCGCGGCCGAGGCCGTCAAGTCTGCCTACGGCTGCGACATCCGCAGCATCGATGCAATCCTCGCCTCCCAGGATATTGACGCCGTCGTGATCTGCACGCCCACCGACACCCACGCCGACCTGATCGAACAGTTCGTGCGCGCCGGCAAGGCGGTTTTCTGCGAAAAGCCGGTTGATCTGTCATTGGCCAGAGTTGCCGCTTGCCTCAAGGTCGTAGCCGAGGTTCAGGGCACTTTGATGGTCGGCTTCAATCGCAGGTTCGATCCGGATTTCATGGCCGTCAAGGCCGCCATCGATGCAGGCCGTATCGGATCGGTCGAGATGGTGACGATCATCAGCCGCGACCCCGGCGCGCCGCCCGCCGACTACATCAAACGCTCGGGTGGAATTTTCCGCGACATGACCATCCACGATTTTGACATGGCACGTTGGTTGCTGGGCGAAGAAGTGGAAACCGTGCAGGCAGCAGCTTCGGTGCTGACAGACCCGGCAATCGCGGCTTTGGGCGATTTTGACAGCGCGAACGTCATCTTGCGCACAGCGTCGGGGCGTCAGGCCATCATTTCGAACAGCCGCCGCGCGACCTATGGCTATGACCAACGGATCGAGGTTTTGGGCTCTGCCGGGATGATCGCGGCCGAAAATCAGGCCGAAAACCGGGTGACGCTGGCCGACAAGGCGGGATATCACGCAGCACCTTTGCTGAACTTCTTCATGACGCGCTATACTGCCGCCTACGCCAACGAAATCGCGGCCTTCGTGAAGGCGATAAGCCAAGGCACGGCGATGCCTGCGACCGGGCAGGATGGGCTTTTGGCGCTGGCACTTGCCGATGCGGCACTAATGTCGGTTGCGGAAGGGCGCAGCGTTAAGGTCGCCGAACTGCTGTGACATCGTTTCGGGATTGCCGCGCTTTTCGGCGGCAGTCCCGATTCGGCATCTGGCCTAAAGGCGGTCAGCACCCTCTGCCAAAGGTTGGTGCGCCGCCCGAAACCAGCGCACAATTGCAGCACGCTCCTGCGGTTCCATATACGTCAGGTTCCCGGGCGGCATCGCGTGGCTGACACCTGCCTGCAGGAAAATCCGTCGCGCCGCTTGTGCGATCTGCGCAGGCGTCTCCAGCACGACGCCTTTCGGTGGCCAGTACATCCCCTCCCATCCCGGCTCGGCGGCGTGGCACATCGAACAGCGGCCCTGCACGATCCCTGTCACTTCCTCGAACCCGTCCGCCGAGGCAAACCGCAGCGCAGACCCGCTTAGCGCCGCCTCCCCCTCAACCAGCCGCATTGGCGCGGTGGACAACCAGGCGATGACCAGAAACAGCACCGCCGTCGCCCCCCAGGTCCAGTGCGGGCTGCCCTTGCGGGCGTGGCGCGTGTTGAACCAATGCCGGATCGTCACCCCCATCAGGAACACAAGGCTCGCGATCACCCAGTTGTATTCCGTCGCAAACACCAGCGGATAGTGGTTCGACAGCATCAGGAAGATCACCGGCAGCGTCAGATAGTTGTTATGCGTGCTGCGCTGCTTGGCGATCTTGCCGTATTTCGGGTCCGGCTGCCGGCCCGCCTTCAGGTCCGCCACCACGATCCGCTGATTGGGCATGATGATCATGAACACGTTGCCGCTCATGATCGTCGCGGTAAACGCCCCCAGATGCAGCAGCGCCGCGCGGCCGGAAAAGACCTGCGTATACCCCCAGGCCATTACGACCAGAATGACATAAAGGCCCAGCATCAGCCGAGTGTTGTCATCCCCGAACCGGCTTTTGCAGATCGTGTCATACACCGCCCATCCCACCGCAAGCGACGCCACCGAGATGCAAACCGCCTGCCATGCCGCAAGATCGGCGACCGCAGGATCCAGCAGATACATGTCCGCACCAATGTAATAGACCAGCACCAGCATCGCGAACCCGGTTAGCCAGGTCGCGTAACTCTCCCATTTGAACCAGGTCAGATGTTCGGGCAGCATCGAAGGGGCCACCAGATACTTGTTGATGTGGTAAAACCCGCCGCCATGGACCTGCCATTCCTCGCCATGCGCAAGCGCGGGCAGGCTCGGCGTCTGGCGCAACCCCAGATCCAGCGCGATGAAATAGAACGAAGATCCGATCCAGGCGATGGCCGTTATCACATGCGTCCAACGCACCGCGATCTCGACCCATTCCCACAAAACCGCCCAATCATACATGCCGCATCCCCTTTGCATCCACGCTATCGCAAAAGTCGCCTTTCTGTTAATCCAGCAAATGCGGGATCACTTTCAAACTCGCCGGGATAATGATCATGTCCTATGTCAACACCATCCGCATGTTCGTCCGTGTCTACGAATTGGGCAGCATGAGCGCGGCTGCCCGCGACCAACGCACCTCTCCCGCCGTGGCGTCCGCGCGAATCTCGGAATTGGAAAAGCACCTCGGCGTCCGCTTGTTCTCGCGCACCACGCGCAGTTTGCAGCCGACTGAAAACGGCCGCATCTTCCTTGATGGTGCCCGCAAAATCCTCGATGCCATTGACGATGCCGAAGCCGCGGTGATGGATGTCACCCAAAACCCGCGCGGCACGATTTTTGTGGCGGCCCCGCTCGGCGTCGGTCGCCGCCTGATCGCCCCAGTGGTACCCGCGTTCAAGGACCTGTATCCCCAGATCGACGTGCGGCTGCGCCTGTCGGACCGGACCATCGATGTCACCGCCGAAGGGATCGACGTCGCATTCCACCTCGGCCTTCTGGACGATAGCACCCTGAAAATCCGCCTGATCGCCGACTGCCCGCGGCTTTTGTGCGCGGCCCCCGCCTACATCTCCCGACGGGGCATGCCCGCCAACGGCGATGCGTTGATCACCGACCGCCACGATTGCCTGAACCTGCGATTCCCCGGCGCGAAGGAATTCCAATGGACCCTGCAAACCCCCGACGGACCCCGCAGGTACGAAATTACCGGCCCTTTCGAGACGGACGACGGCGACGTGCTGACCAACTGGGCACTGGATGGCCGCGGCATCATCCTCAAACCGCTGTTCGAGGTGGCCGATTATCTGCGCGATGGCCGCCTGATCCCCGTCGCTACCGCCACGCCCCCCAAACCCACCCAACTGTCCGCGCTCAGCCAGCACCGCCGCCTGAAGGACCCCAAGGTGCGCCTGTTCACCGACTACCTCGCAGACCACATTCGCGACGCCTTGCGAAAAGCGACCGCAGGGATGCGCTGAGCATCGCTTCAGCTTCCCCGATAAGTCGAATAGGCAAACGGGCTGATCAACAAAGGTACATGGTAATGCGCCCCGGCATCCGTCACGCCAAAGCGGATCGGAATCTCGTCCAGAAACAGCACGCCCTCTGGCGCCTGCCCGGTGCTGCGCAGATACGCCCCCGCCGCAAACACCAGCTCATACGTTCCCGCGACCAGCATGTCCCCCGCCAGCAACGGCGCGTCGCACCGCCCGTCGGCATTGGTCACCGCCTCCAGCATCTTGCGGTGGCTCATCCCGTTGATCTTGTAGAGCGTGATCTTCACCCCCGCTGCCGGCATCCCCCGCGCCGTATCCAGCACATGCGTCGTCAACCGCCCGCCAAGTCCACCCACCATTCGCCTCCCCTTAGTGCCTTCAAGCCGATCCTAGCGCAAACCCGCTCCCAGATGCGACCACCTGATTGCACCACAACACCTATTGCGATTTTCTGAAAGTACTCGGTCCCGTTCCCGCATAGCCTGCCCCAAAGGAGACGCCATGCCCCCCCGCTACCCCCGCGACTTCCGAGGCCACGGCCCAACCCCGCCCGATGGCGCATGGCCGAACGGTGCAAAAATCGCCATTTCGCTAGTGCTTAATTTCGAAGAAGGCGGCGAAAACAACATCCTGCACGGTGACGCAGGGTCCGAGGCGTTCCTGTCGGACATCGCCGGTGCCGCGTCATGGCCCGGTCAGCGCCACTGGAACATGGAGTCGCTTTACGACTACGGCGCCCGCGCAGGCTTCTGGCGCCTGCACCGCCTTTTCACCACCGAAGACATCCCCATCACCGTCTACGGCGTCGCCACCGCCCTCGCCCGCGCCCCCGAACATGTTGCCGCCATGAACGCGGCTCACTGGGACGTCGCCAGCCACGGCCTCAAATGGGTCGATCATCGTGACATGGACGAGCCCACCGAACGCGCCCAGATCACCGAAGCCATTCGCCTGCACACCGAAGTTGTCGGCAGCCCCCCCACCGGCTGGTATACCGGGCGCTGCTCGATCAACACTGTCCGCCTGACCGCCGAAACCGGCGCCTTCGCCTGGATCTCGGACAGCTACGACGATGATCTGCCCTATTGGCTCGAGCTGCCCGACCGCGATCAACTGGTGATCCCCTACACGCTGGAAGCCAACGACATGCGTTTTGCCACCGCCCCTGGCTACACCTGTGGCGAGCAGTTTTTCCGCTACCTCAGGGACAGTTTCGACACTCTCTACGCCGAAGGAGAACAAGGCGCAGCCAGAATGTTCTCGATCGGCCTGCACTGCCGTCTGATTGGCCGCCCGGGGAAAATCGCTGGCCTCAAACGTTTTCTCGACTATGCAAAATCCCACAACGCAGTCTGGTTCGCGACCCGCACCCAGATCGCCAGGCATTGGGCAAATACCCATCCGAACAAGCGCTTCAACCGCCCCTCTCAGATGTCGCTTGAAGAGTTCGTCACAACCTATGGTGGCATTTTCGAACATTCATCCTGGATCGCCGCCCGCGCCCACGCCCTTGAACTCGGTCCCGCCCATGATGGGGCCGCAGGCCTGCACAACGCCCTCTGCCGCGCCTTCCGCAGCGCGCCCCACGCCGAACGCCTCGCCACGCTGCGCGCACACCCCGACCTTGCGGGCAAACTCAGCCTCGCCAAACGACTGACGCCCGAAAGCACCGCCGAGCAATCCTCCGCCGCCCTTGACGCCCTAACCGATGCCGAGCGCGCTGAACTTGATGCCCTGAACACCGCCTACACCGCCAAACACGGCTTCCCCTTCATCATCGCCGTGCGCGACAATACCAAGGCCAGCATTCTGGCCGCCTTCCAATCCCGCCTTGCCAACGATAGCACAACCGAACTGCGAACCGCCTGTGCCGCCGTCGAACGCATTGCCCTTCTCCGCCTGAAAGCCCTGCTCCCATGACCTCCTACGCCGCTCCTCGCGATGGCCTGCCCCCGCAAACCGCGCTACACACGGGACGCGCTATCTTCACCACCGCCTACGCGGTCATCCCGCAGGGCGTGATGACCGAAATCGTCACCAGCCAACTGCCCGGCTGGCAAAACACCCGCGCCTGGATCATCGCCCGCCCGATGACCGGTTTTTCGGAAACCTTCGCGCATTACATCCTCGATGTCGCCCCGCAAGGCGGCGCGCAATCCCCCGAACCCGATCCTGGCGTCGAAGGTGTGCTGTTCATCACCCACGGCCAACCCACGCTGATGCTGAACGGCGCCCGCTACCCGCTTGCCCCCGGCAGCTATGCCTATATCCCCCCCGCCACCGACTGGACCCTGCACAACTCCGACGATACCCCCACCAAACTGCACTGGATCCGCAAACTCTACGAACCAGCCCCCCGCTGGCCCACCCCGGCACCCTTCGTCACCCGCGACCAGGATCACGCCCCAACCCCGATGCCCGACACCGACGGCGCCTGGGCTACCACCCGCTTTACCGCAAATGACGACCTCTCCCATGACATGCAGGTCAACATCGTGACCTTCCAACCCGGCGGCCTGATCCCGTTCGAGGAAACCCATGTGATGGAACACGGCCTTTATGTGCTGCAGGGCCGCGCGGTGTACAAAATCAATACCGACTGGGTCGAGGTCGAGGCCGGTGACTACATGTGGTTGCGCGCCTTTTGCCCGCAAGCCTGTTACGCCGCTGGCCCCGGCCCGTTCCGATACCTTCTCTACAAAGACATCAACCGCCACGCCAGACTGCGCGGCCCAGGTGGCTTTGGTGTCGCCCGCTAGCGTTCATCATCTGTTTACAAATATCCCTCGGGGAGTCCGGGGGGTGTGAAACCCCCCGGCCGCGGGCAAAAGGACGATCATGCGCCAGATAAGAACCGAACCCCTGACTGCCCCCGCCTTTGCCCCTTTCGGCGATGTGCTCGATGCCACGGGCCCCTACCGCGCGATCAACGCAGGCCTCTGCCAACGCCACCATGACCAGGCGCGCCTTGACTTCGGAGACGCTCGGGCAGGTCTTTCGACCTTTCTCGCTGAGCCCTGCAGCCTGCCCTACGCCCTGACCCTGATCGAGCGTCACCCCGAGGGCAGCCAGGCCTTCGTGCCGATGACAGAACACCCTTTCCTCGTCGTCGTGGCCCCAAACCCCCAAGCCGCACCGCGCGCGTTCCTGACCAATGGCCGGCAGGGCATCAATCTGCATCGCGGCACCTGGCATGGCGTGCTGACCCCCCTGCACGCGCCAGGCCTTTTCGTCGTGATCGACCGGATCGGACCAACCCCCAATCTTGAAGAGCATCCCTTCGCCGCCCCCTGGATCATTGTCGCCTGACCCCGGCCAAGTGCAAAAGGCATCCCGCTTGCGATGCGTGACGTGATGCAGGCGCGCATCCATCGCAGCCTGCAAGACGATCAGAACCCGCGACATTCCACCAGGAACGCCTCGCAACCGGTCGCGCATCAGGACCATGCGCGCTTTTGTTCCCGCGACAAACGTGCGCTCTTTGTGAAAAGCCATGCCATCTGGCGCAATGACAGTCATCGCGGCAAACGGGATCGGGTCCCCGCCGTCATGGGCAAACGCACTCTCCACCGCTGCGTCCTGCGGCAAGACTGATCATCCGACCGAGTGGAAAAAGACCTTCAAGGCGGCGAGGTCCACAGGGACCATCACCACCTCCGCGCGTAGAGCGGTCCTTTCTTCACCTCGAACGCCAGGATCGCCCACAGCACGCGCGTGTCCAAATCGGCATCCCGATCCTCGGCCTCAAGGGCCACGCGCACGGACCGGTATCCCGGCTGCCAGATTTTCACCGTGGCGACGCCCGGCGTCCCGAATTCATAGCCGGTCTTGGTCGAACAGGCAAAGGCCATCGTCGTTTCGCTGAAACCGGCAAAGGTGGCCCGGACCTCGGCCGCCACTGACGCGCCCTTGTAAAGCACTTTAACCTGTGCCTCGTCGCCGAGCTTCGGATCGGCCGGGTTTGAAAGCGGCACGTTTCAAGCAGATTTGCTTTCCTGTGGAACCCTGCCGGGTCCCACCAATGGACAACGCAGCCCGGCTCTGCAAGCTTTCATCCCCCGCGACGGAGCCACCGCAGCTGCCATCCCCTTGATCTGAGGACCCGAGGCCCATCCGGCAAAGTCGGGTTGCGTGGTGCCTTTGGCAAGGGCCACCCCGGCCTGTCAGCCACCCCTTGACCCGCTGGCGGACCGCGCCCATTGTCCCCCATCGGCGACAAAGGCAGATGAATGATCCCGCAGTTTCCTGCCCCACAACTGACCATCCCCGGCCTGACAGCCCCCACCCTCTCCGGCGCCGCCCGCCCGGGCCTGTGCACCGATTGTGGCGTCAGCCGCATCGGCGACGGCAAGGCTTGCGGCCACGCCTGCCAGTTCATCCAGCCCGACTACCCCACCGCCGAAACCCGCATCCATGGGCGCACAGCGTTTGATACAGGGTCCGCGACGCAAAGCGACGAAGCCTTCTTCGGCGTCACCCAAACCATGCTGCGCGCCCGCTTGACCCCGCCCGCCCCCGGCGCGCAATGGACCGGCATCACCACCACGCTGGCCGCGCGCCTTCTGGAAACCGGGGCCGTCGATGCCGTCCTGACCGTGGCCCCCGACCCCACGAACATCTGGAAACCGCTGCCCGTCATCATCACCGACCCCGCCGCAATGACGGCGGCACGCGGGATGCGCATGGGCTTTGCCCCCACCCTCGCCCTTCTTGAACCCGCCGCGGCCGCAGGCCACAAACGGATCGCCTTCATCGGCATCCCCTGTCAGGTCTATGCCCTGCGCGCCCTCGAAGCCTCGCTAGGTTTCACGCGAATCTACGTCATCGGCACCCCGTGCTCTGACAACACCACGACCGAGAATTTCCACAGCTTCCTGAACCTGCTGGACCCGAACCCTGAAACCATCCGTTATCTGGAATTCCGCACCGACTACAAAGTCGAACTCCGCTACAGCGACGGCCGAAAACCCCGCGCCATTCCCTTCCTGTCGCTGCCGATAAGCCAGCTTGCCGCCGACTTCTTTCCGCTGACCTGCAAAACCTGCGTCGATTATACCAATCGACTGGCCGACATCACGGTGGGCTACATGGGCGGCGACGGGGATCAGTGGCTGCTGGTTCGCAATGCGCGCGGTGCCGAACTTCTGGCCCTGATCGAACCTCAAATCGCCACCAAACCCCTGACCGACAAAGGCAAACGTGACGGTGCCGTAAAGGGTTTTCTCAGCAACACCGCGCTGGCGGCAGGTGGGATGCCCTTGCGCCGTATGCCCAAATGGCTGCGCCCCCTGGTCAGCTTCCTGCAACCCCGAATCGGGCCCTGCGGCCTTGAATTTGCCCGCGCGCGGGTCGAGATGAAGGCAATCGAAACCGTCCTGCACCTGCGCCGCACCCATCCCGCACGGATGAAGAACATGATCCCCGCCCATGTCTGGCGTCTGGTCGCGCGGTACGGGCTGACCCCGAATGGGTCAGAGACAAAAGACTAGCCCCGCCCCCCCATCAACCGCGCGACATCCAGCATCCGGTTGGAAAAACCCCATTCGTTGTCGTACCAGCCAAACACCCGCACCATCCCGCCCCGCGTCACCCGTGTCTCGGCACAGGCCATCACGATGCTTTCGCCCCGTCCGCGCAGATCGCTTGATACCAACGGGCGGTCTGTTGCACCGATCACCCCACCCGCCCCGCGAAACAAGGCATTCACCTCATCAGCGCTCGGCAACCGCTCGACCATCACTGCCAGATCGACCGCGCTGACGCTCGCCACCGGCACCCGCACTGCCGACCCCTCGATCCGCCCCGCGAGTTCCGGCAACACAATATCCAGCAAGCGTTGCGCCGATGTCGTCGTCGGCACCATCGACAATGCCGCCGCCCGGCTGCGTGCGAAATCGGCCGCCGGCGCATCGACCGTCGGCTGCGACCCGGTATAGCAATGGATCGTCGTCATGGAGCCCGTCACCACGCCAAAAGCCGTGTCCAGCACCTTGACCAATGGCGCCAGCGCATTGGTGGTGCAGGACGCGTTCGACACCAGACGCTGGCCGTGCAACCCTGCCTCGTTCGCCCCCAACACGACCGTGAACTCCGCCGTCGCCAATGGCCCCGACACCAGCACACGCCCCGCCCCGGCTGCCAACCCGCGCGCCGCCATCTCGGCCCGCCCGGTGCATTCCATCACCAGATCGACACCCCGCAAATCCACCGTCGAAAGATCGGCCACCCGGCTCAACGGCACCCGCCGCCCGTCAATCACCAGTGCGCCACCCTCTAGTGTGACCGACCCGCGATACACCCCGAAAACACTGTCGTACTCGAACAGATACGCGCACATTTCTGCCGCTGCGATATCGTTGATCCCGACAATTTCGATCCCGGGCCTGCCACCTGCCGCCCAGGCCCGCACCACCGACCGCCCGATCCGCCCGAACCCGTTGACAAACACCCGCATGATCGCCCTCCTGCTGCACCCCGCACAGACCACAGCAAAAGACCGGGTTCAATGCCCCGGCCTCTCGCTTTCATCTTGGCAAAAATATCCCCCGCAGCGCGTCCGCCCTCACCGCGGCAAATTCAGACCTCGACCACACTCCCAAGTCCCCGCTCCGCAGCCCGTGCCACCGCAACCCCGGCGACCGCCAGGTCCTGCAACCCAACCCCCGTGCCGTCGAACAAGGTGATCTCGCTGTCAGACCGCCGCCCCGGATGCCCGCCTGTCACCACATCGCCCAGCGGCACGATGTCTGCCGCAGATTTCAACCCTGCCGCCACCGCATGCTGCGCCTCGCCAATCGAAATCGACTGCGACACTTCATCGGTGAACACCGACGCCACCGCCACCAGCGCAGGCTCCACCTCCTGCTTGCCGACCGTATCGGTGCCCATGCAGGCCAGATGCACCCCCGCGGATACATGCGACAGTGCCAGCGAAAATGCCGGCGACGAGGTGATTGTGATGATCACATCCGCCTCCACCATCCGCTCCAACCCCACCGCCTCGAACGGCAGATCCAACTCGGCAGCAATCGCGCCAAGTTTCGGCAGCATTTCAGGGTGCAGGTTCCAGGCAATCACCCGGCTGAATTTCCGGGCTCGCGCCGCAGCGCGCAACTGAAACCCCGCCTGATGCCCGGCTCCAACGATCCCCAAAACCTTTGCATCGCTGCGTGCCAGGCGATCGATCGAGATCGCCGAGGCCGCCGCCGTCCGCAGCGCCGTCAGCAAATTGCCCCCCACCATCGCCAAGGGCCGCCCCGTATCCGGATCGAACAGGAAAACCGAGGATTGATGGTTGATCATCCCATGGCCCGCATTGCCCGGAAAATACCCCCCCGCCTTCACCCCCAGCGACGCCCCAACCCGATCAAGCCCCGATTTGAAGCCATACTGTCGCCCCTCGCCAAGTGCCTCGCGCACCACCGGAAAGTTGTAAGCCTCGCCCCGTGACATGGCGGCAAACACCGCCTCCACCGCCGCAAATGCATCCTCGGGCGACACCAGCCCCGCAATCAGCGCCTCAGGAACAATCCGCATCACGCCCCCATCATCTGTTCAAAAGTATCCCCGCGCTGCGCGCTCCGACGGTGCAGCCGATGCACCGCCGGCAGGACCGGCTCAATAGGCCTTGCCGCGCGCAGAAACCGGCCAGACCACCTCGACCACCCCGCCCCGCACGCCGACATACCAGTCGTGCACGTTGCAGGTCGGATCGCAATGACCGGGGACCAGCCGCAGCTTGTCGTTGACGCGCAACACGCCCGCCGGATCCTCGATCACCCCATGCTCGTCCGAACATTTGACGTATTTCACATCCGTGCGCCCATAGATCACCGGCAGCCCGCTATCCACCGATTGCGCCTTCAGCCCGGCATCGCAGATCGCCTTGTCGGCCTTGGCGTGGGACATGATGCTGGTCAGCAAGAACAGCGCATTCTCCCATTCCCCCTGGTCGATCCGCTTGCCGTCCTTGTCCAGAATCCGCCCGTAATCCGCATCCATGAACGCATAGGAGCCGCACTGCAACTCGTTGTAAACGCCCGAGGTTCCCTCGAAGTAATAGCTGCCGGTGCCGCCGCCGCCGACGATGTCGCAACCGATCCCCAGACCGGCCAGCGTATCGACCGCATCCTTGACCTGCGCCACCGCAAGCTCGATCTTGGCCTTGCGATCCTCATAGCGGTCCATGTGCTGCATCGCACCCTGATAGGCTTGGATGCCTGCGAACTTCAGCCCCGGTGCCGCATCAATAGCTTGCGCAAGTGCCACCACCTCCGGCGTGGTCTTGACGCCGCAGCGGCCCGCACCGCAGTCGATTTCGACCAGACATTCAATTTGCGTTCCATGCCTGACCGCTGCCGCCGACAGGTCGGCCACGTTCTCGATCATGTCCACACAGCAGATCGCCCGCGCCCCCAGTTTCGGGATCCGCGCCAACCGGTCGATCTTTTCGGGCTGACGCACCTGATTGCTGACCAGCACATCCTTGATCCCGCCTCGCGCGAACACTTCCGCCTCGCTGACCTTCTGACAGCACACGCCTACCGACCCGCCAAGGCGTTCCTGCAACAGCGCCACATCGACCGACTTGTGCATCTTGCCATGCACCCGGTGCCGCATCCCGTGCGCCTTCGCAAAGTCGCCCATCTTGACGATATTCCGCTCCAGCGCGTCCAGATCGAGCACAAGGCACGGCGTCTGGATATCAGCCTCGGCCATCCCCGGCAGCGCGGGAATGTCGTAACCGACCTCAAGTCCTTCAAACGATACGACTTTGTTCATGATATCCTCCAAGCCCTACATCCAGGGCAGTTTGTCCAGATCGACGTTGCCGCCTGTGATGATGATGCCGACCCTCAAGCCCTTGAAGACCGAAGGATTTTTCAGAACGGCGGCGACCGGCACAGCGCAGGACGGCTCGATGACGATCTTCATCCGCTTCCAAACCAGCTTCATAGCCTCGACGATTTCAGCCTCGGACACCGTCAGAATGTCGCTCACATGGCGCTGCACGAAATGCCACGTCAGGTCTTTCAGCGGCACCTTCAACCCATCCGCCACCGTTTCCGGCGCGTCGTCCGCAATGATATGCCCCGCGCGGAAACTGCGCGCGGCATCATCGGCCATTTCCGGCTCGCCCGCATAGATTTTCACCCCCGGTGCGGTGCTGGACACCGTCAGACAGGTCCCCGAAATCATCCCGCCCCCCCCGATGGGTGCGATCACCGCATCCAGACCCGGCACCTGCGCCAGCAACTCGCGCGAACAAGTCGCCTGCCCGGCAATCACCCGGGGGTCGTTATAGGGATGCACGAACTCTGCCCCGGTTTCCTCTAGCACCCCGGCAAACACCGCCTCACGCGAAGTGGTCGAAGGCTCGCTCTCCACCACCCGCCCGCCATAGCCGCGCACGGCGTCCTTCTTGGCCTGCGGGGCGGTGCGCGGCATGACCACCGTGCAGGGTATGCCCCGGCGGCCCGCGGCATAAGACAGACACAGCCCGTGGTTGCCGCTGGAATGGGTCGCCACCCCCTTGGCCGCCTGTTCATCGGAAAGCCCGAAGACGGCATTCGATGCGCCGCGCGCCTTGAACGCACCGGCCTTCTGGAAATTCTCGCATTTCCAGTGCAGATCGGCCCCGGTCAGCGCATTGAAATAGCGCGATGTCAGAACCGGCGTCACATGGGTGTGGGGGGCGATCCGCGCCGCCGCCGCCTCGACATCCGCGTAGGTTGGAATATACATCACGCCACCTTTCCAGCACTGGTGCGATAGAACTCTTGCGCCGCGGCGACGCCAGACCCCATCCGCACGGGCCACCCCAGATCCGCCATGCACATCTCTGCACAAGCCAGCCCGGACAGCACCATGACATCTGTCAGCATCCCCAGATGCCCGATCCGAAACACCTTTCCGGCAACCTCGCCCAGGCCCACCCCGAACGCCACCCCGTATTTCGACGCAGCCAACTGCACCAGATCCGTGCCATTGCAGCCTGCAGGAACCACCACCGCCGTCACGGTGTCCGAATACAGGTCCGGCGTCACCGCACAGGGCACCATCCCCCAGGCCGCAATCGCCCGGCGCACCCCTTCGGCCAGCCGGGCGTGGCGGGCATAGACCGCGTCCAGCCCCTCGTCTTCCAGCATCTCGATGGCGCGCGCCAGACCCGCAATCAGCGCAACCGGCGGGGTATAGGGAAAGCCGCCCGCCGCATTGGTGCGCAACATGTCGCGGAAATCAAAGAAGCACCGCGGCAGCTTTGCCGTCTCCATCGCCGCAATCGCCTTGGGTGCAACCCCCAGAATGGCCAGACCCGCCGGCAGCATGAACCCCTTTTGCGACCCCGCAATGGCAATATCCACGCCCCAGCCCGCCATATCGAACGGCATCGAGCCAATCGACGACACCCCATCGACGAACAGCATCGCCGGATGATCCCCCATGGCAGCCCGGATGCCGCCGATATCCGACTTCACCCCCGTCGCCGTTTCGTTGTGCGTGGCAAGCACCGCCTTGATCGCGTGCCCGGTATCCGCCCGCAGTACGGCAGCAATCGCGGCCAAGGGCGCGCCCTGCCCCCAGGGCGTCTCGATCACCTGAACGTTCAGGCCCAGCCGCTGGCACATGTCGATCCAGCGGTGCGAGAACATCCCGAACCGCGCCGCAAGAACGGTATCTCCCGGACTTAGCGTATTCGAAATGGCGGCTTCCCAGCCTCCTGTGCCTGTTGTCGGCAGAATGATGACCTCGCCGTGATCCATCCCCAATACCCGGCGAACCCCGGCAACCGCAGGCTTGAACAACCGTGCAAAGGCGGGCGAGCGGTGATCCAGCGTGGCAATGTCCACAGCCTTGCGTATAGCGTCCGGGATATTGGTCGGGCCGGGAATGAAAACAGGGTTCTGCGACATGGTGTGCTCCATTTCTCTGCGTTAACCCTATGCGGGATACTGCGTCGACACAATTTTTTCGAAATTGTTTTTCACCGACTGCTCAACGTGCTAAAGATAAGGAAATTCAAGGACTCGGCGTTTTTCAGCGCGGCGCAATGCTGCAAGTCAGGAAAAGAAATGATCACCGAACCCCGCCCGCGCGGAAGGCCACGCGCATTTGCCGACAAGACCGACCAGAACACCGTGCAAGCCCTTGATCGCGCACTGGATCTGCTGGGGATACTGGCGGTGACCCCTGGTCGTACCCTGTCAGACCTTGCGACCGAGGCCGATCTGCCTGTGGCCACTGTGTTTCGCGCCCTCGTCACCCTGCAATCGCATGGCATGGTCGAACAGGAAGACCCCGGCCAGTTCTGGCATATCGGCCCTGGCGCCTTTCGCATCGGCTCGGCCTTCCTGCGCCGCACCAAAGTTGTTGAACGCGCCCGTCAGCCGATGGACGCCCTGATGCGTGAAACCGGTGAAACGGCCAACCTTGGGGTCGAGTCGGGTGACGAAGTGCTGTTTTTGGCCCAGGTCGAAACCACCCACGCCATTCGTGCTTTCTTTCCGCCCGGCACCATGGCCCCGATGCATGTCTCGGGGATCGGGAAGGCCCTGCTGGCGTGGTACCCTGATGACCGGGTGACAGGCATCCTGAAACGCAAGGGAATGGAGCGGTTTACCTCGCTTTCGCTGTCTTCGGAGACTTCGCTGCGCCGCGATCTGACCCGGACCCGTGAGCGCGGCTTTGCCATCGATGATCAGGAACGCAACGACGGCATGCGCTGTGTTGCTGCACCGATCTTCAACGCCCACGGCGAACCCGCGGCAGGGCTGTCGGTGTCAGGCCCCGCCTTTCGCATGGGTTTGACGGAGGCCAACCTTTTTGGCGCACTCGTCCGTAGTGCGGCCGACAAGGTAACAGATGCGACGGGCGGTGTCCGTCCCTGATGCCGGTGTTTTGCTGTCTGGCGCACCCGGTTGGCATCGGCAAATGCCTCCCCCCGCCATGAATTGGCCCGACTAGATCGCCGCCGCCTGCGCATGGATATGCGCCAGCAACTCCGGCTCCAAACCCAGCCGCGCGGCCAGCATCGCAAGATAGCCCTTCTCTGCCGCCCCTTCCGGATCGACCACCAGCAACGAAGCCGTATAAATTTCTACTGCTTCTGCTTCAGAGCGCGCCAGTGCAGCGATCCGCCCAACGTCAAGGGGCGAGTCAAGCTCTGCCGCGATCAGCGCCTGCGCCTCTGCCTCCAGCCCCAGCCGGGCGAGTTGACCGTCAATCGCCATCCGCTCGGTGTCCGTCACATGACCGTCCGCCTTTGCAGCCGCGACCATCGCCTGCAGCAACCGTTCGGCGAATTCATCATCCATCTCGAAATCGCCCTGCGGCTTTGGCAGCGCCACAGGTTCGGTGCCCTCCGCCTGATCCTGGCCTGCAGTTTTGCCGGCTTGCCAGTCCGAATAGGCTTTGTAAGCCAACCCACCAATCAGTGCCACGCCGCCGATCCTGACCCCTGACCCGATCAACCGCCGCGCATTGCCTGACAGCAACACACCCAGCAAGCCACCCGCGACCGCACCTTTGGCCAGCGTCGATTGCTGATCCCAGGTGCTTTTCGCACGCTGCGCCAACCCCGCCACGCCCTGCCCGCCCGTCATGTCATTGATGCCGCCCATCAAACTGTCCAAAAGGGATTTCGCCTGTTTCATCATCGCCACTCCCATGTTTGCCCAATTTATATGGGCAGCCGCCGATGCCACCACAAGCCGACGATTGCGGCGCGACCTTTTCGCAAACAGGATGGCGCTTGCCTGGCGGCCAGCTCGCATGTCCAAGATCGGGGTTGCCGACCGGATCGCCCGCATCCGCGCCCGCCCGGTGTGTCTGACGTTGCTGGTCTGACCCCTTTTCAAACTGCTTTCTGGGGTGTCTACTGTTTGAAAATCAACAAGGACGCTGCTAATGCTCTTGCGCAAATCCGCTCAACCCGCCCGCACCATAACCGCAGCCGAGGCGGCAGCCCTTGTACAACCCGGCATGTGGATCGACTATGGGCTCGGTCTGTTGCAGCCCGACGTGTTCGACGCAGCCCTCGCGGCAGACAAGGACCGGCTGAGCGACGTGAAATTCCGCTATGGGCTGACCACCAGACCCCGCGCGATTCTGGAGCAAGACCCGGAAGGACTGCATTTCTACGGCCTTTCCGTGCACTTTTCCGGCTATGACCGCAAGATGCACGACGCGGGCCGCATCAGCTATATCCCTGTCAATCTTGGGGAAATTCCTGATTACTACCGCCGCTTCATCCCGCCGGTCGATCTGTTGGTGATCAAGACCTGCCGGATGGACGATCAGGGCATGTTCAACTTTTCCTGCATGAACCTGTGGCACCGCGCCATCATCGAGCGGGCGAAATGCGTGGTGGTCGAGGTGACGGACGGCCTGCCTTACGCGCTTGGCCCCGACAACGGCATTCATATCTCGGAAGTTGATTTCATCCTCGAAGGCGACAACTCGCCCACTAGCGAAGTGCCGAACCCGCAAGCCACCGACATCGACCGCGCCGTGGCCCATCTGATCTCGGACGAGATCGAAGACGGCTCCTGCCTGCAGATCGGCATCGGCGGCATGCCGAACGCGGTCTGCACCGAACTCTTGCACTCGACCGCCCGCGATCTGGGCGTGCATACCGAAATGCTGACCGATGGGATCATCGACCTTTACCATGCGGGCCGGGTCAACGGGTCGCGCAAGGCCTTGAACCCCGGCAAGATCGCCTATTCCTTTGCCCTTGGGTCGAAGAAGCTTTACGACGCCATCCACCGCAACCCCGACTTGATCGCCTGCCCGGTGGACTATACCAACCTGCCTCAGAACATCATGGCCAATGACCGCGTGGTGTCGATCAACAACACCACCCAGGTCGACCTTCAGGGTCAATGCGCATCTGAATCCGACGGCTTTCGCCACATCTCGGGCACCGGCGGGCAGTTGCAATTCGTGCGCGGGGCCTATGCGTCACAGGGCGGCAAGTCCTTTATATGCCTGTCATCGACCTACGGCAAACGCGGCGAGCCGCGCAGCCGTATCGTGCTGAACCTGACGCCGGGCAACATCGTCACCACGCCGCGCACTGACGCGATGTACGTCGTCACCGAGTACGGCATGGTGTGCCTCAAGGGAAAATCGGTGCCCGAACGCGCCAAGGCCCTGATCGGCATCGCCCACCCCGATTTCCGCGAAGACCTGACGCGTCAGGCCTATGAACACCGCATCATCCCGCGCGGCTTTACGTTCTGACCAAAGAAGATCTTCCGGCACGGGCGACAACCAGCGATTTGCGTGCAAGACCCTGCAAGTGCGCAGATGCCAGAACAAAGCCGACGCCTGTTTCGTTGTTGCCACGTCATCTGTGCAAAAATGCCGTCCCGCCAAAGCGTTGCTTGGACCTGCGCCAGTTTGGTTCCGGTCTTTTAAGAGCACGACGCGCCATCAAGAAGATCGGCTATGCAGTGAGGTCAATCGTCACGTTGGCATGGCCAGTTTATCCCATCATTTGTCCCAGCATCAAATACAATAACGCATGACAGCGGATGGAATCCCATGAGAGGCAAGGCCAAAGAAACACACTATTTCCCATAGGCTTGCGGTATGGCCTGATAAAAAATGAGAGGGAGAAGTGGTGGCGAGGGGGGGACTCGAACCCCCGACCCTGCGATTATGAGTCGCATGCTCTAACCAACTGAGCTACCTAGCCATCATCGCGGGGTGGTAGGGGACATGCTCTGACGCGTCAAGACCGAATGTGCACGATGTCTGACACGCCGAACCCGCATCCAGTGCTGAGCAAGGCCGCAGGCCGCGCGAAAAGCGGCTCTACCGATGCGCCACCCGGGGACGCCCCGAGGCAACAGCCGTGACCGCAGCCTCGATGAACATAACCCGTCCTTCGACTTCAGCCTCGCGCAGATCGCGCGTCACCAGCACCCGCAGGTCTTCCGCCCCCGCCGCCCGCGCCCGCGAGGACGCGTCCTCCATCACCCAGTCCTCCATGGCCGACAGTGCCGCATCGCGGTCGTTGAACGCCAGCAGACCCGTTGGCAAATGCGCCACAAACTGCCCCTCGGATGGGCTGCTGACCAGGCCTTGCGCGCGCTGGCTGACCTGGCCCACCACGGCGCCGATCGCATTGGCGACCCCGGCATGTTCGGGCAGGATCATCCTGCAGCCCAATCTGGCCCCGACCGCACCATAGTAGAACGGCGCTGACGCCCCCAACCCAATGACTGGCACGCCAAGGCCCAAAGTCATTTCGACCACGCCGCGATGGCCGTCCAACCCGGCCCGGGTCAGGGGGTGGCGCGCCAACCCGTCTGGCCCCTGCCCGGCAAAGGCCGCGTCCTCTCCGAAAGCCGCCTGCAGCAGGCAATCCACCGTCTGTGCTGTCAATTGATCCACAATCCGCCGCGCGAGCGTTGGCGCATCGGGGGCAAATCGTTCGCCTGACCCATTGCGCCGCCTGGCAAGCAACCGCACCGCCTTTTCAGCTGCAGATGCGTCCCAGGTGGTCTGCCGACCCAGCGCATGGCTCGCATCAGATGGCGTTACACCGGAAATCATCACCAGACCACGCGCCACCAGCCGCTGCAACGCCGCCGCCTCCAACCGGCTGACCAGCGCCTGCGACATTGGCAAGACGGTTGTGATCCGCGCCAGCACCGCCAGTTCACGCGCCGATAACCCCCCGGTCTGCCCGCCCATCGGCACGACAAAGCGCCCGTCGAACTCGCCCACCGCTTCGACTGCCAGCGCGCGGTCCAACGCGGCATGCACCATAGGGCCATGATCCACCGCAAGCAAAGAGACGGGCATCAACCGGCGCGGGCCTAGACGCAGCCCGCCATCCAACCCTTCGGTGATCACATGCACCTCGCTGTCACCGCCAAGCCCCGTGGTGCGCATCGCAACCGCCTCGACCATCGTGCGAAAGCCGCCAACGCGCGCGCCCTGCGGATCAATCTCGGGCAGGCCGCCGCGCAACAAGGCAACATCGGTGGTCGTCCCGCCGATATCAGACACCAGCGCATCGGTTGCACCCGTCAGCCAGCGCGCGCCCACGATGCTGGCGGCGGGCCCGGACAGGATCGTTTCAATCGGACGTTCGCGGACCATCGTTGCAGAAATCAACGCGCCATCGCCGCGCACCACCATCAAAGGTGCCGATATCCCGACTGCCGCCAGATGCCGCTCGCAAGCTGCAACAAGCCGGTCGATCATCCCGATCAGCCGCGCATTCAACAGTGCCGTCAGCGCCCGTTTCGGCCCGTTCAACTGCGCCGACAACTCATGCGAGCATGTCACCGGCCGCCCCGTCATGCGACGTATCAGATCACGCACGGCCATCTCATGCCCGGGGTTGCGCGTGGCAAACCGTGCCGCCACGGCAAATCCCATGACCTGATCGGCCAGCCCCGCAACTGCGCCTTCGATGGCCGCAAGGTCAAGCGGCGCAGCTTCGGTGCCGGCATGCGTGTGCCCGCCCGGCACGCGGACCACAGGGTCACCCTGCAACGCTTCTGTCAGCCCGCCACGGTCAAGGTCGTCTGCGTCAAATCCGACAAAAATCAGCGCAACCCGTCCGCCTTGCCCTTCGACCAGCGCATTGGTGGCGAGCGTGGTCGACAGCGACACCAACGACACGTCTGCCGCCCGGACACCCGCCCCCGCCAGCGCTGCATCGACAGCCCGCCCGATCCCCAAAGCCAGATCTTCGCGCGTGGTCAGGCTTTTGGCCGATCCGATCACCCGATCCGCAGCATCGTCCACGATCACTGCGTCGGTATAGGTGCCCCCGGTATCAACACCCAGAAAATACGCCATGCTGCCCCGCCTGTTGTGCCGCCCCGCTATAGACCGCGCCGCGCGCCGGGTCACGCCCCCGCTTTGGAAATTTCGCGGAGGCCCACGCGTCCATGGTCCTGCGACCCGCGGCGCTGCACCTTGCGGTTGTGCGCTGGTGGAATGCCCAATGCCGCCCGGTATTTGGCAACCGTGCGGCGTGCGACGACGACCCCGCCTTCCGCCAACGCGACGACCAGCGCTGCATCCGACAGCGGGGTTTGCTTTGGCTCGGCCGCTACCAGTTGCGCAAGCCGCGCCTGCACAGCTGCACCAGATGGCGCGTCCGCCTCTTCACCGATGCGCGCGCTGAACAGGCGACGCAGCCACCATGTGCCACGGGGCGTGTCAATGGCGCTGCCCGCAACAATCCGGCTTACGGTGCTTTCGTGCAGGTCCAGCGCGCTTGCCACCTCGGCCATGGTCAATGCAACCAATGCCGCGGGCCCATGGTCCAATGCGGCGTGCTGGCGCAACAAAACCTCGCGCCCCACGCGCAGAAGGGTGTCATTGCGGGTCATGACCAACCGCGCTACTGCCCGCGCCGCAGAAAGCCCGGCACGTCCCGTGCCGGCTTCTGCCGGACGCACCGAAACCGACGGCAGGCAAGAGCGGTTCAGCGACACTTCCCACATCCCGGATGCCGATTTGCGCACCAAAAGATCCGGCTCGCGCAGGTTGGACGCTGCAATCTGGGCAAACTGAGTACCTGGTTTGGGGTCAAGACTGCGGATGATGCGGAACCGCGCTTCGATCTCGGCTTGGCCGGTCCGCGCCAGACGCGCAAGCCGCCCGATCTCTCCCGCAGCCAACAGGTCGAGCCGCCCCAGCACGACCCGCATCGCGGCATCCATTTGCCCTGCCTCGACAAGTTGCAGCTCAAGACATTCTGCCAGATTGCGGGAAAACAGCCCGGCCGGCTCGATCTTTTGCAACCGTGACAACACCGCCTCCACCTCGCGGAGCGTCGCACCCGCCGCGCTCGCAATTTCGTCCAGCGGCTTTCCTAGCCAACCGGACGGCTCCAGCGCGTCGCACAACAGGTCGGCCAACCCTGCCTCGCGCGCGCCAAGGCCCATCCGGTCGATCGCCGCCATCACATGCGCCATCAGACTGGCGGACGGGGCTTCGGCAAGATCGGATGCTGATGCTGACCCTAAGACCCCCGACCAGCGCGGCAACCATTCTCCCGAAACAGGGGCGGGGTTCAGCACCAGATGCGGATTGGCCTCTGCCTGTTCCTCCAGATATCGGGTCAGGCCTTCGGCATCCGCGCGCAACAGTTGGATCGAGGCTTGCAGCGAAGGGGTCAACTGCAAACGGACGGTCTGGGTAACGGTTAAGCGCGGGCGCGACATGCAATCACGCTATGCGACCGACGGGCTTGGTGCAACCGCGACCTGCCCGCGCGCCGAAGGTACGGGTTGGTGCCTGTTGATCAGACGGTGGACTTTGGACGCCAGCCCTCCTCCCGCCCTTGAACCGGTGGGCAAACAACGCCATACCCCGGCGATGATCGCTGAATTATGCCGTTTGCAGCAGACAGGCTGTACCTGAAAGGCCATTCGATGACGCCTGCCGATCTGCCTTTCGTCCGCGATCTGGTGTTGGTCGGTGGCGGGCATGCCCATGCTCTGGTACTTCGGTTGTGGGGGATGAAACCGCTTGCCGGCGTTCGGCTGACCCTGATCAACCCAGGACCGGCGGCACCTTACACCGGCATGCTGCCGGGCTTGGTCGCAGGGCACTACCCACGCGACGCATTGATGATCGACCTTGTCCGGCTGGCACGGTTTTCGGGCGCGCGGATCATTCTGGATCGGGCGACCGGAATTGATCTTGCGGCGCGCGAAGTGCTCATGGCGGGGCGCGCGCCCGTTCGCTTTGATGTCGCAAGCCTCGATATCGGGATCCTTTCGGACTTGCCCGACCTGCCCGGTTTCATGCAGCACGCCCATGCCGCAAAACCGTTGGGAAACTATGCGACGGCCTGGGACGCCTTTGTGGCCAAAGGCCTGTCCGACCCGCATGTGGTCATTTTTGGCGGCGGCGTGGGCGGTGTCGAACTGGCGTTGGCGTCGGCATACCGGCTTCGCGCAAGCGGTGCACAGCCGACGATCACGGTCCTGGAGCGCGGTCCGCAAGCCCTGACGCATCTTGGGGCAGCAACGCGCAACCGCCTGCTGGCCGAACTTGCAGCGGCGGGCATTGATTTGCGGGTCAACACCACGGCGACCGAAGTTACCGCAATGCATCTGATCCTGGCTGACGGCCGCACGCTGCGCTATGATTTCACCTTGTCGGTCGCGGGCGCGCGGCCACATGGCTGGCTTCAGGCGACCGGACTTACCCTGACGGATGGTTACGTGCGCGTGGGACCAACGCTGCAATCATCCGACCCTTCGGTGTTTGCGGTCGGCGATACCGCGCATCTGTCGCATGCCCCGCGCCCGAAGGCCGGGGTGTTCGCCGTCCGCGAGGCGCCGGTTTTGCACCACAACCTGCGCGCGGCCCTGACAGGTGGCCGGATGCGACGCTATCAGCCGCAGGGGGACTACCTGAAATTGATCTCGACCGGGGATCGCCGGGCTGTCGCAGACAAGTCAGGACTGCGGACCGGGGGCGCTTGGCTGTGGCGGATGAAAGACCGCATCGACCGCCGTTTCATGGCCAAGTTCGAAGACTTCCCGGCGATGCCCCTTCCGTCGCTGCCCCGGCCTTCTCCGCAGGGCCTGGCAGAAGCAATTGGAAACAAGCCCCTGTGCGGCGGATGCGGCGCCAAAGTCGGCGCCGACACGCTGCTTGCCGCCCTGAAAACGCTGCCCGCCCCACGCAACCCCGAGGTGCTCTCTGGCCCCGGTGACGATGCGGCCATTCTGCGCACCGCGACAGGTGTGCAAGTCATCACAACCGATCACCTGCGCGCCTTCCTGCACGACCCGCGCCGGATGGCCGAACTGGCGGCGATCCATGCCCTTGGCGACATCTGGGCGATGGGGGCAGCGCCGCAGGTTGCGCTGGCCCAGATCACCCTGCCGCGAGCCTCGGCGAACCTGCACGCCGACATGCTGGCCGAAGTGATGTCGGCCGCCAGCGCAGTGTTTTCCGCCGCAGGCGCCGACATCGTGGGTGGCCACACCAGCGTCGGGGCCGAACTGACGATCGGCTTTACCGTCACCGGTCTGGCGCAAACCCCGGTGACCAAAGCCGGGGCGACGCCGGGCTGCGCCCTGATCCTGACCAAACCAATTGGAACCGGCATTGTCCTTGCCGCCGAAATGGCGCTGACCCTCCTGCCCGGTCTGATCTTGGGCGAGGCGGTTGCAACCTGTCTTGACAGCATGGCCCAACCCCAGGGCACCGCAGCCGCAATCCTTGCCCCCGAGGCGGGCGCGATGACAGATGTGACAGGCTTTGGCCTTGCGGGCCATCTTCTGGAAATAGCCGAGGCTTCCGGTTGCGCGGTCAGCCTCAACCTTGCCGACCTGCCCCGCCTGCCTGCTGCCGCGGCCCTGGCCGCAGCGGGCATCGCGTCAACCTTGGCACCCGCCAACCGCCTGGCCACGGCCGGTCGCATCAAGGGCCCCGATGATCCGCTGATCTACGATCCGCAGACCTGCGGCGGACTGCTCGCAGCCGTCCCGGCAGCCCGCGCGGCGACAGTTCTTGCCACCCTGCACGCCGCAGGCATCCCTGCCGCAATAATCGGCGCTACCCACCCGGGCCCGCCACAGATTATCTGTCACGCGTCGGGGTCAGGCCGTTTGACCTCGAACACGTCGCGCACCACGGCGTAGTCGAGATATCCCATCCGCGCGACAGGGCGGTACAACGCCGCTTCAAACCTGCCAGCAACAAGACACGCGTTTGCAATATGCACGCCTGTCACTTCGCCCAATATCAGGTAGTTGTCGCGACCCTTCAAGGCGATCACCTCGATCAGGGAGCATTCCAGCGTCGCTGGCGCCGCGGCGACCCGCGGGCAGTTGATCGTCTCGCAATCCGCCTTTGCCACACCAACTGCCAAGAACTCATCCGTACCTCGCGCAAAGCCCTGCGATGTCGCCGACATCGCGGCCAAAGCCTCTTCCCCCACCAGATTGACCGCAAAACATCCCGTCGCGCGCAGATTGCTCAGGCTGTCTTTCACTCCGCTCGAGGCGAACATCACCTGGGGTGGCACATCGGCCACGGCGTTGAAGAACGAATAGGGTGCCAGATTGTCGCCCAAGGGCCCCCGCGTCGAAATCCAGCCGATCGGCCGCGGCGCAACCAGCGCCTTGAACGGATTGTGTGGCAGGCCGTGGCCGTCTTGCGGGCGGTAGAACATGAACGACCTGCGATGATTTGATCCTGACATAGGGCCATGTTACCCGCCAATCCAGATGATTCCCCCTGAAAGGTGGCTGCGGTGTACCGGCTGACAGAAGAGACCGAAGACGACTGGTGGGAGGTGGAGGCCCTGTTTGACCTTTGCTTTGCCCCAGGCCGCACCGCCCTGTCGTCCTACCGGCTGCGCGACGGCGTTGAAACGGTGGCAGCGCTCTGCGGCGTGTTGCGCGACAGCGACGGCGTTCTGGCCGCCGCCATCCGCTATTGGCCGGTCGAGGTCGGCGGGCAGGACACACTGCTTCTGGGGCCGATCGCCGTTCACCCGACCCGACAGGGCGAAGGATTGGGCGGCCTTCTGATCAACGAAAGCCTGGCAGAGGCGCGCCGCCTTGGCTGGGAACGCGTAATGCTGGTGGGTGACGCGCCCTACTACGGCCGTTTCGGCTTTGCCAGACTGGCCGGTGTGGTGATGCCACCCCCCACCAACCCCGACCGGGTCCTCGGACTTGACCTGAAACGGGGGGCCTGGGACGGCGTTGCGGGGCAGGTGACCAAAGCCGCCGGCATTGCAACCTGAACAAGCACTTCCCACATCTGACAGATGACGCTGCCAGCCGTACCCCCACCGCCGCCTGACGCCGAAATCGCCGCGCTTGCCCGTGCATGGCGCGCGGCAAACGGCCCGGTGATGCGCGTGGTAAACCGGCTTGGCGGATCTCTCGAAGGTCAATTGGCCCTGCTGCCGCCGGACCTGCGCAACCAGATCAACCGCGTGACGGAATACGCACTGCAATCCGCTCACGGGCTGGCAGCCCTGGGCAACCGCGCCCCCGAAACCGGCCCGCGCGGTACGATGGCTGCCGTGATGTTAACGGGGGCCGCAGGCGGTTTGGGCGGTCTGCCATCCGCCATCGCAGAACTGCCCGTCACCGTCACTCTTTTGCTGCATGTGATCAGAACTGAGGCCCAGCGCGCCGGGTTTGACCCCGATACACCCGCAATCCGCGCTGCATGTCTGCAGGTATTTGCCGCAGGCTCTCCCCTCGACAGCGATGACGGGCTGAACACCGCATTTCTTTCGGCCCGACTGACCTTGACCGGACCCGCGCTCAAGAACCTCATTGCGACCATCGCCCCACGCCTTGCCGCCGCCTTGGGTCAGAAGCTGCTGGCACAGACGGTCCCGGTTTTGGGCGCAGTGTCCGGTGCCGCCCTGAATGCGGCCTATCTGGCGTATTACCGCGATATCGCACGCATCCGCTTTGGCCTGCTGCGACTTGCCGAGACCCACGGCGCAGAACCAGTGCTGACCGCCTTTCGCCTGGCAACCGAACCGCCAAAGATAAGACAGGCCTGACCCATTCACTTTGGCAAAAATATCCTCGGGGGGGCCGGGCTTGCCCGGCGGGGGCAGACAGCCCCCGTCTTCCTTTCCTGCACAAGACCCGCGACGGACGACATGGACGGCCAACACCAGCAGCCCCTGCGGCCCTGCAACCGGTCGGGACGGCGAATACCGCCTTTAACCCCCGACACAGCGATGCCTTTGCCGCACAGGGGCTATCCGGCCCATGCCGTCTGTGGCTATGTGACAACAGACCGACAAGGCACAGGCAATGAACAGTAAAGATATCCTCGCCAAACTGGTGGCCTTTGACACGGTCAGCTCACACCCCAACATCGGCTTGATGACCTGGGTGCAAGGGTTGCTGCAGGCGTCAGGCGCGCGGGTGGTGCTGATCCCCGATGCCGAAGGCGGCAAAGCAAACCTTTTCGCCTCTGTCGGACCCAACACCGCGGGCGTCATGCTGTCAGGGCATACCGATGTCGTGCCGATTGACGGGCAGACATGGACCCTGCCGCCTTTTGCGCTGACCGAGCGGCACGGGCGGCTTTACGGGCGCGGCACGGCCGACATGAAGGGGTTCGTCGCCTGTGCCATCGCGGCGATGATCCATGCCGCAGGACTGAACCTGCGGGTGCCATTGCACCTCGCGCTGTCTTATGACGAAGAGATCGGCTGCCTTGGCGTTGGGTCGCTGATCGACCTGCTGGCCGCAGCCCCACAGCGCCCGCGGATGTGCATCGTTGGTGAACCCACCGCGATGCAGGTGGCCACCGGTCACAAAGGCAAGGTAGCCCTGCGCACCACCTGCACCGGACGCGAAGGCCATTCCGCCCTTGCCCCGCTCGCCCTGAACGCGTTGCACCTCGCGGCCGACTTTATCGGCGTGGTGCGCGCCGTGCAGGCCCGGCTGATGGCCGGCGGCCAGTACGACGGCGACTATGACGTCCCCTATACCACTTTGCATGTCGGGAAATTCAATGGCGGCATTCAGGTCAACATCGTGCCGAACCTCGCGGTGCTCGACTGGGAAATCCGCTCGCTCGCGACCGAAGATGTCTCTGCCATGCTGGCAGAGGTCCAAGCCGGCGCTGATGCCCTGCTTTTGCCGCTGCACAGCCGGTTTCCCGAAGCCGCGATCACCACACAGCGCCAGTGGGACTACCCGGGCCTCGACACGCCGACGGATGCAAACGTCGTGCGGTTCGTGCAATCGCTGACCGGCGCGAACGGCACGATCAAAGTCGCCTTCGGCACCGAAGGCGGGTTGTTTGATACCCGGCTGGGCGTCCCCGTGGTGATCTGCGGGCCAGGGTCGATGGCGCAAGGCCACAAGCCTGACGAATACGTGACCGTCGAACAGATCGCCCGGTGCGACAAGATGCTCGCCGCATTGCTCGACCGGTTGGTGGCTGGCTTTTGACCCTGCCTTTTCGTGGGCGGTCCTTTGCGCTATGACGCTCGGATGGCGATAACCCTGCAATCCTTGTCCGACCACCTGGCACTGGGCTTCGACGACATCATCGACGTCCGTTCTCCTGCCGAATACAGCGAAGACCACCTTCCCGGCGCAATCAACCTGCCAGTCCTCAACAATGAAGAACGTGCGGAGGTTGGGACGATCTACAAGCAGATCAACCCTTTCACCGCGCGCAAACTCGGGGCGGCGCTGGTCGCGCAAAACTCTGCCAGCCACTTGCGCGGCCCCTTGGCAGACAAACCGGGCGGCTGGCGGCCCTTGGTCTATTGCTGGCGCGGCGGGCAAAGGTCCGGGTCGTTTGCGACGATCCTGTCGCAGATCGGCTGGCGGGTCGACACCGTCGCCGGTGGCTACAAGGCCTGGCGCGCATTGGTTGTCCGCGCGATCTACGACACCCCGTTTCCGTGCCCGGTGGTGGTGCTTGATGGCAATACCGGGTCGGCCAAGACCGAAATCCTGAATCTGCTGCCCGCGCGCGGGTTGCAGGTAATCGACCTTGAAGGCCTCGCGGGCCATCGAGGTTCCCTATTCGGCAGCCTTGGCCCGCAGCCATCGCAAAAGGTCTTCGAAGGCCGGCTGGCGATGGCCATCGCTGCACTGGACCCCAATCGCCCCGTGGTGATCGAGGCCGAAAGCAGCAAGGTCGGCGCGCGCAGCCTGCCGCCCGAGATCTGGAAGGCGATGGCGACGGCGCCTCGTGTGGCAATCGAAGCGCCGGTCGCGGCACGCGCCGCCTATCTGGTCGGGGCCTATGCCGATTTGGTTGAAGACAGCGATCGTCTTGCGCAGGTGATCGGCAAACTGCATCCGGTGCACGCAGGATCGGTGATTGCCGACTGGCAGGCCATGGCAGTGGCAGGGCAGTTTCGTCGCCTTGCCGAGGGCCTGATGACCGCCCATTACGACCCCCGCTATACCAGACACCGCGCGCGGGAGAACCGTAAAGTCATCTCGGTTCCTGTCGCCGATCTTGCCCCCGGTAATCTTCGCGCTGCGGCTGATAGCGTGGCACAAGCAGTGTTGCAACTTGCACCCCCGGAAATCGGCGCGCCAGCCACCGCCACCGCCGTGCAACCACAAAATGGCGCTGACGCCACAGCGTGATGTTCGAGGCAGCCATTCGGAACCCGCCAAATCCGCCGGAGGGCACTCTTTAACCGACTGAATGATGTGACTTAAACCACGAACGCTTTCAAAACGATCTTTGCAAAATCTGCTTCCTCCAGCCTGACGAACACCCTAAGCTTCGTCCGATTTCAACTTAAAGGACCGCCATGCAAACGATGATCGGCGTGATCGGCGGCTCTGGGGTTTACCAGATCGATGGGCTGGAAGGCGCGAGTTGGGTTGCGGTCCCGACCCCTTGGGGCAAGCCATCGGATGACATTCTGATCGGACGCCTCTCGGGCATGCCCGTGGCATTTCTACCGCGTCACGGTCGCGGTCATCCGCATACGCCAACCTCGGTCCCTTACCGCGCCAACATCGACGCGCTGAAACGGCTGGGCTGTACCGACGTGGTGGCGGTGTCTGCCGTGGGCTCGCTGCGGGACGATTACAAACCCGGCGATTTCGTGCGGGTGGACCAATACATCGACCGCACTTTTGCCCGCGAGAAAAGTTTTTTCGGCCCCGGATGTGTCGCCCATGTGGCACTTTCGCATCCCACCTGCCGCCGCTTGGGCGATGCCTGCCTGATCGCAGCCCGGCAAGCCGGGATCAAGGTGCACGCCACGGCCACCTATGTCGCGATGGAAGGTCCGCAATTCTCGACCCTTGCCGAGTCGCAGCTGTACCGCAGTTGGGGGGCGGACGTGATCGGGATGACCGGCATGCCCGAAGCGAAACTCGCCCGCGAGGCGGAACTGTGTTATGCCTCGGTCGCCATGGTCACGGATTTCGACTGCTGGAACGAAGGCCACGGACAGGTCGATGTCAGTGGCGTCCTGCAAATCCTTGCGGCCAATGCCGACGCCGCCCGGAGTTTGATCACCGCCCTGCCCGCCCAACTGACGCCAACCCGCGCGCCTTGCCCGCATGGCTGCGACACCGCTTTGACCAACGCCTTGATCACCGCACCCGCAGCGCGCGACCCCGCCGTAATGGCGCGGCTTGATGCAATCACCGCCCGTGTTCTGCCAAAGCCCTGAAAGCCTGACCCGATGAAGCATCAGCCGCAAAAGACTGTCCGCGATTACATTCGTACAATCGTGGACTTCCCGCATGAAGGCATCCTGTTTCGCGATGTCACCACCCTGTTCGCCGACCCGCGCGGTTTTCGGATGTGCATCGATCAGCTTCTGGCCCCCTATGCCGGGATGCGGATCGACAAGGTGGTGGGGCTCGAAGCGCGTGGGTTTATCCTTGGCGGGGCCGTCGCGCATCAGTTGTCGACGGGCTTCGTCCCGATCCGAAAGAAGGGCAAACTGCCGGGCCAGACCATCAGCCAGGCCTATACGCTGGAATACGGCGAGGCGGTGGTCGAGGTTCACGAAGACGCGCTGTTGCCGGGCGAAAAGGTGCTGCTGGTCGATGACCTCTTGGCCACGGGGGGCACCGCCGAGGCCGGGATCAAGCTGATCGAGCGGCTGGGGGCGCAAGTGATCGGCTGTGCCTTCGTGGTGGACCTGCCCGATCTGGGCGGGATGCGAAAGCTGCAATCCATGGGCATGGAAGTTCATGCGTTGTGCGCGTTCGACGGGCTGTGATGGCCGCTGTGAACCTTTCCGTAAGGAATCGGCATTAATCATGAACTTGTTCGGCCTACCCAGCCGAACGTCACGCTGCTTGCAACACGTGACCACTCACACCCCAGCGTCCCGTCGGGCAACCGGCGGGACGTGCGGTTTTGGGGGACAGATCCGGTTGGCGGACGGAGCGGCTACTTGGATGGCACCATAAACTGAGGAGGTACCCTAGATCAGTCAGGTCCACTGGAACCGTATAACACCTGCCGCAGCAAGTTCGGCGTCCAGTTCGCTCGCTGCAAGGAACGCGACAACAGCAGCCGAGCCTGTCCCGGGCGCGTTGCTGAGGAAGATCGAAAAATCAATGTGCGTTCCAAGCTGTTCAGGAAACACCGCGGCTGGAACGATACCCGGACTCGACAGGACACTGGTCAGCGGTACGACAGCAAGTTCGATCTCGCCTGCGGCGACAGATGCGACCGGTTCGCCAGCGCCCATGGCTCGGCTCTTCGACATGACCGCATCCGTCAATCCAAGGCCCTTCAGCGCAGCAAGATAGGTGTGCCCACTGGTGCCCGCGCCGGTATAAGCAATGCTTTGTGCTTCGCTCAGAAGGGCTGCAATCTCGTGTTCAGTTGTTCTGACAGGGCCGTCCGCGCCCGCCCGTCGGCCGATGGCGAGAGGCACCCGGCCAAATGGTCGGTGACATGCTGCATCGGCGTGGCCAGATGTGAACAGTACGTTCGCGAAATGGGGATTGGTCACAGCAATGTCGAACGCCTCGCCCGCGGCGATGCGTTGATAAATCGCGGGGTTGAGATCAATGACCTGCGCCATTGGTGCACCGGCCGCAGCCTCGATGCGCATCGCAAGACGGTCCATAAGAGCCCGAAGCGCGACAGGCACGAAAACATGCAATTCACGCGACATGGCGTTTTGGACCTTATGAGAGCCGCACTGCAGAAGGTTACCAGAAACCACGTTGGATTGGAATTGTGCGGCGCGGCGGGAAGGCAAATGTTGTCCGCTTTGGGCTCAAAGCTCCCCTACCCCCGCAAAACTGCCCCCGGATTCATGATCCCCGCAGGGTCCAGCGCCGCCTTGATCGCCTGCATCGCCGCCAGCTTCGCCGGATCGCCGTACCGCTCCAGTTCCGCCACTTTCAGCCGCCCGATCCCGTGTTCCGCGCTGATCGACCCGCCCACCGCATGCACCACCTCATGCACCACGCGGCTCACCTCGGGCCCCTGCCCTGCATGATCGGCCTTGCTGCGACCCGGCACGGCAAACACGTTGTAATGCAGGTTGCCATCCCCCAGGTGGCCAAAACAGTTGATCCGCCATTCCCCCAGATTCGCCAACCCCGCCCCCGCCCGCGCGATGAACTCTGGCACCGACCCCAAGGGAACCGAGATGTCGTGGCTCGCCACCGCCCCCACCGCCCGATTGGCCAGCGGGATTGATTCGCGGATGCGCCACAGCCCTGCCCGCTGCGCCTCCGATGCCGCAATCACCCCGTCCAGAACCAGCCCCGCCTCGGCCCCCTCTGCATAAAGCCCGGCCATCGCCGCCTCGGCATCCATGCCGCGGGGCAGGTCCAATTCGACCAGCACCTGCCAATCGGCAACCTGCGGCAGTGCCACCTCGGGCAGATGTTCTGCCAGAAACTCCAACCCCTGCCGCGCGATCAACTCGAACGCGCTGACCATCCCCGCCAGCCGCCCCTGCGCCAAGGCCAGCAACCGCAGCGCCGCCTCGGGTCCGGGCACGACCAGCAGCGCCGTCACCACCTGTGCCGGGATCGGAAACAGCCGCAAACTGGCCGCCGTGATCACCCCCAGCGTGCCTTCTGCCCCGATCAGCAGATGCCGAAGGTCATAGCCCGTGTTGTCCTTTCGCAGCCGGTGCGCCCCGTCGAAAATCTGACCGTCCGGCAACACCGCCTCGATCCCCAGCACCAGATCGCGGGTGTTGCCATAGCGCAGCACCGCCACCCCGCCCGCATTGGTCGACAACAGCCCTCCGATCCGCGCCGACCCTTCGGATGCCAATGAAAGCGGAAACATCCACCCCGCCGCCAGTGCCGCCGCCTGCACATCGGCCAGCACCGCACCCGCCTCGACGACCATCACCCCTTCGTCCGGCCAAAGCCCCCGCACTGACGCCATCCGCTCCAGCGACAGCACCACCGGCAACGGCCCGACCGGCAGAACCTGCCCGCCGACCAACCCGGTCCCGCCGCCCCATGGCACGATCCCGACCCGCGCCAGCCCGCAGGCCCGCACGATCACCGCCACATCTTCGGTGCAAGAGGGCAGGGCCAACACCCCGCCCTGCCCGCGCAAGACCCCGCGCGGTTCCTCAAGATAGGCCGCAGGCACGGCGCGCAACGTCCCCGCAGGCAACAACCGGCTCAGGTGTTCGGCAAATTGCACGTCGGCGGGGTTCAGCATGGGCAGGCTCCTTCGCCGCCCTGACTACCCCGCCAACCGCCTGTGGTCACTGCAGATATTCCGGTTCCAGCACCAGAATCGTCGGCTGACGCGGCAGATTGTCCAACGACAGCTCGATTTCCGACATCTCGGGCCGCACCACCTCGAACTGCCCCGCCATCTCGGCCAGAAACACCTCAAGCGAGGCTCCCGAAAACCAGTGCATCGGCACCACGACCGAAGACCGCAACCTGCGAACCACCGAAGCCATGTCGACGACATTCATCGTATAGCCACCGTCCACCGGCACCATCACCACATCCAGCCGCCCGATGCTGGCGAACTGTGCATCGTCTGGCACGTGGTGAAGATGGCCCAGATGTCCGATACACAGTCCTGCCGCCTCGAAGATGAAAATCGAATTGCCATCCGACCGCGAATCGTCGCCAAACCGCGACCGGACATCGGTGGTCACATTGCGCACCAGCATCTCGCCCAGATCAAGGTTGTGCACGGCAGGCCCTGCCGCATCAGCCCAGCCGCGCAGAACATGCGGGATGCGCGGGTCGGGGGAATTGGTCCAATGCGTGTCGTGCGCGTTGTTCATCGTGACAACGTCAGGCACCAGATCGCGCGTGCCCAAAAACCCGGTATAGTCAGTGGCCACCACTAACCCCCCCGCCGTTTCCAGCAAAAACGTCGCATGGTCGATGTAGCGCAGCCGCACCATATCCGCCGCCAGCGGATCGCCGAACGCCACCTGCACCACCTGCCCCCCGTTCTGCGCAAGCGCGATGCAATGGCTGGGAATGCGGTCCTCGGCCAGACATGGCCAGGCGCTCAAAAAGAGAATGGTCAAGAATCGGATCATCGGCAGCCACCTCGTGGATGAACCATAGCACGCCCGACCCAAACGCCCGCACCGCGGCCTTCACGAAACCGTGCGCGCCATCTCGGCCAGCGCCGCCACCGTGCGCAGATTGCGCGCCGTCATGTCGCAAGAGATCACCTTATCGAGGCGTCCGGCCAACTTCGAGCGCCCGATCCCTTCGGGATGCGAAAGGTAGAAGACCCCCTGCCCCAGATGCCAGCTTTCGGACGGCGCAATCCACCGCTCGAGCATCCCGAGATTCAGAACCGGTGCCGGATCGGCCAGAAAGAAGGCATGTACCTTGTCAGCAAACTGATCGGCAAAGGGATGGTCCAGCGCCGCCGTGATCTGATCAGCAGACCGCAGGAACACCCCCGGCGCAAAGCCAAGCCTTGCCCTGATCGCCTCGCTGATCTGCGTGCCAAGATCCGCAACTGGCAAGTCAGAGCCAAACACCGCATTGCCTGACTGGATATAGGTTCGCACATCCCGCAGGCCCATCCCGGTCAATAGAGCCCGAAACTCCGCCATCGGCAGCTTGCCCGCGCCGCCGACGTTTATCCCACGCAGAAGCGCCACATGGTTCATCCGACGTCCGTTCGCCCGCGCCGGTCGCTGCGCAGATTGGCGTAAAGCACATGGTTGCGCCAGCGCCCGTTGATTTGCAGATAGCTTTGCGCGACGCCTTCGTACTTGAACCCGCTACCCTCCAGCACCCCGCGCGAGGCTGCGTTTTCCGGCAGGCACGCGGCCTCGATCCGGCTGAGGTCCATTTTGTGAAATGCGTGATGCACGACCTGTTGCAACGCCTCGCGCATGTAGCCCTGCCGCGCGAACGGCGCACCGATCCAGTAGCCCAGCGTGCCAGCCTGTACCGGCCCGCGTCGGATGTTGTCCAGCGTGATCGCCCCAAGCAGCGACTCGTCGCTGCGCCGGATCAACAACAGTGGCAGCGCCGTGCCAAGGTTTTCGGAACGCCCCGCCCAGTAGACCCGGTTGGTAAATGCGCGGCGCGACAGGTGGTCATGGGCCCAGACCGGCTCCCATGGGGTCAGATGGGCGGCGCTATCAGCGCGCAGTTGCGACCAGGCTCGCCAGTCGGCATGGGTTGGCAACCGCAACACCATTCGGTCCGTCTCAATCCGGGATCTGCGGCGCACACCCAGCATGTTAGGCGTCAAACTGCGCTCGGATGTCCTCCAACCCCGGAGCAGCAGCAACCGGGCCGTACAACGCCAGCGCCGCAGGTGCCTGCACCAGCGTTTCGGCGAACCGGCGCACATCCGCGGTGGTGACAGCGTCGATGCGCGCCACGGCTTCGTCGACATCGGGCACCCGGCCGTAGATGGCCAGCAACCGCGCGATACGTTCGGCTCTGGCTGACGCGCTCTCTAGCCCCATCAACATCCCCGCCTTGATCTGGGTGCGGGCACGGGCAACTTCTGCCTCGACCATGTCATCTGCCGCCCGCTTCATTTCCTCGACCGTAAGCCGGGTCAGATCGCCGATTTCCTGTTCTGACGTGCCCGCGTAAAGCGTGATCTGCCCGGTATCTTCATAAGCCCCCGCCTGCGCAAAGATCGAATAGCACAACCCACGCTCTTCGCGGATTTTCTGGAACAGTCGGCTCGACATGCCCCCGCCCATCGCCATCGCATAGACCTGCGCCACGAACACATCTGCGTGGCGAAACCCGGGCGCATCGAACGCCATCGCGAAATGAACCTGCTCCAGATCCTTGACTTCGCGTCGCTGGCCAGAGGTGAAGGTCGCGGGGTGCAGCGCCTTGGCGCCAACCGGGCTCAGGTGACCAAAGATGCCCTCTGCCTGTGCCACGATCGCGTCGTGATCTATGCCCCCGGCAGCCGCCAGGATCATCTGGTCGGGGCCATAATGTTCGCCCACAAACCCGGTCAGGTCATCGCGGCCAAAGCCAGTCACTGCGGCGGCTGGCCCCAGGATCGCACGACCGAAGGGCTGATCAGGGTAGCTGACTTCCTGCAACCAGTCAAAGATGATGTCGTCGGGGGTGTCCAGCGCCTGCCCGATCTCTTGCAAGATCACATGCCGTTCCGTCTCGATATCCTTCGGATCGAACACCGGATTGAGCACGATGTCGGAAACCACATCCAGCGCCAGCGCCACATCGCCATGCAGCACACGGGCGTAATAGGCCGTCATTTCGCGACTGGTATAGGCATTGATATAGCCGCCGACATCTTCGATCGTTTCGGCGATCTGCAGGGCCGACCGCCGCTTGGTGCCCTTGAACGCCATATGCTCCAGAAAATGCGCGATCCCGTTCTGGGCTGCCCGTTCATGCCGCCCGCCCGCCTGCACCCAGATCCCCGCACTCGCCGATTTCAGGCCCGGCATATGTTCGGTTACAATCCGCAGCCCGTTGGGCAGGGTGGTCAGATTCAGGGTCAAAGGGCAGTCCTCTCGCGGATCAGGTCTTGCAAGGCGTTCAGGTCATTGGGCACGCGGGGTCAGGCGTTCGGGGCGGTCAAACAGATCGGCCATCCGGGGGGGCAGTTGGGGCCGCGTGCCCATCGCGCCCGCAACCGCGTCGGGGAATTTGGCGGGATGCGCCGTCGCCAAAGTGATCATTGGCACGGGCCCAAGGAAATCCTCAGCCACCTTGACGCCAACCGCAGAATGCGGGCACAGGATTTCACCGGTCTGCACATAGACCGCACGGATCGTTGCCCGGGTTTCGTCTTCCGAACAGCGCCCGGAAGCAAACGTGTCGCGCAGCATCTGCAATGCGCCCTGGCTGATGTGAAACCCGCCCGCCTTGAGTTCCGCCATCAACCCGGCCACAGCGCCCCCGTCTCGCCCATAGGCATCAAACAGCGCGCGTTCAAAGTTCGAGGACACCTGAATGTCCATCGACGGGCTGATCGACGGCTTGACCCCGTCAGTGACATAATCGCCACTGGTCAATGCGCGGTGCAGGATGTCGTTGTGGTTGGTGGCGATGATCAGTCGTTCAATCGGCAGTCCCATCTTGCGCGCGATGTAACCCGCAAAGATGTCACCGAAATTCCCTGTCGGCACGGTAAAGCTGACGGGCCGCAAAGGTGCACCCAAAGCGACCGCCGAATAGACGAAATACACCACCTGCGATAGAACCCGTGCCCAGTTGATGCTGTTGACCCCGGCTAGCCGCACCGCGTCACGGAAGGCAAAATCATTGAACATGTCCTTCACGCGGGCCTGGCAGTCGTCGAAATCGCCGTCCATCGCCAGCGCATGCACGTTCGATTCCACCGGCGTCGTCATCTGCCGCCGCTGCACGTCCGACACCCGGCCATGCGGGTACAAGATAAAGAGATCGACGTTGGACAGCCCCCGGAACGCCTCCATCGCCGCCGACCCGGTGTCGCCGCTGGTTGCCCCCACGACAGTCACCCGCCCGCCGGTCTTGGCAAGGGACGCCTGCATCATCTGCCCGATCAACTGCATGGCGAAATCCTTGAACGCCAGTGTCGGGCCGTGGAACAGTTCCAGCAGGAAATGATTGGGTCCAAGCTGTACCATAGGCGCCCGCGCCGCGTGACCAAAGCCGCGATAGGCCGCCTCGATCAACCCGCGAAACTCGTCGGGCGCAAAGGTGTCACCCAGGAACGGCCACATGACGCGAAACGCCGTGTCCTCGTAAGACAGCCCAGCCAGCCCTGCCATATCCAGCTGCGGCACCGATTGCGGCACATAAAGCCCGCCATCGCGCGCAAGGCCGGTCATCATTGCTTCGCCAAATGTCAGAACCGGGGCCGCGCCCCGTGTAGAGATATAGTGCATGACCGCCCTTTACACCGCCCGCGCCCGTGTACGCCACAGCAAACCCACTGTCATCCCCGCCCAAACCACGGCGAGCAGAAACCAGGTGATGGCATAGCCCCAATGGTCGTTCGGTATACCCGAGATGTCCACCGGCATCGGCGCAATCCCGTCACCGGTCGGCGTGCGCGCGACAATAAGTGTGGGTTCGGTGTTCAACGCCACCGCCAGTGCCGAGACATCGCGCGCATACCACAACCCGGTCTTGGCATCAGGCGGCGGGGTAAAGCGGTCACTGTCTTGCGGCCATTGCAGGTTGCCCTCGATCCGCGCTGTCGTCACGCTGCGCGCGGCCTTCCGTGCATCCTCGGGAAGATAACCGCGATCCACCAGCAAGCGGCGACCATCCACATCAAGCACTCCGATCACCCGCACGCCCACGCCGCCCAGCTTGGTCGATGACAACACCTCGATGGCCTCTGCGGTAAAACGACCCTCGACGAAGACCGGCAGGTATCGGTCAGCCTCTGGGTCCGGTGCTGTGGGCAGGGCGACCGGTGCTGCGGCAATCCGCGCCTCGATCTCGGCCAGATAGCTGCGCTTCCATTCCATCCGCTGCACTTGCCAGACGCCAAGGCCGGACAGCACACTCAGGCCCGACACCCCGAGCACGAGCGGAAAGATCAGGCGGCGCAGCATCGCGTTTCCTTTGTCACAGCGGTTCAAATGACAACGCGGGCCACGTCGGGCCCGCGTCATACAATTCGGTTGGGCCGTCTACCGGCCCCAGACGTAGATAGACGCAAAGAGAAAGAGCCAGACCACGTCGACGAAATGCCAGTACCAGGCCGCAGCTTCAAAGCCCACGTGCTTTTCCGGGGTAAAATGTCCGTTCATCGCGCGCAACAGGCAGATACCAAGGAAGATCGTGCCGATGATCACGTGAAACCCGTGGAACCCCGTCGCCATGAAGAATGTCGACGGATAAATCCCGTCGGTGAAGCCAAAGGCGGCGTGGCTGTACTCGTAGGCCTGAAACCCGGTGAACAAGATCCCCAGAACGATTGCCAAAATCAGGCCGTTTACCAGATCCTTGCGATTGTTCTCATGGACCAGCGCGTGATGCGCCCAGGTTGCCGCGGCGCCCGAACACAGCAGGATCAACGTGTTGATCAACGGCAGGTGCCAGGGGTCGAACGTCTCGATCCCGGCGGGTGGCCATACGCCATCGACCAGCGGGCTGCTTTCGCCCATCGGATACATCGCGTGTTTGAAGAAGGTCCAGAACCAGGCAAGAAAGAACATCACCTCGGACATAATGAACAAGATGAAGCCGTACCGCAGGCCGATCCGCACAACCGGTGTGTGATCGCCGACCTGGCTTTCGGTGATCACATCGGACCACCACGCGAACATCACATAAAGCACCCCGACAAACCCGATCAGACCCAGCCACGGCCCGTGATCGTGCATCCACAAGACTGCGCCGAACAGCATGGCAAAAGCCGATATCGACCCGATAAAGGGCCAGATCGACGGCGGCAGGATGTGGTAGTCGTGGTTCTTGGCATGGGCCATGATCGGCATCCCTCGTGTTTATATCAGTTGACCGGCGTCGCGGCGGCGGCAAGGCTCGCCTGATCTTGTGTCAGTTCGGTTTCGTGGAACGTGTAAGACAGCGTGATTTCCTTTACATGACGGCCATCGTCATCTTGCAGGATCGCCGGATCGACGTAAAACGTCACCGGCATGCTGATCCGCTCGCCGGGTCGTAGCACTTGTTCCGTAAAGCAGAAACACGCAATCTTCGTGAAGTATCCGCCGGCACTGGAAGGCGTCACGTTGTAGCTGGCCGTTCCCGCAATCGCGCGATCGGTCGGGTTGTAGGCCTCGAAAAAAGCCAGCCCGGTCTCGCCCAGTCGTATCGTCATCGACCGCTGCTGAGGTTTGAACTCCCACGGCATGCCGGCGTCAAGCGAGCCATCAAAGCGCACAATGATCGTCTGTTCCAGGATCTGGTCCGAAGCCGTGGTGGCAACCAGCGGCGTTCCGGCGAATCCTGTGGTCCGGCAAAACCAATCGTAGAACGGCACGGCAACAAACGACAGCGTAGCCATCGCGACCCCGATGCCGGCCAACTGAAGGCCCGTCCGCCGGATGTCTTGCCGCTGCGTCATGGCGTCTTTCCGGGTTCAGGCACCAAGGCGGGCTCTACCACATGGTCATAGCCCTTCATCGGGTCGCCACGCGTCACCTTTACCACGGTCAGCGCGAAAACCAGGGCAACAAAACAAATCAGAAGGGCGGCGACACCGACATTGCGACCAAACCGCCGGGCATGAATCTCATGTGTCGGACGAAACGCCATCTTACCACCCCCCAATGTTGTAGCTTTTCAGACCAGCCTCGATCAGGTACGCCGCAAAAATACCAAACAGGTAAAGCAACGAAAATCGGAAGAAAGTCTTCTCGACCTTGTATTTATCTGCCTCGGCCATGACTTCGTCGCGTTGCCAGATGTCATGGCCCCCTTTGACGAACCAAAGGCTGAGAAGGACGGAAACAGCCATTGTGAACGGCCCGCCAATGCTTGTCGCGGCGGCCCAGACCGCCACCGGGGCCAGCAGCAGGGCGTAGACCAGCACGTGTGCCCGTGTCGCACGACGTCCATGCGTGACGGTCAGCATCGGCACACCGGCGGCGTGGTAGTCTTCCTTCATGAAAAGCGCCAACGCCCAGAAATGCGGGGGCGTCCACGTGAAGATCACCGCGAACATCAACACCGCCTCGAGAGAAACGGACCCCGTCGCGCAGACCCATCCGATCATTGGCGGAAACGCCCCTGCCGCACCACCGATCACGATATTCTGCGGGGTCAATCGTTTGAGGCCGATCGAATAGACAACGGCATAAAAGAAAATCGTAAACGCCAACAATCCTGCGGCAACCAGATTGGTCGCAAGCCCCAGCATGACAACCGAAATGCCCGACAATGCCAACCCGATCGCCAAGGCTTCACTGCCATCAACGCGGCCCGACGGTACCGGGCGCCCCTTCGTCCGCTTCATCACCGCGTCGATGTCTGCATCCCACCACATGTTCAGCGCGCCCGACGCGCCCGCCCCAAGTGCGATGAACAGGATCGCCGCAAATGCTTCTACCGGGTGCAGTCGGATGGGTGCCACCAGCAACCCCACCAAAGCCGTGAACACCACCAGGGACATAACGCGTGGCTTAAGCAGCTGCACGTAATCGCCAAAACCCGCCTCTGGCGCGCCTTCAAAGACCCGAATATCCGCCATAGTCCGCCTTGCTCTCCTTGCCGGCCATGTCACACTGGCCCGCCTTTGGCCTTGCCGCGATCAGTTCGCAGCCAGTTGCAAATCGCCAGTCTTGGCACCAACCAACCAGGCGTCATAGGCCTCTTGGCTGACGACTTTGACAGTGATTGGCATGTAGGCATGGTTCTTGCCGCAAATCTCTGAACACTGACCAAAGAACACGCCTTCGCGTTCGGCCTTGAACCACAAAAGGCCCAGGCGTCCCGGAACGCCATCCTGCATCACGCCGAAGGCGGGCACTTTCCACGAATGGATAACGTCTGCACCGGTTACCTGCACCACGATCGTCTTGCCGACGGGGATCACCATCGCCGTATCCGTCGCCAGCAGATAGTCTGCTTCGGCATAGCCGGCCGCCGACAATTCTTCCCGCTCCAGCATCACGCTGTCAAAGGACACGTCCTCGTCCACATACTCATAGCTCCAGTACCACTGGTTCCCTGTGGTCTTGATAGTGATGTCTGCAACCGGAATTTCCTGTGATTTGAACAGAACCGGCAGGCTGAACGCGCCAATGAACACAAGAATGACCACCGGACCGACGGTCCATGCCACTTCCAGCGGTCCGTTATGGGTGAACGCCTTTGGCACCGGGTTCGCACTTGCGCGGAACCGCCACGCTGCGAAAAGCAGCAGTGCCGTCACGAACAACGTGATCACGATGATGATCACGTTGATCATGTAGTCCAAAGACTGCAGATCGCGGGCCATTTCGGTTGCAGCGGGCTGAAACCCCGTACCGCCATTCACAGGCTTGCCCACAGTTTCAAGCGCCTGCGCTAATGCCGTGCCGACCGACAGGCCCGTCAGACCCAAACCCCACAGAACGCTCTTCAATCGCATCGTTTTGCCCCGCGAATCCGTGCAGCCATCCGGCCGCTGTTTGACTCCACCACACGCCTGGCAGAATCCCGTTGTTTCTGCAGCTGGTGAAACCATATTAGACACGACACGACAACTGGTTTTGTTGCGGCAAAATCGCCGCCCGTGATCCAGATCAATGCAATTGCAGGGAACCTTCGCCATGCCCGACGCGCCTTTCCGTCCCTTCGACACCTCCCTCGACGAGGCAGCGGCCCTTGCCATCCTGCGTTCAGCGACCGCAGGCGCCGAAGATGGCGAGTTGTTTCTTGAGCGCAAGCGGTCCGAGGCCATCGTGCTGGACGACCGCCGCATCAAGACCGCCTCTTACGACGCGTCCGAAGGATTTGGTCTGCGCGCTGTCAACGGCGAGTTGGCGGCATATGCCCACTCGACCGAAATAGGCGAAAAATCCCTGATGCGCGCCGCCGAGACCGCTCGCCTTGCCATCGGTCAGGGCGGCGGCATTCTGGCCCCCGCCCCGTTGGGCACCAACCAGCGGCTTTACTCCGACGTGGACCCGATGGCCGACGCCACTTTCGCCGCAAAGATCGACACGCTGAAAGAGATCGACGCCTATGCCCGCTCCCTTGATCCCCGCGTCGTGCAGGTTTCGGCCACCATCAGCGCCGGTCTGCAGGAAATCGAGATTTTGCGCCCCGAGGGACATCGCCTGTCCGACATCCGCCCCATGGCGCGCTTTTACGCGTCAGTGATCGTCGAACATCAGGGCCGCCGCGAACAAGGCGGCGCGGGGGGCGGGGGGCGCTTTGGCCTGGCCCGCCTGATGGAGCCTGCGCACTGGCAACCCCTGCTGTGCGAGGCGTTGCGGATCGCACTGATAAACCTCGACGCCGTCCCCGCACCTGCGGGCATGATGGATGTGGTCCTCGGCCCCGGCTGGCCCGGCATCCTGTTGCACGAGGCGATCGGCCACGGGCTCGAAGGCGACTTCAACCGCAAGAAAACCTCGGCCTTCGCAGGCCTGATGGGCAGCCAGATCGCATCCCGCGGCGTCACCGTGCTGGACGATGGCACGATCCCTGACCGGCGCGGCAGCATCTCGGTCGATGACGAGGGCACGGCGTCACAGCGCAACGTGCTGATCGAAGATGGCGTGCTGGTGGGTTACATGCAAGACCGTCAAAACGCCCGCCTGATGGGTGTTGCCGCCACCGGCAATGGGCGGCGCGAAAGCTATGCCCATATCCCGATGCCCCGGATGACCAACACCTACATGCTGGGCGGCACCGATGCCCCGGCCGACATCCTCGCGTCGCTCAAGGACGGCATCTACGCCGTGGGTTTCGGCGGTGGTCAGGTCGACATCACCAACGGCAAATTCGTGTTCTCCTGCACCGAAGCCTACCGCGTGCAGAACGGCGTGATCGGCGCACCGGTCAAAGGTGCCACCCTGATCGGTGACGGCGCAACCGCGCTGAAAGGCATCCGCGCCGTAGGCTCCGACCTCGCCCTCGACCCCGGCATCGGCAACTGCGGCAAGGCCGGCCAGTGGGTGCCCGTGGGCGTCGGCCAACCCACCCTGATGATCGGCGGGCTGACCGTGGGCGGATCGCAGACGTGATCCTGGTCGGGCAGTTCGACAGCCCCGTGACCCGCCGCATCGGCATCACCCTGCACCACTACGGCCTGCCCTTCACCCGCGACACCCGCTCGGTCTTCTCGAACGCCACCGAGATCGCCGCGATCAATCCCCTGACCCGCATCCCCGCTCTAGTGCTGGACGATGGCGAGGTGCTGATCGACTCTGCCCTGATCCTCGATCACCTCGACGAAACCATCGGCCCTGCCCGCGCCCTGGTGGCCCCCTCTGGCCCGCAGCGCCGCCACACCCTGCAACTGACGGCACTGGCCCAAGGTTGCCTCGAAAAAGCGGGAAACGTCGTCTATGAGCGCGTCTTCCACCCCCCAGCCCATCAAAGCGCCGACTGGCTGACCCGCTGCCTCGGCCAACTGGCAAACGGCCTTGCCGCCCTAGAACAGCGCCTGCAGACCCCCTATGCGATGGGGCCTTCGCTGACCCATGCCGACGTGATGGCCACCTGCCTTGTCGCCTACCTGCACGACCGCGTGCCAGACGCCCTGCCACCCGGCACCCACCCCCGGCTGCATGCCCTGGCAAACCACTGCGAAACCCTGCCCGCCTTTGCCGCCGCCCGCCCTACCCCGGACGAGGCGATGCCCGCCCCCGCCAACTGACCCCGTGGCCCTGCTGCGCTCCATCCCCGACGGCTTCGCCACCTTGGGCTGGCGCAGCGCCCTGATCGCGCATTCCGTGGCCTGGCTCGCCCCCGCCGCCACCGGCGCGATCCTGCAAGTGCTGCTGTGGACCTTGGGCACCCAGACCTGGGGCGAGGGCTGGCTGATGCTTTGGGCGCTCGCCGCCCTCCTGATGCTCTCGCCCCTTTTCACCTGGTTTGGCCTCACCCTCGCCGCCCCGCTGACCGCCATCCTGATGGACCGCGGCTGGTTCGGCTGGCTGCCCGCCCTTGTCCTCGGCACCACAATCGGGGCGGTTCTCGGCTGGTTGATCGGCACTCCCCTTGCCCTGCCCTTTGGCACTTTCACAGCCCTCATCCTGCGCGCCACTCTCGGCCGGATCGCGCCCGAAGCTTTCTGACATCATCTGTTCGAAAATAACGTCGGAGGGGTTATTGCCGCAGGCAGAGGGGGGGCAGACAGCCCCCCCTTCGACGCCCGCCATCTGCATCAGAGGTGCCCGCAAAGCGCAAAGACATCACCGCCCCGGAAATTTCCCCCGCAGCGCCTCGGCAAACGCACCGCCACCGCCCGCGGACCCCGCCTGCATCGGCCCGGACTTGGCTTTCTGCACCGGCTTGTCCCGCTCGCGCACGGCCTCCCGCGCCGCACCGCTGTCGCGCTTCATTGTCAGGCCGATCCGCTTGCGGGCGACATCCACCTCGACCACCCGCACCTTAACGACATCCCCCGCCTTCACCACGGCATGAGGATCTTTCACATAGGAATCCGACAGTTGGCTGACATGCACCAACCCGTCCTGATGCACCCCCACATCGACGAAGGCCCCAAAGGCCGCCACGTTGGTCACCGTCCCCTCCAACAGCATCCCGGGCTTCAAGTCTTTGATATCATTTACCCCCTCGGCAAACATCGCAGTCTTGAAGCTGGGCCGCGGGTCGCGACCCGGCTTTTCCAGCTCTGCCAGAATATCCCTCACCGTCGGCAACCCGAACTGCGCATCGACAAAGGCCCGTGGATCAATGCGTGCCAAGGCCGCAGCATTCCCCATCACCTCCCGGATATCCCGCCCGCAAGCCGCGATGATTTTCCGGGTCACAGCATAGGCTTCCGGGTGAACCGAACTTGCATCCAGTGGCTCCTTGCCTCCCGAAATCCGCAAGAACCCCGCTGCCTGCTCGAATGCCTTCGGCCCAAGGCGCGGCACCTTCAACAGATCGCGCCGCGACGCGAAGGGCCCGTTCGCGTCGCGATGCGCCACGATCCCCTCGGCCAGCCCCGGCCCCACCCCCGAAACCCGCGCCAAAAGCGGAGCCGACGCCGTGTTCAGATCGACCCCCACCGCGTTCACCGCATCCTCGACCACCGCCTCCAGGCTGCGTGCCAGCCGGTGCTGATCGACGTCATGTTGATACTGACCCACTCCGATCGCCTTTGGCTCGATCTTCACCAATTCGGCCAACGGGTCTTGAAGCCGCCGTGCGATGCTGACGGCCCCGCGCAAACTGACATCCAGATCGGGAAACTCCTTCGCCGCCATCGCACTCGCCGAATAGACCGAAGCACCCGCTTCAGACACGATCACCTTCGTGGGCTTTTCCCCCGGCAACAGCGCCAGAAGGTCGCCCACCAGCTTCTCCGTCTCGCGGCTTGCCGTGCCGTTGCCGATGGCTATCAGCTTTACCCCGTGTTTTCCGATAAGCTGTGCAATCCCCATCTGTGCCCCGCGCAGATCGTTCTTCGGCTGAAACGGGTACACCGTGTCCGTCGCCAGAACCTTGCCGGTCGCATCGACCACGGCCACTTTCACGCCGGTTCTGATGCCCGGGTCCAGCCCCATCGTGGCCTTTCCCCCGGCAGGTGCCGCCAACAGCAGATCCTTCAGGTTTCGGGCAAAGACCGCGATGGCCTCCGCCTCGGCCCGCGCGCGCAAATCACCCATCAGATCAAGCGTCAGCGAGGTCTTGATCTTCACCCGCCACGCCCAACCCGCCGCCTCGCGCAGCCACAGATCGCCCGGCCCGCGACCCGTTGCGGCAAGCGCCGCCCCACAGGCGCGCTCTGCGGGGCTTTCACCCCTCATCGCTTCGGCGTCGACCTCCAGATCGACGGACAGAAAGCCCTCGTTCTGACCGCGCAGCATTGCCAGAACCCGGTGGCTGGGTGCGCCACCCCAAGGCTCTGAATGTGCAAAGTAATCCGAGAACTTTGCCCCCTTTTCCTCTTTGCCCTTGACCCCGACTGCCACCAGCCGCCCTACCTGCTTCATGTGGCCACGTAGGCGCCCCAGCAGGGCTGCATTCTCGGCAAGGCCTTCGGTGATGATATCCCGCGCGCCCTCAAGACAGGCCTTCGCGTCCAGCGCATCCGTGACATACCCCATCGCCAACACGGCAGGATCCGCCATCCGGTCCGCCAGAATGCCCTCGGCCAACGGCCCCAGACCCGCCTCGCGTGCGATCATCGCACGGGTGCGGCGCTTGGGTTTGAACGGCAGGTAAAGGTCTTCCAACTCGGCCTTGGTCACAGCCTTGGCGATCCCCAAAGCCAGCACATCAGTCATCTTGCCCTGCTCTGTTATCGACGCCGCGATCGCCGCCCGCCGTGCCTCCAGCTCGCGCAGATAGCCCAGCCGTTCGGACAGATCGCGTAACTGGGTATCGTCAAGACCCCCGGTCGCCTCTTTGCGATAGCGCGCGACAAAGGGCACCGTTGCCCCGCCGTCCAGCAGATCAACGGCCGCCACGACCTGACCGGGCTCGGCACCGATTTCACGGGCGATCTGGCGGGCGATGCGGGTCTGGATTTCGGTCATGGTCAGGCTCCTGAAGGGGAACCCGACCATAGCTGAGCCGTCCCGAAGGACAAGCTCAGACGAAGTCGTTCCACATATTCTCCAGCCGCTCCTGGCGGCCAGAGCGTGGTTGCGGATCCCCGACCCGGGCTGCGGCCTCTTCCAGCCCGCCCGACAGCAAGGATTGCGCAGCGTTCCAGCCGGCATAGCGTTCGGCCCGTGCCGCCTCCATCCGGCCATCCTCGAACAGCCTCGCCGCGCAAAGCAGCGCCCGCGCGCAGGTGTCCATCCCGCCGACATGGGCCAGGATCAGATCCTCGGCGTCCAGTGATTGCCGCCGGATCTTGGCATCAAAGTTGGTGCCCCCCGTGGTATAGCCACCCGCGCGCAGGATTTCATAGAAGGCCACGGCCTTTTCGACGTGGTTGTTGGGAAACTGGTCGGTGTCCCAGCCGGACTGGTAGTCATTGCGGTTCATGTCGATCGAGCCGAAAATCCCAAGGCTCGCCGCCGTGGCAATCTCGTGTTCGAAACTGTGGCCTGCGAGGATCGCATGGCCCTGTTCGATATTCACCTTGACCTCTTTTTCAAGGCCGAATTGCTGGAGGAAGCCGAAGACGGTCGCCACATCATAGTCATACTGATGCTTGCTGGGTTCCTGCGGCTTAGGTTCGATCAGGATCGTGCCCTTGAACCCGATCTTGTGGGCGTATTCGACCACCTGTTGCAGGAAGCGGCCCGCCTGCGCACGTTCCTTGCCAAGATCGGTGTTCAGCAGCGTCTCGTAGCCTTCGCGCCCGCCCCACAGCACATAGTTCTGCCCGCCAAGCTTGTGCGTCGCATCCAGCGCCGCCTTCACCGTGGCGGCCGCATAGGCGTAAACTTCGGGGTCGGGGTTGGTGGCAGCCCCCGACATCCAGCGCCGGTGGCTGAACATGTTGGCGGTGCCCCACAGCAGCTTTGCCTTGTGATGGACCTGCTTTTCGCCAAGATAATCAACGATTTCATCAAGGTTGCGCTTGCTTTCGGCAAAGGTCGCGCCTTCGGGGCGGGCATCGGCGTCGTGGAAGCAATAATAGGGCTGGCCCAGGATATCGAACATCTCGAACGCCACATCGGCCTTCATCCGGGCAAGGTCCATGCTGTCGCCGAACCACGGGCGATCAAAGGTCTGCCCGCCAAACGGATCGCCGCCCGGCCAGGCGAAAGAGTGCCAATAGGCCACGGCAAAGCGCAGATGGTCCTCCATCCGCTTGCCCATCACGATCTGTGCGGGGTTGTAGTGGCGGAAGGCGAATTCGTGGGTTGCCCCGGGGCCTTCATAGGCGATGGGCGCGATGTCTTTGAAAAAATTGGTCATTCAAGGCTCCTGAGCAGGTTCTGGGCGCGGCGATAGCGGGCGTGGCCCGCGTCAAAGGCGGCGCGCAAGGAGGGAACGGGGTCGATGGTGCGGGCAATCGGCGGCCTTGTGGCTATCTCGGCACCGGCACCGGTGGCTGCCATGATGGCCAGACGGGCAGCGCCGTAAGCTCCGCCGAAATCGCCAGACACCGGCACCTGAACCGGGCAATCCAGCGCCGTCGCAATCGCCGACAGCCAGTAGTCCGACCGCGAGCCGCCGCCCACAGCCAGCAGCCGTTCGATCCGCGTGCCGGTCGCGGCCAAAGCGTCGCGGCAATCGCGAAAGGCAAAGGTGACCCCTTCCAGAACCGCCCGCGTGCCTGCCAAACGGTCAGTGGCATGTTCCAGCCCAAGAAACGCCCCCCGGATGGCGGCATCGTTCAGGGGCGTCCGCTCTCCCCCCAGATAGGGCAGAAAGATTGTCTTTGTCGGCGCATGCAGCGCGCCCAAAGACCCGGTCAGACTGGCCGCATCCTGCCCGACCATCCCGGCATACCAGTTCAGCGCATCCGTCGCGGCAAGGATAACACCCATCTGGTGCCAGGTTCCCGGCAGCGCGTGACAGAACGTATGCACCGCCGTCGCAGGGTCCGGCTGATACCCGTCGTTCGCCGCAAAAAGCACGCCGCTGGTGCCCAAGGACACGAACGCATCCCCGGCCCGCACCACGCCGACCCCGACGCCCGAGGCCGCATTGTCGCCCCCGCCGCCTGCGACCACCACACCTTTCGGCAGCCCCCACCGCTCGGCCAGTGGCGCGCGCAGGGTGCCCGACACGGCCGAACCTTCGACCAGTCGCGGCATATGGCTGCGCGACAGGCCAGTCGCCGTCAGCAGATCGTCCGACCAGTCCCGCGCGCCGGTATCGAGCCAGGCGGTGCCCGCCGCATCCGACATCTCGGACACATGATCGCCCGTCAGCCACAGGCGCAGAAAATCCTTGGGCAGCAACACCTTCGCCACCCGCGCCCACAACTCAGGCTCATGCCGCTGCACCCACATCAGTTTCGGCGCGGTAAAGCCGGGAAACACGATGTTGCCCGAGACCCGCCGGAACTGCGGATCGCCGTCCATCTCGGTGGCCTCGGCATGGCTGCGGGTGTCGTTCCACAGGATCGAGGGGCGAAGCACGTTGTCCGCGCTGTCCAGCAGCGTGGCCCCGTGCATCTGCCCCGACAGCCCGATCCCGCGCACCGACCCCAGCCCCTGCGCCGACAAGGCATCCAGCACGGTTTCAGCTGCCGCAATCCAGTCCGACGGCGACTGCTCGCTCCACCCGTCAAGCGGGCGCTGCACGGCCAACGGGGCCGAAGCCTCTGCCAGAACGCGCTGATCCTCATCGATCAGCACACCCTTCAGGCCCGATGTGCCGAGATCGAGCCCGATGAACATCACGCCACCTTGGCCGGCTTTTTCCCCAGAATGATCATGCCGAGGATGTCTTCGTCGGTGACCTCGTTCACGTTGACCGTGCCGACCAACTGGCCGTTCTTCATGACCGAGGCGCGGTCGCACAGCTTCATGACGTTATGGATGTCATGCTCGATCAAGAAGATGCCCAGACCTTGCGCCTTCAGCTCTTTGATCAGTTCGGCGACCATCTGCGTCTCGTGCGGGCCAAGTGCTGCGGTGGGTTCGTCCATGATCAGGATCTTGGCATTGAAATAGACCGCGCGCGCAATGGCGACCGACTGGCGCTGCCCGCCGGACAAGGCACTGACGGGGACCGAGAATTTGCGGAAATTAGGGTTCAGCCGTGCCATGATCTTGCGGGTTTCCGACTCCATCGTGCTGTCATCGACAAAGCCGAACCTGCTGACCAGTTCCCGCCCGATGAACAGGTTGGACGCCGCGTCCAGATTGTCGGCCAAGGCCAGTGTCTGGTAAATCGTCTCGATGTTCAGCGCGCGGGCGTCGCGGGGGTTGTTGATCTCGACCTCTTCGCCGTTGATCAGGATCTGGCCCGCGTCTTTCTGGTAGGCCCCGGACAGGCATTTGATCAGAGTCGATTTGCCCGCGCCGTTGTGGCCCAGAAGGCCCACCACTTCGCCCGGATAAAGATCGACCGTGACGTGATCGACCGCCTTGATGCCGCCGAATGAAATCGAGATGTCGCGCAACTCGACCAGAGGTGTGCCTCGGTTTGTCATGCTCTGCCCCTCACTTCACGTTTCTGCGGTAGATGATGTCCAGATAGACGGCCAGAACCAGCGCGGTGCCGACGACGATCTTCTGATAGGACCCGTCGCCGAACCCGATCAGAACCATCCCCGACTGCAGCGACAGAATGACCAGCGCCCCGAGGATCGCGCCGAACACCGTCCCCGACCCGCCCGCAAGCGACGTGCCGCCGATGACCGCCGAGGCGATGACATAAAGCTCGTCCAGATCGCCCATGGCGTTGGTGGACGAATTCTGACGCGCCGACACGATCACCGCCGCCAGCCCCGCCAGCCCGCCCATCAGAGCGAACACCTTCAGCGTGACCCAGCGCGTGTTGATGCCGGCCAGCACCGCCGCCTCGGGGTTGCCGCCGATGGCGAACACATAGCGGCCAAACCGGGTGCGGGTCATCATGATCGTCATCAGGATCCCGACCGCAACCATCAAAAGCACCGGAATGGCATAGCCGTGGCTGATGAACGTGCCCTCTGGCAGGTCCTGGCCCGTCGCCTTGGCGTAGTTCGCAACGATGCCTTTGGCCCACGGATAGGCATTGACCAGCAGCACCGAACCGATGATCGCCCCGCAGCCTGCGATGGCCAGAAACACCTCGGCCCACATCGGGCGCTGGTGGAATTCATGCTTGCGCCGCTGTGCGCGCCCGCTTTGCAGCAGATACAAGACCCCGATGCAGCCAAGGATGCCGACGATCCAGCTGCCCGTTGCCCCTACCGCCCCATAAGGCCCGCCGCCCAGCAGCGCGAACGTTTCGTCCATCGGGGCAATCGTGCGCCCGCTTGCCGACAGGAACGCCATGCCGCGCCAGATCAACAGGCCGCCCAGCGTGACGATGAACGACGGGATGCCGCGGTAAGCAATCAACCAGCCGTGAAACGCCCCGATCAGCACGCCGAGCGACAGCCCGACGATCACCGCCACGATCCAGATCACCGGATGCCCGATACCCAGAAGGGGGGCCAGAACCTCGGCCTGCAACAGGCCCATCGCCATCCCTGTCACCCCGATGATCGAGCCGACCGACAGATCGATGTTGCGGGTAATGATCACCAGAACCATGCCCGTGGCCATGATCCCGATGTAGGACGTCTGCACCGACAGGTTCCACAGGTTGCGCGGGGTCAGAAACACGCCGCCATCGCGGAAGAACACCCCGTAGAAGTGAAATCCGACCCAGATCATCACCAGCGCACCGACCATGCCCAGCAGGCGCGTGTCGATTTCGGTGTCGCGCAGGAACCGCGCGAACAGGCTGCCGCGGGCTTCGAGTGCTGGCGCGTGAGACGTCGGGGGGGGTGCTTTGCTCATATCCTCATCCAGCTATGTGTGGGGGACCAAGTGGGACCGGAAAACCGGTAGGCAGGTGCAGGCCGTGCCGCTTTGTCCTGCAGAACCGGGGCCCGGCCCCACAGGGACGGCGCCCGGGCATAGTAAATCATACACCCCGCCCACAACCCCCCCCGCACCCCCCTCGC
>JANNPZ010000010.1:0-1574 GCA_031400505.1 Paracoccaceae bacterium | reverse complement strand
GATACCGCCGAAGACCACCGCCTTGCGTTGCCCTAGGTAGCGGTCCGCCAGATAACCGCCGAGCACTGGGGTGATGTAAACCAGCGCGGTGTAGGCCCCATAAATCACGCTCGATTTGGAATCCGAGAACAGCCAGTGCTGCGTCAGGTAGAAAATCAGGATCGCGCGCATGCCGTAATAGGAAAAACGCTCCCACATTTCGGCGAAAAAGAGCATGTATAGCCCCTTGGGGTGCCCTGCGAATTCGGGTTCCTTCTGAATTGAAATTTTCGCGCCGACGGCCAGGAATAGCACAAGCACAACCACGGCGATCGCAGCAATCCAGTCTGCTTCTGCCCATAATGACATGTTCTTCAAAACGTCCGACCCCTTCAGTGGCGCTTTCGCGGCGCAATATTGTTGTAATCTAGACTAGCGAGGAAAACGGAGGTGTGAAGCCGGATTATTGCCTGCCCGGGATCAAAGCCTGCCCGGCGGTCCGTTGCCCCTTAAATTCGTCGACGGCTCTGGCGACGGCAGCAATGCGTTTTTTCGGCGACGGATGTGTGCCGCTGGCAAAGATGCCCGCGTTGGTCCGCTTCTCGAACCGGGTCCAGAACGGGACGACGGCATCCACATCATAGCCCGCCCGCGCCATCAGCCAGACGCCCAACCGGTCGGCTTCGTATTCGGACTGCTTGGACGGTGTCTTCAGCACAATATGGCGCAGGACGTTGTGCGCCAGTTCGTGTGCCATGATCGTCGCCAGTTCATCGTCGTTCGCTGCAAAATCGATCATGCCGGAAAATATCTGGACATATCGTCCGTCTGCCTGAGCGTTGATCGGACGTCGCGACACCACTTGAAACCATGACGGGCAGCCCGCTTCAGCGTTAAGGTAGGTGCCGAAATCGCCGTTCCCCCGCCGGACGTTTATCGTTGCGCCGCCAAGTCGCAGCCCTTTTTCGATCATCGCCTCAAATTGCGCCATACGCGCATAGGGTGTGCGCGACACCCGCGCATTGATCGGCTCACCGTTCACAGAAACGATGCGGTCACCGGCCTGTAATTTTCCCCATTCCCCCGCACTCTCCGGCACAACAGCAACGACTGTCGGCCCGTCACCGATGCCCAGCGTGCGTCGTGCTGCGTCACGGTCGGCAGTGCCATATTGCGTGATGTCCTGAATGACGAGGCCGGGAAGGCTGACCTGACCGTCGCAAAGACCTTGATCTGCCGGCCCCATTCCCGCGCGCGCCAGCCGATAACCAATTGTAGCAACCCGGATGTCCTGCGCCGCCGCCGCGCGAACAGCCGCGTCGTTCGGGGCCGAGACGAGTGCAAGAAGCAACGCAAACATGACCCCGACCTAAAGCCTGCCTTGCCGCTTGGCGAGGGCACTGTTAGCGGCGACGTCATGTTCAACGACACATCCTCGACGCTCGATCTTCTGCGCACCCGCCGTTCGGGCAAGCCGCGTGACATGATCGAGCCCGGCCCAGATTCTGCGCAACTGCGCACTATTTTGGAAGCCGCGATCCGTGTGCCCGATCATGGCAAGCTCGCGCCGTGGCGGTTTGTTGTCGTCAGTCGCG
>JANNPZ010000072.1:0-1890 GCA_031400505.1 Paracoccaceae bacterium | reverse complement strand
GATGCCTTCGATCCACCCAACCAAGCCAACTTATCCTCAGCCGTATCAAACTCCGGACGACGAACATAGAAAATCTTTCCGGCCTGACCTTTGGTCTTCTTCCTCTTTACTAGAAAGGAAATTGCCACTCCAGTCTGAATGCCAAACACGTTGTGCTTAGTGCCTGAAATCTTGGGGTTGGCCCTGACATCACCACCCAAATCCACCACATAAATCTCTGCAAATTCCTCTGCTACAAACTTGCGAAACCCGTCAAAAGTCCGGCTATCAATGAAAGGAACGTCTGATAAACCTGCCATTTTCGAGGCGATCTGGTAGACTTGGGCATCCCTGCCAGGAGCCCTGTCGATGCCGAAACAGCCCGCCTTTCCCGGCCTGCGCGATGTGATGAAGAAGAAGGTCACACGGCGGGAACTGTTTCTGGCAGAGATGGATGCGGTGGTGCCTTGGGGTCGTCTGCTGGCGTTGATCGCGCCGCATTATCCGAAGTCAGGGCCGAAGGGCGGCCGTCCCCCGATGCCGCTTGAGACGATGCTGCGCGTGTATTTCCTGCAGAACTGGTACGCGCTGAGCGATCCGATGGCGGAGGAGACGCTGTATGACAGCGAGGCGATGCGCCGCTTTGCCGGGATCGAGCTGGGTGACGACCGTGTCCCTGACGAGACCACGATCCTGAACTTCCGCCATCTGCTGGAGCGGTACGCTCTTACGGAAGCGATCTTTGCCGATGTGAACGCGCATCTGGCCGACAAGGGGATCACGCTGCGCTCGGGCACGCTGGTGGATGCGACGATCATCGACGCGCCGTCCTCGACCAAGAACAAGGCGGGGGCGCGTGACCCCGAGATGTCATCCACCAAGAAGGGCAACGACTGGTATTTCGGAATGAAAGCGCACATCGGCGTGGATGCCGACAGCGGCGTGACCCACAGCCTGGAAACCTCGACCGCCAAGCGGCACGACAGTCAGGTCTGGGACGAACTGCTGCACGGTGAAGAAACCTCGGTCTGGGCCGACAAGGGCTATGTCAGCGCCGATCGCGAGGCCACGTTCACCGGGCCAGGCAAGGTCTGGGGCGTAATGCGCAAGGCTCCGAAAGGCGGCACGCTGCATCCCCTCGACGAACGGGCCAACCGGATTATCGCCATGGTGAGGGCCAAGGTCGAGCATCCGTTCCGCGTCATCAAGCGCCAGTTCGGCCATGTGAAGACCCGCTACCGGGGCTTGGCCAAGAACCGCGCCCAGCTCTTTACGCTGTTCGCTCTCGGCAACCTGTTCCTGGTGCGAAGAAGGTTGATAACATGAAGACGAGTCTGCCAAAAATCCGCCAGAACGCAAATATGGTGGTCATACAGCAACGAAAACGGTCGCCAAATGCCCGTCTCGTGCTCGCCAAGGGCATCAGGCCGCCATCTCGGCGCAGCCGATACCTTTGTTCAGACGTTCCCTGATGTGACGGGCCCGTGACGTGCCTGTTGACAACACGGCCAGACCTGCCGCCAAATACCCCCATGATTGCGAAACCCGCCTTGACCCAGCCCCTCCGCAGCAGCGCGCCTGCCGACTGCCCGAGCGGACGCGAAGCCAGCGGCACAACAGCCGGAATTTACCATTCATCAACCTTGCGTTGCGCAAGCTGATGAATGCCACACTGCGCGAAGGAGGGGTCATGCGCTATCAGATCAGCGGGAAACAGATCGACATCGGCGAGGCGCTTCAGACCCATGTGAAGGCCGAACTCGGCGAGGTGGTGGAGAAATACGCCCAGCGCCCGACCGAATGCATTGTCGTCTTCTCGAATGTGGCACATGAATTCGTCTGCGAAGCGGTGATCCACTTGTCCACCGGTCTAACGGCGCAGGCAACCGGCCATTCCGGCGAGGTTTATGC
>JANNPZ010000031.1:0-65190 GCA_031400505.1 Paracoccaceae bacterium | reverse complement strand
ACCCAATTGAATGGTGTGGCCTGCATGTGGGGCAGCGGCTGGAGTGTTGTCGCAGCTCCGCGGGGGTTTCACACCCCCGCACCCCCGTGGGATATTTGGGCCAAGATGAAAACGCATTGGCGGTGCCGGTGCGCGCGTGTCAGAGTCGTTGGCGCGTCTGCGTCAGATCCGGTCGGGCAGGGGGTGTCCGCGCAGGAATTCATCCGCGGTCATCGGTCGTTTGCCTTCGCGCTGTGCCAAGGTAATCTCGACTGCGCCGGTGGCGCAGGCGATGGTCATGCCGCGCAGCACCTGACCGGGCGGACCGTGGCCGTCGGCCAGACGGGAGCGCAGCAGTTTGACCCGCGCGCCCTCGATTTCACACCACGCGCCCGGGAAGGGTGACAAGCCTCGGATCTGGCGATCCATTGTCACTGCAGGAAGGCTCCAGTCCACTTGCGCCTCGGATTTGTCGATCTTGGCAGCATAGGTGATGCCTTCATCAGCCTGGGCTATGGCAGGCAGTGGCAAACTGGAAAGAGTCTCCAGGATGGCTGTTGCCCCGATCGCCGACAACCGGTCGTGCAGGTCGGAGGTGGTTTCCTCGGCACCAATCGGCGTGACCGCCCGCAAAAGGACCGGCCCGGTATCCAGACCTGCATCCATCTGCATGATGCAGATGCCGGTTTGCCGGTCTCCCGCGATGATTGCCCGGTGGATCGGCGCAGCACCCCGCCAGCGTGGCAGCAGCGAAGCGTGGATGTTCAGGCACCCAAGGCGTGGGGCATCAAGCACGGCCTGAGGCAGGATCAAGCCATAGGCCACAACGACTGCGAGATCTGCGCCCAACGCTGCAAAATCGACCTGAACTGATGGTTCGCGCAACGAAACCGGGCAGCGCACCGGCACTCCGATGGCTTGTGCGGCGGTTTGAACCGGGCTTGGCCGATCTGCCTTGCCACGCCCCGCCGGGCGGGGCGGCTGGCAATAGACGGCGACGATGTCATGCGTTGCGGCCAGCGCGCGCAAGATCGGCACCGAGAATTCAGGAGTGCCCATGAAGATGATCTTCACTGGAGGCGCCGCAGTTTGCCAGCCTTGGCGATCAGCATCTTGCGCCGCAGCGGCGACAGATGATCGAAATACATCCTGCCTGCCAGATGGTCGATTTGATGCTGCGCGCTTGTGGCCCAAAGCAGAACAAATTCGCGGTCGTCTTGCACGCCCTGATCGTTCAGGAATCGCACTGTTACTGCCCGGGGCCGCGAGATTGCCGCCGACACCCCCGGCAGGTTCGGGCTGGCCTCTGCATGTTCGCGCATCTGACCCGAGGCGTGCAGCAGCACCGGGTTGGCCATACAGACCGCCTGCCCCCGGTCGTCCGAGGCATCCACCACCGCCAGCCGCAACGGCACGCCGATCTGCACCGCGGCAAGGCCGACGCCCGGCATCGCCTCCATGGTGTCAATCATGTCGCGCCACACTGCCCGCACGTCATCCGTGATGGCCGCCACATCGCACGCGGCCTGACGCAACATCGGATGCGGCCAGGGCAGGCAGGCGCGCACCGTCATTCGTCACCAGAGCGGGCGCGGTCTCGTTTGAGCTTTTGCATCTTGCGGGTGATCATCTGGCGTTTCAGCGGACCCAGATGGTCGATGAACAGCTTGCCGTTCAGATGGTCGATCTCGTGTTGCACACAAGTCGCCCAAAGCGCGTCGAACTCTTCGTGCTGCGTCAGTCCGTCCAGGTCCAGCCAGCGCACCTGCACCCGCTCGGGGCGCTGGACATCGGCGTATTGCTCGGGGATAGACAGGCAGCCTTCTTCGTAGGTCGACAGGTTTTCCGATGACCAGACCACCTCTGGGTTGATCATCACGATCGGGCGCGGCGGGACATCGGCCTGCTTGACGCAATCCATCACGATCACCCGCCGCAGCACGCCAACTTGCGGTGCCGCCAGCCCGACCCCAGGTGCGTCATACATCGTTTGCAGCATGTCCTCGGCCAGCTTGCATAAATCGGCGGTAATTTCGCTGACAGGCTCACAGACCTTCTTGAGGCGCGGGTCGGGGTGGATCAGGATGGGTCGGATCATATGCTGGATTTACGGCGAGGCCGGAAACGGTGCAAGAGGGGAGCGCGAATTTGGCAAGCGGTATAAATGGACCATGGAAATCAAATAAATTAGATGAATGTTTCACCTAGTGTTAAAAATTCAGGAAGTTTTTCTGATTTCGCCGTTGTATGCAGAACTGTAGACCATTCCAGCAGCGCAGGACACTCATGAGCTTTGATACCCCGATCAACCGTTTTGGAACCCATTCTGTGAAATGGGACATGCTGCAGCCGCTTTATGGCTTGGCTCCGGATGACGGGCTGGCGATGTGGGTCGCCGATATGGACTTTCGCCCTCCGCAGGCGGTGCAGGACGTGCTGCAAAAGATGCTCGATCACGGGGTTTACGGCTATTTCGGTGATGACAGCGCCTATCTTGACGCGATCCAGTGGTGGATGACCACGCGCCACGGCTGGACGCCGGATCGCGCCGGGATCTTCACCACGCATGGGCTGGTGAACGGCACCGCGATGTGCGTCGATGCCTATAGCAAGCCGGGCGACGCGGTAATACTGATGACGCCGGTGTACCACGCCTTTGCCCGCGTCATCAAAGCGGCGGGGCGCGAGGTGCGGGAATGTTCGCTGACCGTGCAGGATGGCCGTCAGGTGATCGACTTCGACGCGTGGGATGCGCTGATGACCGGGGCCGAGACGATGTTCATCCTTTGCTCGCCGCACAATCCGGGGGGGCGGGTGTGGTCGCTTGCCGAACTTCAGGGCATCGCCGCATTCTGTCAGCGTCACGATCTGCTGCTGGTGTCGGACGAGATCCACCATGACATCGTGATGCCCGGCCAGACGCATCATGTGATGGCAAAAGTTGCTCCGCGGATCGCCGACCGGCTGATCATGATGACCGCCTCGACCAAGACCTTCAACATCGCCGGGGCGCATACCGGCAACGTGATCATCGCCGACCCGGTTTTGCGCGCGGCGTTTGCAGAACGGATGAACGCGATGGGCATTTCTCCGAACGCGTTCGGGATGCATATGGTGACGGCGGCCTATTCGCCTGCGGGGGCGGTGTGGGTTGATGATCTCTGCCGGTATCTGGACGGCAACCGGCAGGTGTTCGATGCAGGCGTCAATGCCATTCCAGGTGTGCGGTCGCTGCGGCTTGAGGCGACGTATCTGGCTTGGGTCGATTTCGCGGGCACCGGGATGAGCATGGCCGACGTCACTGACCGCGTCCAACGGACGGCGCGGATCGCAACCAATGCGGGTGCCTCGTTCGGGCTTGGGGGCGAAAGCTATCTGCGCTTCAATCTCGCCATGCCGCGCGCGCAGGTGACCGAGGCGGTGGCCCGTCTGCAAGCGGCCTTTGGCGATCTGCAATAGCGCGGCGCTAGCCTGCCGCAGCCTGCCCCGCCCATCGACCTGTCGCGAGACACCCCGTCAAAAGGTACCCCCCCGTCGGGGCCTCCCAGTCCAGCATCTCGCCACACACGAACACCCCCGGCAGGGCGCGCAGTTCCAGCGCGTCCGTCACCGAGGCCGCCGTCACCCCGCCCGCCACCGAAATCGCCTCGTCCATCGGGCGCGGCCCCAGCAGCGGCACGGCCAAGCGTTTCACCGCACCCGTAACCGTCATCCCCCGCCCGAACTCCTGCACCAGCGCCACCTGAACGGCTGCCAACCCCAGCTTGCGCAGCTGGTTTGCCCGCGTCTCGCCCGGCCTCATCCGTGACAGACGCCCTGCCACCTCGGCCTCCGCGACATCGGGCATCAGGTCCAGTGACAGCTTTGCCCCCTCGCGCAGGCGGCGCGACACGGCATAGATCCCGCCCCCCTCGACCCCCCGCGCCGAAATCACGAACTCGCCCCGTTCGCGCTGGCCATCGACCAGCAGCGCCGCCCCTTTGACCGCCTCGCCAAAAAACCGCCGCATGTGATCCGACCATGCCACCGCAAACCCCATGTTCGCAGGCTGAAACGGGGCGGCCCCAACGCCCTTTTCAGCAAGCCACGGCACCCAAGCCCCGTCCGACCCCAGCCGCGCCCAGCTTGCCCCGCCTAGCGCCAGCACCGTCACCGCAGGCCGCAACACCCGCGCGCCCTCTGGCGTCTGAAACGCGAACCCATCCTCCGCAAACCCCTGCCAACGCCAGCGCACCCGCATCTCGACGCCCAACGCGCCCAGCCGCCCCATCCACGCCCGCAGCAAGGGCGATCCTTTCATCGCCACCGGAAACACCCGCTCCGACGACCCGGTAAACACCTCGGCCCCAAGACCCCGGCACCACTCCATCACCGCCTCTGGCCCGAATGCCGTCAGGGCAGGCGACAGCCACCCCGCCCGGTACACATCGACAAAGGCGGCCAGATCCTGCGCCTTTGTGATGTTCAAACCCGACTTGCCCGCCATCAGAAACTTGCGCCCCACCGACGGCTTGGCCTCGCACACCACCACCCGCCGACCGGCCCGCGCCAGTTCTTCTGCCGCCATCAGCCCGGCAGGCCCGCCCCCGATCACCAGCGCGTCAAGCATTGCGCAGTTCGACCACCCGGTGCGGATAGGGCATCTCGATCCCTTCCGCCTTCAGCGCGTTCCAGATCGCAAACAGCACCGGAGAGCCGTATTTGTTCTTGCCGTCGTCAATCCCCGCAACCCAGTATTCCACCGCGAAATCGACACTGCTTTCGCCAAAACTACGCAACTCGCAATCCGGCCCATCGGGGGATTGCAGCACGAACGGCAGCGCCCCCACGGCCGCCTCGATCAGCGCGGGCACCTTGTTGATTTCGGTCTCATAGCTGACCGAAAACAGCGCCTCATAGCGGTTGGCCGACCCCTGATCGGAGTAGTTCACCACCCGCGTGGTGATGAAATGCTCGTTCGGCACCACGATCCAGCGCCCGTCGAACGTCTCAAGAACACAGGCCCGCGCCGTCATCTTGACAATCGTACCCCGCTCGCCGCCGTCTAGCTCGACATAATCGCCAACGGTCGTCTGCCCCTCGATCAACAGGATGATCCCCGACACAAAGTTCGCGGCAATCTGCTGCAAACCCAAACCGATCCCGACACCCAGCGCGCCGCCCAGAACCGCCACCGCTGTCAGGTCGATCCCCATGATCGACATCAACAACAAAAATGCCGCGCCAAAGATCGCAACTTCCGCCGCCTTGACCGCCAACTCGCGCGTCGCGGGGCGCAATTCGGCCTGCGCCTTGATGTAATCGGCGCTTTGCCGGTTCGACCACGACCCGAGCCAGAACAGCAACGCCCCGGCAATCGCGCCCCGGATCAGCGACAGCGCCGAAAACCGGATGTTGCCCAGCGCCACCACGGTTTCCTCCAGCCGCAGCGTCACCACATCCAGCAGGCCCAGCGCATAAAGCGCCGCCACCGGGATCAGCACATAGCGGCCAAGCAGGCGCAAAAACCCTTCCGTCAACACATCGCGCACGAAAACCCGCGCCGCCAGAAACAGGAACACCCGCTTGCCAAAGGCAATCACCTCGCCCGAGCCAAAGAGCGACCGCGTCACCTCCTCGCCCCCCGCCGTCAGCGCATAGGCCAGCAGCGGCAGCACCAGCGGCAGGAACCCCAGCGCGAACCGCAGCGCGTCGGCCAGCAACCCCGCCTTGCCCTCGGCGGGGGTCAGCAGACGCTGCGCCATTGGTACGATACGCCCCGCAATCACCCGCGCCGCAAGATAGGCCACCGCCAACAGCGCAAACTGCGACCATGCGGCAGGTGACGACAGCCAGCCCAGCGCAATCTCCAACCCCTGCCCGGCATAGCCCTGTATCCGTTCCGCCAGCGTCATCGCAGCATCCCCTTGATCGCCGCAACATGCGAAGGGTCAGCCGCCAGGGCATCCTGTGCCAGCACCATCGCCTGCGCCATCAGCTCGTCCGGCTCGACCACCCGGTCCACCAAGCCCCAGGCCAGCGCCTCGGCGGCATCAATCCGCGCGCCCCCCAGCAGGATCATCGCTGCGCGCGAAGGGCCCGTCAGGGCCGCCAAGCGTTTGGGGTCCGCCGGTTGCGGCAGATAGCCCAGCCGCATCACGGGGTAAAAGAAGGCAGCCCCTGGCACGGCCAGACGCAGATCGCAGGCGAGCGCCAGCCCGAACGCCCCCCCGGCCAGCGTGCCGTTCAACGCGGCAATCGTCAGCCCGGGAAAACCGGCGATGGCCGACGACACGCGGCCCCAAACCGGATCACCCCCCAACCCCGCCCGCATCTCTTCCAGATCGGCCCCTGCCGAAAACACCTTTCCTGCCCCCGTCAGGATCACCGCTGACGCACCGGTTGCGCCCAGATACGCCGCCTCCAGCGCCGCCAGCATCCCGCCCGTCAGCGCATTCGCCTTGTCGGCCCGGGCAATCGTGATCCGCCGCAGCCTGCCTTCATCGACAACCTCGATCATAGGACCAACCCCGCCGCCCGCCGCACCGCTTCGTCGCGCAGCTTTACATCTTCGCCCAACCACGGGTCCGCCCCCGGCCCGCACATCCACAACAGCGCCCGCGCCGGCCAATCCGCCGGGATATGCACCGACGGGTCAAGGTCCGACACCGGGTTGATCCCGCTCGCCTTGATCTTGACCTGCATCTCGGTTGCCACCGTGCCGGGCGAAAGCCCCAGCACCCGCAAACCCCAAGTCCCCTCTTCGTGGTGCAGCGCACGAGTCAGCATCAGCGCCCCGGCCTTGGCGGCACAATAGGCCGACCACCCCTCCAGCGGGCTATAGGCCGCGCCGGACGACAGGTTGATGATCGTCCCGGATCCTTGCCGTTTCATCACCGGTACCGCCGCGCGGCAGCCGTGAAAGACGCCCTTCAGATTGATGTCCACCGACCGGCCCCAGGCCGTAGGGTCTGCATCTGCAAGGCGTGCAATCGGCTCGATCACGCCTGCGTTGTTGATCAGCACATCGATCTGCCCGAACCGCGTTTCGACCGCCTCGACCGCAGCAACTACGTGCCCCCAATCGCCAACGTCACACGCCAGCGCGATGCCGCCAACCTCGTCTGCCAGCGCCCCGATCGCATCTGTGCTGCGCGCAAGCAATGCCACCTGCGCGCCGGCATCGGCAAACACCCGCGCCGCCGCAGCCCCGATGCCCCGGCTTGCCCCGGTGATCACCACAACCTTGCCCTGCATCGCCGTCTCCTGTCAGTTCACGTTTCCTGTTACCGCTTCCAACCCCGCAACGGAAACCCTTGACCCAAATGGTCAGTCAAGGGATGTTGCTCTTGCAAAATTTCAGCGCGAAAGGTCGCATTGTGACAAAATGGTATCTCTCCGGAACAACCGCCGTAGCGGCGCTCCTCTCTGCGAGCGCCGCTCTCGCAGACATCACCCCAGAGGAAATCTGGCAGAACTGGCAGGATCTGTCGGCAGGATACGGCCAAACCATGACCGCCGCGTCTGCTGAACGCGATGGCGACACGCTGGTTGTGACGGACCTGTCGATTGTGCAGGATCAGGACGACGCGGTGGTCGATATCACCATCGCAGAGGTGCTCTTTGCCGACAATGGCGACGGCACGGTCAACATCACGATGTCCGACAGCTATGTGATGAAGGTCGAAGTTCCCGCAACTCCTGGTATTGAAGGCGCCACGGCAAGCGCGTTCACGATTGCGGTCGATCAGCCCGGCATGTTGACGACCGTGAGCGGCACCACCGCCGAGACAACCTATGCCGTTGAAGCCCCGACCGTTGGCATAAAGCTCGAGTCAGTCGAAGTCGCGGGTCTTGAACCCGCGGATGTGGCTTTCGAGGCGACGCTGTCTACCGTATTGGGTACCTATCTGGTTGCCGGTCCGGCAGACGACAAGCGGATCGACGTCGACTTCGGCACGGAAACCTTTGCGATGAGCGTTCAGGCCAAAGATCCCGAAACCCAGAACGATCTGCAAATGATCGGAACTATTGCCGATCTCGCCGTGTCGTATGGCGTTGATCTGGGTGGGCTTTCACTTGTCGGGGTCAACTTTTCCGAAGCGCTGAAGGCGGGTACGGCCATCTCTGGCGGATTTACGCATGGCGCGTTTGATTTCGTGATCGACGTCACCGACGTCGCTGGTCCATCCAAGATCGCGGCCACGGCAACCGGTGGGGGGGTGAACCTGTCGATGGACGCAAGCGGCGTCGACTACAGTGTCGACGGAACGGGCACCACCGTGACGATGAGCGGGCCAGAGATTCCGTTCCCCGAGTTCAAGTTGTCTTACCAAGAGATCGCGATGAACCTGTCGATGCCGCTGCTGGCGTCGCCGGACCTGCGCGACTTCGCTATTCTGACCAGAATCGTCGATCTTTCGGTGTCAGACGAATTGTGGGGCATGCTCGACCCTGCCGGCAATCTTCCGCATGATCCGGCTACCCTCGTTGTAGACGCCAAGGGCAAGGTCGTGTTGACGACGGATCTGCTGGACGAGGCCGCGATGGCCGCATTGGGTGAAGGCGCACCGGGTGAGTTTCACGCGTTGGATGTGACCGAACTTCGCGCGAAAGTGGCCGGAGCAGAACTGACGGGCGCCGGCGCGTTCACCTTTGACAATACCGATCTGGTGACCTTTGACGGCATGCCCACCCCGACCGGCAAACTTGACCTGAAGCTGGTGGGCGGGAATGTGCTGCTTGACAAGCTGGTGGCCATGGGTCTGGTGACCGAGGATGACGCGAATGGTGCCCGATTGATGATCAGCATGTTCGCAAACCCGGGCGCCACTCCGGACGAGCTGACCTCGACGCTGGAATTCAAGGACAAAGGCTTTTACGCCAACGGCCAGCGCTTGCAGTAGAACGCAACTGGCCCCCTGGAAAAACAGCCCGGGGGGCGTGTAGCAGCAAGGCGGTTCCAGCGCGTTCGTTCATGCGCCGGTTTTGGACACGCCGCGTGCGACTGCCGCAGATGGTTTGCCTGCCCTTGAATTCCGCCGCGAAACCGTCAACTTGCAGGTATACGGGGATTTCCCGTTTGCCCAAGGAACCCCCCATGACCGCATCGCTAGACGTCCTGACTGCCGCTCTGCTTGAAGCCGCCCGCAGTGCGGGGGCAGAGACAGCGGATGCGCTGGCGGTTGCGGGAACCTCGGTATCGATCGACATCCGCGCCGGCAAGCTGGAACAGGCAGAGCGGTCTGAGGCGACCGAGGTGGGACTGCGCGTGCTGATCGGCGGGCGGCAGGCCTGCGTTTCGGCCTCTGACGTGTCGCCAGCAACTTTCGCTCGATTGGCCGAACGTGCCGTGGCAATGGCACGCGAAGCGCCCGCCGATGCCTATGCCGGCCTTGCCGAACGCGAACAACTCGCGCAGCACTGGCACCTAGCAGCCTATGAATTGGCAGATCCCGGACCGGAACCTTCTGCGGCCACGCTGGAGCACAACGCCCGCATCGCGGAAGACGCCGCAAAGGCCCATGACGGGATCACGCAAGTCGAAGCCTCGGCAGGGTATTCACAGCGCACCCTGCACCTTGCCACATCGAACGGCTTTTCCGGCGGCTACGCACGCACATCGCACAGCTTGTCAGCCGTTGCGTTCACCGGCACGGGCACGGAAATGGAGCGTGACTGGGCGGGCGAGGGGCGCATCTGGTCCGCCGACATGCCGGATGCCGCCGAAATCGGCAGCCTCGCCGCCGCGCGCGCGCTGTCCCGCGCCGGGGCGACGCGCCCCGTCACCGGCACCTATACGGTGCTGTTTGACGAACGCATTTCGTCGTCGCTGATCGGTCACCTGCTGTCGGCGGTGAACGGCGCATCGGTGGCGCGCGGATCAAGCTGGCTGCGCGACGCCTTGGGGACCCAGATTTTGCCAACCGGCCTGTCGGTCATCGAAGACCCGCATCGCCCGCGCATTTCAGGCTCGCGCCCGTTCGATGGTGAAGGCTTGCCTTCACAGCGGCGGATGATCGTGCAGGATGGCGTCCTGACCGGCTGGACCCTGGATCTTTCAACAGGGCGGCAGTTGGGAATGGCCTCGACCGCAAGTGCGTCCCGCTCTACGTCGTCGCCACCCACGCCTTCGACGTCGAACATCGACCTGACACAGGGTACCGCCTCGCGCGGCGATCTGATCCGGGACATGGGGACCGGGCTGTTGGTCACGTCGATGATGGGTTCCACGATCAACCCGACAACCGGGGATTATTCGCGCGGGGCGTCCGGGTTCTGGGTGCAAAACGGCGTGGTCCAGTATCCGGTAAATGAATGTACCATCGCAGGCAATCTGCGGGACATGCTGTTGCGGATCATTCCCGCCAACGACGCGCGAGCGCATCTTGCCACCCGGGTTCCATCGATCCTGATCGAAGGGATGACCCTTGCCGGAAAATGATCCGGGACTGGCCGAAGACCTGATCCTGCTGGTTGACGCCGCCCACCGCGCCGGAAAGATCGCCCTTCAGTATTGGGGAAACGCACCGAAGGTTTGGGACAAGGGCAATGGCCAAGGTCCAGTGACAGAAGCCGATCTTGCAGTCAACGACATGCTCGAAAGCGCCTTGCGCAGCGCCCGCCGCGACTATGGCTGGCTATCCGAGGAATCCCCCGACGGCCATGCGCGCCTGCTGTGTGAACACGTATTCATAATAGATCCAATCGACGGGACCCGCGCCTTCATCGACAATGACGCGGGCTTTTGCCACTCGCTCGCCATTGCGCGCCATGGTCGGGTTGTGGCGGCTGTGGTCTATCTGCCAGCCAAGAACCGGCTTTACACAGCAACGGCCCTCACCCCTGCGGTTCGGGATCAAGCCCCGATTGCGGCGTCTGACCGCGCCGACCCCGAAGGCGCCACGCTGATGACCGCGAAGGCAAATCTTGATGCAGAGCATTGGATTGGCGTACCACCGGCGACCAGACGCTTGTTTCGTCCCTCGTTGGCCAACCGGATGTGTCTGGTGGCCGAAGGCACCGCAGATGCCTTGCTGACGCTGCGCCCGACCTGGGAATGGGACATTGCCGCCGGCAGCTTGATCGCTGACAGAGCGGGGGCAAGGGTCACAGATCGTCATGGCGATGTCATGCGCTTCAACAGACCGCAGCCGCAGTCCGATGGATTGCTTGTCGCCCCGGCACAATTGCACGACGGGCTTGTGACGCGATTGGCTCCGCGCAAGGGTCTGTGATGCAACGTTGCGCGTTCACCGCAAAGGACATTGCGATTCACAGGCAGCCCGGCCATAGCGCCGGGCTGATTGCAGGATCACTTTTTCTTTGGCGGCACGAAACGCTTTGACGTGTCTTTGGCATCGACCCGCACAGCCGCAGGTTTGGCGCGCGCTGGTTTGGCGAAAGTCTTGCCGTCGGCCGGTCGGGCAAAGGTCTTTCCCTCGGCGGCGTGCGACTTGAAACCACCGGAACGCGCTGGTTTGCCTTCGGCGGCGCCATGGGATTTGAACCCTGCCGAGCGGGCACGCGCGGGCGCATCCAACTTTGGCCCATCCGATTTTGGCGTCCAGCGCGGTTTTGGCGCATCCGCTTGCGGGCGGGGTGCATAGGGCTTGCGCGCCGGTTCCGCATCGTCGCGTTTGACATAGGCCTTGCGCGGGGCGGCACCGTCTTCACGCTTGACATAGGCCTTGCGCGGGGCGGCATCGTCTTCACGCTTGACATAAGCCTTGCGCGGGGCGGCAGCCTCGTCGCGTTTGACATAGGGCTTGCGGGGCGCGTCAGCTTCGTCGCGTTTGACATAGGGCTTGCGCGGGGTTTCGGCGGCAGGGCGCGCTTCGTCGTCCGACCTCGTGCGAGGGGAGACTGGCACCACGGCAACCGGATCATCCTCGACCACGCGCGGCGGTTTTGGCACATAGGCGGGACGGCTAACCTCGGCACGCGGTGCAGGCGGGGCAACTTCGCGTGGTGTCGTGTCGCGTGGTGTCGTGTCGCGCGGTGTCGTGTCGCGTGGCGTCGTTCTGCGCGGCGCACGCTCGGGGCGGTCCAGATCCGGCTCGCCGGGCAGACGGTCCATCGTCACGCCGCTTTCAAGTTCCAGATGCGCGCCGAACTTGCCCACCTTGTCGGCGGCAATCTGAACAAAAGTGCGGTCTTCCTGTACCCGGATTGCACCGATGGCATCCTTGGTGATGCCACCCGCATCGCAGATCTTGGGCAAAAGCCAGCGCGCCTCGGCCCGCCCTGCCCGGCCCACCGACAGCGAATACCAGACCGATGCACCAAACTCTCCGCGTTCGCGCGGTGCCATGGCAGCAGCCGATGGAATGACCTGATCCGACAGCACATCCGGCGCCGCCCGCCCGTCGCGCCACAGCCGCACGAATGCCGCAGCCACCACGGGTGCCCCGAACTGCGAGAGCAGCGCATCGGCCATCGCGGCCTCGCCGCCCATCCCGGCCTGCAGCGCAGGATGGTCCAAAAGGCGCATGTCGTCGCGGGCAAGAACCTCGTCAGCCGACGGCGGCTTGATCCATTCGGCCACGACCTTGGCCCCCTGAAGCAACCTTTGCGCCTTCTTGAACTCGGCCGGCACCACGATCAGCGCGGACACGCCCTTGTTGCCCGCCCGCCCTGTCCGCCCCGACCGGTGCAGCAGCGTTTCGCTGTTCGACGGCAGATCGGCATGGATCACCAACTCCAGACCCGGCAGGTCGATCCCGCGTGCGGCCACATCGGTCGCCACACAAACCCGCGCGCGCCCATCGCGCAACGCCTGCAACGCATGGGTGCGCTCTTGCTGGCTCAACTCGCCGGACAGCGCCACCACCTGAAACCCGCGGTTCCCCATCCGCGCCATCAGCGTGTTTACATTCGCCCGCGTCTTGCAGAAGACCAGCGCGGTCTTGGCATCGTGAAACCGCAGCGTGTTGAAAATCGCATGCTCGCGGTCGCGCACCGCCACCGACATCGCCTGGTACTCGATATCAACGTGCTGACGCGCCTCGCCTTGGGTCTGGATGCGCAGCGCATCGTTCTGGAAATCCCGCGCCAGCGTCGCGATTTCCTTCGACACGGTGGCCGAGAACATCAGCGTGCGACGTTCCGCCGGGGCCGCGCCCAGAATGAACTCCAGATCCTCGCGGAAGCCGAGGTCGAGCATCTCGTCCGCCTCGTCCAGAACGGCGGCGCGCAGGCCCGACAAGTCCAGCGACTTGCGCTCGATATGGTCACGCAACCGGCCCGGAGTGCCGACGACGATATGCGCGCCGCGATCGAGGCTTCGCTTTTCGGTCCGGTAATCCATGCCCCCCACACAAGTCGCAATCTGCGCCCCGGCCTGCGCGTAAAGCCACTCCAACTCTCGTGCGACCTGCAGCGCCAACTCGCGCGTCGGTGCGATCACCAGCGCCATCGGGGTGTCGGCATACAAAAGCTTGTCCGCCCCGCGCAGCAACTGGTCGGCAATGGCGATACCAAAGGCCACCGTCTTGCCCGACCCGGTCTGCGCCGACACCAGCGCGTCGCGGCCCTGTGCGTCCGCCGCCAGAACGGCCTGCTGCACCGGCGTCAGGCTGTCATAGCCCTTGGCCGCCAAAGCCGCAGCCAAAGGCGCGGCAATATCCATGTCGATCATCATATCTTCCCAAAGGGGGGGCCAGTGCCCGCCCGTGAAGTGCCAAGTCAAACCGGCACCTCATTCCCTTTCGCAAGTCGACCTCCTCGTCGCCTGCACCGGAACCCTCGGGCCGTTACACGGGCACATACAGACAAACAGCCCATCTGCATAGTCCCCACGGCAAACCACGGTATGCGCAACGGGCTTTACGCAAGGTTTGCCGTTGATGCCCCCCGCATCAGCCGCCTTGACGCCTCGCCGCCATGCAGTAGGGTGCGCCAACGTGCAAGTCGGAGTATCCCGTGACCCAGCGCTTACACCTCGTTTTCGGCGGCGAATTGGTAGACCCGCAAGCCAACGTGTTCCGAGATGTGGCAGCCTTGCACATTGTCGGCATGTATCCCGACTACGCCACCGCCTTTGCTGCATGGAAGGCCGAGGCGCAGCGCACCGTGGACAACGCCCACATGCGCTACTTCATCGCGCACATCCACCGCCTTCGTGAAGAGAGCGTGTCCAGTTCGACGACCGAGGCGATGGGGTCATAATATACTGATAACATGAGCTACTCCTTCGGTCTTACGCTGTACACTCTTGGCGCGGTCCGTGCGGAGGTGGCCCGCCCGACATGGCCCGTGCGTCCGCGCGGACGGCTGGTGTGGTTGGTGGCACCGCAAACGGACGCCGTCGGTCCGATGCTGGCTTTGGCACGACGGCTGGTCGAGGACGACGGCGTGCCCGTCTTGTTGACGTCGCCGACCGAAGTGGCGAGCCTTCCGACCGGCGTGGTTTGGGCGGCCCCACCCCCTGACACAATGCCGGACGTGCAGGCATTTCTGGCCCATTGGCTGCCAGAGATAATCATCCTGTCCGAAGGCGAATTGCGACCCGCCCTGCTGCACGAGGCTGCACTGCGCGCGCTGCCGGTTCTGATGGTCAATGCACGCTATCCCCATTTGCCACCGGGGCGGAATGGTTGGTATCCGGGGCTGATCCGGGCCAGCCTTTCGGGACTGCGCCACTGTCTGGTGCTGGATGATGCCGCCGCCCGGGCCTTTCGCAAGTCGGGGGCTGCGCCGAGCCGGATCGAGGCTGTCGGGCCGATGGAGCTTCAAGGGGCGGTGTTGCCGTGCATCGAATCGGATCGTGCGGCGTTGGCGCAGGTTTTGGCCACCCGCCCGATCTGGCTGGCCGCCTGCGTCACCCAAGCCGAAGAGGCAAGTGTTATCGCCGCACATCGCGAAGCGTTGCGCCTGTCGCATCGCCTGCTGCTGATCCTCGTGCCGCACGATCCGGGACGCGCTGCCGATCTGGCTACAATGCTTGAGGCGGATGAAGGTTGGTCGGTGGCACAGCGCGGCAAAGGCGAAGATCCGACGGTCGAAACCGAAGTGTATCTTCCCGAAGACACGACAGAATTCGGCCTGTGGTACAGGCTGGCACCCGTTACGTTCCTTGGTGGCAGCTTGTCGGGGAAAGGCTGTGCACGCGACCCGCTTGAACCCGCGGCCTTGGGCTCGGCTATTCTTCATGGCCCGCGGACCGGCCCGCATGGAGCGGTTCTGGATCGGCTCGCGGCGGCGCGGGCAACCCGGCGCGTCGGATCAGAGGCGGAATTGATGCAGGCGCTTGGCGATCTGCTGTCACCCGACCGCGCGTCGCGGCAAGCACAAGCGGCATGGGATGTGGCAACCCAGGGCGCCGATGTAACACTGCGCATCGTGACCCTGATCCGCCAGATCCTTGAAGGCGACGCGTGATGCGCCCGCCAGCATTCTGGTTTACCCCGCCTGACAATCTGGCCCTTGCCGCCCGCCTGTTGTTGCCGCTTGGCGCACTTTACGCGGCGGCGACCGCGCATCGGGTGCAAAAGCCAGGCTGGCGCGCGGCAGTGCCGGTGATCTGCGTCGGCAATTTGAACGCTGGCGGGACGGGCAAGACACCCACGGTGATCGCGCTGCTACAGCAGTTGCTTACCGCGAGACATACACCCCACGTCGTAAGCCGAGGGCATGGAGGCAGTCTGGACGGGCCGGTTCGCGTGGACCCAATGCGTCATCGTGCGGCAGAAGTGGGGGACGAGCCGCTGCTGCTTGCGGCCTTTGCACCGACATGGGTTGCGCGCGACCGGGCAGCAGGGGTGCGGGCGGCGCAGGATGCGGGCGCGGGGGTGGTGGTGCTGGACGACGGGTTTCAGAACCCTTCGGTGATCAAGGACCTGTCGGTCGTCGTTGTCGATGCCGAGACGGGGTTCGGCAACGGGCGCTGCCTGCCCGCCGGGCCGTTGCGCGAACCTGTGGCGGCGGGTCTGGCGCGGGCCGATCTGGTGCTGTCGATCGGCGGGGATGCGGCGCAGGCAGGGTTCTGCGCGGTCTGGGGACCCGCGATCCCGGTGCCGCTGCTGACCGGGCGGCTGGAGCCGTTGCCGACGGGGATGGACTGGACGGGCGCGCGGGTGCTGGCCTTTGCCGGCATCGGGCGGCCGGAGAAGTTCTTTGCCACGCTGCGGGGTCTGGGGGCCGTCGTGGTGCGGGGCGAGGGGCTGGCCGACCACCAGCCCCTGTCGGTGGCGCTGCTGACCCGACTGCAGGCAGAGGCGCGGCGTCTGGGGGCGCAACTGGTCACGACCGAAAAGGACGCGGCACGTCTGCCGGGGGCGTGGCAGACCCGGGTGCTGACCCTGCCGGTGCGACTGCGGATTGACGATGACGCGGCGCTATCTGCGGCGCTGGAAAGGAGTTTGCGATGACACCAGAGGAACGGGTGGCGGCACTTGGGCTGGTTCTGCCCGACTTTGACCGCGACGGGTACTATGGCACGGCGAACGGGCCGATGAAGCCCTATCACCGCTCGGGGAACCTCGTGTTCCTGTCGGGGCATGTGGCGATGGAAGGGGACCGGATATCGCACAAGGGGCGGCTGGGGGCCGATCTTTCGACCGAGCAGGGGTATCAGGCCGCGCGGCAAACCGGGCTGAACGTGCTGGGCGGGATACGGCAGGCGGTGGGGTCGCTGGACCGCGTGACATCCATGGTGCGCTGCCTGAACTTCGTCGTCTGCACGCCGGAGTATGAAGAGGTCAACAAGGTCTCCACCGGCATGTCCGACCTGCTGATCGAAGTTTTTGGCCGCGACATCGGCCTCGGCGGCCGCGCGACAATCGGGGTGATGGCGCTTGCGGGCGGGGTGTGTTTCGAGACTTGGGTGACGGTGGAAGTGACGGACTGACCGCTACCCGTCGCACATCACTTCAATCAGGAACGGCCCCCTGCGCGCCATCGCCCCGGCAAAGGCCGCGACAAACGCATCGGCGTCCTGCACCCGCACACCGTCCACCCCATGCCCCTTGGCCAGCGCCACCCAATCCAGCGCGGGCTGTTCGACATCAAACATCCGCACCGCGTTGCGCCCCACATTGGTGACGCCCACATTGGCCAACTCTCCGCGCAGGATCTGATATCCCCGGTTCGAAAAGACCACAGCGCAGACATCCAACCCCTCCCGCGCCATCGTCCACAGCGCCTGCAGGGTGTACATGGCCGATCCATCACCGACCGGGGCCACGATCTTGCGCTCCGGGCAGGCCACCGCCGCCCCAACGGCCGCCGGCAGACCATAGCCGATGGCCCCCCCGGTGGTGTGCAGCCAGTCATGCCGCCGCGCCGTCAGCGTGGGCGCCGTCAGGTGGCGCGAGGTGGTGATCGCCTCATCCACCACCACCGCCCCTTCGGGCAGCAGGGCCGCCATCGCCTGCCCGATTTTCGGCAGGCTCATCGCCCCCGTGGGCAGCGCGGGCAACTCCAGCGGCCAGAACGCCTCGGGCGGCAGGTCCTTGGGGGCGTTCACGGCGGCGGCGAGGGCGTGCAGCGTGGCGGCCACATCCATGTCGGGCTGGCACAGGTCAATCACCGCGCAGCCGGGCGGCTCTGGCAGGCTCGGCTTGCCCGGATAGGCGAAAAAGCTGGCCGGGCGCGGGGTGCCCACCAACACCAGATGGGTGATCCCGGCAAGAACGGCGACGTTCTCTTCCACCACATAGGCCAGCCGCTCGAACTTCACTGCGCCCGCCCCCCGGGTGATCCGCCCGACCAGACAGGGGGCCAGCAAACGGCAGCCCGTGGCTTGTGCAATCCGCGCCGCCGTCCGCGCGACGTCCGTGTGCAGGGCCTGCCCGTCCACCAGCAGCGCGGCCCCGGGGCGGCGCAGCGCCGTAGCGGCGGCGGCGATGTCGGCATCACCGGGCCGGCGCAGGGGCGGAGGTGGCGGGGCGGTCTGCGCCGCCGTCGCCGCCTCCCATGCGGTGTTGGCCGGCAGGATCAGCGTGGCGATCTGCCCGTTCTTCGCCCGTGCCGCCTGCACCGCCGCCGCCCCGTCCAGCGCCACCTGATCCGCGTCATGGCAGGTGCGCGTCCAATGCGACACGGCGCGCGCCGTGCCCTCGGTATCGCCCTTCAACGGGGATTCGTGGCGCAGATGATAGCTGGCGTGATCCCCCATGATATTGAGCACACCCGACCCGGCCTTGCGGGCGTTGTGCAGGTTGGCGGCGGCGTTGGAGAAACCCGGCGCGAGGTGCAGCAAGGTGGCAGCCACCTTGCCGGTCATGCGGTAGTAGCCGTCGGCGGCCCCCGAGGCCCCGCCTTCGAACAGACACAGGATGCAGCGCAGGTCGGGATGGGCGTCGAGCGCGGCCACGAAATGCATCTCGGAGGTGCCGGGGTTGGCAAAACAGGTATCCACCCCGGAGGCGAGGAGAGTCTGGACGAGGGATTCTGCTCCGTTCATGGGGGCCTTCCGGAGGGTCTGGTGGGGGTGTCCCCGTGGGAGAAGCTTTTTGGTTTTTTTTCAAGTGGTTAGGGGTGTGGAGTCAAGGGTTTGTTAGGAACTCATCGCAAACTACCTATCAATTACAGTGCAACTAGGTCATGTTGACGAAACGGATACACTGTAGTTTCACATAATGCTTCACGAGTATAGATGCGACGCAGACCAGCTTGCATCAAAACCAAAGAAACGTGTGAACCCGCCATTGCAGAAGAGATCAGTTCTTGTGCTCTTCCATGTTGTCGATTATCTCAAACTTGAGAATAAAAGCTACAGCGCCACTATAAAGAAATATTACAATTGAAAACGTCAATAGAATTCTCAGAGAATTCCTCCGGACCGGCCAAGGACCAAGGACCAACCCTCGGAGATTTCGCCAAATGCGAATAGGCCAAAGCGCTCCAGACTTAAGAAGGAGATAGGAGTTATACCATTTCGAATCTAGACTTTTCTTAACCCTCCTCCAAGCCTCTTCCTCGCCGAGCTTGCCAAGTCTTGAACTGTAACGAATCATTGCTTCGAACCCTTTTGGGTCGCTCTCGAAATGGCGTCGATCCCGTAATTTTACGAAACTATACTGCGCTACCCAAATTGCTACTACAGACAGGTAGAGGACAAAAACGTCTTGAAGCAGAATGGGAACGGAGACAAAGAAGTTAAGAGCAGAAAAGATGAAATTTCTATACCCGATATAGTAATCTACGACGAGCGGCACCAAGTGGCTAAATCTGTAGTCAGAGACGTCAACGACAGCATTGAAGAATGAGATGAATCCATTCAAAAGACCGATACAAAAGACAAGGCCAGCAAGCCAAGTCTTTGCGTCACCAAGCAATTCAATCAGCCTCTTTAATTTTCTATTTCACTTCTTTAATCATGTAGGCCCCAATTTACTGAATTGCTACAATTGACTTGCAAGTCATGAGATCTATGGCCCTACTCTATATTGAAAAAGTGGCGGATCAATTTGCTGATCGTCACGATCTATATGAAGCCTAAGAAGCTGTCCCTTGAAAACACCGGCTTGAATTGTGACTGGCACGTTCCGCTGAGCAACTATGTTGAATTCGCTGAAGCCCCTCAAAACACCACCACCGACCGGATACTCTCCCCCGACTTCATCAACTCAAACCCCTTGTTGATCTCGTCCAGCGACAGGAGGTGAGTGATCATCGGGTCGATCTCGATCTTGCCCGACATGTACCAGTCCACGATGCCCGGCACGTCGGTCCGCCCCCGTGCGCCGCCGAAGGCCGTGCCTTTCCAGACGCGGCCGGTGACCAGTTGGAAGGGGCGGGTCTCAATGGTGGCGCCGGAGGGGGCGACGCCGATGACGACGGAGACGCCCCAGCCGCGGTGGGTACATTCCAGCGCGTCGCGCATCACCTTCACATTCCCGGTACAGTCGAACGAGTAATCCGCGCCGCCGATCTGATCGAACGGGGTCTTGGTCATGTTCACCAGGTGCTGCACCAAAGGCCCCTCAACCTCGCGCGGGTTGACGAAGTGGGTCATCCCGAACCGCGTCCCCCACTCCTTCTTGTCGTTGTTGATATCGACCCCGATGATCATGTCGGCCCCTGCCAGCCGCAGGCCCTGGATCACGTTCAGCCCGATCCCGCCAAGGCCAAAGACCACGGCCTTGGCCCCGATCTCGACCTTGGCGGTGTTGATCACCGCGCCGATGCCGGTGGTGACGCCGCAGCCGATGTAGCAGATCTTCTCGAACGGGGCGTCGTCGCGCACCTTGGCCAGCGCAATCTCGGGGACAACCGTGTGGTTGGCGAAGGTCGAGCAGCCCATGTAGTGATAGATCGGCGTGCCATCCAGCATCGAGAACCTTGTGGTGCCGTCGGGCATCAACCCCTGGCCTTGGGTCGCGCGGATCGCGGTGCAGAGGTTGGTTTTCTGGCTAAGGCACGACGGGCACTGGCGACATTCGGGGGTATAAAGCGGGATGACGTGGTCGCCGGGTTTCAGGGTGGTGACGCCGGGGCCGACCGCGATTACGATGCCCGCACCCTCATGCCCCAGGATTGCCGGGAAAAGGCCCTCGGGGTCGGCGCCTGACAGGGTAAACTCGTCGGTGTGGCAGATGCCCGTCGCCTTGATCTCGACCAGAACTTCGCCAGCTTTGGGGTCGGCGAGGTTGACCTCCATCACGGTAAGGGGTTGGCCTGCGGCAAGGGCGACGGCGGCACGGGTGCGCATGTGAGACTCCTTTGGGGTTTTGGCGCAGGCTGTGGCAAGATGCGCAGAAATGCAAGGAGCGGGCAGGGCAGCAGATGGGTCGGGTGACAGGATTGGTTGTGCAGGCAGCACCGTTGACAGGGAACGTGGGGGTTGGCAGGCTTTGTCTATGAAACTGCACCGGGTCACAGAGACGTTGGACGTGAACGACGCCGATCTTTCGGGGTCGCAGTTCAACGATGCCAATCTGTCGGGGGCCGGATTCAATCAGGTCAACATGTCGGGCGCGCGGTTCAATGACAGCAATCTGACCGGGTGGCGGGTGACCGATGCCAACCTGTCGGGGGCGGTGTTTTCTGATCTGAACCTGTCGGGGGCGGTGTTTGCCAATTGCCGGATGACCGGGGTGACGGTTGACGGGGTGCCTTTGGTCGACATGATCGCGGCCTATCGCGCGGCCAAATCAAACGGCGCAATGTAGAGGCGATGCGGAATTTGGCGCTGATACTGGTGGTGCTGGCGGGGTGTGGGACCGAACCCGTGGCTGATCCAGTGCCGGGGGCTTGCGGGGCGCGGGACCTGACCGAACTTATCGGGCAGCCTGCGGCGGTGCTGGAAACGATGCGGTTCGGGCAGGTGGTGCGGATCATCCGGCCGGGCATGGCGGTGACGATGGACTATCTGGAAAGCCGGTTGAACATCGAGATCGACGCGGCAGAGGTGATTGTGGCGGTTAGCTGCGGCTAGCGCTCCTGCGCGCCCTTCCCGGCAAGGATGTGCGGGCGGTACTTCTCGATACGTGCAAGGCGGGTCGCTTCGGTCTTGGCCGAGGACAGGGCAATGACGTAGCTGCGTTGCCTACCCGGGGTCAGAGCGTGGAACGCCTTGGCAAGGTCGGGGTCGACGTCAAGGGCCGCGATCAGGTTTTCGGGCAGGTCAAGGTCGGCAGGGACCTTGGGCGGCAGGATGCCAGCCTCGGCATAGCGCATCGCTTCGGCCAGAATGGCGCGGATTGCGGATTCAAGGGCGGTCACCTGCGCGGCGTCCGTGAAGCGGACCGTGTCGGGGTGTCGGCTGTTGGGGCCCTGGCGTTCAAGCAGGCCTTCGGCGTTGCCGAGCAGGGCGGCATTGAAAAAGCCAAGGCGGAAGCTGCTTTGCAACGCGCCGATGATGGCGATGTTGCGCCCGGCGTGGGTGTAACAGGGGTGGCCCCATTTCACCGCCTCGGTCAGGCCAAGCGACTGGCAGATGCGGCGCAGGGCGACAAGGCCCGCCGTCCACCGATGGACCGAGCAGGCGGGCGTGGCAAAGCGGTCGCAGCGGCCGCATCCCTTGGTGAAGTAATCCTCGATGTCGGTGATCATGGCCGTCTCGTGGTAGCCTTGCGCCACCAGCATAGACTGAAACCGGGGCCGATCCATAAGCCGGACCGGCGGCGGCATGAAAAAGGCCCCCGGATCACGCCGGGGGCTTTGAAAATCGCAATCAGCCCTTACAGGCGATAGTCGGTGTGGCAGGCCTTGCACGCCCCGCCGACCCCGGCCATCCCGGCCCCGATCGTCTCCACGCTGCTGGCATCGAGCGCGGTGGCGGCGTCGTTCAGTGCCTTGGCCTTGACCAGGAAATCGGCCCAGTTGGTCCAGACTTCCGGCTTGGCGTCCTGCTCGGGGTCGGCAGTCTGGGTCACGAACTTGGCTTCGATGTCCAGCGAGGCGGCAATCAGGGTGGCTTTTGCAGCCTCGGCTGCGGCAGCGTCGAAGGCGGCTTTGCCCCCGGCCATGTCACCCAGCGTCTTGGTGGCACCACCGATGGATTTCATCAGGCCTTGACGCGCGATCACGTTCGGGTCGGTTGCGGCGGCTTGGGCTATGGCAACGCCGGTGGCAAGGACGACACCGGCGAGGAAGAGCTTGGGGACTGACAGCATTTAGCGACTCCTAGTTGAGATAGGGCGAGCATAGAGGCGCTGCCCGTCGTTTCCCTAGCCAATTTGCCGCGATCAAGGGGCCATCACGGGAAATTCATTGGGGAAAAGTTCGATGATCCAGTGATTTTGGGTTGGAATAATGGAACATTAAGTGAACAATTCTCGGCATGTCGCAACGCCGAATCCTGTCCTTGTGGTTCCCCCGTCTTGCCGCCGAACGCCGCTTGCGCGCCCGGCGTGCGGTGTTGCCGGTGCCGTTTGCCGTGGTGGGGGATCTGGGCGGCGCGCAGGTTCTGACCTCGTTTAACGCCGAGGCGGGGGCAGCGGGGTTGCATCCGGGCCAACCGTTGCGCGATGCCACGGCGATGTGTCCCGGTCTGGTGACAGTGCCCGCCGATCCGGTGGGGGATGCAGCGTTTCTGCAGGCCCTGCGCCGCTGGGCGGGGAAATTCAGCCCCTGGGTCGCAGAAGAGCCGCCCGACAGTCTGGTGATCGACCTGTCGGGGTGCGCGCATCTCTTTGGCGGCGAAGTGGCGCTGCTGGCAGAAGTCGAGGCGGATTGTGCGGGCCTTGGCCTCAGCCTGCGGGCCGGGGTGGCCGATACGCGCGGGGCGGCCTGGGCGCTGGCGCGCTATGCGGGGCAGGCGATGGTGCCCGCGCGCAGCGGCGATGCGATTGACCAAGAGGCACGGGCGACCCGGTCGCGCGCGGTCAAGCGGCGCGGGTGGGAGCGGGTGGGGGCGGCCCCCGGTTTTTCTATGAAAGTTCCCGCATTGCCGCAGGGGGTGATCGCCCCTGCGGGCGGGGCGCGCGGCGCGATTGGCGGGCTGCCGCTGGCGGCGTTGCGGCTTGCCCCCGATGTGGTCGAGGGGTTGAACCGGCTGGGCGTGCTGCGGGTGGAGGATCTTCTGGCGCTGCCGCGTGCCGGGCTGTCGCGGCGGTTCGGGGCGCAGGCGTTGCGGCGGGTGGATCAGGCTTTGGGGTTGGACCCCGAGCCTGTTGCCCCGGCGGGGGCACCGTTGCACTTTGCGGTTCGGATCAGCTTTCCCGATCCGATCGGGTTGCAGACCGATATCACAGCCGGGCTGGACCGGCTTTTGCCCGTTTTGTGCGCTCGGCTGGTGGCCAAGGGGCGCGGCGCGCGGCGGGTGCGCCTTCAGGGGTTTCGCACCGACGGGCAGGTGGTCGGGATCGAGGTCGGCCTTGCGCGCCCCGCCGATACGGTGGACCGCATCCGGCCCCTGCTGCTGCTGAAGCTCGATCAGATCGACCCAGGTTTCGGCATCGACCGGCTGCGGCTTGAGGCGGTGACAACCGAACCCCTGCATGCCGTGCAGCATCGCGGCCATCTCGACGCGGCAGCGGCGGCGATGGCCCCGCAGACCGCCGACAGCCGGTTTGACGATCTGATCGGCAAGTTGGCGGCAAAGCTGGGGGTGGATGCCGTGACGCGGCTCTATCCAGCGCAAAGCCACATTCCCGAAAAGGCGGCGGTGGCACAGTCGGCGGCGTTTTCGGCGGCATTTGCCGGGCCTTGGCCCGCGTCGGCGGTGCCGCGCCCGTTGATGCTGTTTCGCCCCGAGATGGTGGTGGCAGAAGGCCCCGGCGTTCCGGCACAGTTTCGCTGGCGCAGGCGCGATCTGGCGGTGCGGGTGGCGGTGGGGCCAGAGCGGATCCTGCCGGAATGGTGGCTCGACAATCCCGACTGGCGGTCAGGCGCGCGGGATTACTGGCGGGTCGAGACGGTGGAGGGTGCGCGGCTGTGGCTGTTTTACGCGTATGGGGCCGAAGTTTCAGGCGGGTGGTTCTGTCAGGGGGTGTTTGCGTGAGGCAAGCAAATCTGCCTTTTGCCGGAATTGCCCAACCAACCACCAGGATTGCAAAGAACCCGGTGCGCGACCGCGCTCCGACCAGGCGTTTGCGCATCAGTGCAAAGTCACCAGCCGACACCACCAATTCACAGCACCAGCACCATGTCACGGTGGGCAATGCCCGCGTCCAGAAACTCGGGCCCATAGGCCACGTATCCCAACCGTTCGTAAAACCCCAAGGCATGAACCTGCGCACCCAGCTTGGCCTGCGTCACACCGGGCAAGCCGCGCGCAACCTCGGCCGCCGCCTGCATCAGTGCGGCCCCCAGCCCCAGCCCGCGCGCCTCTGCCAGCACACAAACCCGCCCCACCTTGACCGTGTCGCCGTGCACCAGCAACCGCGCCGTCCCCACCGGCTGGCCGTCCCGCGTCGCCAGCAGATGCACCGCCACATCGTCCAGATCGTCAACCTCGTCGGCCTCTGACACGCCCTGCTCCTCGATGAACACCGCCCGCCGCAATGCGCGGCACGCCGCGATGTCGCGGGTCTGCGCGATGGCCAGGGTCATGCGAAATAGTCCTGCAAGATGCGGGTATAGATCGCCTTCAACGCATGGATCTGCGCGACGGGAACCCGCTCGTCAACCTGATGCATCGTGCGGCCCACCAGACCGAATTCGACCACCGGGCAGTGATCCTTGACGAACCGCGCATCCGACGTCCCGCCAGAGGTGGACATCGCCGGCGCCAACCCGGTTTCGGCCTGTACCGCACGCGCGACCAGCGCCGAAAACTCGCCCGGCGGCGTTAGAAAGCTGGTCCCAGAAATGGTGATCCGCGTGGTGATCTGCACGCCGCACTCTTCCTGAACCGCCGCCGCATGGCCCAGCAACCAGTCCGACAGGCTGGCCCCGGAATGGGCGTCGTTGAACCGGATGTTGACCGTCGCCCGCCCCTGCGCCGGGATCACATTGGTCGCAGGATTACCGCAGTCGATGGTGGTGATCGCCAGCGTCGAGGCGTCGAAATGCGCGGTCCCCGCATCCAGCGGCTCTGCCTCCAGCCGCGACAGCAGGCGCACCAGCGCGGTCATCGGGTTTTTCGCGCGGTGCGGATAGGCCGAATGACCCTGCACACCCTGCGCCGTAAAGAAGGCGGTCATCGACCCGCGACGCCCGATCTTCATCATGTCGCCCAAGCTGTCGGGGCAGGTCGGCTCTCCCACCAGGCAATGCGTCATCCGCTCGCCTGTCGCGGCCATCCAGTCGAGCAGCGCCACCGTGCCATCGGTCGCCTCGCCCTCTTCGTCGCCCGTAATCGCCAGGATCACGGCGCCATCGGGCGGGGTTTCACGGACGAAATCCACCGCCGCCGCCGCAAAGGCCGCGACGGCGGATTTCATATCCGTCGCCCCCCGCCCATACATCCAGCCATCCACCACCGCCGCCCCGAACGGATCCTGCGTCCAGGCGGCGGCATCGCCCACCGGCACCACATCGGTATGCCCGTTGAAGCCAAAGCTGCGGTTCGCCCCCGCGACACCCCAGCGGGCATAAAGATTAGCCACCCCGCCGCGATCAACGCGGGTACAGGCAAAGCCCGCCGGTTCCAGCATGCTTTGCAGCAGTGCCAGCGCGCCGCCTTCGACGGGGGTGACGGACGGGCAGCGGATCAGGCGGGCGGTCAACTCCGCGGGGTCGGTGGGCGCATGCGGCATCAGCGGGTCCTTCATGGTGCAAGAGCAGGAATACCGGGTTGACCGGTCGCTCACAACGCCCTGCACCGCGCTAAAACCGCATGACAGCCTGCAAATTTGTCCGTATCTTGTCGTCAAGAAACGTCCCGAGGCAGGACATAGAATTGGCCAAAGCGCCATGAAACCCCCAGAAGCGACCCGGTTTGGCGGGAAGTTTCGGTATCGCGAGGCAGAGATGCGGGTATTTTTCGTCAATGGCCTGCGCGCATGAGCGACTGGATCGCCCTGTCGGACCGCCGCGATCCGCGCTTTGCAAGTACCACAGCGCAGATCGAGCGGGCCGTGTTCGTGATGGAGTTTGCCTTGCCTCTTGCTGGCAGCGCGGTGCTGCTGAACCAGCAGACCGATGGCCCGGAACCGCGCACATTGTCGGTGTTTCTTGACCCCGGCGCAGGGATCATTCTTCTGAACCGGCGGGGTTCCGTGGTGCGCCGACACGTTTTGCCCGGCCCATTTCCGTTGACGCAGGGCGTTGCGAGGCTCAGTTTTGCGTTTGACGTTCCTGCTTCGCGCTGGCGCATGCAGCTTGACACGACAGATGGCGAAGACCCGGTGTGGAGCACAGGGCGCGATCCATTGCCGCTGGGTCTGACCGACCTTGAAAGCCTCTGTGCCGGGCTTGGACAGTTTCAGCGCCATCCGGCCGTATTGTGGTTTGGTGCGACCCAGGGCGCGGCACTGCCCGACCGGGCCCCATGGATCGGGCTGAACACAATGGTCGACACGCTGGCAGGACCGGTGCCTGCCGGACAACTGCGCCCCGGCGACCGTATCCTGACGCTGGACGAAGGACCGCTGCCACTGCTGCGGGTCACGCATCGCGACCTGCCAAGCGCCGGCTTCTTTGCGCCAGTGCTGCTGCGCGCACCGTTCTATGGGGCACAGCGCGACCTTTTGGTGTCGTCGGATCAACTGGTGATGCTGTCGGGAATATTGGTGGAATACCACTTTGGCGAAGATGAGGTGCTGATCCCGGCGGGCGCGCTGATCGATGGACGCAAGGCGCTGGCAGAACACCGACGCGCCGTGACATCTTCGGTGGCGTTGCACTTGGGGTGCCCTGCCCTGTTCACCGCGGATGGCTGCGTTTTGATGTCGGATGCGGCGCATCGGCTGACCCCACCTCCGCGCCGGATTTTGGCACCCTATGAGGCCAAACCGCTGATCGGCCATTCGGGGCGGACACTGGTGCGCGGGTTTGGCTGAGGCGGTGTTTCGGGGGCACCCGGCACCTGTCCCTGCCTTCGGGCGGCCTTCATCGCAATTGCGCAGCCCAACCGCATAGCGGGAAAAGCCACGGCTTGCGACAACTAGTCGAAGAACGGGTTCATCTGTGCCACGATGACCGAGTTTTCGTCCAGCGCGCGCTGCATCAGTGCGCGCTCTTCTGGTTCGATATCGTCTCCGTCTGCAAGGCGGTCGTCCAACGTGCCGTAGCCTTGCACATCCAGCGGTGCAAGATCGGCCTCTTTCAGGATTGCCACGGTTTCACGCACCGCCTCGGCTTCGTCCACACCGCTAGCATAAATCATCAGCCCCGCACCTGTGGACTTTTCGGGCAACCCGTCGCCTGCCTTGCGCCCGACCTCGACCAGCAAGGTATAGACCTGCTGCGGGCGCTTGATCTTGTCGGGTTTTTCGGGGTCTTCCATTGCACGCTCCGGTTTCAGGTCGCCCGCCGCTGCCGGCTGCGGCAGGGATATGAACCACGCCGACATTAAGCGTTCCCGTTAGCAAAATCACAAGTCTTGGCTGTCAGGAATTCGGGCAGCAGACAAACGGCCGGACGGACATGACCGAAGCATCCGAACTCTCGGTAACCACCAACGTTTCCGCCCTGAAGATGGCGGATGCGATGTTTGGTGATGGCATCCAGATCGTGTCGGCCAGCTACTCTGGCGATCCGTCGAGCGGGGGGCTTTATTCCGGGGCCGACATCACAACCCCCGGCATAGCGCCCTCTGACAGTGGCGTGATACTGTCCACCGGCAAGGCGTCGGATTTCACCAACAGTACCGGGTCGACCAATCTAAGCTCGAGCACGACCACCGACACGACGGGCCTCGACGGTCTGGCAGAAATGAACGTGATCGCCGGGGCCGCAACCTATGACGCGGCGGTGTTTGAGGCCGAGTTCATTCCGGTCGGATCGGTTCTGACGATGCAGATCGTCTTTTCCTCGGAAGAGTACCTTGAGTATGTCGGGTCGCGCTTCAACGATTCGGTCGGTGTCTGGGTCAACGGCACATTGGCCAAGCTGACCGTGGGCGATGGCGAGGTGTCCATCAACAACATCAACCAGACAACCAACGGAAACCTCTATGTCGACAACGCCGACGGGGCCTACAACACCGAAATGGACGGATTCACCGTCACATTGACGCTAAAGGCACCGGTTTCTCCGGGGAAGGTCAACAGCATCAAGATCGGCATCGCGGATGGCGGCGATGCTACTTATGACAGCAATTTGCTGATTGCGGCGGACTCGGTTCAGACGGCTGTGGTGGCGGGCGATGACGCGGTGACCCTGCGCGCTGGGGTCGAGACGACCGTTGATCTGACGGCAAACGACACCAACACCGGTGGCGGAGCGCTGACCATAACCGAGATCAACGGACAGCCGGTCGTGGCGGGCAGCGTGGTCACGCTGGCGTCGGGAACGCAGCTGACCGTAAACGGCGATGGCACGATCACCTTCGTTGCCGACGATACCGGCGGCGCCCCCGCGGCAGAGACGTTCAGCTATGAGGTGATGAACGCGCAGGGCGTAACCGATGTCGGGCTGGTCGAGACGACAGCGGTGGCCTGTTTCGCCGCCGGCACCAGGATTTTCACAGCACGCGGTCCGGTTGTCGTTGAACGCATCCGGGTGGGCGATCTGGTGCAGACGTTGGATGACGGCTTTCAGACGGTGCGCTGGTGCGGTGGCCGGCGGGTCAGGTCACAGGGCGCAATGGCGGCCGTGATCATCCCGGCGGGACTGTTCGGCGACCATGGTGCGCTGCGCATGTCGCCGCAGCACCGCCTGCTATTGGCCGGATGGCGCGCAGAGTTGTACTGCGGTGCATCCGAAGTTCTGGTGAAGGCCGTGCATCTGGTCCAGGCAGGGCTTCTGTCACAGGACCACAGCGGTCGCTTGATCACCTATCACCATTTGCTGTTCGATCGCCACCAGATCATCTGCGCCGATGGATTGTGGAGCGAAAGCTACATGCCCGGTCCGCTGACCTTGGCCGGTCACGACGCGCAGACGCAGGCCGAAATCTTGCACCTGTTCCCCGCCTTGCGCAATGATCCGGCGGCAGGCTATGGCCCCGCCGCGCGCGCCGAAGCTGCGCGCGAAGTGGTTGGCCTGCTCTGCTAGGCCATTTCTTTATTGCGCGTGCCAGCCGTCAATGACAGCAACCGCATCTTGGGCCGTTTCGACAAAGGCAAAAAGCGAAAGATCGCTTTGCGAGATCACCCCCGATTGCGCCAACGCCTGCCAGTTGATGATGTTCTCCCACCAGGCGCGGCCGAACAACAGGAATGGCACCGGTTTCATCCGCCCGGTCTGGATCAGGGTCAGGCTTTCAAACATCTCGTCCATCGTGCCGAAACCGCCGGGGAAGATGCAGATTGCCTTTGCCCGCATCAGAAAATGCATCTTCCGGATCGCAAAGTAGTGAAAGTTGAACGACAGATCCGGCGTGACATAGCGGTTTGGGGCCTGTTCGTGCGGCAGCACGATGTTCAGGCCAATCGACTGCCCCCCCGCTTCATCCGCGCCACGGTTGCCGGCCTCCATCACCCCCGGCCCGCCCCCCGTGCAGATCACACCCTCTCGGCCATAAGATTGCAGACTGCGTTCGGTCATCATGCGCGCAAACCGCCGCGCCTCGTCGTAATAGCGCGACAGATCGGCGAGTTCGGGCGTTCGGGCGCTGTCCCGGTGCGCAGGGTCGGGGATACGCGCGCCGCCGAACAAAACGATGGTCGAGGTGATGCCGCGTTCGTCCATCACCAGTTGCGGCTTCAGGAGTTCCAGTTGCAACCGCACGGGCCGCAGTTCCTCGCGCGTCAGGAAATCCGGGTCGGCAAAGGCCAGACGGTAGGCCGGCGCGCGGGTCTGCGGGGTATCGGGCACCTGACGGGCGGTTTTCACATCCTCGGTCGAGTCGCGAAACGGATGGGCGCGGGGTTCGTCTTTCATGGGGTGCAGGCCTTGTAGCGGTTGGTTACAGCGGTATCGGGTTTGATTGCTGATGGAAAGCCGCCCTCGCGGTGGTCAGGGTGCGGCGCGCGCAGGATCAACCGGGCAGGATGGCATCACACCGCGACTTCGCAACCATAGGCCCCATGCACCCGGGCAGCGGACCTGTGCATGGCGGCGCGCGTGGGCCATGCGGCAACGTCCCTCTGCAAAAGCTTCTTCGCCTGCTGCGGGGTCAGCAAGGCTCGCGCCGGTGGACCGTTCAGCAGGGTCTTGTCATTGACGCCGGGAAATGCTTCCCGCAGCGACAGCCGATCTGCGGGCGACAGCCCCCTTAGCACCATCGGCCCCAACAACAGCGATTCGGACCAAAGACCGTTGGCCTGTACAACCTCGTGCTGCCCACAGGCGAAGTGATGCCAGACCATCGCCGCCCTGCCCGCCATGTGACGAACCTTTGGCAGCATCGTCAGAACCTTGGCTGCAACCAGCCCCTCGGTCGGAAAGACCCCTTGCAGTTGCTTGGCCCCGCCGACCAGGATCCGGTGCTGCGGTGATACGATCTGGTCGCGTTCCGGCAGGTTTGGCCCCAACGCACCGGCTTGCAGCAGCACCGGCTTGGCGTCGGCGCGCGCTTGGGCAAGATCTTGCGGCCAGGCCCGGATCCATCGGATGGGTTGCGGGCCGTGATCGATCGTAAGGACCGCATCGCCCGGGTGGAGATCCTCGGCCGGGCGGGGGCCTTGTGGAGTTTGGATCAGCGTGCCCGGGGCAAAGCAGGGCGGCGAATAGGCAGGCACCGCGTTGAACTGCCCGCTCGCAGACTCGCCGGAATCGCTGGTGTCGCCATCGCCGTTAAGGTCTTGGGCCGTCGTGCGGTCAATCGTCGTGTTTTGCCCGGTGGTGAAGGTTTGGCTGGACGAGAACACCAGCTTGCCGCTTTGCAACCCGCTGAACGGCCCACTGCCGGGCGGGCCGATCTGATCGTTGGTGGAAAAGAACGTATCGCCAGCCTCGGGCACCTGCCCGCCCCCGGTCTCCTTGATCTTAGAGTCCGAGTTGACGCCGAAGTCATAATCCACGCCATCGCGCACCACGGTGACGCTGGTGAACTGCACCTCACCCGGTTTGAAGTCTCCGTTGGCGTCGATATATTGATCGGGCACGACAATTTCGACCATATCCGTCGCAAGGAACGGCGCCTGAACTCCGGTGAAGGTGCTGTTGTCACCGCTGCTGCTTATCCCCTGAAAGAAAGCAACCTGATCGCCGGAGAAGTAAAGGACTGCCATGTTTGCCTGCTTCGGAAGGACCCCTTGATATCGATACAGGGCGGCGATTAACAACTTCCGACCATGGGCTTTCTCTGCCACGATCGCTGCAGCGCGATGGCGGATTTGGCAGGCGTTGCGCGGGGATGCCCCCGCGGCTATACCGCGACTGACCGATGGGAGATTTTCATGCACAGCGCCGCCCTTGAAACCGCGATCAATGCCGCCTGGGAGGCGCGCGAAGGCCTGTCAGTCACCACCAAAGGCGAGGTCCGCGATGCCGTCGACGCCACGCTTGACGCGCTGGATCAGGGCACACTTCGCGTCGCTGAAAAGCGCGGCAACGACTGGCACGTCAACCAATGGGCCAAGAAGGCGGTCCTTCTGTCGTTCCGCCTGAACGACATGGGCGTGATCGGCGGCGGCAACGGGGCAGCCACCTGGTGGGACAAGGTCCCCTCGAAATTCGACGGCTGGGGCGAAAACCAGTGGCGCGCGGCGGGCATTCGCGCCGTGCCGGGCAGCATCGTGCGCCGGTCGGCCTATATCGGGCGCAATGTCGTGCTGATGCCGTCTTTCGTGAACGTCGGCGCCTTTGTCGATGAGGGCAGCATGGTCGACGGCTGGGCCACGGTCGGCTCTTGCGCGCAGATCGGGAAAAACGTGCACCTCTCGGGCGGCGTGGGCATCGGCGGCGTGCTGGAACCGATGCAGGCGGGCCCCACGATCATCGAGGATAACTGCTTCATCGGCGCGCGCTCAGAGGTGGTCGAGGGCTGCATCGTGCGCGAAGGCTCGGTCCTTGGCATGGGCGTCTTCATCGGCCAATCGACCAAGATCGTGGACCGCGAAACCGGGGCCGTGATGTATGGCGAGGTGCCCGCAGGGTCGGTCGTCGTGGCAGGCTCGATGCCCTCCAAAGGAGGTGTGAACCTATACTGCGCGGTGATCGTCAAAAAGGTCGATGCGCAGACCCGCTCGAAAACCTCGATAAACGAGCTGCTCCGCGACTGAAAATCAGCCCTGCTCAGCCAGCGATTTCAGACAGGCCAGCCCGGCCTCATAGTCCTTGCCGACCATCCGATCCATCGCCAGCCCCATCCACCGCGCGATAGGGTTCATCCCCATGTCGGTGTCCAGCGTCCAGGTGACACGAGTGCCACCACCCTCGGCGGCCAGCATGACTGCCGCCGTAGCTTGCCCCATGTCGCCGAAATCCAGCGCCGAGGTCACCCGCTCGTTCGCCACCGACTCGGTGATCTCCTGCGAACCGGCACCGATCTGGGGGTCCAGCGACTCCCAAACCATCTTGTTACCGACCCCGGAATCAGGCCCGGTGAACGTCAGTTTCATCTCTGGATCGCGGCCCGTCCACGGCGACCATTGCGTGGTGGCCTGCGTGGAATTGACCAGTGCAAATACCTTGTCCGCCGGGGCGGCAATCGTGATCTCGCGCGAAACGCTGACCTTGGGCGGTATGAGATAAGCCCCGCCCACAAACAGCACGGCCAGACCGACAACGACAATAACCACAAAACGAAGGATGCGCATGATTGGCTCCAAATCTGTCTCGTCATGGCCAAACTAGCACAGTTTCACAGACCTGTCCGCCCGGTTTCTGCGCGGCTAGGCCATCGCTTGCCACAGCAACCGCAGCGCCAGCAGACTGGATACCCCGACCAGCAGCGGCTTGATCAGCCGCGCACCAACCCGGACGGCCAGCCTTGCCCCCAGTGCGGCACCGCCGATCTGCGCTGCGGCCATGGCAAACCCGATCACCCACCAGACCCCGCCAGACGCCACAAACACCGCCAGCGAACCCGCGTTCGACGCAAAGTTCAGTAGTTTGGTGTGCGCCGTGGCCTTCAGCACCCCGAACCCCGCCAGCATCACGAAACCCAGCATGTAAAACGACCCCGTTCCCGGCCCAAAGAACCCGTCATAGGCGGCAATCGCGGGCACCAGCGTGATGGCAAAGACGGCAGGCCGCAACCGCTGCACCCGGTCGGCATCGCTCAGGCCGGGTTTGAGCGCAAAGAATACCGCAACGGCCACCAGAACCCCCGGCATGATCAGCCGCAGCACATCCACCGGCACCAGATGCGCCACCAGCGCGCCCACAGCCCCAGAAACCCCCACAATTCCCGCCATCCATGCCTGTTCGCGCAGCCGCACCTGCCCCGCCCGCGCATAGGCCAGCGCCGCCGTGCCCGCACCAAAAGTGCCCTGCAACTTGTTCGTCGCCAGCGCCTCCAACGGCGACGCCCCGGCCAACAGCAGCACCGGCAGCGTGATCAACCCCCCGCCGCCCGCAATCGCATCGACAAATCCGGCCAGAAAAGCCACGGCAATCAACAGGCCCGCAACCTGCACGCTAACCTCAAGGATCATGGGGCGATGTCAAACCGTTTCTTGACCCGCCCGACCACCCGACCGTCCTTCAGTGTAAGGTCCGGCTCGCTGCCCCAGTCGGCAAATCCGCGCTTGGCGTAATAGCCAAGACCCACCGTGTTGTCCGCCCGGATCACCGCCAAAAGCGTGGGAATCCCATTGGCCCGCGCCCATTCCACCGTTGCCGCGAACAGCGCCGCTCCAATCCCCCCGCGCTGGATCTCGGGGTGAACAAACGTTCCGATATCCCCCCAACTCTCTGGCATACCCGGATAGGCGCCCAGTACCTGAAAGCCCACGATCTGACCGTCGTTTTCGGCGACATGCGCGCAAAGCACGCTCGATCCCGTCAGATAGGCCTTCGCTACCGCGTCCTCGCTGCGTTCAACCTCATGCGCGGTCGTTCCGCCGATGCGGATGATCAGGTTCTGCATCTCCGTCATACCGGGAACGTCGGCCGGTGTTGCCTTACGAACGATCATTCATAAAACTCCTCTCGGGTATAGCCTTGCAGGTACAGCAGGGCAGTAAGATCGCCATGGTTGATTCGCAAATCGCACTGTGCGGCCACCGCAGGCTTGGCATGCAGCGCCACACCGGCACCCGCGAGCCCCAGCATGCCCAGATCGTTGGCCCCGTCCCCTACCGCCAGAACGTCGGCGGGCACGACACCAAGATGGGCCGCAATCTCTTGTAATGCCTGCACTTTCGCGACGCGCCCCAGGATCGGCTCGGCGACCAGACCCGTCAGAACCCCCCGCTCCACCAGCAACGTGTTCGCGCGATGCTCGTCAAACCCCAGCAGCGACGCCACCGGCCCGGTAAAGGCCGTGAACCCGCCTGACACCAGCGCCGCATACCCGCTTTGCGCCCGCATCGTTGCGACCAACACCGCCCCGCCCGGCATCATCGTGATCCGGTCCGCGATCACGCGGGCAATCACCGCCTCTGGTAAACCTTGCAGCAAGGCCACGCGTTCGCGCAGGGCGGCCTCGAATTCAATCTCGCCGTTCATCGCGCGCGCAGTGATCGCAGCCACCTGCCCGCCAACGCCCGCCTCAACCGCCAACTCGTCGATGCATTCCTGCTGGATCATGGTGCTGTCCATGTCGGCCAGCAGCACCCGTTTGCGCCGCCCCCCCGCATGCTGCACCACCAGATCGATGCCCAACCCCTGCAGGCCCTGCCAAACCTCCCATCGGTTCGCGGGCATCTCTGGCAGCGCAAACTCCGCGGCAACGGCAGGCTCCAGCCAGACCGCATCCCCGCCACCCCACGCATTGCGCAGGGATTCGACCACCATCCGGTCCAGGATCGGGCGCGCAGGGTCAGTCAGAAGGGTCGCTATGAACATCGCAAGGTCCCGAACAGGCAACCGCCGCGTCGCTTTCGCACGGTCAAGCGGCGCTTTAGCTGCATTTTCCGGCTTGCGCCACCCCGGCTGACGACATACCACCGTCGGCGGGAAACCCCTCCCCACCGAGGGGCGTTTATCTGGAAGGATAGCATGTCTGATCTGCCCGCACCGGCGTTGCGCCCGGCAAACCCGCGCTTTTCGTCTGGCCCTTGTGCCAAAATCCCCGGTTATTCCCTTGATCTGCTCGGCGACGCGCCCTTGGGACGTTCGCACCGGGCCTCGGTCGGGAAGGCTAAACTGAAACAAGCGATCGATCTGACGCGCGAGGTTCTGGGCGTGCCCGCCGATTACCGCATCGGCATCGTTCCGGGTTCCGACACCGGTGCCGTCGAAATGGCGATGTGGACCCTGCTGGGTCAGCGCCCGGTCGAGATGCTGGCCTGGGAGTCGTTCGGCGAAGGCTGGGTGACCGATGCGGTCAAGCAGTTAAAGCTCGACGCAAAAGTGCGCATCGCGCCCTATGGGCAGATCGTGGACCTGCGCTCTGTCGATTTTGATGCCGACGTGGTGTTCACCTGGAACGGCACGACATCGGGCGTGCGCGTGCCGAATGGCGATGCCATCCCGGAGGACCGGGCTGGCCTGACGATCTGCGACGCGACCTCTGCCGCCTTTGCGATGGACTTGCCATGGGACAAGCTGGATGTGGTGACGTTCTCTTGGCAAAAGGTGCTGGGGGGCGAAGGCGCGCACGGCATGCTGATCCTGTCGCCCCGTGCGGTGGAACGGCTGGAAAGCTACACCCCGCCGTGGCCCCTGCCGAAGATTTTCCGGCTGACGTCTAAAGGCAAGCTGATCGAAGGGATCTTCGCGGGCGAAACGATCAACACCCCGTCGATGCTGGCGGTCGAGGATTTTCTGGTCAGCCTGACTTGGGCGAAGGCCATCGGCGGCTTGCCGGGTCTGATCGCGCGCTGTGACGCGAACGCAGCCGTGATCCACGCGTTCTGCGCGGAAAATCCGTGGCTGGTAAACCTCGCGGAAGACCCTGCGACGGCCTCGACCACCAGCGTCTGCCTGAAATTCGCCGATCCCCGGATCAAGGACAGCGCGGGCTTTGCCAAGGCGGTGACAAAGCGGCTGGAGCAGGCCGGTGTTGCACTGGATGCCGGCAGCTATCGCGACGCCCCCCCCGGCCTGCGCATCTGGTGCGGTGCGACGGTGGAAACCGCCGATGTCGCGGCCCTGATGCCGTGGATCGCACACACATTCCACTCGGAAATCGCCAACGCCTGACAGGTGCGGCGGGGTGAACCTCGCCCTACCCCAATCCGTAGGGCGGGGTTCACCCCGCCATTCCCCAGATTTCATGGAGCACAACATGGCCCCCCGCGTTCTCGTTTCTGATGAGCTTTCCGAAACCGCCGTCCAGATCTTCCACGATCGCGGTGTCGAGGTCGACTACCTCCCCAAACTCGGCCGCGACAAGGATGCGCTTGCCGCCGTGATCGACCAGTACGATGGCCTCGCCATCCGTTCAGCCACCAAGGTCACCGCCAAACTGCTCGAAGGCGCCAGCCGCCTCAAGGTCATCGGCCGTGCCGGGATCGGGGTCGATAACGTCGATATCCCGGCCGCGTCAAAGAAAGGCGTGATCGTGATGAACACGCCCTTCGGCAACTCGATCACCACCGCCGAACATGCGATTGCGATGATGTTCGCCGTGGCGCGCCAGCTGCCCGAGGCGAACGCGTCAACCCATGCCGGAAAATGGGAAAAGTCGCGCTTCATGGGGGTTGAACTTTTCAACAAGACCCTCGGCGTGATCGGGGCGGGCAACATCGGCGGCATCGTCTGCGATCGCGCGGTCGGGCTGCACATGAAGGTCGTCGCCTACGATCCCTTCCTGTCAGAAGACCGCGCCAAGACGCTCGGCGTGACCAAGGTAGAGCTTGATGAACTTCTGGCCCGCGCCGATTTCATCACCCTGCATGTGCCTATGACCGACAAGACCCGCAACATCCTGTCGGCGGAAAACCTCGCCAAAACCAAACGCGGCGTGCGTATCATCAACTGCGCCCGCGGCGGACTGATCGACGAGGCGGCTTTGGCAGCCGGTCTGAAATCGGGTCATATCGCGGGAGCGGCACTGGACGTGTTCGAAACCGAACCGGCAACCGACAGCCCGCTCTTCAATCTGCCGAACGTGGTCTGCACTCCGCATCTGGGGGCTGCAACAACCGAAGCACAGGAAAACGTCGCCCTGCAAGTGGCCGAACAGATGTCAGATTATCTGCTGACCGGCGCTGTGCAGAACGCACTGAACATGCCGTCGGTGACCGCCGAAGAGGCGGCCGTGATGGGCCCCTGGATCAAACTCGCCAGCCATCTCGGCTCATTCATCGGCCAGATGACGGACGAACCAATCAAGGCGATCAACATCCTTTATGACGGCTCGGTCACTACGATGAACCTGCCTGCGCTGAACTCGGCGGTGATTGCCGGGGTGATGAAGGCGGCCAACCCCGACGTGAACCTGGTCTCGGCCCCTATCGTCGCAAAAGAGCGCGGCATCCAGATCTCGACCACCCGCCAGGACAAATCGGGGGCGTTCGACGCCTACATCAAGGTCACGATGGTCACCGACAAACGCGAACGTTCGGTCGCCGGAACCTGCTTTTCCGATGGAAAGCCGCGCTTCATCCAGATCAAGGGCATCAACATTGACGCCGAAATTGGCGCGCACATGCTTTACACGACCAATGAGGATGTGCCGGGCATCATCGGACTTCTGGGCATGACCATGGGCAAGAACGGCGTCAACATTGCGAACTTCACCCTTGGGCGGTCGGGCGTCGGACAGGATGCGATCGCGCTGTTGTATCTGGATCAGGCGATCGATCCGAAAGTGGTTGATACGCTTGAATCAACCGGCATGTTCCAACAGGTCAAACCGCTGCAATTCGCAGTCTGACGCTGTGGGCGCGGCCCCCGCCGCGCCCGTGTCTCAATGCACCCCCAGATGAAATGCACCACCCCGCCCCGGCAACGCCTGCTCGCCTCCTGCAACGGCTTTGCCAAAGACCGCGCCGCGGCCCGCCTGCATGCTTTGCCCAAACGGTCGCGGCACCACTCCCATCACGCGACCCGCAATCCCGACGTCGCATTGTCTGACAAAAGATCGATCACCCTGGCCAAGACCGCTTTCATCGCAAGTACCGAAACTGACCCTGATACCTGTGAACGTGCCGTCGCGTTCCTGATGACCCGGCAGGCAGCGGCGGCGCGGATCTGGACCTAGCGATTTGGTCCCACGATCCCCGCAGACCACTCATCTGACCTCAATGGCATTGACCGCCTCTTGCCCTTTCATCTTGGCCCAAATATCCCACGGGGGCGCGGGGGTGTGAAACCCCCGCTTTTCACAACGGGTGCGGCGGTGTGAAACCACCAATTTTTGGACAAACATCATGCACACCTATGCCATCGGCGACATTCACGGCCATCTCACCCTGCTGCAACAGGCCCATGACCTGGTTGCCGCTGATGTCGCCCGCCATGGCGCGGCCCCCGTCGTGCATGTTGGCGACCTGGTGGATCGCGGGCCCGACAGTGCGGGTGTCATCGAGTATCTGCGCCGCGGCATCGCAGATGGAGCGGACTGGGTCGTCCTGAAAGGCAATCATGACCGGATGTTCACGATCTTTCTGGCGGACCCCAAGGCGCAGGACCCGGGCCTGCGCGCCGATCTTGGCTGGCTGCATCCGCGCCTTGGCGGGGCTGCCACGCTTTACAGCTACGGGGTCCACAATCCCGCAGACCGACCGACCGCCCGCGTTCATGCCGATGCGGTAGCGGCCGTGCCCCCTGTGCATGTCGACTTTCTGACCGCCCGCCCCACGATGTATCAGCGCGGCGAGGCGGTTTTCGTGCATGCGGGCATCCGCCCCTTCATCCCGCTGGACCAGCAGAGCGAGACCGACCTTGTCTGGATCCGGGAACCCTTCCTGTCAGAACCGGCAAGCCACGGCCCGCTGATCGTGCATGGCCACACCGCCCTGCCCGAGGCGCGCCACCACGGGAACCGCCTGAACATCGATTCAAGTGCGGCCTACGGTGGCCCGCTCAGCGCCGTGGTGGTCGAGGGCCGCTCGGCCTGGCTGCTGACCGAACGCGGCAGAGTGGCGTTGCCATCCCCCGGTCCGGGGCAAGCGGCACCGCAGGTCAGGTAGTCTATGAGCTTTAGTTCACAATGATGTCGAACCCGCCCCAGATCATCCGCGCGCCGTCCACCGGGGTGCGCTCCATCAGGGCCAGCATCTGCGGGTCGGCAAAGGCCGCCGCGGTCACCGCATCCTTGTGCGCCTTGTTGCGGAACGTCATCGTGGCCACCACGACCACCTCGTCCGGCTCGGCCAGAACGGCGCGCGGAAAGGACGTGGCCTGCCCCCAGGGCAGCCCGTCGGCCACAGCCTCGGTCACCGTCAGCGCGCCCAACCCGCGCCACCGCCGCGCCATCTCAGCGGCAATCTGGCGATAGGCGTCCAGATCGGCGCGCTTTACCGGCACCACGAAACTGTCGAGATACGACATGAAAGCCTCCTCTAACCTGCCTCAACCCCAATGTGGCACAGCCCGGCCCCCAGTCAAGCCGCGAACCTGTGCCGCACGACCAGTGCCACCACCATCACCAGCCCCGCCATGCCCGACATCACCCAGAAGAACCCGCGTTCGCCCAACATCCCAAACATGCCGGTCAGCAGCAATGGCGACACGATCCCCCCCACCAGACCGGCGGCGATGACCGTGGGAGCCACGCGCGGGTCTTGGCCCATCCGCCCCTGCGCCGTCACAAAATACCCCTGAAAGAACATCCCGGCAAACACCCCGATGCCGACAAAGAACACAGCCGGATCGATCAGCGCCGCCGCCATTGCCATCGCGCAGCTTCCCGCTGCAGCCATGATCAGCAGCGTAAACGATGCCACGAGATGCGCCGAAAACACCAGCACCAGACGCACGCCCAGAAATGCAGCAAAGAACATCGACAGCAGGCGGGCGGCGTCAACTTCGGACTGCCCCGCCGCAATCAGGGCGGTGGGGCCAAGGCCGATCAGACAAGCCTCGATCCCAATCACCACAGCGCCAATTCCCAGGATCAACCAATCGGGGCGAAAGGCCGCGGTTGGCTGCGACGGGGCCGTGGCCTCCACCGCGCTGCCTGCCCCCAACCAGACCAGCCCGGATAGCCCTGCTAATAACGCAAAGGTCAAGGTGGGATTGGTTTCCAGCGCCACGAACACCAAGGGGGCCGCAATTGCACCGATCCCGAAACAGGCGTTCAGCAGGCTCATCATTCCCGGTCCGCGCACCCCGAACGCCCGCAGAACACGCGGGTTGAATACAACGGTTGCCGCCCCATACCCAAGGCCGAACACGATCGCCCCAAACAGCGTCACCCCCCAACCCAACCCGGCCGCGATCACCCCAGAGCCAAGACCCATCCAGGCCAGCACCCCACGCGGCCCGATCAGCCCGGGGCGCAGATACATCACGGCCACCCCGGCAAAGCACCCCACCCAATGGGCCGACACCACCAACCCTGACGCAGCAAGCCCGATGTCATGAGCGCGCGCGAAAGCGGGCATCGCAGGACCGTACAGCGATTGCCCAGCCCCCATCAGCACGAACGTGGCTATACCCACAATCAGCAGTCCAATGTGATCGCTCAAAGCCTGTCGCACACGAACCCCCTTTGCCTGCGGGCGGGTGTCCCGCGTCGCGGCGTGGTAGTCAACCATGCATGCCTTGCGCGGCCCGGCCTTTTGCGTCAGCCTTTGATGATACCGATCAAAACAGGTGCCCCATGACCGACATCGTCATCCTTTCCGCCACCCGGACCGCCATCGGCAGCTTTGGCGGCTCATTGGCTGGAATACCGCCCATCGACCTTGCCACCGCCGCAACCAAGGCCGCACTGACCCGCGCCGGGGTTGATCCGGCCCGGATCGGGCATGTCGTTTTCGGCCATGTGATCAACACCGAACCGCGCGACATGTATCTGGGCCGAGTCGCCGCGATGGAGGCGGGCGTACCCGAAACAACACCCGCGATGAACGTCAACCGTCTGTGCGGTTCCGGCGCGCAAGCCGTGGTCTCGGCGGTGCAATCGCTGATGCTGGGGGACGCCGAGTTTGCACTCGCAGGCGGGGCCGAGTGCATGTCGCGCAGCCCCTACATCCTGCCCGCCGCGCGATTCGGGCAAAAGATGGGGGATACAAAGGCCGTGGACATGATGACGGGCGCTTTGACCTGCCCGTTCGGCACTGGACACATGGGGGTGACTGCCGAAAATGTGGCCGCGCGATATGGCATCACACGGTCGGATCAGGACGACTTTTCGCTGACCAGCCAGACCCGCGCGGCTGCGGCGATTGCGGCGGGATATTTCAGCGAACAGATTGTTCCGATCGAGATGGAGACGCGCAAGGGCACCGTCAGGTTTGCGCAGGATGAACATCCCAAGGCGACCTCTACTGCGGCGCTCGCGGCGCTGCGCCCGGTGTTTCAAAAGGATGGCACCGTCACGGCGGGCAACGCATCCGGCATAAACGACGGGGCGGCGGCGCTGGTGCTGGCCCGGATGGCCCCGGGACTGAAACCCCGGGCGCGGATCATGGGTTATGCTCATGCCGGGGTTGATCCGACTGTGATGGGGATCGGACCGATCCCGGCGGTCCGCGCGCTGTGCGCCAAACTCGGGATCGCGCCGTCGGCCTTTGATCTGGTCGAATCGAACGAGGCGTTTGCCGCACAAGCCATCGCCGTGACCCGCGAGTTGGGGCTGGACCCGGCGCGGGTCAATCCCAACGGCGGGGCGGTGGCATTGGGGCATCCGGTGGGGGCAACGGGGGCGATGCTGGTTGTGAAGGCGCTGCACGAATTGGAAAGAACAGGCGGGCGCACCGCGCTGATCACCATGTGCATCGGGGGCGGTCAGGGGATCGCTTTGGCCATCGAAAGGGTCTGATGGTTCGCACGGCGGGCCTACAGCCGGCGAAAAGGGGTGAGCCGGAATTTCCTAGCGCAAACGCACCTTTGCACGGGCTGACCGCCCTTCGGCGTCGATCACCGACAGCGTGACGAACCCGCGCCCGATCTGCGCCAACATAGCCTGCCTGTCGCGCATCGACAGGGCTATGGGGTGACCATCGACCAGCCAGGTAAACGGTGCGCGCCCCCCCGAAACGCGCACCATCAGGCCGTCCGGCAGCAGCTCAACCTCGGCCCCGTCAGGGGGAAACGCAACGACGGGGGCATCGGCATCGGGCTGAAATGCGGCGCTGCGCGAGCGGAACTTCTGCAAGGGTTGCGGCAGTTGCGCATTTGATACCAGCAAGGTCGCAGGCGGCGCAGGTGGTTGCGGGGCCAGCGTCGGTTTCAGCCTTGCAAAGGCCTGAAACAGCACGGGCGCGGCAAGGTCGGCACCAAAGACCCCCGGAACCGGCGTGCCATCGGGCCGCCCCATCCAGACACCGATCACGTGGCTCCCGTCAAAGCCGATGGCCCAGGCGTCGCGGTGGCCGTAACTGGTGCCGGTCTTGTAGGCGAGGCGGTTTTCCGGGGCCCCCGGAGGTGGTGCGAGGCCCGCCAGAATGTCGCCGACCTGCCAGGCCGCCGCCGCCCCGATCACCCGCTGACCCTCCCCTCGCGCCCCGTCCAGCCGGGTAGTCAGCGGCAGAGACACCCCACCCCTTGCTATGGTGGCATACAGCTGCACCATATCTTGTAGGGTCACCCCGACCCCACCCAAGGCCACCGCCAACCCCGGTTGCCCCCCCGGCACCACGAACCGCACCCCGGCCCGGTCCAGCGCCGCCATCAGCTTGGCCGGTCCCAAAGCATCGGTCAGCAAGATCACCGGGATGTTCAGCGACATCTGCAAGGCTTCGCGGGCACGGATCGTGCCGTGATATTGACGGTCAAAGTTCTGCGGGCGGTAGCCTGCGAAGTCTGTCGGACGATCCTCCAGCGTCGTTTCGGGATGCGCCAGGCCGTCGTCAAACGCGAGGCCATAGATCAACGGCTTCAGCGTCGATCCCGGACTGCGCAAGGCTGTCGTCATGTCCACATAACCGGCCCGCGCATCGGCAAACCCCGCCGATCCGACCGAGGCGATCACTTCTCCGGCGCTGTGATCCGCCACCACCATCGCCACCCCCAGCCTGTCGCCCTGCCCGGTGACTGCATCGGCGGCCAGTTCTTCAAGCGCGGTCTGCAAGGCGCGGTCGATGGTCAGCCGGTGGGTTTGTGCCGCAGGGTTTTCGCGGCGCGCCCGGTCGGCCAGATGCGGGGCAAGGGCAGGAAAGGCACGGCGGCGGGTGGGCACAGCCTCGGTGCGGGCGGCCTTGATCTGATCCGCATCGAAAATCCCATCCCGCGCACCCCGCGCCAGAACCCGGTCGCGGGCATCGGTGGCGCGCTCGACTGACCGGTCGGGGCGGCGGGATTCGGGGGCTTGCGGGATGGCGACCAGCAGCGCCGCTTCGGCAGGGGTCAAGCGCCGGGGCTCCTTGCCAAAGTAGGACAAGCTCGCGGCCCGCACCCCCTCCAGATTGCCGCCGAATGGCGCAAGGTGCAGATATAGCTGCAAAATCTCCGGCTTTGACAGCCGCCGTTCCAGCGCCAGCGCCACCCGCGCCTGCCGCAGCTTGCCCGCCCAGGCCCCGGTGCCGGTCTCTTCCAGAAGCCGCGCGACCTGCATCGTCAGGGTCGACCCCCCCGACACCACCCGTCCGTTCCACACGGCTTGCGCAACCGCCCGCAACGCCGCCTTGGCGTCCACCCCGGCGTGGTCGTAAAACCGCTTGTCCTCATAAGCCACCAGCAACGCCAGATAGCCCGCGTCCACCTCGCCCACCGCCAACCGCCAGCGGCCATCTGCCACGGTGTAGGCGCGCAGCAGATCGCCGTCGCGGTCCAGCACCTCGACCGAGGTTTGCACCAGAAGGGGCGGCAGCACCGTCGCCTCGATCCAGCCCTCCACCCGGTCCCGGCCAAAGGCGGCGAGCCAAAGGCCCGCCGACAAAGCCCAGATCGGACGCGACCTCACTCGGAAATCGTGACGCGTCCGGTTTCGGATCGCGCCTTGAAATCAGGGCGGTACATGTCTTCGACCGAGGCTGCCGGATGGTGGAACGTCCCCGGCGACACGGCCCGCACGATGTACGACAGACGGAACGAGTTGGCATCATACCGGTCGATCGCGGCAAGGAACCTGTCCTGCCGGAACTCGGTGTGGGCCACTTCGGTTTCGGTATGCAACCAGTCAAGGTTGGCAAGGCTTCCGCCCGAGATCAGGTTCGGGTTGTCAATCTCGAACCCGGCAGGCAGCGGATCGGACACCATCAGCCGCGCCTCGCCGCGACCAAAGGGCGTGACCTGCAGCACCACAACCAGCCGTGCGCCGATGCCGACGGCGTCCAGCGAAACCTCTTGCCCCGTCAAATCGTAGTAAGTCCGGCTGATGCCGTAACCGTTGCCACCCGCCGGCTCGGCCTGCGACGGAACCCCGTAGCTGGTGATCGTCAGCGTGGTATCACCGGCCGAAGTGTTCGCCACAACAATGGGTTGCGTGGCGGCGGCGTCCAGCACCTGCACCAGCGGGCCACTTGCAGCGGTGCCGTTGATCGTGATGCCATCCGCCGCAGGCCGGTCGATCAGCGCGTTCGCGGCCAGCAGTGTCCAGGTCGCCTCTTGGGTAGACAAGGCGGCAGTGCCTGCAATGCGGTCGGTCAGCGCCTCGCGGTCCACCGCCGTCGATCCCGCCTCGACCGCCAGCGTCAGCACCGCCGCCGCGTCGCGGTGGTTGGTGCCATAGTCGGCGCGGAAGATCTGTTCGATGTCAGGCCCTTGCAGCGCATTCAGCGCCGCCGCCGCCCGGCGGAACATCGCATCGGCGCGCGGTTGGTCGCCATAACTCGCCAGTGCCGCCCCAAGCTGTGCCTGCGCGGTTGGCGTGGCAAAGGCGTCGCCCTTGACGTCGGCATAGTAGCGCAGATCGCCCACCGCCGCCGCCCCTTCGCGCGCGAGCACCATCAGCGCATAGGCCAAAGGCTCCCCCCCTTTGTCGAAATCGACGTAGTAGTTGACCTGATTGCGCAGGTTGTCCAAGGCCTGACGGAAGGCGACGTCAGGCACGGCATAGCCGCGCGCCCTAGCCCGGCTCAGGAAATCGGTGACAAAGGCATCGAGCCACATGTCGCCATCCGACGGCCCCCACAGCCCGAAACCGCCATTGGAGGACTGATTGGTCAGCACCTCTGCCACTGCCTGTTCGATCCGCGCGCCGATGTTGTCGGCCCCCGGCAGGCTCATCGCGCGGGCAACTTCGTCGAAATACAAGAGCGGCAGCGCCTTGGAGGTGATCTGCTCGGTGCAGCCATAGGGATAGCGGTCCAGCGCCGACAACACGCCGGGGGCGTTCAGCCGGGCGATTGGGCCGATGGCCATCGTCGCCTTGGCCGTCGCAGGAAGCAGTCCGTCGAACGCGTTCTGATCGAAGGTAAAGCTTTGCCCTTTGGCAAGATCAAGCCGGGACACCCGCACAATTTCCGGGTCATTGACCTGCACCGGGATGGTCAGCGTCTTTTTCAGCTGCTTGCCATCGGGGGTGACAAGGGCCACCTCGATGGTCTGCACCCCGGCGGTTTGCGCCGTGACCGGAACCGCATAGACGACCTTGGCCTTGTCGCCCAGATCAAACCCCGACGGCACCGCCCCCAAGGTCAGTCCCGCCGATGACACATCCAGCGACATGCGGCCCGACGGCCCGGTGGCATGCACGATTTCCAGCAGCAGCCGCGACGTGTCGCCCGGTGCCATGAAGCGCGGCAGGCTTGCGGTCACCACGACCGGGTCGCGGACCAGAACCTCTGCCTCGGCCTGCCCCACCCCGCGTTTGGACCACACGACGGCCATCACCTTGACCGTGCCATTGAATGACGGCAGATCAAAGCTGGTCCGAACATAGCCATCGGCGCCGACCTGCAACGGGCCGGTGAAGTAGGATACCAGTTCCTCGGTGGGCGGGGGGGCTTGCAGGCGGGCCTGCGCGCCCGCATCGCCGCCGGATCGGACCACGCCTTCTGCCCCGTTCAGCCCGTCGATCAACCGGCCATAGATATCGCGGATGCCCACGCCCAGCTTGCGCTGACCAAAGTAGTGGCCTTGCGGGTCGGGCGACCGGAAGCTGGTCAGGTTCAGGATCCCTACGTCCACGGCGGCAATCGTGGCATAGGCAGTATCGCCAGGCAGCACGCCCGCGACCTTGACCACCACCTCCATCGGGCCGCGCGGTGCGGCTTCGGCGGCGGTTTCAATCGTGGCTTTCAGCGCGCGAGTGCCGGGGTCGATGGTGGCATGGGTCAGACCAAGCGCACGGGCCGGATTGCGGCCCGCCGCCATATCCATCGGGCGCAGAACCTGTACTGTGACATAGACCCCGGTGCCCCAGTCGTCGGTGACCGGCATCGGGATCAGGTTTTCGCCTTCCTTCACCTCGACCGCCTGCATGGCGATCAGACGGTTCGACAGCACCGAGATCAGCGCGGTTCCGGCCGCACGCGGCACCACGCGCAGCATCGCCGTATCGCCGGGTTTGTAGGCGTCGCGGTCGAGCGACAATTCCAGCGTATCGGGCGTCGCGGACACATCGGCAGGCGCATACCAGCCGGCATAGAAGGTGGTCGAGGTTGCCGCCACCTGCCCGTCGCTGCGTTCCACCAGCAGTTCGTATTCGCCCCACTGGACCGGCGCTGCGATTTCGACCGGGCCATCGGCCAGCAGGATATCGCCTTCGGACACCACTGCGCGTGAGATCACAGGCTCCCAGTTCCAGTTGCCAAAGCTTTGATACCATTGGTATTTCGTCTCGATCCGCGTCAGCGTCCACTTTGCAGGCATCGCGGTCGGGGCCAGATCGGGGCCGATGGCGATGATCTGGAACCGGGCCTCGGTGCCCTCGGCCACAACCTCGTCGAAACTCGGTTTGACCCCGATCATCGGTTGCGACGGGGTCAGAAGGCGCGACACCCGGCGTTCGACGGGGCGACCCGAACCTTCGGCCACGCGCACGGTCACCCGCGCCTCCAGCGGGCGGAGCGGGTCATCGACTTGCGGCAAGCTCAGGTCAAGCTGCGCCTGTCCTGCGGCATCGGTGCGATCGCCGCCAAAGCTTTCTTGCTGGGCAGAGAAGGGTTCGTCGTGGCGGCCGAACACATAGCCGGGGAAAGCCTCAAGCTCGGTTGCGGCGCGCAGCAACACTTCGCCTTCGACCGCCAGATCAGCACCGGGCGCGCCGAACAGATAGCGCGCGTCGACGTCGAGTTGCGGCGCATCGCCAAGACGGATCGGAGCATCGGCCAGCGTCAGGTCAAAGTCGATGCGTTCGGGCAGGAAATCCTCGACCAGAAAGGTCGCAGCGGTCAGCGCGGCCGCATCCAGATCGGCGCGCAACTCAACCCGCCAGACACCGCGCGGCGCAGAGCCCGCGATGGGCAGCGAGAACACGTATCCACCGCCCCAGTCGCTGACCAGCGCGCGGGAGTATTCCACCCCATCGGGCCGCGACAGGATCGCGGTCAGCGGCAGACCGGAAATCGCCTCGGCCCCGGCATCGCGGGCCAAGGCGGTGGCATAGACCGTCTCGCCTGCACGGTATGCACCGCGATCGGTGGTCAGGAACACATCGACCGGAGGGGCGGCCTGACGCCCCTCGACACCCCGGTCCGACAGATCGAACTCAGGCTCGGTCAGCGACAGGAAGGCCACATCGCCCGACCCTTCCCTCAGCACGACCAGCGCCGGTCCAGAACCTGCGGTCCCCTGCAGCAAGCCGGGTTCAAACCGGGCATAACCCTGCGCATCGGTGGTGGCAGTGCCCAATATCTCGTTGGCCTTGCTGAGAAGTTCGACCAACACGCCCGGTTTGGCCGCAGCCGACCCAAGCGCGCGCACAAACACATGCAGACCGTCGGTGCCGGTCAGCGTGGTCAGCCCCAGATCAGACACCACAAACCACTGCCAGCCCGCAGGTGTCACATAGGGATCGACCCCCGGCACGGCGGCTTTCAGCGCGTAGATGCCCGCAGGCTGACCTGCCAAAGCCTGATCCATCGGCAGGCGGGTGGTCACATCGGTGTTGATCTCTTGCCCGACCTCTGCCGTGCCCGACCAGATCTGCGAGCCGACCTCTCCATTGAAATACTCTTCCTGATAGTCCGGCATCGGGGTTCCGAAATAGCCGTTCTGCAAAGCGCGCAACAGATTGCGGTCGGTTACGCGGAAAAGTGTCAGATCTAGCTTCGTCGTGTTGACCGTTTCCACGGGCACCGACGCGCCACCGGTCTGCGGCAGCACATAACCCCGGCCCGGAAAGCGCACGCCGGGGCTGCGATCCCGGATATAGGCGGTGATGGGAACGGATTTGATCAGGCTTTGCCCGTCGGCCGCCGGCAGGCCTTCGCGAAAGGTCACCGTCGTGCGTGTGCCGCGGGTGACGCCTTCGACGCACAACTGACGATAGCCATCAAAGGCAATTGGCATACCCGGCTCGGGCAGCTGCACAAAACTGCTGTAGTCCACGCCCGATGGTACGAGGTCTTCTGAAAAGTTGGCACAGATCCGCGGACGGGGCGTGTCGGTCTGGACTTCGTTTTCAACCAACCGGAAACCATATTTGCCGATCGCATCGTCCAGCGCGACTGCGGTATCGTCGCGCTGCTGCAAGGTTTGTGCCAACCGCAATGCCTGCACTGTATCACGACCTCGCCCTACCGCCTCTGCGGCCTGACCCAATGCAACAAGCACAGTATGCTGCAACGCCTTGTTTTCGGAACGCAAATAGCCGTTGATTGCGGCCTGAAATGCGCGGTCCCGCAAAGCACCCTGATCCGCGCCCGACACATTGCTGGCCGCCAAAAGCAGCCGCGCATATTCGGCCCAGCCTTCGGCCGAATCTGATAAGTTGAGCGCTGCACCGGTGTATCGCATAGCCAGGTCGAAATCGCCGTCTGCCTCGGCAGCGGCGGCGGAAGCAAGGTGTTCCTCGTTGGTCCAACCATCCGTCACATGCGCGTTGGCCAGACTTTCGGCCTGGCCGGTGGCTGCCGAAATATCCCAGTCAGCCAGAAATGCGAGTTCGTCGCGCCGGGCGCGGGCGCGCGTTTCAACGCCGGCCGGGGCGGTTATGACATGGCCCGAATAGGCGCCTGGAAAGACCGCCGCAGTGCCGGGGTTCGACTTTGCAAAACACGAATTGTTCTTTGTGTTGAACGTAAAGGCCGTGCACCGCGTGCTTGACAGGCAAGCTCTTTCGCATGCCTCCAGGGTGGTGTCGAAGTAAGACGCGATGTCACCGCCGGGCAGGTCCACATCCTGACTGAGAACCAGCCGTTTTTCCGGCACCAAGGTCTGGGAAAACGCAGGCGCGCTCGCAAGGGCAAGAACCGCAAGAGCTGTGAGAAAAAGCGTCCGCATCATATTTCCTCCTCGGGAATTCATCAAAGGTCGCACGGCTGACCGCGAATTGGCAAGGATTCGCAAAGGTCAAGCAAGCTTTGCCGTCTTAAAGACCTGTTCACTTTGGTGCGCGAAATTGGCCGCGGATCGCAAGGTGGGCCAAAAGGCCTGGCTGTGTCAGGGGCAGGGTTTTTTGGGCATGGACATCGCAGAACGGTTGTCGAAGGAACGCAGGGCACGCCTGGCGGCGGAACGCCTTCTGGAACAAAAGAGCCGCGAGTTGTTTGCAGCCAACGAAAAGCTGGCCCTGCATGCGCGCTCATTGTCCGACCAGATCGTCGTGCAGCGCGAAGTGACAAAAACCGCCCTGTCCGAGGCGGAAGCGCTAAAGGGACAGCACTCGCAGTTTGTCACCGATCTGGACCAGGCCCATACAGCCGCGGTGATCGCCGAACGGCGGCTATGGGATTCGGTCAACACCATTCGCGATGGCTTTGCGGTCTATGACAGCAACCTTCGGATGATTGCCGCCAACCGCGCATACCTCGCTGTGTTTGACGGGTTGGGCATAGGGCCAGGCATTGAATATGCAGAAATGCTTCGCATCGCAGCCGAGGCCAGGATCATGGTTCTTGGGGACATATCACAAGAGGTCTGGGTTGCCGACATGATCGCACGGTTGCAGGCCGATCCCGTGCCGCCACGCGTCGTGCAGTTTCAAAACGGGATCTGGGCCCGGCTGGTCGATCGTCGCGCACGCGGTGGCGACATGGTCAGCCTTGCCATCAACATCACCGAACAGATGCGGATCTGGGCCGCGATCGAAGCAATTCCGGACGGATTCGTACTTTTTGACAGGGAGGACCAGCTATTGACCTGCAATCAACGCTATCGCGATCTTTATGCGCTGTCGGCACCCGCCATGGTGCCAGGCGCCAAGTTCGAAGACATTCTGCGCTATGGGCTGGACAATGGCCAGCATGCCGACGCAATCGGGCGTGAAGACGCGTGGCTGGCCGAGCGGATGCAACAACATCGCAGCCAGACGGACCACGAACAAAGGCTCGGCGATGGCCGATGGGTACGGGCGCATGACCACTCAACTCCGGATGGTGGCCATGTCGGCCTTCGCATCGACATAACACCGCTCAAGGAACAACAGGCCGCCCTGCAAGCCGCGCGCGAGGCGGCTGAGGCGGCCAACCGGGCGAAATCTGCGTTTCTGGCAAACATGAGTCATGAAATCCGGACGCCGATGAACGGTGTCGTCGGCATGGCCGAACTCTTGTGCTATACCAACCTGTCCGAAGAGCAGCGGCTGTTTGCCGAGACGATCCGCTCGTCTGGCGAGGCGCTGCTGGTCATCATCAACGACATTCTTGATTATTCCAAAATCGAGGCGCAGCGCCTGACACTGCACCCAGAACCCTTTGATTTTGAAAGGACAATACACGAGGTCACAATGCTGCTGCAACCCAAGGCGCGCGCCAAGGGTCTGGATCTGATGATCGACTTCGACATGTTCCTTCCAACCCGTTTCATTGGCGACGCGGGAAGGATGCGGCAGGTTCTGACCAACCTTTTGGGAAATGCGGTCAAATTCACCGATGCCGGGCACGTTCTGATCCGCGTGGTGGGGTTCGAGGTTGAAACCGGGACGCAACAGTTGCACGTCACCGTGGAAGACACCGGCATCGGTATCGCAGAGGAATTCCTCTCGCATATCTTTGGCGAGTTCAACCAGGTGGAAAGCCAGTCGAACCGCAAGTTCGAAGGAACCGGACTGGGTCTTGCCATCACGCAGCGGCTGATCGAACGGATGGGTGGCGATATCTGGGTGGACAGCGAGTTTGGCAAAGGGTCGAGTTTTGGCTTCAAGGTCACACTGCCCGTGGCGGAAGCCGCCGCCCCGCCGATCGCACCCCTTGCAATAAAGCGCATGGTGGTTGTGGACGACCAATTCATCAACCGCACCATTCTGGAACGCCAGTTGGTACCCTGCGGGATCGAGGTGGCGCTGTGCCGGTCCGGGGCAGAGGCGTTGGCTCTGCTGGCGCGCGATGGGGACTTCGATGTCGTGCTGACCGATCACAACATGCCAGAGATGGATGGCCTCGTTCTGGCGCAAAGCATCCGTAAAATCGGGCTCGCGATGCCAATCGTGCTGTTGTCGTCAAACCCGACTGTAGCACGGGACAGCGATCTGGGTGCGGCGTTGACGGCGGTGTTGCAAAAGCCGATCTTGCGCTCGGACCTTTACCGGCGGCTTCAGACGCTGACAGCCCCGGTGGTGGAAAACCCACCTGCGCCAGTGGTTTTGGTCCCGCAGGAACGCCGGCAGATGCGCCTGCTTACGGCCGAAGACAACCGCACCAACCAGCTGGTCTTTCAAAAGATGATGCGCGACACGGACGTTGATCTGGTGTTTGCAAACAATGGGCGCGAAGCGGTCGAGTTGTTTCAAAGCTTCCATCCCGATCTGATCTTCATGGATATCTCGATGCCAGAGATGGATGGACGCGAGGCCGCACGTGCGATCCGAATACTGGAAGCCGGGCGCAGCCATGTGCCGATCGTGGCGCTGACCGCCCATGCGATGGACGGAGACGGCGAGGCCATTTTGTCGGCGGGGATCGATCAGTACATGACCAAACCGCTGCGCAGGGCAGCCTTGATCGAGACGCTTCTAGCCCATCGTCCGGTAGGCGCGCGTCCGATCGAGATTACGGCCGCCGACACTTTGGCACAAGAAGCGACCGGCACCTGATCTGCTGGATCAGCTGTCGGACAAAACCTGCAGAAACGCCGCGCCAAAGCGTTCGGTCTTTGCGCCGCCCATGCCGGAAATCCGGTCCAGATCGGACAGGGTCCCGGGACGAAGTTCCGCAATCTGCCGCAGCGTCGAATGGGTGCAGGACAAATGCTTGCCTGTACCATCCGGGCCGCGGGCAAGCGCCACTTGCACCTCGGCCAAACGATCAAACACCAACCCGGCATCCTGGCCGGCAAGCTTGCGCCGGGCCGGATGCATTGGGGCGACCGCCGCGCCTGTGATCACTGCCAGAAAGGCCGAACCGTAGCTTTCAAGCTTTTTTGCGCCGACACCGGTGATCCCCATCATTTGGTCCAGCGTTGTTGGGCGGTTTTCGGCCATCTCGATCAGTGTGCGGTCGGCAAAAACCACATAGGCGGGCACGCCCGCAGCCTCGGCCAGCGCCCGACGTTTCGCTTTCAGTGCCGACAGCAGATCCGCGTCTTCTTCGGCGACCATCGATCGGGCGGCCACGCGGGGCGCGGCGGCAGAAGATACGGTATCCTCGCGCAGCGAAATCCGTTCTTCCCCGCGCAAAATGGGCCGCGCTGCATCGGTCATCCGCAGCGCGCCACGCCGGTCTGGGTCGGGACGCACCAGATCGCGGCCCATCATCTGGCGAAATACCGCGCCCCAGGCGGGTTTCGACAGATCGCGCCCGACGGCATAAGTCGGCAGTTGATCATGCCCCCGTTCCTTGACCTTGGCGGTGGGCGTGCCGGTCAGGATGTCAATCAGATGCCCCGCCCCAAACCATTCGCCGGTGCGCAGAATTGCCGAAAGCGCCTTGCGCACCGCATCTGTCGCGTCGAACACCGCGACAGGGCGGTCACACAGGTCGCAATTCCCGCAGGGGGCAGATGTTTCGCCGAAATAGCCAAGCAGGACCTGACGACGGCAGGCCATCGCCTCGGCCAAGCCAAGCAGCGCGTTCAGACGGGCATGGTCGGCAGCCTTGCGGTCAGGCGGGGCGGCACCCTCGTCAATCTGGCTGCGGCGCAGGCGGATGTCGTCGGGGCCGTACAGCGTCAGCGTCTCGGCAGGGGCTGCGTCGCGCCCCGCGCGGCCGATTTCCTGATAATAGCTCTCGATCGACTTGGGCAGATCGGCATGGGCGACCCAGCGGATGTCGGGCTTGTCGATGCCCATGCCGAAGGCGATGGTGGCGACGACGATCAGGCCATCCTCTTGCTGAAAGCGGATTTCCACCCGGCGGCGATCCTCGGGGTCCATGCCGCCGTGATAGTGGCAGGCGAAATGGCGCGCCTCGCGCAGCGCCTGCGCCAGGACTTCGGTTTTCGCCCGCGTGCCGCAATAGACGATGCCCGACTGTCCGCGCCGAGCGGCGGCGAAGCCCAGGATCTGTTCGCGCGGACCCTCCTTGACGGCAAAGGCGAGGTGGATGTTCGGGCGATCAAACCCGCGCAGAAAGGTGTCGGGCTGGACGTCGCCGAACAGCCGGGTGACGATCTCGCCCCGGGTTTCTTCATCCGCCGTGGCGGTGAAGGCGGCAAGCGGCACGTTCAGCGCGCTGCGCAGCGCCCCGATGCGCAGGTAATCGGGGCGAAAGTCGTGGCCCCATTGCGACACGCAATGCGCCTCGTCCACCGCGATCAGACTGACGCCGATGCGCCGCAGCATCGGCACGGTGGCCTGTGCGGCGAGGCGTTCGGGCGCCATGTAAAGCAGTTTCATCGCGCCCGCATCCAGGCTCGCAAACACCTCTTCGGTTTCCTCATCGGTGTTGCCGCTGGTCAGTGCCCCGGCGTTCACCCCGGTTGCCCGCAACGCGCGGACCTGATCACGCATCAGCGCAATCAGGGGCGAGATCACGACAGTGACGCCGGATCGGCACAGCGCAGGCAATTGGAAACACAACGATTTCCCGCCACCCGTGGGCATGATTGCCAATGTGTTGCGCCCTGCAAGCACGGATTGCACAATCTCTTCTTGCCCCGGACGAAAGGCCGCAAACCCAAAGACGCTGTGCAGCAGCCGAAGTGGATCGGATTGCATCGATGTCACCCCTGCCCGCTTTGCCAGAAACGGGTCAGAGGTTGCGACCAATCACGATCTGCAGCGCAAGGATCGCCAGCAGCAGGACCAGCGGTGCAAGGTCCAGCCCCCCGGTCGTGGGCAGGTAGCGGCGCACCCGGGCGTAGATCGGCTCCAGCGTCCGGTTCAGCCCGTCCCAGATTTGCGCCACCAAAGGCTGCCGAAGGTTCAGTACCTGAAAATTGATCAGCCAGCCCATGAGGATCTGGACAAGGATGATCCATTTGGCAACGTCCAGCAGCAGCATCAGAATGTCTCGGATCGAACCCATTTGCATCTCCTTGGTGTGCTCGGGGCACAGGTATCCGCGCCGCCGTCAAAGGGCAATCCTTACGCAGGGTTTTCATTGACGCTGCGGGTCGTCCGGGGCATTTGCGACAAAGGAGATCGCCATGTACCCCTACCTGCGCATGTTTCATCAGCTTTGGAAGTTCCGCAAGGTCCCGATGGAACTGTTTGACACACATGTTAGCTACCACATGTGTCTGCCGCAGGATATCGATCCATGGATGGAGTTGAACAACGGTCGCACTTTGACGTTGTATGATCTGGGGCGGGTGCCGATGGCCATCCGAATGGGATTTGACCGCCTGGCCAAGGATCGCGGCTGGGGCCTGACGGTCGCCGGAGCGTCCACGCGGTATCGCCGCCGGGTGCGGATGTTTCAACGCTTTGAGATGCGCAGCCGGATTGTCGGCTGGGACCATCGTTTCTTGTACATGGATCAAAGCATGTGGTGCGGGGGGGAATGCACCAGCCAGATGCTGTTGCGCGCTGCGGTTGCCTCGAAAGACGGGATCGTGCCGACCGCGCGGGTGCTGCAAGCGATGGGGCGCCCCGAGAAAAGCCCCGTCTTGCCCGACTGGGTGCAAGCCTGGAGTGCGGCAGACGCGCTGCGTCCCTGGCCTCCGGCTTGACTGTCATGCTTGCGTGATACCGGCATTTCAGGCTTGATCGTCGCAAACATCGCAGGGACGGGAAATGGCACCGCAAAGACAACGGATCTGGGGCTGGTACTTCTTTGACTGGGCCAGCCAGCCCTACAACACCTTGTTGCTGACCTTCATCTTTGGCCCCTATTTCGCGGAAACCGCGCGTGGCTATTATATGGGTCAGGGGATGGAGGCCGAAGCCGCCAAGGCCGCTGCACAGTCCTATTGGGGCTATGGGTTGACCATCGCCTCGCTGATCATCGCGGTGTTTGCGCCGATCCTGGGGGCTGTTGCCGACAGCACGGGGCGCAGGCTGATCTGGGTCTGGGTGTTTTCGGCCTTTTACATCGTGGGGGCTTACGGGCTTTGGTATGTGGCGCCGGGCGGCGAGGCCGGGATGCTGTTCTGGGCGGTCTGTTTCTTTGGCATCGGCTTCATCGGGATGGAGTTTGCCACGATCTTCACCAACGCGCTGATGCCGTCCCTGTCGGCGCATGACGAGTTGGGGGCCATTTCGGGGCGCGGCTTTGCGTTCGGCTATCTGGGCGGGCTTTTGGCACTGATCCTGATGCTGCTGTTCTTTGCTGAAAGCGCCACGACTGGCCAGACGCTCTTGGGGCTTGATCCGCTGTTTGGCCTCGACGCCGAGGCGCGCGAAGGCACGCGCGCCGTCGGGCCGTTCAGCGCAATCTGGTATGCCGTTTTCATGGTGCCGTTCTTTTTGTGGGTGCGCGAGCCGCGCACGGCACGGGTGCCTTTGCACATCGGGGCGGCAATGGGCAGCCTGCTGGAACTGCTGCGGTCGTTGCGGTTTCGCGCCAGCCTGTCGGCCTATCTGGGATCCTCGCTGGCCTACCGCGACGCGCTGAACGCGCTTTATGCCTTTGGCGGGGTTTATGCGCTGAACGTGCTGGGGTGGGAGACGATCCAGATCGGCATTTTCGGGATCATCGGGGCGATCACAGCGATGATTGCGGCTTATATCGGTGGCGGGCTGGACAAACGCTATGGCCCGAAACCGGTGATTGCCGGCGCGATCGTGGTGTTGATGGTGGTCTGTGTGGTGATCGTCGGGATGAGCCGGGAAAGCGTCTGGGGCATCCCGCTTGACCCGACCTCGAACACCTCCGACATTCTGTTCTTCATCTGTGGCGCTCTGATCGGGGCGGCGGGGGGGCCGTTGCAGGCGGCCAGCCGCACGATGATGCTGCGCCACACGACCCCCGATCTGGCGGCCGAGGCGTTCGGGTTGTTCGCGCTGTCGGGCAAGGTGGCGAGTTTCATCTCGCCGTTCCTGATCGCGGTCGCGACGGATTTGACTGGGTCGGCACGGCTGGGCATTTCGCCGGTGATCCTGCTGTTCGCCATCGGGCTGGTTCTGCTGATCTGGGTGAAACCGAAAGGGGAGGCTGCATGATCAGGCTGCTGCTGACGCTTGCGTTTTTGTTGCCGCTGCCTGCGGCGTCGCAGGATCTGGCGAACCAGTTGTTCGGGGCCAAGGATGCACCCTCGGCGCAAAACCCGATGCCTGTCGGCAGTTACGCGCGGGGGTGCGGGGCGGGGATGGTCGAGTTGCCGGAATCCGGGCCAAGCTGGCAGGCGATGCGTCTGTCGCGCGGGCGTAATTTCGGCCAACCGGTGATGATCGAGTATCTGCGCGACCTGTCGGGCGTGGCACAACAGATCGGCTGGGCGGGGCTTTACATCGGCGACATCAGCCAGCCGCGTGGCGGGCCGATGACATCGGGGCACGCGAGCCACCAGATCGGGCTGGACGCCGATGTCTGGATGCTGCCGCCGCGCCGGCTGGACCTGTCGCGGGCGGAACGCGAGGAGATCAGCTCGATCCCCGTGCGCTCGGACGATCAGCGGTCGGTTACGGCCAACTGGACGGCAAGCCACCACGCCCTGATGCGCGCTGCCGCGTTGGATGACCGCGTGGACCGGATTTTCGTGGCGGCGGCGGTCAAGCTGGAGATGTGCAAGACCGCCGGAAAGAAGGATAAGAAATGGTTGCAAAAAATCAGACCCGTCGCGGGCCATGAGACGCATTTTCATGTGCGGCTGAAATGCCCGGGCGGCGCCAACGCATGCGAGACGCAAACGCCGACGGTGTCGGAGCTGTCCAAGGGTGGCAATGGCTGTGACGAGACGCTGACATGGTGGGTGACCGACTATCTGAACCCGCCGAAGACCACCAAGAAACCGAAGGCCGAGGATGGCCCCCGCAAGAAACGCCCCCGGGAATTCACAATGTCGGACCTGCCCACCCAATGCGCCGCCGTTTTGTCATCGGACTAGCCGGCGGGCTGGTTCTTTTGCTGGCGTTTGATGGCAGTGCCACATCCAAAGCGCCGAATGCAGCCGACAGCGCAAGCTTGGCAGGGGCGATCCAGCTGAAAAGCCCTGACCCGCTGTTCGGCGGATTTTCTGCGTTGCAGGTTGGGCCCGACGGCGCGGAACTGGTCCTGTTGTCTGACCGGGGAAACTACATGCGAGGGCGGATCCAGCGCGGTGCCGATGGGACGCTTCTTTCGGTAGAGGCCGGTCCTATGGTTCCGTTGCCCGCTGTTGCAGGCGACAACCGCGATGGGACGCGGGACGACAGCGAAGGTCTGGCGATCGGCGCAGATGGAGAGGTTTTCATCGCCTATGAAAGCGTGACGCGGATTTCGCGTTTTTCCAGCCTGGATGTCGCCCCGGTTGATCTGCCGACAAATCCTGCGTTCGCACGGTTGCCGCGAAACAAAAGCCTGGAGGCAATCGCCATCGACAGCAACGGCGTGCTCTTTGTCGTCCCGGAAATTCTGGACGGCGCATCAACGCCGGTTTACGTGTTTCGCAATGGTGCGTGGACCACGTCGCTGTCGATGCCGCGGATCGGCAGCTTTCGCGCCGTTTCGGCAGATTTCGGGCCGGACGGGCGCTTCTACTTGCTGGAGCGCCGGTTCGAGGGGCCAGCCGGCTTTGCCAGCCGCCTGCGCCGCTTTGATGTCGAGACGGGTGGGCTTTCCGGTGGCGTGACGCTGTTCAAGACCCGGGCCGGCCGGCATGACAACCTGGAAGGTCTGACAGTCTGGCGCGCGCCGGATGGCTTGCGTGCCACGATGATTTCTGACGACAACTTCTTTGCATTTCAAGTAACCGAAATCGTCGAATACCGCCTGCCCGATTGACAGCGGTAGCCGGCGGCGGTATCGGCCTACGTCCCGAAAGGGCCAAGTCTCCGCAACCTTGTAAAAACGGAATACACCATGAAAGCCCTGCTGCCTGGCGTTCTTGCCATGGCTCTTATCGTTACCGCATCCAACATTTTGGTCCAATTTCCATTGGGCGGCTATCTGACATGGGGTGCAGTCACCTATCCTTTCGCGTTTCTGGTGACCGACCTCACCAACCGCCTTCAGGGTTTAACCGCGGCCCGCCGTGTCGTGCTGGCCGGCTTTGGCGTCGGGCTGATCTGTTCGATCATCGGCACGCAAGTTATCGGCGAATTCGGCCCGTTGGTGACCTGGCGCATCGCAATCGGATCGGGGCTGGCTTTTTTGGTGGCGCAGATGCTGGACGTGACGCTTTTCGACAAGCTGCGCGGGTCAACATGGTGGCGAGCACCGCTGATCTCGACGCTCGTTGGGTCAACTTTGGACACGGCCATTTTTTTCAGCCTCGCGTTTTCGGCCGCGCTGATCTGGCTGGAACCTGGCAATGATGTCTCTTGGGCGGGGGTTGCAACACCGCTGCTGGGGCTTGGACCTGAAGCGCCGTTCTGGGTGTCTCTGGCGGTGGCCGATCTGTGCACAAAACTGGGGATCGCCGTGCTGGCCCTGCTGCCATTTCGCGCAATTGTTACAAAAATGACCGCACCAGTAGCGTAAATTCTTTTGACAAACACCAAATATGTGGCAGGCTGTCCTTATCGGCAACCATTTTGAAAGGAGGTGATCCAGTGTCTAGAGTGATATTGGAGAGACGTGTCGGGACAGCCATGGGGGGCGTTTTCTAGGGGCAGCCCCCTGAAAAACACTCTCAAGGTTGGGGCAGTTTCCTAACTGGCTCATCTCCTTGAACTCGGAAAGGGTCGCCATCTGCTGGCGACCCTTTCTCTTTTGTGGGCCTTTCTCTTGGGTTGGTGCCGTGCGATAAAATGCCATGCTGCGGATAACGGACACGCTGGAAATTGCTGACTGGGAACTGACCGAAAGCTTCATGCGGTCGTCGGGGCCGGGGGGCCAGAACGTCAACAAGGTCTCTACTGCGGTCGAGTTGCGGTTCGAGGCGGAACGCTCTCCGCATCTGTCGCCGTCGGTCAAGGCGCGACTGAAACTTCTGGCGGGGCGGCGCTGGACCAATGAAGGGGCCATCGTTCTGCAGGTCGAAGACACCCGCAGTCAGGCCCGAAACCGCGAAATCGCGCGCGACCGGCTGACCGAGATGATCCGCGAGGCGCTGGTGCCGCCCAAACGCCGCTTTGCCACGAAACCGACCTGGGGCAGCCAGTTGCGCCGGGTCAAGGCCAAAACGCAACGCGGCGAGGTTAAGGCCCTGCGGGGCAAGGTGGGGGACGAAGAATGACTGAATCAATGCTGGATCGGCGGGCGCGTCTGATGGGGCCGAACACCCCGACGTTCTACCGAACGCCTGTTCATATTGTGCGCGGCGAAGGGGTGTGGCTATGGGACAGCGCGGGGAAACGGTATCTCGATTGCTACAACAACGTGGCGCATGTCGGGCATTGCCATCCGCGCGTGGTGGCGGCGATTTCGGCTCAGTCGGCGGTGCTGAACACCCATATGCGGTATCTGCATGACAACGTGCTCGACTATATCGAGCGGCTGACGGCAACTTTGAGCCATGGAATTTCGCAGGCGATCATGGTCTGCACCGGGTCCGAGGCGAACGACATCGCGCTGCGTATGGCGCAGGCGGTGACAGGCAAGACCGGGATCATTGCAACTGACTTCGCCTACCATGGCAACACAATGGCCGTGTCACAGCTTTCGGTCCGGCCGCCGTCGATCGGCGGGCGCTGGCCCAATGTGCGGCTGGTGCCCGCCCCGGATAGCTTACGTCCGGTGGGCGGAAGTATCGCAGGGCAGGCGCAGGCGTTTGCCGAGAACGTGGCGGTGGCGGCGCGGGAACTGGAAGAGGCTGGGTTCGGCTTTTCCTGTCTGATGATCTGCCCGGCCTTTGCGAAGGAAGGTTTGCCGTCGCTGCCCTCTGATTTTCTGCGGTCCTCGGCGGCGGCGGTGAAGACGGCAGGCGGGCTGATGATCGCGGACGAGGTGCAGCCGGGACTGGGGCGGTTCGGCAGCCATTTCTGGGGGCACGACGCGCTGGGCTTTGCGCCCGACATCGTGACGCTGGGCAAGCCGATGGGCAATGGGCATCCCGTCGCGGCGGTCTTGGCGCGGCCCGATGTGATGGCGGCGTTCCGTGAAGCCTTCGACTATTTCAATACCTGTGGCGGGAATCCGGTGTCGGCTGCGGCCTGTCTCGCGGTTCTGGACGTGATCACGGACGAGGGTCTGCAAGCCAATGCAGCGCAGGTTTCGGCCTATCTGCTGGCGCGGTTGCGCGTGCTGCGGCACCCGTACCTGAGAGAGGCCCGCGCGACCGGTCTGTTCCTTGGCGTCGAGTTCACCACCGATGGCCTGACCCCCGCTGGCGGATTTGTTGGCGATCTGGTGGAGGATCTGGTGGCGCGCGGGTTCCTGCTGAACCGGATCGGGCGGGGCGAAAACATCCTGAAGATCCGCCCGCCGATGGTGTTTTCACGCGAACATGCCGATCTGCTGGCCGATGCGGTACAGGCGGCCCTGGATGCTGCATGAACGTTCATGAACTGGCAGCACTGGCTGCGCAGGCTTGGCAAGGCCGCGTGCTGCGCCTGATCGGGGACCGTGAAAACGCGGTCTTCCAGATGGAAACCCCGCAAGGCCCCGCCGCCCTACGTCTGCATCGGCAAGGTTATCAGGACGCGGCTTCGATCCGGGCAGAACTCTGGTGGTGTGCTGCGCTGACTGATTGCGGGGTTGCAGTCCCCCGTCCTTTACCGTCCGATGACGGGGAAATGTTGGTGACTTTGCCTGATGGCAGATTGGCCTCGGTGATCCGTTGGCAGGACGGCGCGCCGCTTGGCCAAACGGGGGTTCCGATGGCGGGTGACCTGCGGGTCATTCTTGCGCATCACCGCGCACTTGGGCGGCTGCTGGCACAAGTGCATGCGGCCACAGACCGCATGACGCTTCCCCCCGGTTTTTCCCGTCCCCGCTGGGATGCGGCCGGGCTGTTGGGCGAGGCCCCGAGGTGGGGTAGGTTTTGGGAGCATCACATAGCAACCCCGAAACAACGGGGGCAGTTGCGCGAGGTGCGCGACTGGCTGCTTGTGCAGTTGTCGCAGGAAGGGGATGACATCGGGCTTATTCATGCTGACGTTCTGAGGGAGAACGTTATAGTGAACGTTGACTCACTTTGGTTGATCGACTTTGACGACTCTGGCTTCGGGTATCGCGGCTATGACCTTGGAACCGCGATGATTGGCAGCCTGGCAGAACCTGCCTATGTTGAAATCCAGGACGCCCTGCTTGAAGGCTATTCAACAATGCGCCCCATAAGAGGTGCTTCGATCGAGATGTTTACATTGATGCGCACCTGCGCATCGGTTGGCTGGACAATGGCAAGGCTGGCGGCAGATGACCCGATTCACCAGCGGCATCTTGCGCGCTGCCTGGGCCTCGCTGACCGCCTCATACCGTGACCATCTGCGCATGCTGATGCCCAACACCGAACACTCGTTTATAGCGCTCTATCTCTGATGCCGGACCCAGTGCTTTGTTTGGATTGTCTGATAATTTTACTGTCGGTTGCCCGTTGGCCGACACTGCCTTGCAAATCAGACTGAACGGGGCCAGGCCGTCGCCATTGGATAAACCCCTGAAATCATTCGTCAGCATTGTTCCCCAACCAAAGGACGCACGCACACGACCGGTGAATTGTCGGTGCAGCATCTCGATCTGTTCGACGTCAAGCCCATCTGAAAAGACCAGCAACTTCTTCGTGGGATCTTCTCCGCGGTCGCGCCACCAGCGGATGGCAAGTTCCGCCGCTGTGGCCGGATCACCACTGTCGATCCGCATCCCGGTCCAGGATGACAGCCAGGCAGGCGCGCGGCGCAAGAAGCCTTCCGTTCCGAATGTGTCTGGCAAAATGATCCGCAAGTTGCCGTCATGCTCTTCGTGCCAGTCGGCCAGAACCTGATAGGGTGCCTGCGCCAGTTCTTCGTCGTTTTTTGCAAGTGCTGCATAGACCATCGGCAGTTCATGCGCGTTCGTCCCGATAGCCTCGACTTCGCGACGCATCGCAATCATGCAGTTCGATGTGCCGATAAAGGTGTCGCCCAACCCTTCGATCATCGCCTGCACTGCCCAGTCCTGCCACAGAAACGAGTGCCGCCGCCGGGTGCCGAAATCGGCAATCCGCAGCCCTTCTATGGCCCGCAGACGTTGCAGCTTTTCCCACAGCTTGGTCATCGCGCGGGCATAAAGCACTTGAATCTCGAACCGCCCCATCGGCTCCAGCACTGCCCGGCTCCGCAGTTCCATCAGCACTGACAGCGCCGGGATTTCCCATAGCATGACCTCCGGCCAAAGACCTTCAAACGTCAGTTCATATTGCCCATCGCGTTTTTCAAGATGATATGGCGGCAGGCGCATGCCCTCGAACCACTCCATGAAATCGGGGCGGAACATCTGGCGTTTGCCGTAAAAGGTGTTGCCCCGCAGCCAGGTACTTTCGCCGCGTGTCAGGGACAGGCTGCGGACGTGATCCAGTTGTTCGCGCAGCTCGCCTTCGTCGACCAGTTCGGCCAGACGGATGGATTTGGTACGGTTGATCAGGCTGAATTTTACATGCGTTTCTGGTTTGTTGCGAAAAACGGACTGACACATCAATAACTTATAAAAGTCTGTATCGATCAGGGATCGCACGATAGGGTCGATCTTCCATTTGTGGTTCCAGACGCGGGTGGCGATATCGACCATGTCAGCCCACCAACCGCACACCGGCGACGCGCATCTGATCCAGCATTCGGGCCAAGGATCCGTCCAGATCAATCGCGCGGCAGGCATCCAGCCGCACGGTCACATCATAGCCAAGGCCAACCGCATCCAACGCCGAATAGGCGACGCAATAATCGGTCGCCAATCCCGCAAGAACCAAACTCGTGACTCCGCGTGCCTGCAAATATCCGTGCAGTCCGGTCGTCGTCGTTCGGTCGTTTTCGAAGAATGCCGAATAGCTGTCGATTGCGGGCCTGAAACCTTTGCGAATGATCATTTGCGCGGGTTTGGAGCGCAGGCCGTGGTGCAACTCGGCCCCATGCGAGCCTTGCACGCAATGCGTAGGCCACAGGGTCTGCGGACCATAGCGCATCATAGCCGTGGAAAACGGATCCGCCCCTTGGGTCGCGGCGAATGACGAATGATCATGCGGGTGCCAGTCCTGCGTCAGCACCACGCAGGCAAAGTCGTTCATCGCGGCGTTGATTGTCCCAACAACTTCATCGGCCCCCGCAACGGCCAGCGTGCCGCCAGGGCAAAAATCGTTCTGCACGTCGACCACGATCAGTGCGTCGGTTTCAGGGTGCATGGGCGTCTCCACTTCGGGCCATATCGGTAGGCGGGTGGCGGGGCATCGTCAAGCGAAGGGCTTGATCTTGGCGCCGCGCTGCGGTTAGGGCAAGGGATGTTCACCATAGCGGCGCTGTATCACTTTACCCGATTTGCCGATCCGGCGGCCTTGCGCGCGGAATTGGCGGAAGTTTGCCGGGTGGCAGAGGTAAGGGGGTCGTTGTTGCTGGCACCCGAGGGGATCAACGGCACGATTGCCGGGTCGCGTGCCGGGATTGACGCAGGCTTGGCGGCGATCCGGGCGCTGCCTGGGTGTGGTGACCTCGTGTGGAAAGAAAGCGTCGCGCCGTCGATGCCGTTTCGCCGCCTGAAGGTGCGGCTGAAGCGCGAGATCGTGACGATGGGCCAGCCCGATGTTGATCCGCGCGCGCGCGTCGGCCATTATGTGGCCCCGCAGGATTGGAACGCTCTGATTGCCGCCCCCGATGTCGCGGTGATCGACACGCGCAACGGCTATGAGGTCGCCATCGGCACGTTTTCCGGCGCGGTGGATCCGGAGACCGAGGCCTTTGGCGAGTTTCCGGCGTGGTGGCAGACGAACAAGGACCGGTTCGCGGGCAAGCGGGTGGCGATGTTCTGCACGGGGGGCATCCGCTGTGAGAAATCAACGAATTATCTTCTGGGTCAAGGGGTTGAGGATGTCTATCACCTGCAGGGCGGCATTCTGAAATACCTCGAAGAGGTGCCCGCAGACGCCAGCATGTGGCAGGGCGAATGCTATGTCTTCGATGACCGGGTTTCGGTTGGGCACGGGTTGATCCCCGGCCCGCATACCACCTGCCGGGCTTGCGGGCGGCCGTTGACGGCGCAACAACGCGAAAATCCCGCGTTTGAAAAGGGCGTGTCCTGTGCCGCCTGTCTGCCCGAATACTCGGATGCTGATCGG
>JANNPZ010000028.1:0-57235 GCA_031400505.1 Paracoccaceae bacterium | reverse complement strand
GGCATGTTGTTCGGCGGCAGCATCTTCGTCAGAACCGCTGCCTTCCTCTCCGGTGAATACGCCAACCCGTCATCCTGTCCCGCCCGCCTCAGGGTATACTTTCAAAAGTAGTGCAGGCGACAACTGTTCTGACTGAGGGGGCTGGCGGGGCGGGGGGATTTGGGTGGAGATGGGCGGGTGGCTTGAGGGTGGGCGGGGGAGCGCACCCTACGTTTGCTGATCCAAGTCTTGTTCACTTTTGAATTTGAATTGAGTAACAGTGATTAGCAGGAATACGCTCAAAGAACATGCCAAAGAAAACCCCTTAGCAAGAACTGATCCCCAGTCATTTGGTAACAGAGTTAGCGTGAGATATGGCTGAGCAAGGACCAAAATATAGGAGGGCGAGGTGGAGATCAACACCATGCTTACGAATGTAATTGAATTCAAGGTTCGACCGAGCCAACCTACCTGTATATGGACGGGAGCGTAAAACGAAAAATCCCGCCTGAGAACTTTGAAGATCAACCATTCTTTCTCGTAACTTGCCTTCAGCATATCGACGTCAAGTACGCCCTCTCTTGTCTCCTTGAGAACAAATTGGTCTATCAACGCCGCATAAGTTTGTGAGTTGAAGAACGCGTAAGTTGCCAAAGCGACATTAAATGCACTTGCGACGGCGAGAAACAAAAGAATGCCAGGTACTCCCGATATTTGTATACCCCAAACCGGAAGTTCTGGATTGATTCCGGCGCCAACCAAATAGAGCAGAAGGGTTAGAGCTGCTGCGGATACGAGCATCTTTGACATCTCCGCATCAACTTGACTTTTGACTTGGATCAATCGCTGAAAATTGGCTTCGTCGAACTTACTATCCCCTCCTCTGTCAATCGACACCTCTCTTTGGAACAGTAGACGCGCTCTCACTAAAGCAGAAATTCGTTGAGTCAGCTTCTGTGGTTGCTCAATTTTGGGGATATCGTCTTCCACCGTATGACCTTTCACTTACCGAGTTGCTATTGGCGGTTTGTATATTCACGTTTCGGGCTGTGCATCGTCTCACGCGAATAAGATGAAGGAAGTGAACTGAGATCAATGGTTACCCTCTTTCACCTCCCCCTGTTACTCCGCTTCCCCCCCCGCATCCCGGCCCTCCCCCCCGTACTCCGCCCCGCCCGGGAGACGGCTTCTTCCACCGCTTCCTCGACCACAGACTGCCGGGCCAAGGGATCGTCGGCTATTGCCAGTTCCACCGCCTCCAGCCGTTTCACCTCATCCCGCAACCGGGCGGCTTCTTCGAAGTCCAGGTTCTCGGCGGCTTTGCGCATGGCGGTGCGCAGGCCTGCGACGTGGGTGGCCAAATTGTTGCCGATCATCGGTTTGTCGATCTTGGCGGTGATCCGCGCCTGATCGGTGTCGCCGGCGTAGATGCCCAGCAGCACATCCTCGACGTTCTTGCGGATGGTGGTGGGGGTGATGCCGTGCAGGGTGTTGTAGGCGATCTGTTTGTCGCGGCGGCGGGTGGTCTCGCCTATCGCGCGCTCCATGCTGCCGGTGATGCGGTCGGCGTACATGATCACGCGGCCGTCGGAGTTGCGGGCGGCGCGGCCGATGGTCTGGATCAGGGAGGTTTCCGAGCGCAGGAAGCCTTCCTTGTCGGCGTCGAGGATGGCGACGAGGCCGCATTCGGGGATGTCGAGGCCCTCTCGCAGCAGGTTGATGCCGACGAGGACGTCGAAGGCGCCGAGGCGGAGGTCGCGGAGGATTTCTATGCGCTCGATCGTGTCGATGTCGGAGTGCATGTAGCGGATGCGGATGCCCTGTTCGTGGAAGTATTCGGTGAGGTCCTCGGCCATTCGTTTGGTCAGGGTGGTGACGAGGACGCGCAGGCCGAGGGCTGCGACGCGGCGGATTTCGTCCAGGAGGTCGTCGACCTGCATCTCGACGGGGCGGATTTCGATCTGCGGGTCGACGAGGCCGGTGGGGCGGATGACCTGTTCGGTGAAGCTGCCGCCGGTTTGCTCCAGCTCCCACGCGGCGGGGGTGGCGGAGACGAAGATGGTTTGCGGGCGCATGGCGTCCCATTCCTCGAACTTCAGCGGGCGGTTGTCCATGCAGGAGGGCAGGCGGAAGCCGTGTTCGGCGAGGGTGAATTTGCGGCGGTAGTCGCCTTTGTACATGCCGCCGATTTGCGGGACGCTGACGTGGGATTCGTCGGCGAAGACGATGGCGTTGTCGGGGATGAATTCGAAGAGGGTGGGGGGCGGCTCGCCGGGGGCGCGGCCCGTGAGGTAGCGCGAGTAGTTCTCGATCCCGTTGCAGACGCCGGTGGCTTCGAGCATTTCGATGTCGAAGGAGCATCGTTGTTCAAGGCGTTGCGCCTCGAGGAGTTTGCCATTGAGGACCATGAGGTCAAGCGTCTGGCGGAGTTCCTTTTTGATCCCGAGGATCGCCTGCTGCATGGTGGGGCGGGGGGTGACGTAGTGCGAGTTGGCGTAGATGCGGATTTGCTTGAAGCTGTCGGTGCGTGCGCCGGTGAGGGGGTCGAATTCGGTGATGGATTCGAGGTCCTCGCCGAAGAAGGAAAACCGCCAGGCGCGGTCTTCGAGGTGGGCGGGCCAGACCTCGACGCTGTCGCCCCGGACGCGGAAGCTGCCGCGCTGAAACCCTGCGTCGTTGCGTTTGTAGGCTTGGGCGACGAGTTCGCCGATCACCTGGCGCTGGTCGTAGTGTGCGCCGACCTTGAGGTCTTGCGTCATCGCGGAATAGGTTTCGACCGAGCCTATGCCGTAGATGCAACTGACCGAGGCCACGATGATCACGTCGTCACGCTCCAGCAGCGCCCGGGTGGCGGAGTGGCGCATCCGGTCGATCTGTTCGTTGATCTGCGATTCCTTCTCGATGAAGGTGTCGGTGCGGGCGACGTAAGCCTCGGGTTGGTAGTAGTCATAGTAGCTGACGAAGTATTCGACGGCGTTTTCGGGGAAGAAGTTCTTGAATTCGCCGTATAATTGTGCGGCAAGCGTCTTGTTGGGCGCAAGGATGATGGCGGGGCGCTGGGTTTCCTCGATGATGCGGGCCATGGTAAAGGTCTTGCCGGTGCCGGTGGCGCCGAGAAGGACCTGATCGTGTTCACCCTGACGGATGCCGCTGGTCAGTTCGGCGATAGCGGTGGGCTGGTCGCCTGCCGCCTGAAATTCCGATTTCAGAACAAAGCGTTGGCCGCCTTCCAGTTTCTCGCGACGCAAAGGTTGCACGGCTGTCGTGGCGGGCAGATGATCGGGGGCGTTGTTGTGCATCGTGCATCCTTGGGGGGCTGATCACAGAGTTGCGGCATTTCGGGAGGGTTGCAAGAAGCGCGCGCGTCAAGCGGCATTGCCAACGGGTTACCAAATCCGTTTCAATCTTAGCTAAAGCGAAGTTCAAAGTCGAATGTTCTGGTTGCGTTCTGCGAAGTTTTGCGACAAGTTGATGTGGCAAGCAGCACCAACCGCTGTCGGCGGATCGCACCACACCCCACCCACACTCCCCGCGATCCGTTGACAGCATCTTGCCTTTTTCCGGTGAATTGGGAATAACGACGGTGTCCTTTCAGGAGATTTTCAATGCGCGCCCGGATTTATCAACCCGCCAGGACTGCGATGCAGTCAGGAACCGCCAAGGCCAAGGGGTGGGTTTTGGAATTTGCCCCGGCCAGCGCACGTGTAGTCGATCCGCTGATGGGCTGGACCAGCAGCAACGACACGCAAACTCAGGTCAAACTGCGCTTTGACACCTGTGACGCGGCCGAGGAATACGCACGGTCCCATGGGATCGAATTCGATGTTGCCCAGCCGCAGGCGCGCAAGCCGACCATCCGGCAGCGCGGTTATGGCGAAAATTTCGCGACCGACCGCAAGGGTGCATGGACGCATTGATGACGGACCGCGACAAGGGAACGATTGCCCGCGAAAGCCCGCTTGGCGCAGATCTTGCGTTGCTGATGACGCGCCACACGGCAGATATGCACTCGGACACGCCGCCCGAGAGCATTCACATGATGGATGCGGCCCAGTTGGCAATTCCCGCGGTCAGCTTTTTCGTTCTGCGCGAGGCCGGGGTGCCGGTGGCAATGGGGGCAATCAAACGGATTGACGCGGATCATGCGGAAATCAAGTCGATGCATGTCCTGACCGAGGCGCGCGGGCGGGGCCTGTCGAAACTGATGCTGGATCATTTGCTGTCAGATGCGGCGCAATCGGGTTTCGCGCGGCTTAGCCTTGAAACCGGGGTGCAACCAACTTTTGTCGCGGCGCGGAAGTTGTATGCCAAGGCCGGTTTTGTGGAATGCCCGCCGTTTGAAGGCTATTGGGATGACCCAAACAGTGTCTTTATGACAAAGGACCTGACCTAGCCAGTTTTCCGGGGCGGAAGACCGGCCATTGGGACTGTCCGAAGTGCCGCACGCAATGTCAGCAGCCCCGCTATGCCGCAGATGAAAAGCGCCAAGCAAGCAACCGAAGTCGGCGAGTCGTTGCGAACCGTTTTGCGGACCGCTATCAGGGGAATCACGGTCCCGTAGCTCAACTGGATAGAGCATTCGCCTTCTAAGCGAAATGTTGCGTGTTCGAGTCACGCCGGGATCACCATTCATCTTGACCGGCAGGTTGGGTCTTGTGCATCAGAGCGGATGGGGTGGCGCAGGCGGCTCTGCGATCTCTTGCCAGACCGAAACCGCAATCGTGCTGACTTCGCCAAACAATCTGACGGCGGTAACTTGCATCTCATGCGTTGGCAGGATTGCAGACAGATCGGTAAGGCTGCCATCCGCGATGCGCGACTTGGCAAGCGAAGCTGGCACCCAAGCCGCCGCAACGCCAACGGCGGCCAGTTCCAGCGCTGCCAGCGTCAGGGCGGTTTCGGCCTTGGGCACAGGGTGCAGGCGGCGGCGCAGGTCGGGCAGGATTAAGCGTTCCAGCAATTGCCCCAGAAACACCTCTTCGGGGTAGGCTACATAGGGCAGCTCGCCTGTCGCGATCTGGGCGTGCAGGGTGCCGGTTGCGCCCGCAGCGATCACCGGGATCAACTGATCGGTGCCGATCACGGCGGTTTCGACAAAACTGTCGCCAATCGGGTGCGGCTCGTCCGGCAAGCGGTAACCGAGCACGATATCCGCTTGCCGTGACAGCAAGAGTGCAAAACACTCGTCAAGATTGGCAGACCGCAGGCGGACATGCAGATCAGCATGGCGGGCATGGATCGCCTTCAGGATATGCGGCGTCAGCGCGGTGGTCAGCGCGTGCTGACTGGCGATGGTGATCCGGTTGCTGGCCAGCCCGTCGCCCCGGCGCAGATTGATCACCAGTTGGCGCAGGTCTTGGGCCAGGCGCGCGATCTGGTCGCGCTGTACCTCGACACCCGGATGCAACTGGACGGGTTTGCGGCTGCGATCAAAGAGTTCGACCCCGACATGCGCCTCGATATGCTGGATTCGGCGAGAGAATGCCGACTGTGTCAAGTGGCGGCGGATTGCCGCCTCTTGGAACGAACCGGTTTCAGCGACTGCCAGCAAATCGTCCAACCATTCAAGGCGCATCGCGCTTCTCCCGAACATGCAAGATTTGCATGATAACTGGCCAAGTTCGAATTTGAAGTCCGGAAATCCATCTGCAATAGTCAAAGTTGACAAGTTTAAGATGGAATTCATCATGCACCTCGCCCGTTTCCCCCGTGTGTTCCTCGCGCATCTGCCGACCCCGTTGGAGCGGCTTGACCGGCTGAGCCGCGAATTGGGCGGGCCAGAGATCTGGATCAAGCGCGACGACTGCACGGGGCTTTCGACCGGGGGCAACAAGACCCGCAAGCTGGAGTTCCTGATGGCCGAGGCGCAGGCGATGGGGGCCGATGTGGTGATGACCCAAGGTGCCACACAGTCGAACCACGCGCGGCAGACGGCGGCATTTTCGGCCAAGCTGGGGATGGCGTGCCATATCCTTTTGGAGGATCGGACGGGGTCGAACAACCATAACTACAACTTAAACGGCAACGTGCTGCTGGATCATCTGCATGGGGCTGCCACCGAAAAGCGCCCCGGCGGCGTCGATATGCAGGCCGAGATGGAGGCCGTCGCGGCGGGCATGACGGCGCAGGGCAAGAAGGTCTATCTGATCCCGGGCGGCGGGTCGAACCCGACCGGGGCATTGGGCTATGTCAATTGCGCGTTCGAGTTGGTGGGCCAAGCCAATGACCGCGGGATGGTGATTGACCATTTGGTGACGGCGACAGGGTCGGCGGGCACGCAGGCGGGGTTGATCGTCGGGCTGAAGGCGATCAATGCGGGTATCCCATTGCTGGGGTTCGGGGTGCGCGCGCCCAAGGCCAAGCAAGAGGAGAACGTGTTCAACCTCGCGGTGCGCACGGCGGAGAAGCTGGGTTGTCCGGGCGTGGTCGCGCGGGGCGATGTGGTGGCGGATACCGACTATGTCGGCGCAGGTTACGGCGTGCCGCGCGAAGATACGCTAGAGGCGATCCGCATGTTTGCCGAGTTGGAAGGCATCCTGCTGGACCCGGTCTATTCCGGCAAAGGGGCGGCGGGGTTGATCGACTATTGCCGCAAGGGCCGGTTCAAGAAGGGCGAGCGGGTGGTGTTCTTGCACACCGGCGGGTCGGCGGCGCTCTTTGGTTATGATGCGGTGTTGTCGGGCATGGCGGGCTAGGATGCGGCGGGTCGGCATCCTGGGGGGCATGGGGCCGGAGGCGACGCTGCTCTTGATGCAGCGCATCCTTGCCGCCACGCCTGCGCAGGACGATGCTGATCATGTGCCGCTGATCGTCGACCAGAACCCGCAGGTGCCGTCGCGGCTGCGGCATCTGTTAGACAGCTCAGGGGATGATCCGGGGCCGGTTCTTGCGGCGATGGCGCGGCGGTTGCAGGCGGCGGGGGCGTTGGCGCTGGCGATGCCCTGCAACACGGCGCATCATTATGCCGAGGCGATCCGGGCGGCGGTGACGGTGCCCATGATCGACATGGTGGCGCTGTCGATCGATCGGGCGGCTCAGTTGGCGGGCAGGGGCGGGCGCGTCGGCATCCTGTGCTCGCCTGCGGTGCGGCAAGTGGGGCTGTTTGACGGCCCCTTTGCGCAGGCCGGGCTGGTGCCGGTTTATGCGGCGGATCAGGCGGCGCTGCTGGGGTCCATTCGCAGCCTCAAGGCCCAAGGCGCCAATGACGCCGCGCGAGAGGCGCTGGGGGCGGCCTCGGCGCAGGTGCTGGCCGATGGGGGCCGCGTGCAGATGATTGCCTGCACGGAATTTTCGCTGATTGCCGGGTCGGTGGCATCTGGCGTCACAGCTTTTGACACGCTGGACCTGTTGGCGACCGCAATCATTGCGTTTGCTTTGCAAACGGAACAGGCTGACGCCTGACGACCCAAGACCCGGCGATTATGCGCAAAACCTGACAGCCAACCCCAAGCGCGAAAGCGCGAGACTTACCCAACAAGGAGACAACACATGAAAACCACTTTCAGAAAATTCCTGCTCGGCACAGCGACCCTTGCCCTGACTGCCGGTGCGGCCTTGGCCGAGACCGTGATCATCGGCAACTTTGGCAGTCCGACCCCGATGCAGGTCGCCCGCGCTGCCGGCGCTTTCGAGGCTGCCACCGGCTGGACCATCGAATGGCGCACCTTCGGGTCGGGCACGGAAGTGATCGCGGCGATGGCCAGCGGCGACGTGCAGGTTGCCGAACTGGGGTCGTCGCCCCTGTCGATCGGCACCAGCCAGGGGCTGGAGATTCAGTTGTTCATGATCGCCCAAGGTTTGGGGACTGCCGAAAGCATGATCGCCACCAAGGCGTCGGGCATCACCAAGCTGGAGGATGTGAAGGGCAAGCGCGTCGCGGTGCCGGTCGGATCGACGGCGCATTATTCGTTGATGGGCGCGCTGAGCCATGCCGGGATTGCCGAGGCGGATGTCACCATCGTCAACCTGCCCGCCGATCAGATCGCAGCAGCCTGGGATTCGGGTCAGGTCGATGCGGCGTTCATCTGGGAGCCGGTGCAGAACCAGATCCTCCAGACCGGCACCTTCATCGTCGGCGCGGATCAGACGGCGGCCTGGGGCTTTCCGACCTTTGACGGTTGGGTGGTGAACACCGAGTTTGCCTCCGCCAATGCCGATGCGATGGTGGCCTTTGCCAAGACGATGAACGAGGCGAACATGGCCTATCTGGCTGATCCCGCCGCCTGGACTGCCGACAGTGCAGAGGTGAAAACCATCGCCGAGGTGACCGGGGCCGCCGCCGATCAGGTGCCGAACATCCTGAAAGGGTTCACCTTCATCCCGCTGGCGGAACAGATGGCGCCGAACTGGCTGGGCGGGGCTGCGGCCAACATGAAGACCACTGCCGATTTCCTGGTCAAGGCCGGGCGGATCGACGCGGCGGTCGAGGATTACTCGGGCTTTGTGAACACGGCGATTGCCGACGCTGCAAAGTAGCGCAGCCTTACAGGGGTGCAGCCGGGGCATTGCGCCGGCTGCACCCGCCTTGCAACGCAAAGGGGGCGCGATGGGGCTGAACGTCAAGCAGGCATCGGTGGTCTATCCAACTGCCGACGGGCGCCCGCCGGTCGAGGCGTTGCGACAGATCGATTTGCAGATCGAGGGCGATGATTTCGTGGTAGCCCTTGGTGCGTCGGGCTGCGGGAAATCGACGCTTTTGTCGCTGATCGCGGGGTTTCTGTCGCCGTCATCGGGCGAGATTCTGCTGGATGGCGGGCGGGTGCAGGGGCCGGGGGCGGACCGGGCGGTGGTGTTTCAGAAACACGCGCTGATGCCGTGGCTGAACGTCATCGACAACGTGGCCTTCGGGTTGAAGTTGCAGGGCGTCGATACTGCCCGGCGCTATGACATCGCGCGGGGGTATATCAAACTGTTGGGGCTTGGTGATTTCGAGACGGCCAAGGTTTACAAGCTGTCGGGCGGGATGCAGCAGCGGGTTGGGATTGCCCGCGCGCTGACCTGTGATCCCAAGGTGCTGCTGATGGACGAGCCGCTGGGTGCACTGGATGCGCTGACGCGGGAACGCGCGCAAGAGTTGATCCTGAAGGTCTGGCACGAAACGGCGAAATCGGTGTTCTTCATCACCCATTCGGTGGAAGAGGCGCTGTTCATGGGCACCAAGCTGATCGTGATGAGCCCGCGTCCGGGGCGGATCACCCACCGGTTCGATCTGCCGTTTTCGCGCCAGTTCCTGAGCGGTGTGCCCGCGCGTGAGGTCAAGGCCAGCCGCGAGTTCATCGGGCTGCGCGAAGACGTGTTGAAAATCATTTTCGCGGACGAGGAGGCGGCAGCATGACCGAGCATTCCTATCCAAATACGGCCAGCAAGAAGCGGGGCATCCTGTTTTTCCTGATGAAAGCCCGCGCTACGAAACCCGGCGAGACATATGGCGTGCCGGGGCAGGGCGAGACGCGGCTGCTGTCGGTGGCTTCGGTGCTGGGGATCATTTTTGTCTGGTGGCTGGTCACCGATATGGGCTGGGTAAAGCCGTTGTTCCTGCCGGGGCCGGGGGCAGTGCTGAACAAGTTCATCACTGTCTGGAACAACGGGTTCACCAACACGCCGTTTCTGGAACATGTCGGTATTTCCGCAGCCCGTGTGTTCGGCGCGTTTCTGCTGGCCTGCGTCATCGGCATCCCCTTGGGGCTGGCCATGGGGATGAGCCCGTTCATCCGCGGCATCTTCGATCCGCCCATCGAGTTTTACCGGCCCATCCCGCCTTTGGCCTATCTGCCGTTGATGATCATCTGGTTCGGGATCGGCGAGACGTCGAAGGTGCTGCTGATCTTTCTGTCGGTGCTGGCGCCGGTGGCGCTTGGCGCGCGGTCGGGGGTGAAATCGGCGGCGATCGAGCAGATCCATGCCGCCTATTCCTTTGGCGCGAGCCGCTGGCAGGTGATGGTGCAGGTGATCCTGCCCTCGGCCCTGCCCGAGATTCTGACGGCGATGCGGATCGGGATCGGCTTTGGCTGGACGACGCTGGTGGCCGCCGAAATGGTCGCGGCGACCAAGGGGTTGGGGTACATGGTGCTGACTGCGAGCCAGTTCCTGCAAACTTCGACCGTGATCATGGGGATCATCGTGATCGCCATCATCGCCTATGCCTTTGATCTTCTGATGCGCTTTGTCGAGCGTAAACTGGTGCCCTGGAAGGGCCGTATGTAAGCGGAACGGATTGACGATGATCTACCTGAAGAAGTCCACCCGGTCTGCCGAGACGGGGCAAATGGATGTGCGCGCCGCAGTCGAAGAGATGCTTGCCGAACTAGAGAGGGACGGCGACGCAGCAGCGGTGCGGTTTGCGCGATCTCTGGACAAGTGGGACGGCGAGATCGTGGTGTCGCCCGAAACCCGCGCCAAGGCAGCGGCGCTGGTGCCCGCAAAGCTGCGCGACGATATCCGTTTCGCCCATCGCAACATCAGCCGCTTTGCCGAGGCGCAGCGGGCCACGATCATGGATTGCAACATCGAGATCTTGCCCGGCCTGATGGCCGGCCAAAAGCAGATCCCGGTGTCGTCGGCGGGCTGTTACGTGCCTGGCGGGCGTTACAGCCATATCGCAAGTGCGGTGATGACGATCACCACGGCCAAGGTCGCGGGTGTGCCCCATATCAGCGCCTGTTCGCCACCGCGTCCGGGCGTCGGTATTCCGCCTGCGATCATCTTTGCGATGGATCTGTGCGGCGCGGATGTGATCTTGAACCTGGGAGGCGTGCAGGGGGTGGCGGCAATGGCCAACGGGCTGTTCGGGCTGCCCAAAGCCGACATTCTGGTGGGGCCAGGCAATCAGTATGTGGCCGAGGCCAAGCGCATCCTTTACGGTCAGGTCGGCATCGACATGTTCGCGGGGCCGACAGACAGCATGGTGATTGCCGACGCCACCGCCGACCCGGAACTGGTTGCATGGGATCTGGTCGGGCAGGCCGAACATGGCTACAACTCGCCGGTCTGGTTGGTCACGACCGACCGCGCATTGGCCGACAAGGTGATGGCGCTGGTGCCGCGTCTGATCGCATCCCTTCCCGCGCTGAACGCCGAAAACGCCAACGCGGCCTGGTCCGAATATGCAGAAGTCATGCTGTGCGAAACTGCAGAAGCGATGGCAGCCGTGGCCGATGCTTACGCGCCCGAACATCTGCACGTTCAGGCCGCCGATCTGGACTGGTGGCTGCGTCGGTTGCGGTCTTATGGATCACTGTTTTTGGGAGAAGAGACGACCGTTGCCTTTGGCGACAAGTGTTCGGGGCCAAACCATGTGCTGCCGACATCGGGTGCGGGGCGGTATACCGGCGGCTTGTCTGTGCACAAGTTCATGAAAACGGTGACATGGCAGCGGGCAACCCGGCAAGCGTCGCAGTCGCTGGCGGTCGCTACTGCGCGCATATCGCGAATGGAGGGGATGGAGGGGCATGCCCGGTCCGCAGATGTGCGGTTGGCAAAGTTCTTTCCGGATCAGAAGTTCGACCTGAGCCCGACCGATGACAACTGAAGTGTCGCAATCCGCGCGCGCGGCGTGGCTTGGCTGGTTGGTGCAACAGCGCGGCGGGCTGACGCTGGCCGCCACCATCGCGTTCGCATCAAGTTTTCTGGCCGAACACTATGGCGCGCCGGCCATGCTGTTTGCGCTGCTGATCGGGATGGCGTTCAACTTTCTGGCCGAAAACCCCAGAACCGCGCCTGGCATCGCGTTTTCATCGCGCACCCTGTTGCGGTTTGGCGTGGCACTGCTGGGGTTGCGGTTGACGTTTTCGGATGTCTCGCAACTCGGTTTGACGCCCATACTGGGGGTGGTGGGATTGTTGCTGCTGACCCTTGGCGGGGGTGTCCTGCTGGCGCGGGCGTTTGGGCGACCTTTGGCGTTCGGGCTGCTGACCGGAGGTTCGGTGGCGATCTGCGGGGCGTCGGCGGCGCTGGCGATCGCGGCTGTGCTGCCGAAACATCGCATCCGGGAAGAAGATATCCTGTTCACGGTGGTCGGGGTGACAACGCTGTCGACTGTGGCGATGGTGCTTTATCCGATCCTGTTTGCCACGTTGGGCCTGAGCGATATCGAGATCGGGTATCTGATCGGGGCAACGATCCATGACGTGGCGCAGGTGGTCGGTGCCGGCTATTCGGTCAGCGATACGGCGGGCGACATTGCGACGTTTACCAAGTTGCTGCGGGTTGCTTTGCTGCCGCTGGTTCTGATCGTTGTGGCGACCTGCTATCGCAACGAGCCGGGAGGCGCTGCGCGGTTGCCGTGGTTCGTCGTGATGTTCATGGCACTGATGGTGCTGCGCAATGTGGTGCCCTTGCCCGAGATTGTCTTGAACCTGGTCAACGAGGCGTCGCGTTTCATGTTGCTGACGGCAATATCTGCCTTGGGTGTCAAGACGTCGATGGCGCAGATGTTTGCGTCAGGGCCGAAAGGGTTCTTGATGATCGGGGCCGAGACGCTTTTGCTTTTGGTTCTGGCACTGGCCTTTGCACATTGGGGGATGGCCCACGGTTAGGGCGTCTTGCAGGACGTTGATCCTGTGGCGCTGGTTGCAAGGGTGCCTTTGCGGATGGGCCAAAGCCGGGCACAACGGGCGCAGTCCGCGCGTCCTGTAGCGGTTCTTGATCCCGCTCAGGGCAAGCCGACGGCCGAAAGCCATGCGGCGATCAGCCCGATCCGCACGGCGCGATTTTCGGTCCACAGATCGTTGTCCAGATCCCGAAACCCGAAATGATGGATGCCGACAAGCCGGCCGTCGATGTCAAACACTGGCGCCCCGGACGATCCTTTGGCCGTATCGCATGTATGGGTGAAGTCCGTGTCGGGGGCGCGGCCCGGCACCGGCCATTCAAGCCAGCCGCAATTGGTGATCGAGATTTGCTTTGGCTGCGCTGTCGGGTGCTGCACGATGAACAGCGGACCCGTCGGAGGCTCGCTGTCCAGGGCGGACAAATCCACAGGGGGAAAGCTGTCACCGGGCGGTGGCGCGATCCTGACCACAGTGACATCGGTTGAAAAGTCCGAAAACTCTGGCTGAAACCCGGTGCAGGCGGATTGCGGACCCATGGCCAACTGCCCGTCCGGCGCGAATTCATAGCCGAATACCGCGCGCATCGATGCGCAGGCTTCTGCACTGCGGATGCAATGCTGGTTGGTCAGAAGAGTGTCCGGCGCGATCAGGAACCCGGTGCAAGAGCGTGATCGCCCGCCTTCGATGTAAGACAAGAAGGCGACGGACGACGCCACGCTTGCGACCACCGCCGGCACCTGCGGAGCATGGACTGGCAGAATTTCATTTGGCCCCCATGTCGAATAAAGCGCGATGCCCTGCGCCTCTGTCTGCATCTGATCGATGACCAGCACGGCACCCGGGGCGGGCAAAACGGACGACACTGCCAGTCGGACCCGACCCCCGATGATCAGGTCGCTCCACGCGCCGGTCTCGCCGAGCGTGGAAAGATCGATCCGCGAGACGTCACCCGAGTTTTGCAAAAGCCGCAGTTCGGCCCCATCGGGAAACGGCGCGCCTGCGCTGCCGACATGCAACCGGAAATAGGTCCTGCCCAGCTGCGACATCTCGTCGGTCCACAACAGCGGCGCGCTGCGACCCGTGGTGTCCATGGGGATGCGGATGTCGAGCCTTGTGACATTGCCATCGATTGCCGCTTCGAGTTCGGGTGAAGGTGACAGCGGCTGCGCACCCAGACTGCCGCTGCAAAGCAGGCCCACAGCCAGCGGAAAGGCGAGGTGCCGCAGTGTCATGGCCCGGTTTCTATGAAGCGGGACGTATAGTCGAGGATATCGCCGAACTCAAACTTGGCGAATTCGTTCAGGCCGACCTTGACGGTCACCACCGGGCTTATCGTGGTCAGGTTGCAACTGGCCAGAAGTACTAATGGGGCGTCGCGCGCGGCAAGATCCTGCGTATCATGCTTCCACAACAAGAAGCGTTGGCTTTCCGGCATATAGGTCATCCGGCGCAGGTTGTAGAACTTCTGGATCTGCTCTGCGGCGACGGGCGTTCTGCAGGCGAAGTCGTCGGGGGCAGACTGGATCTGGCCGATGATCGTGCGACCGTCCCGCAACGTGAACTGGTCAAAAGCCACAGCGATCGCCCGACTGACGTTCAGGCGGCCCGATTTGACCTTGCCCGCCAAGCCCGGAAAGACGTCAGCGGTGTAGATCAGGCGATCCTTGATGAACTTGGGCGGAATCCGGGCGCCGCCCAGTTCCTGCGCCCAGACCCGCTTGGAAGCCGCGACGATAAGGGACGCCGTGGCCGTCACTTGCGGTGCCGCCATCGAAGTGCCTGAACTTTGGGCATAAAGATTGTCCGAAACGGTTGAATAGACGTTTTCGGCCACCGCCCCGATCGCAAAGTCCGGACTATGGTTGGACCCCGTGGTGAGAGATTTCCAGATAGCCGGTTCCGCGGTTCCGCCGGTCAGCCCTACCACCGTTACCACGTTGTCGAAACGATCAAGGCAGGCCGGAAAAATCCGGCAGTCATCCTCGAGGTCCAGATTTTCGTTTCCCGCAGCCACCACGAACAAAGCATTGCCGGAAAGGCTTTCGAACGCCCCTTCAAGCCTGTCCGTCGATCCGACATCCGGCTTAAAAAAACCGGCACTGATGTTGACGACTTCGGTATCGAGCGGCATTTTCAGAAACAGCTGTGTGGTCATGTCCTCGATCTGCATGTCGGGAGAGACAGCAGTGTTCAAAGCCAGGAAATTGACGTCGGCATAGGGATTGATGCCGACCATCCCGTGACCGTTTGGCTGTGCCGCAATCAGTCCTGCAACAAATGCCGAATGGTCCCCGTCGGACAACAGATCGTTCTTCACTTGGTCGCAGGTCGGATCCGGGTCCTGCGGCATGGTTTCACCGCTGGATTGATGTGTCGGCTTCCAATCGCAGTGGCCCTCGGAAATCGCGGTGTCGAACACTGTTACCTTTACCGGGCCCCGGAAAATCTCGGGGATGTCCTTTCCATAGCCATAAGGATGATGAATTGCCTGGAGCAACGATAGTACCAGGGGCTGGTTCACCTCTTGGGCACCGCTGTATTTGCTGACACGGCCAAACGGCATCAGGTTCGGGTTGATTGCTTCAACCAACAGATCAACAGAAGCCGACCCTTCGAATTGTGCACGAAGCGCATCCGAGACTGACGAAAGATCGTTGGTCTGAAGCGACCTCGTCGAAACCGCCGCACCTGACAGCACGTCGAGGTAGGTGGACGTCGGATCGATCTTGACTGTCAAAGTCGTTTTCAGTCTTGCCTGCGGCAGTGTTGCGCTGGTGACCTTGGAGCGGAACTGTTTGGGGTTGAACGATTTGACGACATCGGCACAACTTTTGCCCCAGGCCGAACAATCAGTGTCGGCAGAGGCGATGTACTGCGAGGGCGACCAATCGCCTTCGACCGGCACGCGCGAAAGCGTGGTTTCACTTTCAAAGCGGTAGTCGGGAATCGTGATTACGCTGTCTGCGCTGGTGCGCCAACTGCCGTAAGTCGGCTCGAACCCGCCGACATGGGCGGCAAGCTCCGTCAGGATTTGGGGTGAAACAGATTGGCGCTGCCGGCTGCAAAGGTCAGGGTTCAAGTCGCAAAGCAGGGCGTCGATGCCGACCGGAAAATGAGCGCCGAAAAACACATCTTCGTCACGCAGCAACTGTTCGACCAGCCGATCGCCCAAAGTCACCTTGCGTACCTTCATGGTCCCGGAATTATAAAGCGCGAGGTACAGCGACTGAATCTCTTGCGCGAGGGCATCGTCCGTCTCTGCCTGCGACTGCCAGACAAGGTCAACAAACGGATCCGCCTGCACGGGCAGCGCGGTCACCAAGGACAAAGCCAGGACATGCAGCCAGTTCCGCTTCATTGACCGTCCCCTGATGGCAATACTTGTGCGGTGTAGTCTAGCGTCACGGAAAATGTGCCTGCCGTGAAGCCATGCGCGGCCACAAACACCGATTGCGCCCCGAGCGGGAACACAAAATCGCATTGCTCCTCGGCTCCGTCCTCGAAGGGGCGGCAGTCGAAATTCGACAAAAGTGGCGGGCCGTCGATCTTGACATAAAGATCGGGATCACCGGTGCCCGTCATGGTGATGACGACGGGCGTGCCGGGTTTTGGACTTGCCATCGTCACCATTCTGAAGTCGCCCGCGGCAATCGCTCCGCCGTCAATTCGGTCGACGGTTCGGGCTGGTGGGTCCGCCACGACCCCCGTCGTGCAAGCCTCGGGATCAAACTGTACCCCCGCAGCGGGTCCGTAAAGGCAAGCGATCCCGTGACGGTCGGTGGCGGTCAGTTGCAGCGACCAGTCCGCAAGACCGTTGCATTGCGGATAATGCATGACCGAAAACGCGTCATAGCTGGTCAGCGGGCGCCAGTTGGCATCCTCAAAACAGGTGCCGGCCTCGGGCCGGGTATGTTCGTGCCTGCCGCCAAGGACGTGGCCGAGTTCATGCCGCAATATGCCGGTCAAGGACAGCCCGTTGCTGCGCTGTGTGGCAGAAATCGCAAATGCTGAAGGATCAACGACAACGCTGCGTGCCATCGGCGGATCATTGGGAAAAAACGCTGCCGCCAGGAATGTTCCGCCAGCGTTGACCGGGCGGACATCGAACACAAGGTCCGGACGGCCGGTGCGGCAGTCGGCATCGGCCGCCACGACATGAATGAAGTTCACGTCGCCGGCAGTTTCCCAATCTGCGGCGGCATCGTTCATGACCGTGACCATTTCACTGTAGCGCGCACCAAACCGGGGCGATACGCAGTAGGTCAGGTTTCGGCGTTCGGTTTCGGTCCAGACCGCATCGAGCCCGCCAACGGTTGCCACGGCAAACTCAGGAGAGCTTGCCTCGGTCTGCTCCGGTGCAAAGCGGATGTTCTGCTCCCAGTATTCCCGCAGCAGCTTTTTGTTGCGGATCGGCGTGTCGCCGTCGACATAGTACTTTCCCGTCTCTTCCAGATAGGGAACGGTGGCTGCAAAGTCTTCAAAACTCTTCCCGGCAAATCGTTGCCGCGCGGCCTCGGCAAGGGATCGTGTCAGGTCTTTTGCCGCGGCTGTCTCTGACTCACCGGTTTGCGCATGTGCCGCCGTTTCGACAGCAAGCAGTGACAACATCAGGAAAAAGGTTGTTGTTCGCACGGCATCCTCCGTCAAAGTGTTTTGAGATACTCCACAATCGCGCGGCGTTCTGCATCGGTGAAATCCGCGTTGCCATAGTCGTGGCCTGCGTTCGAATTGCCGGGAATCACCCCGCCGGACGCATCACGTACCGAAAATGTCCAACCAGCCTCGGGGGCGGCATCCGCAAAGCCCACGTCCTTTGGGTCGAACATGCGGCTGCCAACGATGAATGTCTCTGGGCGGACAGGGCCGGTTGGCGCGGGCAGACCGCCCTCAACCGGGGCGACATTCGCGGTGCGCGCCGGCAGCAGCAGGTCATAAAGCGTCGGGACGGACCCGTTGTGCAAATAGGGCGCGGTCGCCCATATGCCGTTCAGCGGCCGCGACTTGTAGGCCAGAAGCGGATGGTCCGTGGTCAGGCAAGTGCGCGCATCCTGCTTTTTCTGCGCATCCGCAACTTCCGGAAGATATTCCAGTTCCGGTCCGAAGGCCGCCCGCAGTTGTCCATCGCCCAAGGGTGAGACGTCCTGAAACAGGGCAGGCAGCAGTTCATCAATACGCCCGAAAACCGCGCCGACGGCTGCGTTCACCAGCATTTTGTGGACTGCGTCCTGTGCCGCAATCGGATCGCCCTTGAAGCCGAATGTCTTTTGATCGGTCATGTTGCCAGCGTTCGCCTGGCGCAGGAACGTGTTGCAGGCCAGGAACACATCCGTTCCCGCCTCGGGCAGCGACACCATCTTTTCATGTGCCGCAGTCGTCAGGTCCGCCGGATCAAGGTGTTTGTGGCAATCTGCGCAATGATCAAGAAAAAGGGCGCGCCCTTCGGCGGCAAGCGGGCGGTCAATCGCGCCAAAGACCGCTTCTGGCCATTGCGGAGACGAAAGTTGTGACAACAGCCGTTCCAGTCCGATCATTTCGCGCACGCGAACGCTGCTGTCATACCCCAGGGCCGCCCAGCCACGGTCTGCCTCGATATGGGCAAAGACGCCGATGACTTCGGACGTGTTTCGAACCAGCGCGCCGATATCGGTTTCACGGCCAAGGATGCGCGGTGTCAGGATGTTGTCTGCAATGCCGTTCCATTGCAGCTTTCCCTGCTGATGCGTGTTCCAGATGAATGGGTAGCTTGCTGGCGCATCCGATACGTAGTTACGCGGCTGATTGCCGCCGCCGTTGACCATTGTGACCTTGGTCAGGATATGCCCCTGCGCATCAAGCCGCGCTGGGCCGGCCTCGACCGATCCATGATTGGCCTCGCGCAGCAAAGCCATCCAGGCCAGTTGTTCTTCAATCTGGCCGACAAGCGACGCCAGGTCTTCCGGGTTGGACGAGCCGCGTGTGACATCGACCGCAAAGCGGCGAAACCGTTCCGGGTCGGCCAAAGTGCTGCGCAATGAACTCTCTGCGCCATGAACCAACCCGGCAAAATCAGCCAGTGTCGGCGCGCCTTCGATCCGCAGGCGGGTTGTCCCGAATTCAATTTCGGTCGTGTGACAAGCCGAGCAATTCAATCCGATCCAAGGTTGCCGCATGGTTCGCGCGCTGCAGATTTCAGGAAATCTGTCGCACATCAGATCGGCAGAGCGTGTCGGTTCGTGATCGACGACAAAGCCAACCGGCAGCCCGTAAGGGTTGTCGCGTGAGACCGGGTTGGCCAGATAGCCAAGCGCCGTGAGGTTGCGCGTGCCGAAAAACGCATCCTCGCCGTCTTCGGTCTTTAGCGCCAAAGCCCATGACAGCGGCAAAAGACGCGATCCTTGCGATGTGGTGTACCACCAGGATCGCTGTGCATCAGACCAGGATTGGTCAAGACAGACGACGCTGCCAGACGAGCAGGCGGTGCGCGACGTCTCGATCGGTTGGGCAATGGCGGGTGGCGACCCGGCCACGGAAAACAGCGCAAGCCAGGCCGCCAGAAAACTGTTTTTTTTGTAATGCGCCATTGCAAACCCTTGTTTCGAGGAAATCAGTCCATCTCAGTCCAATGTTGCCAACTTCCTGCACCCGAGAAGATACCGCATCCCCAAGATGAGGGATCAGTGGGTCATAAAGTTCGCCCCGATGGTCGTCACGCGCCGGATCAGTTGGGTACGGTTCGCACAATCGGCTTTCGCCAACAGGTTCTTGACTTGGGTGTTGATCGTCTCGACCGAGCGATCTCGCCGCTCGGCAATCTCTTTGTTGGTCATGCCGTCTGCGACAAGACTGACCAACGCCTTCTCTGAGTCGGTCAGCACCAGGACCTTTGACACCAGATCCAGATTGATGCCGATCGGGCGGCTGGTATCGAAACTGAAGATGGCAAAACCATCTAGGCGGCGCTCACCAAACGCATCCGCCGATGTCAGTGGCGCAATCTCGATGGCAAGTCGCCCGGCGTCGTCGGTGCGGGTCGCTGCCATGGCCTCTTTTCGCGGGCGCGCGCCGAAACGCCCATGGCGCGCCGTGCTGGTGCAAAGGTTGACCAACCACTCTTGATCTGGCGACCGGGCCATCTCGATCCGTCCGGATGGCGTGCGTCGGAACGTGCCAAACTCGGAAATCTGGCGATCAAATTCAGCATTCTGCGCCACTACGCTGCGATCCGCCCGGATCAGGCAGACGCCCATACGGAATTGGTCGAGCACACTCGACAGGTTGCGCGTAAGATCGGTCAGACTTGATAGCGTTCTGGCCAGTTCGCACGCCTTGGCAAGATGCGGCAGCAGACGGTGCAATTTTTCACGGTCGCTGTGGCAAATCGGTCCGTGTCGTGCCGAAAACTGGATGGAAAACCGATCCCGCGCCGGGTTGTCCTTGCTAAGAAGGGCACCCGCGCGATGAACGATCCCAAACTCTGCCATGGCGCGCGCGTTGGGCCGGGCAATGAGCTTTTCGGGATTTCCGGCAAGAACTTCGTCACCAATGACTTCGATCCCGTCTCCGGTCGCCGAATATCGCGCGAAAAGGTCTTGATCGGCGAGTTCCAGGTCGGCGAACTGTCTGACATAATTGGCAACCTGCGCGCGATCATATCTGGCCGAGACATGCGGGCAACTCAGACGCCGACTTCCATCAGCCAGCGTTTCCATTTCGAACATGATGCATCCACGTGCATCAAGCGCCTTGGCCACTTTGTCGAGAACAGCAGGCCAGCGACCCGGATCAATGATCGTGTCATAGATATCAAGAACAAGGGCTTGGTCGTTCTCTGACATCAGTCGCCCTTTTTGCAGACCCTCTGAACGTGTTAACACATTATCACAGTCTGTTGGTTGTTTCTACCAGACTGACGCAGAGCGTCGACAGCCTTGCGTTGATCAAAGACGGTTGGTCGCCTGACTGCATGCCCTCTGCACGATCACCACGACGCAATTCTGGCCCGGCCGTCCTTGATCGCTTGCCCGGTCATGACGTGCCTTGTCGCCGGTTCCCCGCGATCCAGACCGCTGCAATCGCCCGATCATCGCCCAGCATGATGGTCGGGAAAATGGCTTGCCAGATATCCTCGGCCCGGCGGGTCGCCTGTTCGATGGCGGGGGTAGAGGCGAGGTTCAGGACCACCAGATCAGCCTCCAGTCCCGGTGCGATATTGCCGATCTTTGCCTCTGCGTGCAGGGCGCGGGCAGAGCCTGCGGTGGCCAGCCACCAAAGCTGGCTTGGGTGCAACGCCTGACCGCGAAGTTGGGCGACTTCATAGGCCGCAGCCATCGTGCGCAGCATCGAAAAGCTGGAGCCGCCGCCTGTATCGGTCGCAAGACCAGTGCGCAGGGTCTGGGCGAGGGTCATATCAAAGAGACCGGAACCGATGAAGGTGTTCGAGGTTGGGCAATGCACCAGCGAAGCACCCGCTTCACGCAGCCGATCCTTTTCACGCGCGGTCAGGTGGATGGCGTGGCCATAGACGGCACCTGACCGCAAAAGACCGTGGGCTTCATAGGTGTCGAGATAGTCGCGCGATTGGGGGAAAAGGCTTTGCACCCAAGCGATTTCGTCTGTCTGTTCAGACAGATGCGTTTGCATCAGGCAATCGGGATGATCGGCCCACAGCGCACCCAATGCGGCAAGTTGGTCTGGCGTGGAGGTCGGAGAAAAGCGTGGCGTGATGACATAGGACAGCCGGCTCACCCCATGCCAGGCCTGTAGCAACTGCTGCGATTCATCATAGGCGGACTGCGCCGTATCGCGCAAACCGTCGGGCGCATTGCGGTCCATGCAAGTCTTTCCTGCCCAGGCGCGCAAGCCTCGGGCGCGGGCAGCGTTGAAAAACGCATCGACCGATCCGGGGTGAATGGTGGCGTAACTGCACATGCTGGTGGTGCCATGGGCAAGGGCCAGGTCAAAATAGCGGTCGGCAATCTCGGCTGCGTAGATCGGGTCGGCAAAGCGCATTTCCTCGGGGAAGGTATAGCTGTTCAGCCAATCGATCAGCCGTTTGCCCCAACTCGCAATGATTGCGGTTTGCGGGTAATGCACATGCGCGTCGATGAACCCCGCCGAGATCAGGTTGCGACCATAGTCAGTAACCCGCGCCCCAGGATGTTGGGACCGCAAGGTGGCGCCATCGCCAACAGCGACGATCCTGCCCTGATCGATCAGAACGCCGCTATCGTGGCGGGCAGCTTCGGAGCCATTGACCATCGGGTCGCCGGTGAAGGATAGAACCTGTCCAAGTAGAAGATCGGCCATCATCCCCCCCGTGTCGCTTGCAGCCTAACCCGTTTGCATCCGCAGGAAAATACGCCCATTTCCCCTGTTTGTGCGAAACTGCTTGGCCTATGATCGACCAAAGGGGGCGTCATGCCGGATGATCTGACAGCGATGGATACTGACGGGCTGGATTTCCGGCGCGTGGCCGCGTTGCTGGAAGCGGTCGATGCGGCCGACGTGGTGCGGATCGCCGGGTTGATGGAGCCGTTGCACGCGGCAGACATCGCGGATGTGCTGGAACAGATCAGCGGGGGCGACCGTCGCGCGCTGCTGGCGCTGTGGTCGGTGGGGATCGACGGCGAGGTGCTGTCGGAAATCGACGATGCGATCCGCGAAGAGGTGATCGCAGCTTTGCCCGCTTCGGTGGTCCGCGACGCGATGCGCGAACTTGATAGCGACGATGTCGTTGACATCCTCGAAGACCTCGACGTGCCGCAACAAGGTGTGATCCTGGATGGGCTGGAGGCCGCCGACCGGGTTGCGGTACAAGCGGCACTGGCCTTTCCCGAAGGATCGGCCGGACGGTTGATGCAGCGCGAAGTGGTGGTGGCCCCGGAACACTGGACGGTCGGCGAGGCGATTGATTTCATGCGGGCGGCGACGGTTCTGCCCGATCAGTTCTATCACGTGATCCTTGTCGATCCGCGGATGTCGCCGGTGGGCTATGTCACGCTGGGGCGCATGCTGTCATCGGGCCGCGGCACGCGCCTGGATGCAATCACCGAAGACAGTTTCCGGCTGATCGAGGCCGAAGAGGCCGAGGCCGACGTGGCCTATCAGTTCAACCAGTACCATCTGATTTCGGCCCCGGTGGTTGACAAGTCCGGGCGGCTGGTCGGCGTGATCACCATCGACGACGCGATGAACGTGCTGGACGAGGAACACGAGGAAGACATGCTGCGCCTTGCCGGGGTCGGAGATGACAGTTCGCTGTCGGATGGTGCGGTGGCGACGGCGCGGGCGCGGCTGCCCTGGCTGGTGGTCAACCTGTTCACGGCGTCGCTGTCGGCACTGGTGATTACAGCGTTCGAGGGGACGATCTCGGCGCTGGTGGCGTTGGCGGCGCTGATGCCGATCGTGGCGTCGACTGGAGGGATCGCGGGAACGCAGTCGCTTGCGGTTGCCGTGCGGGCACTTGCGACGCGCAGCCTGACGGCGGCCAACGCCCGCCGTGTGGTCTGGCGCGAGTTGGGGGCGGGGCTGCTCAACGGGCTAGGGCTCGCGTTGATCCTGGGTTTGGGCGGGTTTGTCGTGTTTGGCGATCCGCTGTTGGGTGGGGTGCTTGGCCTTGCGATGATCGTCAATCAGGTGGTGGCAGCACTTGGCGGGGTGCTGGTGCCGTTGACGATGAGCCGGCTCGGGCTTGATCCTGCGCTGGCCTCGGGGACGTTCGTGACCACCTTGACCGATGTGATGGGGTTCTTTGCGTTTCTAGGTCTTGCAACGCTGGTGCTGCTGTGACCGATCTGGCGGGGATCAAAGTCGAGGCGCGCAAAACGGCATTCGCGCGCCGAAAGGCCGCATTCATGGCCGGTCAAGGGCAATCGGCTGCGCTGTTGGCTGATTTCCTTGCTGCCCACAGCGGCCAGGCCCTTGCCGGCTACATGCCGATGCGCACCGAGATTGACCCGCTGCCAGCGATGGCGGCGCATCTGGGCCCGGTCTGCGTGCCGGTCATCACCGGCGCGGGTAAACCGCTGCGGTTTCGCGAATGGACGCCGGGATGCAAACTGATTGCGGGTGAGTTTGGCGCGCTGATCCCCGAAGGCGGACCATGGATGGAACCGGATGTGCTGATCGTGCCGCTGCTGGCCTTTGATGCGCGCGGCTATCGATTGGGCTATGGCGGCGGGTTTTATGACCGGACTTTGCAGGCGTTGCGCGTCTCTGGGTCCCGGGTGGCGATCGGGTTTGCCTTTGCGGCGCAGCAGGTGGCGGCGGTGCCGATCGATGATTTTGACCAGCGTCTTGATGCGGTGGTGACAGAAGCAGGCATGACGCAGTTCAAGGTCGGCTAAGCCGCATAGCGCGTCGCAGGGTTTGGCCGCGCTTTGCGGCTGCGCAGAGCAACCGAAGGGCGCGATAAGCGGCTACTTCGCGATCTTTTCGTCCCGCACGAACATGTTGCCCCAGGCCCGGTCGATCAGATCTGGCGTCATCTGATAGGGAATACCTTCGAATTCACAGATCGAAATCATCTGATCGATCAGGAAAACCGGCTGGTAGTTTGCGTAGTTGTTGTCGATTGTCGGGTATTTGACCTTCAACAAATGCACCAGCGCCGCTTCGTCCAGCGGCATTTTCTTCTTGCGCGCCACCATCGCAAATATCTTCAGGAAGTTTTCCTGGTTCGGCCCGTCGATCTTGATCTTGAAGAAGATCCGCCGCAGCGCCGCGCCGTCAAAGATTTCATTCGGGTGAAAGTTGGTCGAAAAGATCACCAACGTATCGAATGGCACCGTAAACTTTTCACCCGATTGCAGCGCAAGGATATCCTTCGCCTCTTCCAGCGGGACAATCCAGCGGTTCACCAGTTTTTGCGGAGGTTCCGATTGGCGGCCCAAGTCGTCGACGATGAAAATCCCGCCCGATGATTTCAACTGCAACGGCGCCTGATAGGTGCGCGCGACCGGGTTGTACTTCAGATCGAGCATATCCAGCGTCAGTTCACCGCCGGTGATCACCGAAGGTCGCTCGCAATAGACATAGCGGTTGTCGAACCGGTTCGCGCTGCGGCGCAACTGCGTTGGGTCATCGACGTTTTCCTCGGCCTTGGAATGCACGATCGGGTCATAGACGGTGATGACCTGACCCGAGTATTCGATTGCACGGGGGACATAGATCTTGTCGCCCAAAGCCGCGCGGATACCGTTGGAAATGCTCGACTTTCCGTTGCCGGGCGGGCCGTACATCAGAATGGATCGACCCGATGTCACGGCAGGCCCCAGGTTGTCGATCAAATCGGGCGGCAAGATGAGATGGCCCATTCCCGCCATCAGTTCCGGTCGGGTCAGGCGGATGTCGCGCACCGATTGACGCTTCATCTGTTCTGCGTATGACGTAAGAGGCACCGGCATCGCACCGTAGTATTCTGACTGGCTGAGCGCATCCAAAGCCCGGCTCTTGCCACCATCGGTCAGCTGATAGCCCATCTCGTTGCTGGAGGTTGCGTGCAAAGTGCCCGTCGCTTCCAGCAGTTTTTGACCCCGCGCGAGGTCGATCAGTTCCTGGGTCACAGGCACTGGCAGGCAGATCACCCGTGAAATGTCGCTGACCATATCAAGGTTCATGCGGAACATCGTCTTCAACAGGATGTCGCGCATCATCACCATCGACAGACCGGTTTCGGTCATGTTGCGGGCGGGCGCCGGTGCCTGAACGGCGGGCGGAGACTGCATGTTCATTGTGGCACCTTTCTGTTGCGGCAGTTTGCGGCTTTGCGGGTCAATTATTCGTAAACGGGGTCAGGTTTTCAGCAGCGGCGTTGCGAGATAGAGGATCAGGGTTCCCGACAGCGCGAGGCCCATCGGGAAATCCTTGTTGGTCCAACTGGCCCAATCGGCGGTGGCCGCGCGAAACGGCGTCACCAGACGCAATCCGCGATGACCGACAAAGGCTGCCAGCAGACAGGCCGCAAACAGCGCCATGACAAATCGCGGATCAGCCGTCACGAAAAACGGGGCCATTGCCGCTGCGAACTTGGCGTCGCCCGCACCAATCAGGCCCGCCATGGTGGCCAGAAAGGTGAACACCAACACGGCAGCGCCCAATGCCCAACCCCACAGCCAAAGATCGATCGGAACGACGAATATCCCAACTACAAGCCAGACCGCGGCCAATGCCAAAACGGCTTTGTTGGGGATTTTCATGAATTTCATGTCACTCCAGGACACCCAGATTCCGATTGCGATTGCAAAAGGGAGGAAGGCAAGTGTGGCGATCATGCTAACCCTCCAAGGCGGCCAAAGAGCGGGTGGCGGCTTCGAAATACTGCGGGTGGGTTTCAATCGACTGTTGCAGCAGGCCTTTTCCGACCTGCGTGTCGCCTTGCTTGATTGCGGCCAGCCCCAAGGTATACATCAGTTCGGCACGTTCCGTCTGGCTCATCGGAACCACCGGCATATCGTATTTGCGCTGCGCCGACCGCGCGAGGATCAGATTGTTCTTTGCGGTGAACATCGTCTGGTCATAGGTGATGGCCTCGATGAACAGCTTTTCCGCACCCGATGCATCGCCACGGGTCAGTTTGGAAAAGCCCCAGTTGTTCAAGACCCCGGCTGGTTTGGTGGTCAGACCGGAGGCGATTTCATAAAAGCTGTCGGCCTTTTTCCAGTCCTTTTTGCTGTCGGCGATCATCGCCTCAAGCCGATAGCGCAGGAAGGTTTCGTGCGTCGGCGGAACCCGGTTCAGTTCGGTTTCGGCACGCACCCAGTCGTTGGACCGGATCAGGGCATCGGCAAGGTTCACGCGATCGTCATTCGTGCCTTCCGGCGAGGCAGCAATTGCATCCCAACTGGCGATCGCCTCGGACGGGCGGTTGGCGCGGATCAGTGATTTTGCCAGACCACGTTTCAGGTCGATGCGATCCGGTTTTTCATCGGATGCCCGCTTGAAATAGGTCACAGCCTCGTCGGGGTCACCAACCGTCAACATGATGTCGTTCAGGTTGGTTTCGTCGATCACGTTGACTGCATCCATGGCCCGTGCCACATCCGCGTCCGACTGCTTTTGGCACGCGGCCAAGGCCACCGCGCCGGTCAGGCACAGGGCAAACACTACAGGGTGGCGCATTTTGCGTCCTTTTTTACTGCTCTGGCCCCGTTTCTACAGCTGGGAAAGCAGTTCGTAACTGCCCGGACCCCGCCTGACGAGTGAAAACGTTGGCTCTTCCTCAACCGAACCATAATCCGATATTTCTGTCTTTTCTATCGCTGCTTGCAAATTTGCGCGGATCGAGTCCGATTGGCCACTGTCGAGCGCGAAGGCCTGCTGAAACACCAACCTCGCCTCTCCTGCCTTGCCTTGTTCCATCAGAACGACCCCAAGATTGTTCAGCGCGGGAACGAACACGGGGTCAAGCTCCAACGCGCGGCGCAGCAGCTGCTCGGACTGACCAAGCCGGCCCAAAGCCAGGTTCGCAGACCCGAGCGCCGACAGCACATCCGCGTTGATCCCTTGTTCGGCCGCCGCGCGCAGATACGCTTTCAGCGCAAGGTCAGGCTCGTTGGCTTGCAAAAGACGGTGGCCCACCAGCAAACCATCCACCCCTTCGGCACGTTTGTCGGTTCCGGGTGCGACTGTCACTGCGTCTTTGGACGACAACAGGCCACCCGTGTTGGCACAAGCGGCGAGAGCCAGGCAAGAAATCAGCCAGGTTGCAGAAAAAACCAGTCTGGTCACAAAGGGTCATCCCCCGTTCATCGCACCCAACATCTTTGAAATGCCATGCACCGACGGCCCGATCAAGATGATCAACAATGGTGGCAATGTGAACAGCATCGTGCCCAGCGTCAACTTGGTCGGCAAGGTGTTTGCCTTCTCTTCTGCGCGCATCACACGTTTGTCACGCATTTCGGCGGAATAGACCCGCAACGCTTCTGCAATGGACGTGCCGTACGTGGCCGATTGCACCAGGGTCGTCACGAAAGATGCAACATCGGTCACGCCAACACGTTCGGCCATGTCCTTCAACACCGCCACCCGTTCTTTCCCCGCCTTGACCTCTTGCGCGACCATGTCGAATTCTTCGGCAAGGGCCGGATATCCGGCGCGGCTTTCACGTGCCACCCGGTTGATCGACTGATCCAGCGACTGACCCGCCTCGACGCAAACCAGCATCATATCGAGGGCGTCAGGAAATCCCGAGATTATCTCTTGCTTGCGCGACTCGACCCTGCGCGTGACCCAGTACTGCGGCAGGTAATAGCCGGCAGCCCCCGGGCCGATCGTGGCCAGGATCATGAACTGTGGGCCGACCTCTTGTTGTGCAGAGATGACCATTGCGTAGATCATGCCGCACACCAGAAAACCAATCGCAAACGCCATCTGCGCAAAGTGGAACATACGCACCGAGTTTTTGGCACGGTAACCGGCCCGCAGCATCTTCAACCGCGAGGCAGTCATCGTCTCGACATCCTGGGGTTCAAGGAAGGCTGCGAACTTTTCCAGTTTGTCGGCCTTTTCACCCCGGCGCAGGTCCTGACCCGGTCGATTGGGCGCAACGCGGACTTGCTGTGCCTTCAGCTTGCTGAAAACATCAGGCTTCTTTTTCAACATCGTTGGCAAGGTAATCAGGACCAACAGCAATCCGAGGCCACCCAACACCAGGAGCGGTCCCAAAGGGCCCAGTCGTTCTACAAGCATGGTGTTGATGCTGGTGAGGTATTCCATGGGGATCAAACCTTGATATTAACCATCATCTTCATGAAGATCACGTTGATGACCAAAAACACGGCCACGGCGAGGGCGGCGGGAATGAATTCCGGCGTGTCGTACACATCGTCGTAGTAGTTTGGCTGGATCACGTTGATCATGATCAGCGCGCCGATCGGGAAGGCCGACAAGAACATGCCGGACCATTTGGCCTCTGCGGTAATGGCCTTCACCCGGCGAAACAGTTTGAACCGGGCGCGGATAACCTTGGCAAGACCGTCAAGGATTTCGGCCAGATTGCCGCCTGACTGCTGCTGGATCGTCACGGCCACGGCCAGAAAGCGCAGATCCTGATTGTCCATCCGTTCGGCGAAGGCCTTCAGGCTTTCGGCAACATCGCGGCCATAGGCTGCTTCGTCCGCAATCATGCCGAATTCCGTTCCCAACGGGTCGGCGACCTCTTTGGAGACCGAACCGATGGCATTGGAAAACGGGTGACCCACCCGCAAGGACCGCACCATCAACTCGACGGCATCCGGCAATTGTTCTTCCAGCAAGGACATGCGTTTCTTGGCCTTGTTGTTGACCCAAGTATAGACCCCCCCGATGCCCATGCCGATTGCGCCCACGATGCGGACAGGTTGAGCCGCCTCGGTGCCGATGGTCAGGGCCACGTAAGAAAAGACCGCAAGCCCGGCCATGATGCCGATCAGTTGCTGTGGCGTGAAGGCGATGTTGGCCTTTTGCGCCTTGGTCGCAAGGATCGAATAGATCGGGATCCCACGCGAGTTGAGGTGCTGCGACATTTCCTTGCGCAACTGCTCCAGCACCTGTTCGCGGTTCTGGTTCTTTTCCAACAGCGCCAGACGTCTGCTCATCCGGTTGTTCAGGCTGATCGACTTGCCGAAAACCGTCAGATACAGCCCTTCGACCAGCATCAGCACGGCTACGAAAATCAGGATGTAGATCAGCGGTGCGGCTGAGATCTCCATGGCATGTCCTCAGATGATGGGTTCATAGATCGAGGCGGGCAAGTCATAGCCCCACTGGCGGAAGCGTTCGGAATAGTGGCTGCGCACGCCTGTCGCGTTGAACCGTCCGATGATCTTGCCGTTCGGCTCGACCCCCAGGCGTTCATAGCGGAAGACTTCCTGCATCGAGATCACTTCCCCTTCCATGCCGGTGATTTCGGTGACCGAGACCATCCGGCGCGAACCGTCCTGCAGGCGCGAGGCCTGCACGATCAGGTTGACGGCCGATGCGATCTGGGCCCGAACCGCCTTCAGCGGCATTTCGATGCCGGCCATGGCGACCATGTTTTCAAGACGGGAAATACCGTCACGGGCCGAGTTGGCGTGGATCGTGGTCATTGATCCGTCGTGGCCGGTGTTCATCGCCTGCAACATGTCGATCACCTCTTCACCGCGGGTTTCCCCCACGATGATCCGGTCTGGGCGCATCCGCAGGGCGTTGCGCAGGCAGTCGCGCTGGGTCACGGCGCCCTTGCCTTCGACGTTGGGGGGGCGGCTTTCCATCCGGCCGACATGGACCTGCTGCAACTGAAGTTCCGCCGTATCCTCGATCGTCAGCACGCGTTCGGTGTTGTCGATGAAGGATGACAGCGCATTCAGCGTGGTGGTCTTGCCCGACCCCGTACCACCCGACACGATGATGTTCAGCCGGCACGACACGGCTGCCTGAAGATAGGCGGCGATTTCCTCGGTAAAGGCGCCAAAGCGGACAAGGTCGGCGACGCCGAGCTTTTCCTTCTTGAATTTCCGGATCGACACAAGGCTTCCATCCACGGCGACCGGCGGTACCATCGCGTTGAAACGGCTGCCGTCGGCCAGACGGGCGTCGACGTAGGGGTTGCTTTCATCGACGCGGCGACCAACCGCAGACACGATCTTGTCGATGATCCGCAACAGATGGCGTTCATCTTTGAACGTGATGTCGGTCAGTGTCAGCTTTCCGGCGCGTTCGATGAAGATACGATTCGGCCCGTTCACCAGAATGTCATTGACCGTATCGTCTTTCAGCAGCGGCTCCAGCGGGCCAAGGCCCATCACTTCGTCATATAGCTCTTGATTGAGGATGCCGCGATCATCCTTGTTCAAGGACACCGACATTTCGTCGAGCCCTTCGGACACGATCGTTGCGATCTCGATCTTCAGGTTTGCCTCTGAGGCGTGTTCCAGCGCCGCCAGGTTGAGGTTTTCTAGCAAGCGTTTGTGCAGTTCCACTTTCAGGTCGGCAAGCCGATCCTTGCGTTTCTTTTCCTTCTCCATTGCCGCCACTTCTGCAGCAGGACGCGGCGGCGCTGCCGAAGGAAGCGCGCGGTTTGCCATGACAGGTTTGACGGTAGCCGCCGGCGCACGGCCAGCAGGATTGGCCGCGCCAACTTGAGAAAGCGGCGTCGCTTTTGCCGTCCCGTCAGATTTCTTGAAACGTGAAAACATGTCTCAGCCCCCTCGTCGATCTCAGCGTTTGCCGGACTCGACAGCCTTGTTCAGATCAAACAGTGATTTAGCCAGCTTCTGGATTTCGCGACGCAGCACGTTCTTTGCAGCCTGTTCGGACAGTGGAAGGCCATGGTCATTGGCTTGCGTCACTTGCGTTCCGCCGTCGGGCAGCTGCACTTCAATCGTGATATCAAGGCTTTCGGCCATCCGCTTTACCCGCGATTTCGCGGACAGGTCGGTAAACTTCGGGGCGCGGTTCAGCACATAGCGGAGTTTTTCATGCGGCAGACCTTCTGCCTTCAACGCCCGCACCAGACGCAGGACGTTTTGCGCGGATCGCAGGTCCAATTCCATCAGCGCGAAATAGACATGCGAGCGCGCCAGCACGGTTTCAGTCCAGGAAACGATGGTTTTGGGCATGTCGACCACGACGAAGTCGAAATTCGTCCGCGCCATGTCGATGATCCGGCCGATATCGTCTGGACCGACGATGTCAAGCGGCAGCATGTCGGCGGGTGCCGTCAACACATGCAGTTTGTCGTTGAAGGTCAGCATTGCGTGCAACAGGGAATCGCTGTCGGCGTTCGAAGTATCGGACAGCAATTCGAACACCGCGTCCTTGCGGGGCAGATCTAGATAGGTCGCGGCAGAGCCGTACTGGAAGTCAAAGTCGATCAGGCAGACCCGCGGCGGGGTCTTGTCGATCGTTGCCAGTTCCCAGGCGAGGTTCGTGGCAAAGGTCGACGCACCCGTACCGCCTGCCAGCCCATGAACCGGCAACAGGACGCCATCCCGATCGCCGGTTGCCTTGAAAGCCGGACCCGCAGCCTGGTCTTCGGGCGCCGGTGCGGCAACTGCCGGTGCGGCAACCGCCACGGCGATTGGCTTGCGCAGCCGCTCGATGGCATCGTGCAGCGCGCCTTCGGGCAGCGGATAGGGAACAAAATCATTCGCGCCCAGACGCAGCAACTGATGCAGCGCAATCGGGCTGACTTGATCGGCAATCAAGATTACCTTGATCGTTTTTGCCTTGGCCTGCCGAATGATGTCCGTGATCCGCGACAGGTCGGTTTCGTCCTGACCGTTCACAGCAATCGCTACGAATTCAAGGGTCGCAGCTTCGGGTTGATCCAGGAAGACTGTGGCATCTTCGAATGATAGATCGCCCCAGCTTTCACCAAGTTCCAGTTCCATATCATCGATCAAAAGATCGAAGTGCTGCACATCGCGTGAAATCGTGCACGCGACGATAGGGGCCGGTTCCGGCGCCAGATTTGCTACGCTGCTCATCGCCTAACGTCCTTCCAAAAGACAGCCCACCGCGTGACCCTTGGATCACCCGCAGAAGCGTGCACGGTCAGATTGAACCGTGCGCCGTTTCTGTTGGAGAGAAAATGCTGTCAGATGGTGGCGACAATGGGGCTAAAAAACCGTTAATGTTTGATTTTTAGCAAATTAGGAAACAGATCGTCGCGAGTTCTGTCGCAAGATGTCGCACGCGTCCTGTACCGGGCGCGCGCAAACCGCCGTCAACCGCCAGATGCGGTAACTTCGGCCTGACTTTGGGAAACCGTCGGACGCGAACGGGTCGCACTTTCCACATATTCGCGGAAGATGACCTCGGCATATTTGCCGTTCAGCAAGGTGGCCTGGCCTTTTGCGAACCCTGTCACCTCGGTCACGGTTCGCCGGTTCCGTTCTTCCGGGCCAGGGGTCTGCACCACGGGTTGGGTTTTGCCGAAGGATGCAACAGCTTCGAGACGCGACGTCGAAATGCCCTGAGTGGACAGATAGGCGACCGTCGCCTTGGCGCGACGCAAACCCAGTGCCTTGTTGTAACTGTTCGATCCGACAAGATCGGTATGTCCGTAGACCCGGAACCGGATTTCCGGGAACTGACGTATCCATCCCGCCTGCTTGCGCAGTGTTGCTTGCGCTTCGGGTGTCAGCACAGATGAGTTGAAGGCAAACGTAATGGTCGACGGCACCTCTCGGGCAAACCGTTCTGCCAGCGCCGTGGTGGCGCCGACTTGCCCGGTCATCAAAAGGGTGTTGTTCATGTTCGGGTTGCCAAAGCCACCTTCGTCAACCTCTGCACCCGCCTCGCGCAAGAAGTCGCCTTCGCAAGCCGACAGCAACAGCGCCGCGGCAAGCGTGAATACCAGTGCCTTGGTTTTCCGCATCGCCCTCACTCCATCACATAGCCATAAGAGCCATTGAAGTCTTGCCGTGCGACTTCGCCGGCCGGTCCATTCTGTTTCGCGACCTTGCCGAACAGGAACAGCTCTTTTTCGGTCGGGATCCGGATGCGATCCGTCGGAAGCGCCAAAGCCTCGCCACGGGTCGGGGTGACCAGATGCGGCGTCACGATGATGACCAGTTCGGACTGGTTGCGCTGATACTCGGCACTGCGGAACAGCGCCCCCAGCACAGGAATGTCGCCCAGCCACGGCACTTGCCCATTGAGGTCGGTAAAGTCGTCTTGCAGCAAGCCTGCAATGGCAAAGCTTTCACCATCCCGCATCTCGACCGTCGTTGTCGTCTCGCGGCGCTTGAACGCGTTGATGCTGACACCGCCGGTTTGCAGCGTGATGGTCGAATCGATCGACGAGACGGCGGCGTTGATCACCAGGTTGATCGTGTCACCATCCACGACTGTCGGAGTGAAATCCAACTCGACGCCAAAGGGCTTGAATTCGATCGTGATCCCGCCATCAATCCCTGATGCCACCGGGATCGGATATTCGCCGCCAGCAAGAAAAGTCGCCTCTTGCCCGGACAAGGCTGTCAGGTTGGGTTCTGCGAGGGTTCGCACCACACCTTTGGATTCAAGAGCCTCCAGAAGTACGGCGAATTCAAGCGAGCCGGCCGAGAAGCCCAACGAAAACGCGCCTTCTGTCCCTACGCCGACGGTCCCCACGCCGTTGTCGATGCTGTTGGTGCCGTCAAGCCAGGTTCCGGTTTCGCCATTCACGCCGACATCGACACCCCCCTGAACCGCCAGCGACGACGACAGGGTCTTCGACACCGACCGGCTCATCTCGGCAAAGCGCACCTTCAACATGACCTGCTGCGTGCCGCCGACGCTCATCAGATTGGAAACGCGTTCCGGTGCATAGCGGTTGGCCAGGTCCAGCGCACGATCAAGTTTGGCCGTCGAAGACACGGTCCCGGACAGCACGATGCCGTCATTCGCAGTGCGAACTTCGATGTTCTCGCCCGGCAGAATCTGCTGCAGGCGTTCCTTGAACTCGGCGATATCCGGGGTCACATGCACTTCGACGTTGGCAATCAGCCGGCCGTCGGGCGACAGCAGGGTCATCGTGGTACGGCCAGGTGTCTTGCCAAGCACATAGATGGATTTATCCGACAGCGTCGAGATATCCGCGATGCCGGGATTTGCGATCGACAGTTCGGCGAACGGCTCTTCGCTTTCGACAACCACTGCCCGGTTCATCGGAACTTGCAAAGGTGTCGACGCAGAGCCCGTCATTACGCGCAAGGTTTGTGCAAATGCCGGCTGCAAGACTGTGCACCCAAGGGCAAAGCCCAGCACGCCTGCTGTCCATAGGCTGCGCAGTCTCATGTGATCTGCCCTTCTGTTTTCGCCTCTGGTCGGGTCTTGATTGCCCGATCCACCCCTAAGTTGCCTGAGACTGGCTTTTTAATCAAGAATCAATTGCTTGTCGTGTGTCTCTTATGTGGATAACTTGCAACAGATGCCCAAGTTTAGAATTTTCGACCGGCGCGCGCCATAGATATAGCAGCGCGCCGGGATTTTTTGGTGTCAGTTTGTGCAGGGGATCGGTATATCGACCATGTCTGACCCTTTGCGAGTGCGAACGCTGCACACTTTTGCCGCTTCGGGGGCGATCACTTCTACTGTTTCTTCGATGCCAAGAAGGACCTGCTGGTTCACTTCTATCTTGCCGTTGACCGTTTCATCACCCGTGCCGACCAACGACAGGGCCAGACTTCCCGTCGATTGAGCCTGCGCCAGTCGGGCCACTTCTTCGGGCGATACGGATACCGTCACCGTTCGCGCCAGAATTGTGCCACCGGTGCCACTGGACGCTGTTTGGTCGACCGCGATGATCCGAACCCCGCTTTCGATCAGGCGGGTGACATCGGATGTGTCGCCTTCCGATGTCGCAACGCCGGTCCCGGTCCAGTAGATATCGACCTGGTCACCGGGTTGTACGAACCCCGACACACCGGATGCCACGTCAACCCGGATTGCGAAGGCACGCATCCCCTTTTCCAGCTGTCCCGTCAGTCCGGCAGGCTGGCCCGGTTCCGTCACTTTCATCGCCATGATCGGATCGAACTGTTCCATCTGCCGCAGGACATAGCGCGGCTCTTTGCCACCGTTCGGAAACAGCACTTCCTGATCGCGGAAGATGGTTTCCGGCAGGGCATTCTCGGGCCAATAGATCAACTGGACGTCTTCCATGGTCAGGATTTCGCCGTAGTTCTTTTGCTTGTTGACAACATAGACCTCGACCAATGGTCCGGTCTTGGCGCGAATTTCACGCTCGCGGTCAAGCGCCACCTGGGTCTTGCTTATGTAACTGTTCGCCATGTAGACGGCCGCGCCCGCAAGCGCCAAACCGACCACCAGCACCAATCCAAACATCATCCGCATCTGATTCTACCTCTTCACTGTCCGCTTGCTAGGGCGGATCTTTGCTCGATGTCGCAGCGCATGTTCGACACGTGTCTGTATCTGCGCAAATCGGGCCCTGCCGATGGCAAGATAGCGGCGATCACGTGACGATTTGGACGACGTGAAATGATCTTGCATCCGGGGTCCGTCAGTTGCTGCGGACCGCCGGCGCCGTCATTTCGCTTTGTAAGTACTGTCTGCCATCGTCTTGTCGCCGATGGAGGTACCGACAGATTCGCTGAGCAGGCCCATCGAGTCGCCAATCGGAAACATCACAAGGAACCCGAGCGTTACGATTGCGGCTGTCAGGACGACCCAGTCGACCGTCACGGCACCAGCCTCGTCGGTCATGAAAGGCCGGAAGAATTTGAGAAGGTTCATCCGTGTTTTCCGTGTGCAAAAAGTTTCAATGATTAGTGAACTCGGTCAGCAGTCTGCAGCATGACAGGCACCGGACGAACCTGAACCCACCGTACAAGTTAACGTTGCCCTAGGATCGTGGCCCAAATTGGGCAGTTTTTAGGTCAATTCCGCCATAGAGTTACTAAGTTCACGCGCGCGATGCCCTAGGTGTCCTGACCGATTTCAGCAAGAATTCGGCGCGCAACTGCGCATAGCCCAGAAAGGCAAAAGGCCGCTTCCTTTGCAGGAAGCGGCCCATGCGAACACGTGTGCTCTATTACTTGTAGGCGTAGGTTGCCGAAGTCTTGGCGCCGAGGTCGGTTGCGACCGTTGCACCCAGGCTGTCGATGCCGTCGCCAACAGTCGTCATCACGACCAGGCCCAGGCCAACGATGGCTGCGGTCAGCACGACCCAGTCAACGGTCACGGCGCCGGATTCGTCGTTCTTGAAGTTCTTGAAGATGTTCAGCAGGTTCATGGTTTTCTATCCCTATCTAGGAGTTGCTCAGGTTGTCCGCCGCACCGCGTTAACTCTTTCCGGCCTCTGTTCCGGTCCGATCTTCGTTTCGGCATGAGAGGAGTTTTGCCCTTCAATCGTGGCCCGATTGGGGCAAGGGTTTGGTCTTTTCAGGGTGCTTGTGCGGTGTTCTTGCGACACTGCGGCAACAGCATGCAGCTAGTTTGCACGGGTTATGGCGGGACGGCTGATTTTCTGGCAAGATTTTATTAATGAAAACAATAACGGAAGGCATCCTTGTGATGCACTCTCTGGGCAGTGTTCTGACAGCGATTCTGGTCTTGACTGCGGCAGTCCCCGCAGCCGGTGAAGATGCGGCTATCGATCGCGATTTTACCTTCAAGCGGGTGAAAGTCGGTCAGGGACCCGCGGGCAAGCGCATCACCGTGCAAATCGATCCGGTCGAGCAGGCAAGGCTGCTGGCCGCCCTGCCGCGTGTCGATCCAGACGGGGTCACGACGCCTGAACCGGTCGATCCGGCGCAGGCAGAGCCTGCGCTTGCCCCCAATCCACCAACCCTCGCGTCTTATGACTGGTTCTGGAACACCGTGCCCCCGGCGCAGAACGCAGTGGACGGCCGGTTTCCGCTGGCGTTGGCGACCTTGTCGCAGGGGCCGGGTGGTGCCACGGTCAAGGCGCCGCGGCTGCAAGGCCTGCAAGATATCGCTGCGACCCACGGGACGGCGATTCTTGCGGCAACGATTGGCACTCAGGTGTCGCCCGCCCTGGTCCTGGCCGTGATCGGCATAGAGAGCGCCGGGCGCGTTGACGCCGTGAGCTCTGCCGGGGCGCAAGGGTTGATGCAACTGATCCCCGCCACTGCAGAACGCTTTGGTGTCACCGACACGACCAATCCCGCACAAAACATCAAAGGCGGGGTGGCCTATCTTGACTGGCTGATGACGGAGTTCAACCGCGATCCGTTGATGGTTCTGGCTGCCTACAATGCGGGCGAGGGTTCGGTGCGGGCCAACCAAGGCGTGCCGCCCTATGCCGAAACGCGCGACTATGTGCCCAAGGTTCTGGCGGCGTGGCAAGTGGCGCAAGGTCTGTGTCTGACCCCGCCGGAGCTGGTAACCGATCCTTGTGTGTTCAAGGTGATCGGCGCGGGCGGGTAGCAAAAGGGGGGCCTTCTGCCCCCCTCGGCGCATGGCGCCTCTCCCCCCGAGGATATTTTTGCCAAGATGAATGCCGGTCTGCGAAGGAGTTTTGCCAGATCGACTGCCTTTTGCACGAGGCGGGAAATGGTCAGGCAGGGATGAGCACCCATGGGTCTGTCGGTGTGCCACTTGCCTGTCTGATCGGTTTCAGCTGACGATGGTGGCTTCGGTGGCAGCGCGCAATTCGGCTTCGTTGACGCCATCCGCGCATTCGACGAGTCGCAAGCCGCCTGGCACCACATCCAGAACACCCAGATTGGTGATGATGCGGTTGACCACGCCCCGTCCGGTCAACGGCAGCGTGCAGGCCTTGAGCACCTTGGATTCGCCATGCTTGCTGGTGTGGTCCATGACCACCACCACGCGGCCCACACCCGCGACCAGGTCCATCGCGCCGCCCATGCCCTTGACCAGCTTGCCCGGGATCATCCAGTTCGCCAGATCGCCGTTTTCGGCCACCTCCATCGCGCCAAGGATCGCCATGGCGATCTTGCCACCGCGAATCATCGCAAAGGACTGCGCGCTGTCGAAAAACGCGGTCTGCGGCAGTTCGGTGATGGTCTGCTTGCCTGCGTTGATCAGATCGGCGTCTTCCTCGCCTTCAAACGGGAACGGACCCATGCCGAGCATGCCGTTTTCCGATTGCAGGGTGACGGTCATGCCTGCGGGGATGTAGTTCGACACAAGCGTCGGGATGCCGATCCCGAGGTTGACGTACCAGCCGTCTTGCAATTCCTGCGCGGCCCGTGCGGCCATCTGGTTGCGGTCCCAAGGCATCACGAGTTTCCTCGTTTTGGCAAGAACTCAAACTCGATTTCGTCTAGATGCAACCCGTCGGACCCTTTTGTGACAATCGCTCTGCGACGAACTACTCTTCCGCATGTCTCTTCGATATGCCTCGGGTTGATACCCATGTCGAAAAGAACTTCGGCCCTCACGAAGATGCTGACCTCCGGTTCACTTCTTAAGATCGCGATCATTTTTTCAAAAGCATCAACCTTATTCATCAAACATCCTCCTTCTTGCGCACGGTGCGCTGTTCGATCCGCTTTTCGTGAGTGCCTTGCACGATGCGGTGCACATAGATGCCGGGCAGGTGGATCGTGTCGGGGTCTAGGGCACCCAGCGGCACGATCTCTTCGACCTCGACCACGCAGGTCTTGCCGCAGGTGGCGGCGGGCGGGTTGAAGTTGCGCGCGGTCTTGCGGAACACGCAGTTGCCCGAGGGGTCGGCCTTCCACGCCTTCACGATCGACAGGTCCGCCACGATGCCGCGTTCCAGAATATAGGTCTTGCCGTCGAAATCCTGATGCTGCTTGCCCTCGGCGATCACTGTGCCGACACCGGTGCGGGTGAAAAAGCCGGGGATGCCTGCGCCGCCCGCCCGCATCCGTTCGGCCAGCGTGCCTTGCGGGTTGAATTCCAGCTCCAGCTCGCCCGACAGATACTGCCGCATGAATTCGGCATTCTCGCCGACATAGGACGAGATCATCTTTTTGACCTGCCGGGTTTCCAGCAGAACACCAAGGCCAAACCCATCGACGCCCGCGTTGTTCGACGCGACCGTCAGGCCTTGGGTGCCGGCATCGCGGATCGCGGCGATCAGAAGTTCCGGGATACCGCACAACCCGAAGCCGCCGCTGGCGATCAACATGCCGTCAAACAGCAGCCCGTCCAAAGCGGCCTTGCCGTCAGGATAGATTTTCGTCATGGGAAACCCCCGGTGAACGTTGCGCCGCCATATGAAACCGCGGGTGCGGCCAAGTCAATTGCCGCAGCGCAGCAGGTCTGGTGTTTGCCCGGATACCTTGGTTATGAAGGGACGTGTGCCCGCGTGGTGAAATGGTAGACACTGGGGACTTAAAATCCCTTGGCCGTAGGGCCGTGCCGGTTCGAGTCCGGCCGCGGGCACCAGTTGCAGGTTTCACCGATGCTAGACCGTGTGCAGATAAAGGTCGAAATCCACCTCTGACACGGTGCGTTGCACGCGGGCGTACTCGGCGGCTTTGACGGCGGTGAAGGTGCGGTGCATGTCGGGGCCGAGGGCGGATTTCAGGAAATCGGAGGCTTTGGCAGCCTCGATCGCGCCGCGCCAATCGACCGGGATGGCAGGTGCATCGGCCCCGTCGACATAGCCGTTGCCCGTGGTTTCGGGGCCGGGGTCGATGCGGTTGGCCATGCCGTGGCGCACGCCCGCCAGAACGGTGGCGGCGACGAGGTAGGGGTTGGCGTCCACCCCGGCGGGGCGGTGTTCGATGCGGCGGGCCTTGGTGTCTCCGGCAGGAATGCGCAACGCGACAGATCGGTTGTTGACGCCCCAGGTCGGGCTGACGGGGGCATAGCTCTGCGAGGCAAAGCGGCGCCAGCTGTTGGCGTGCGGGGCGAAAACCAGCATCGCTTCGCCCATCGTCGCGCGCAAGCCGCCCAAGGCGTGCAGGATGGTCGGGTTCCATTGGCCCTCGACCGGCTCGACGAAGACGTTGGTGCCTGCGGCGTCCAACAGCGAGACATGGAAGTGCATGCCCGATCCTGCGTAATCCTCGTTCGGCTTGGCCATGAAACAGGCGGTGACGCCATGCGCCCGCGCCTGTGCCCGCACGATGCGTTTCAGGCGCATCAGGTCGTCGGCGGCCTGCATCACGTCGGTGCGGTAGTGCAGCGTCAGTTCATATTGACCGGGGGCGTATTCCGAGATCATCGTCTCGGCGGTGATCCCGGCCTTCCCGGCCCCTGCGTAGATGTCCGAGAAGAGCGGCAGCATCCCGTGCAGGTGATCGACCGAATAGACTTCGGTCTTGCGGCTCGCGCGGCCATCCAGAACGTCGCGGGCGGGCACCATTTTGCCGTCGGGTCCACGGTCATTTTCCAGCAGAAAGAACTCAAGCTCGAACGCGCCCGATGGATAATGGCCCTCTGCGGCCATCGCATCGACCTGGGCTTGCAGCGCGTGGCGGGGGTCCGAGGTCATCTTGGTGCCGTCAAGGCCATACATCGACATGAACACCTCTCCGCGGGGCGGTTGGGTGTTGTGCAGCGGTACCAGCGTGCCGGGGATGGGCCAGGCGCGCAGGTCGCCGTCGCCCTGATCCCAGATCAGGCCGGTTTCGTGCACATCCTCGCCGCAGATATCAAGACCGAGGATCGAGATCGGCAGGTGCCGCCCGGATTTGTAGAACGGCAGCAATTCGTGGCGGCGGATGATCTTGCCGCGCCCGATGCCGTTGCAATCGTGCAGCACGATATCGAAGGCTTCGATTTCCGGATGGGCAGCAAGAAAGGCTTCGGCCTCGGCTATGGTCGAGCCGGAGGGGGAGTGTTCGGTCATGGCTGTTGCAACTCGGTCAGGATTTCGTCGAAGGCGGCGATCAGACGGTCGATCTGGTGCTTTTTGGTCGCAGGGCTGACCAGCATCATGTTATGGAACGGCGCGATCAGCGTGCCACGGTTCAGAAGCGCGAGATGTAGCGCGCGTTCAAGCAGCGGTTGGTGCGCCCGGGCGGCATCAGAGCCGTTGCGCAATGGGCCGGGGGCGCAGATGAACTCGACCCGCGCGCCGACACGCACCACATGCCACGGCAGGTTGTGGGCGGCGATGCTGGCGGCAAGACCTGCGTGCAGACGTGCCGCCCCCGCCTCCATCCCTGCGTAAGCCTCTGGCGTGGCGACGCTTTCCAGCGTGGCCATCAGACAGGCGAACTGCATCGGATTGGCCGACAGCGTGGTACCCATGCCGGAATGCCCCGGGGCGCGGTCTGCATTGGCTGTGATGTAGCGCGCGGCAATCGCGGCTGTCATGCCCCAGACCGCCGCCGGCATCCCACCCGCTACGCATTTGCCGACCACGAACATGTCCGGCTGCAAGCCGTGAACGCGGGTATAGCCGCCGTAACCGGTTGAAATCGTGTGCGTCTCGTCAATGATAAGCAGCGCCCCTGCCTTGGTGGCCAAGGCGCGCAGCCCGTCCAGAAACCCCGGTTCGGGAAGGACCATGCAGGAATTTGTCATCACCGGTTCGGTCAGAATCGCTGCTACATCGCCCTGTGCCAGTGCCGCCGCCACCGCGTCGAGATCGTTGAACTCGGCACAGACGGCCACCCGGCTCAGGTCCGCGACCTGCCCCAAAAGGCCGGGGCGGTTGACCGTAACCCCCTGATCCAGCGTCACAAAGATATCGTCAACTGTGCCATGATAACATCCGTTGAACACCAGAACCTTCGCCCGCCCTGTCACCGCCCGCGCCACGCGCAACGCAAAGCGGTTGGCATCCGTCGCCGTTGTCGCAATCTGCCAGCGGAAATCGCCGAATGTTTCAGTCAGAAGCCGCCCCGCCTCCAGCGCGCTTTGCGTTGGCAGCATATAGGTCAGACCCAGCCGCGCTTGCGCCCGGATCGCGCGAGCGACCGGCGCGGGTGAGTGGCCAAACATCGAACCCGTGTCGCCCAGACAGAAATCATCGACAAGGTACCCGTCGATGTCGGTGATCGTGGCCCCCTGCGCCTCGGCCACCAGGGGCAGATGCGGCATCGACCAGTCTTTCATCCAGTGCATCGGCACCCCGTCGAGGTACGCCCCCGCGCCGCGCGCCATTGCGGCCGCCGAGGCTGGGCGGCTTTGCGCAAAACGTGCCGCCTCGCGCCGCGTCAGGGATGCGATCCGGTCGGCGCGCAAGCCTGCGACCAGGTCCGTGGCAATCTCAACTGGGGTCATCGACAGGCTCCTCGCGTCCGGCCTCTTATCGCGCAGGATTTGATCAAATGAAAGAGTGCGCCGGGTGAAGCTATTGCGGAGTTTCGTCTTTCATCAATCGTTCGGCCTTTTTGCGCACCAGAACCGACCGCAAGTCGTGCATGGCCAGCAAAAGGGTGTCGGTGACTTCTTCAAGCTGCGCGTCTGATGCCTTGGTCTGCACCCATTGCGTGGTCAGGTTCATGTGATCGACCGCGCGAAAGATGTCGTCGATATCGCGGCGGTTCAGCTGTTCGATCCGTGCTGCCAGCCAGTCGCGGATCGCCGTTGTGTCAGCCGCTGACAACGACCTGTCGCCATGTGGTTTGATGTTGCCGTTCTTGACGTTGACCGTCGCGATTTCGTCCATGTCGATGCGGCGCTGGCGGTTTTCGGTATCGACCCGAAACACCACCGCGCCATTTTCGCGGATGCGAAAGTAGTAGTCCGGCAGGTCGCCCAAGTTCGCTCCTAAACCAAAGCAGCGCAGAAATTCTGGATGCGGGTGCATGCCTCGGCCAAGACGGCATCTGATGTAGCATAGCTTACGCGAAAATTTGGCGATAGGCCAAAGGCCGCGCCGAACACAACGGCAACGCCGGTTTCCTCCAGCAGGGCAGTTGCGAACACTTCATCGTTGGAAATCAAGGTGCCTGCAGGTGTTGCCTTGCCGATGCAACCTGAAATGTCGGGATAGACATAAAACGCGCCTTCGGGATTGGGGCAGGTGATCCCCTTGGCCGCGTTCAGCATCGACACAACCAGATCGCGCCGGCCCTGAAACAGCGCGCGGTTGGGGGCGAGATAATCCTGCGGGCCGGTCAGCGCCTCGAGTGCTGCATACTGGCTGATCGAGCAGGGGTTCGAGGTGGACTGGCTCTGTATCGTGCCCATCGCCTTGATCAATGCCACTGGCCCCGCCGCATAGCCGATGCGCCAGCCGGTCATCGCATAGGATTTCGACACGCCATTGGTGGTCAGGGTGCGGTCATACAGGGCCGGCTCCACTTCGGCCGGTGTGGTGAACACAAAGTCGTCGAATACCAGATGTTCATACATGTCGTCCGACATGATCCAGACATGCGTATGGCGCAGCAGCACATCACAAAGCGCACGCAGCTCTGCGCGGGTGTACCCCGCGCCGGTGGGGTTCGATGGCGAGTTGAAGATGAACCACTTGGTTTTCGGCGTGATCGCGGCCTCCAGTTGGGCGGGCGTGATCTTGAACGCGGTATCGATGCCCGCCACAACCGCAACCGGCGTGCCACCCGCAAGCAGGACCATGTCGGGATAGCTGACCCAATAGGGCGCCGGGATGATCACCTCATCTCCGGGATTGCACGTCGCCATCAGCGCGTTGTACAAAATCTGCTTGCCGCCGGTGCCAACGGTCACCTGCGCCGGCGTGTAGGTCAGACCGTTTTCGCGCAGGAATTTCGAACAGATCGCCGCCTTTAGTTCCGGGATGCCATCGACGGCGGTGTATTTCGTCTTGCCGGCATCAATCGCCCGCTTGGCTGCGTCTTTGATGTTCTGCGGTGTGTCGAAATCCGGCTCGCCTGCGCCAAGCCCGATCACATCGCGACCGGACGCTTTCAACTCGGCGGCTTTGGTGGTGACGGCGATGGTGGGCGAGGGTTTCACGCGGGCTAGGGTGTCAGACAAAAAGGCCATCGGATCCTCACAAAGTTTGGGGCGCAGGGCTGGGGCTGGAACATTGTTCCGCCCTGTCATAGGCTTGCTGTGACAGGCGTTCAAGCGAAAGGCGGACGGGGTGACAGAGACGGCAGAAGCGCGCCTGAAACGGATGCGAATGCGCAGTTGGCGGCGCGGCACGAAAGAGATGGACCTGATCCTTGGGCCCTATGCCGACGCGCATCTGGCCGCAATGGCAGACCCGCGGCTCGCGGTATATGACGTGCTGCTTGAAGAGAACGACCAGGACCTGCTGCCTTGGGTGTTGGGGCAAGGAACGCCGCCGCCTGCATTGGCCGCGTTGATTGCAGAAATCGGCAGTTTCGCAAGGGCGCGCCTGATCGCCGGACAAACTGCCTAAAATCTTGGCCAATCTTTGGCGAGTTTACCTTATGTTCGCATATTGTGCCCAGTTTGATCCGAAATTCGGACACCTGGAGACTTCTGATGACAGTTCACGCCCCCCTGCTTGATGGTTCGCAAAAGGCGTTCCAGTCTGGATACCTTGAAAGTCTGGCGCTGCTGGAACGGCTGCACCGGCTGCTGCTAGATGTTGTGAAGGACGAATTCGAGAGGTTGGGCATTCTTGAAATCAACTCTGTGCAGGCGCTGCTGCTGTTCAACGTCGGCGATAACGAGGTGACAGCGGGTGAATTGAAATCGCGCGGCTATTATCAAGGGTCCAATGTCAGCTATAACCTGAAAAAGCTGGTCGAACTTGGCTACATGCACCATCAGCGGTCCGAAATTGATCGCCGTTCGGTGCGGGTGCGGCTGACCGAGAAGGGGCGGCGGGTGCGCGGGCAGTTGTCTGATCTGTTCGCTCGCCATGCCGAAGGTCTGAGAAAGCGCGGTCTTGTCGACCCCGAAGCCATGGAACACACCAACCAGTCCCTAAAGCGGATGGAGCGTTTCTGGACCGAACAGATCCGCTATATCTACTGATCGACCACAATCTAGTGTCGGTCAGCGCAACCGCCGCACCGATATCCTGCAATGACAGCTTTGCGCGCGGTCAGCGCCACCAATGGCATTTGCTGACTAGGCGTCCCTGCATCTTGGACAACAGCCGCAGCGCGACGCTGTCGCGGGGCAGATGGCCAGACATCAGCCGGTCCAGCGCCACTTCGGGCGGACAAGGCAAGCGGCTGACCGGATCGAAATAGCGCGGATAGGCGATCAGTGCCGCGTAGGCCAACTGGGCAAGATCAGGTCGTGGCAGCACGGTGCCATCTGGTGCGTGGTGGCGGCGGGCAGGGACCACTGCCAGATCGGTCGTCAGTCCCCAGCCGGCATAAAACGGCATTCCAAGGCAGGTTACCGGCTTGCCGCGCAACAACGCCTCGAACCCAAGCAGTGAGGTGATCGTCCAGACCGCGTCGACGGCTATCATCAGCGCCACTGGATCGGTCGCGCGGGCCACCACATCCGCCAGTCCGCTTGCGTCGACCGCCCCGCTGCGCAACCCGGCCTCGACATCCGGATGAGGTTTGTAAACGATCACCGCGCGCGGGTTTGCAGCCCGCACGGCTTGCAAAAGACCAAGATTTGTCCTGACCGATCCGGCACCAAACCGGATCGACGCGTCATCCTCGACCTGGCCGGGCACCAGGATACGGTGCCCGGTTGGCAGATCGGGCATCGCGCCGCCAAGGTTGTATTTGCTGAGACCGGCCGTCACCAGTCGAGCAACCAGAGCATTGGCCCGCGTCAAACCACCTGGCAGCGCGGGCTGCAAAATCAGGCGTTCCAACTGGCTTTCGCGACCCGCATCATAGTAAATGCCCCGATCGTCCGCCACCAGGCTTAGCGGCGGCACCAAAGCGGCCCCCAAACCGCGGGACCGCAAAAAACCATCCTCGACCCGCCGCACCGGCAGGTTTCCCGACAGCGAAGGCACCCCTTTGCTGGCCCACACCAGGATTTCTCGACCCGTCCGTTGCGCCAAGGCAACCGCACGGTCTGGGTCATCCTGAAACAGCACCGGCTTGATGCGCCCGAACACGGCCTGCAGCCTTTTGCGTTTCCAGAGCCGCATGCCAACCGCAACGTAACCTGCGCGGTCTTCGCGATAGCTGCGCACTTCTGCTTCAAGCTGATCAACGGCGTCTTCAAAGCTGCACAATCGGTCGCGGCACGGATCGTACCAGGTCGGAGCCAGCAGCATGGCGGCAGCAAAAAGCTGCTCTTTGGTCAGCGCGCGCGTCCGCCGAGCCACAGGGGCGCGGTCCGCCGACAAGCCCCAGCCGGCGTAAAAGGGCTGGCCGAACACGTGCGGCCTATGACCCGCCAGTATCGCCTCGAACCCCAAGTGTGACGACACTGTGTACACGGCCGAAGCCTTGCCCAGCAGTTTCCACGGCGAAACAGGTGCGGTCAGCACGGTGATCCGGCCTTCGGCGTCGTGGGGGCCAAAATGACCGGGCCGCAGGCCGTGAACGGTTTCAGGATGCGCCTTGATCACGATATGCGCATCCGGATGATCGGTCTTCGCAACCTGCAACATCTGGGCGAAGGTTCGCTCAGAGGCCCCGGAATGACGGATCGCCGCATCACCAAACGTCTGGTCGATCACCAGCACAAATCCGGCCTCAGGGCAGGGCGAGCTATCGTGAAGGTTGTATTTCGACAGATCGAGCGCCTTCAAGCGGGCAATTCCGTCGCTTGCACGTTGCAAAAGGTCAGGCGCTTGCAGCGGGTGCTGCGCAAGCAGAACCTCAAGATGTGATGGGGTGCTGCTGTCGAAATGCACGCCGGTCGGGTCGATGATCAGGCCAAGCGGCGCATCCCCCATCCGGCCCGGTCGAACGGATCGAAGCATTGCATCTTCGATCCTGACCAATGGCACGCCGCGTTTTGTGGCGATCCGTTCACCGCGCGCAGCATAGGCAGAGCGTCCCCAGACTGCGACACCGTCCAGCGGGCCGGGCAAACCAAGGCGCAACTCGTGCCCTGCTAGGTGCAAAATCCGTCGCAGGCGATGCTGTGCCAGGAACCCGGCGTTGAAGAAAAACAATCGCCGGGGACTGGCCCCGGCGGTTGCGTTGTCTGCGTTCAGGTCCGGCAAGCCCGCTTCATCCGCCGGTCGTGCCGAGGCTGCTTGCGGCCCCCGCCGTTCCGGTGATGGCCGACAAGGTCTTGTTCCACTGCACGAATGGCGCTTCGGTGACATAGACTGTGTCGCCATCACGGATCAGGAAATCGCGCGCCTCGAACATCCCGGTGGGTTGTGTCAGGTCAAGCACATACACAAACCGCTGATCGCCGATCAGGTCGTTTCGGCCCAGAACGGCATTTGCAATTTCAGCGGGTTCATTGCGAAACACGAAAACCCCGGTCGGATCGGCAGTTCCGGTGGTAAGTCCGCCAACGGTCGCAATGGCCTCGATTGCGGAAAGGGTCTGCGTTTCAAACTGGACCAGGCTTTGCGATCCCGTGGCGCCCAATGCGGTAAAGGCGCGCGTGTCGCGTTCGATGGTGATCTTGTCGCCGGCACGCAGCGCGATATCAAGCGCCGGATTGGCATAAAGGTCCTCAAGCCACACCTTGCCCGAACTGCCGCCGCGTGTCACGCGGACCAGTGCCACCGAGGGTTCGATCGACACGCCGCCGGCCCGGGCGATCATTGCCGTCAGGGTGCGTGTCGGTCGTTCGATCGGCAGGATGCCTTGTGCCACGGCAAAGCCCGACACCGTCACCGTCGCGCCATCGCCCGCAAGGCGCTGTACCGTTACCTGCGGATCGGGCGTCTGGGTGTCCAGCTTGCGCGTGATCACCTGACGCAATCCGTCTGGCGTCTGCCCGGATGCCTTGATCCGCCCGGCATAGGGCACAAAGATGAAACCCTGGCCGTCAACCTGAATTTCCGAAAGTGCAGAGACGCGCTGCCCGGTATTGCCGAGCAAAGGATCATCCTTGACGTTTTCAAACACCGTCAAACCCAGAACATCACCCGGCGAAATCTGATCCGATCCGATACTGCCCGCATTCAGAAAACTTGAACTGAACCCGAACGCCGGTGCAATCGACGTGATGCGTGTTACCTGCGGCGTGACCGAAAGGATATAGGCGTCGCCTTCCTTGAGAACGGATCCTTTGAAGATCTCGGCCTTGTTCGGCCCGGACCGCGGAAGCCCGCACCCCGAAAGGGCCGAAACCAACGCAAGAAGGGCCAGGGCTCGCGCCCCCCTGGTTATAGTCCTGTTCACTGCTCGGGCTCCTTTAGCCGGATTTGCCTCAAGTTTTGTTTACAAGCCTACCGAAAGACGACAGAAAATGAAAGTCCCGCTTTTCAGGATCACTTGACCAGACGCAACTGTTGCCGTGGGGCCGCTTTGCCAAGCGTCAGCGCGTCGTAAGGGTCTTCTGCTTGCAGGATCATGTCGACGACCTGCCGCAGCAATTCGCGCCGGCCCTGTGCCGAATAAAAGCCGCCGGCGACCTGGCTGGTTTCCAGCAGATAGTGGCGATAGTCGCGATAAGCCCGACTGTCCGGGCGCGAGGGAAGGGCAAAGAAATCGGGCAGGCTTTGGCTAGAAACAAACTCGGGCTTGCCATAAACTGCGGCGCCAAAGGTTTTCAGCGGCAACCCGCGCCAAAGGGCCTGTTGGGCTGCGGTCGAATTGACGGTGATGGCACTGCGGGTATGGTTCAGCAGTCCCGCCAGTTTGCCACCCCGCACAAAATGCACCCGCCCCGCGACGCCGTGCAGTTTTGCCAACCGGCGCAGATCGCGGGCAAGTGCGGTTCGGCCATCTTCCAGCGGATGCGCCTTGAAGACGATATGGTGGTGCGCTGCGGCGCCCTGCGCGAAGCCTTCGACGACGAGCGCCATAAACTCGGTCATGGTGCTGAACGGGGAATGCATCCTGAAACTGGCGTCATGTTCCAGTTGCAACAGCACCAGATGATAGGGAAAGCCGCCATGCTTGATGCGGAAACTGGCCAGCATCCGTTCCCACCGATGAAACGGCAGCAGAGCCAGGCGTTTGACATATAGCAGGAATTCCTGCCCGGTCGTCAGGCTGCGATGGCGCAGGTTGTTGTGAAAATCCCAGAATCCGGTCAGCACGAACCAATGATACAGCGCACCCCAAAAGATGTGCTGGCGCATGTCCCCCCAACGGGCCGGCGCTTCTGGCAGGTCCATATCCAAATTCGCCAGCGCCTTTTGCATCTGCGGCACCGTCATCTGCATCAACCGGGAATGGCCGTTTGCCCCGCCCCGTTCATAGGTGACCCAGTGGGGCCGCAGGTAGCCTTCTTCAAACACGTGGACGCGCAGCCCTGCTGCGCGGGCGGCAATGATCGCTTGTGCGTGGATCGGCCGGGTGTCGCCGTAAAGCACCAGATCGGTGATCTGCCGGTCGGTGAACAGGGAAGTCACAACGCCTGACCATTCCTCGGGTTGTCCGCGAAACGGGATGTAGCTGGCAGACGGCCAGAAAGCCCGATCGCCGCGGTTGAACCCGACCCTCCAGACCTGAGCCCCGGCAGCTGTCAACATCCGCCCAAGGCGATGAAAGAACGGACCATGCGGGCCTTGCAGAAACAAGAACCGCCGGTTCTCAGCAGACGCGCCCATTCAACCCTCACCCCCTGCACGACGGGACAACCCCATTTGTCCCAGGATAAAGCCTAATCCCTAGCAAGTGATCAGCATAAAACAAAGAGCGCAGCAATTTTGAGGCGACGAGCCCACCTTGCCCCCCGCGCGCTGTGACGCTAGCGTGCCGGACAAAGTGGGGGCGTCGATGTTTACCGGGATCATCACAGACATAGGCGAAGTCATCGCGCTCGACCAGCAGGGCGACCTGAGGGCACGGATTGGCACGCATTATGATGTCAGCCGCATCGATATCGGCGCGTCAATCGCTTGCGAAGGCGTCTGCCTGACGGTTGTGGCGCTTGGTACTGATCCGCGGTCATGGTTCGATGTGCAAATCAGTGCGGAAACCGTCAGCAAGACAAACATCCGCGGCTGGGCAGTTGGCAGTCAGATCAACCTGGAACGGGCATTGAAGGTTGGGGATGAACTTGGCGGGCATATCGTATCAGGGCATGTCGACGGGGTGGCCGAGGTGACGGGCACGCGGCAAGACGGCGACAGCCTGCGCGTTACCTTTGCTGCGCCCGACGATCTGGCGCGGTTCATAGCGCCGAAGGGATCGGTTGCGTTGAACGGCACGTCGCTTACGGTGAACGAAGTCGATGGGGCGAGTTTCGGCATCAATTTCATCCCGCATACCCGCAAGGTCACCACCTGGGGAACGGTCGCGGTGGGGGACAAGGTCAATCTCGAAATCGATACCATGGCGCGCTATGTCGCGAGGCTGCGCGAATGGGGCTGATCGGGCATAACGGCGGACCATCGACCGAGTCCGGGTTCAGCTGGCGGCACCAGTGCTGGAAAACGGCACGCGCGCGGCTGCTGCCGACCTTGCCGATCGAAGTGGTCAGGTTGCGCGTCAAACGGGCGGCTGCGCTGGGGCTGGATTACAAGACCTATGCCGGGGTGCGCGCCGCGTCCGGGCGCGACGTGGTGGCCTTTCTGTTTTCGTCGAACGCCTTGCGCGCCTCAGCAATGAGGCCCGAGATGCCCGAAGAGCGGGCCGAGAAACTGGCCGCTCTGCACGCCTGCCGGCGCTTATCGCTTGCTGTTGCACCGCTGACGGCTGCGACGCTGTTGCAGGCCAACTCTACACTTGATGAGGCAGCCCCGGCACCGCATGCGCTGGCCCGGTTCCGCGACATTGCCGCCGCTGTCCGTGGGGCCTTGGGCACCTTGCCGTCCGACGGGGTGATTCTGGTCGGCGACATGGCACTGGAGCGGGATTGGTGCGCGTGCGGACGTCTGGCCGCCTATCTGCCCGCCGAGCGTTTTTTTTCCGCCTGACGCTGTTCGCATAGACCCTGTGCGCGCCAGCCTCTGGCCTTTGGTGCGCCGTCGGGGTAAGGCCTGCGCAAATGCGGGGGATACGATGACCGATTTTCAAACCGACTACCGCGATGCGATCTCGTCCGTTGAAGAGATCATCGAGGATGCCCGTAACGGGCGGATGTTCATCCTTGTCGATCACGAAGACCGCGAGAATGAGGGCGATCTGGTTATCCCCGCTGAAAAGGCGACACCCGAGGCCGTGAACTTCATGGCGACGCATGGCCGGGGGCTGATCTGTCTGACGCTGACCGGCGAGCGGATCGACCAACTTGGCTTGCCGCTGATGGCGTCAAAGAATTCCAGTCGGCACGAGACGGCCTTTACCGTCTCGATCGAGGCGCGAGACGGCGTGTCTACCGGCATTTCGGCGGCTGACCGGGCCTTGACCGTGAAGGTTGCTATCGACCCCACCAAAACCGGAGGGGACCTTGCAACGCCCGGCCATGTCTTTCCGCTGCGGGCCCGCGATGGCGGCGTTCTGGTGCGGGCGGGTCACACAGAGGCCGCGACCGACATCAGCCGGCTTGCAGGGCTAAATCCGTCGGGGGTGATCTGCGAGATCATGAACGACGACGGCACGATGGCCCGGCTGCCTGATCTGGTCAGTTTTGCCCAAAAGCACAATCTGAAGATCGGCACGATTTCCGACCTGATCGCCTACCGCCGCCGGCACGACAACCTTGTTCGCGAACGGTCGGTCAAGCGGGTGCATTCGGTGCATGGCGGAGACTGGCTGATGCGGATTTTTGCCGATGAAACGCACGGCGCCGAGCATGTGATCCTGACCAAGGGCGATCTTTCGGGCGATGCGCCGGTGCTGGTCAGGATGCATACTCTGAACCCGCTGGAGGATGTGCTGGGTATCGGTGACGGTCATGTCGGCGATTTGCAAGGCGCAATGCAGGTGATTGCCGAAGCAGGGCGCGGGGTCGTGGTGTTGCTGCGCGACACCACGATGAAGCTGGTGCAGGAAGGCGAGGTCAGCCCGCAGACCTTGCGCCAATACGGCCTTGGCGCGCAGATTCTGTCGTCGCTGGGCCTGACCGCGATCACGCTGGTCACCAATTCCAAGGCCCCGCGCGTGGTCGGCCTTGATGCCTACGGGCTTTCCATCGCGGGCACACGCCCGATTGCGGAGTAGACGATGCAGACCCATTCCTCTTTGCCGTTGCCGGGTTTTGACAAGCCGGTCAAGCTGCTGTTTGTGGTGGCACCGTTCTACCGCGACATTGCCGATCACCTGGTGGCGGGCGCGCGGGCGGTGGCGGTGGCTTGCGGGGCCGAGGTGGACCTGATCGAGGTGCCTGGCGCGCTCGAGATGCCGACGGCGATCGCGTTGGCCGAACGGATGGCGAAGTATGACGGCTATGTGGCACTTGGCTGCATCGTCCGGGGCGAGACATATCACTATGAAGTTGTGTGCAATGACAGCAGCCGCGGCCTGTCGCTGCTGGGCTTGCAGGGGGCTTGCATCGGCAACGGCATCCTGACGATGGAAACCTATGAACAGGCCGTGGTGCGCGCCGATCCGGCGGGCCAGAACAAGGGCGGCGGGGCGGCGGCGGCGGCACTGCATCTGGTGGCCTTGTCGCGCAAATGGGCGGGCCAGACCAAAGGGATCGGCTTTCGCGCATGAGATCTTCCAAACCCGACAAGCGTCAGATGAAGGCGGCGGCACGGCTTTACGCCGTTCAGGCGCTGTTTCAGATGGAGGTTTCGGGTCAGACGGTCGAACAGGTGACGCGCGAGTTTGAAACCCACCGCTTTGGTGCAGTTTACGATGACGACGAGATGGCCGAAGGTGATGTCGATCACTTTCGCGCGCTGGTCGGGCATGCGGTCAACATGCAGGCCAAGATCGATCAGATGACCGACCGGGCGCTGGTGGCGAAATGGCCGATCGACCGGATCGATCCGGTGCTGCGGGCGCTGTTTCGGGCCGCCGGGGCCGAGATGGGCGAAATGCCGACCCCGCCAAAAGTGGTGATCACCGAATTCGTCGATGTGGCCAAGGCGTTCTTTCCCGACGGCAAAGAGCCGAAATTCGTGAATGCTGTTCTCGATCACATGGCGCACGAGGCCCGGCCAGAGGCGTTCTGACACTCACGTTTCGGTGATGCATGGATACGATGCATCGGGCAAACCGTTTCATCGCGCTAGCCTGATCGGGCCACGACGGTCGTGGCCTGGGGAGGGATATCGATGACTGGATTGTTTGGACGTAGCCTGCATGCTTTGTGCGTTTTTATTGGAGGTACGCTGGTGGCAGCAGTCTGTGCATTGGCGAACCCGGCAGTGAACGCGACGCCCGAAGGCGTGGCGGTCGACGGATTTGACGTGGTGGCCTATTTTACAGACAAGGCCCCGCGCGAAGGCCTGGCCGAACACAGCGTCAGCTATCTGGGGAAGGACTGGCATTTTGCCAGCTCCGAGCACGCGGCGCTTTTTGCGGCTGACCCGGCTGCCTATGCTCCGCAGGCCAACGGCTATTGCTCTTACGCCGTTTCCGAGGGGTATACCGCCGAAGTCGACGTGATCGACGGCTGGGCGGTGATCGAGGGCAAGCTGTACCTGAACTGGAACCGTGACGTGCGCAATACCTTTGTCGCCGAACAATCGGTCCGGGTGCCGAACGTTGCATCGAATGCGCCGGCGGTACTGGCGGGGATGCTGGATGGATCGACCGAGTTTTACCCGCATTCCAGCGATCCGTCAGTCGGAATCAGTCATCCTCAACAGCTTGATTGATCAGGAAAGGTGGCGGGAACCGCAGCAGCCGTGGAGACGTGAATTTCCCGAGAGCCTGAGTGTTCAGGTGGTCGCCAGGTAGCAAGACCAAGGTCTTGCCAGAGCCAGCTCCCTCGGAGATGCTTATCGGCCACTGGAAAAGGGTCTCTCACAAACCGAGCAGAACCCGCCACGCATGAAGATAGGCTTTGTGGTCCTGTGTTGCAAGACTTGCCAGATGTTCATGTTTTGTGCATTATTTCGCCATGTCGCCGGATCACCCCTCGCCTGCCATGCCTGGCCAGCGTCTTGCACGCGGGGTGGCACGGGCGTTGCGGGGTCTGGACTTTGTGACAGTCGAGGAATTGGTGCCGACCCCCGGTTTGCGCGTCGATCTGCTGGCGTTGGGACCCAAGAGCGAGGTTTGGGTCGTCGAGTGCAAGTCGGGGCGGTCCGATTATCTGAGCGACCACAAATGGCAAGCCTATCTGCCGTGGTGCGACCGGTTCTTTTGGGCCGTTGATGCTGATTTTCCAAGTGATTTGCTGCCGGATGGTACCGGATTGATCCTCGCCGACGCTTTTGACGCCGAAATCATCCGCATGGGGCCAGATACTCCGCTGGCCCCGGCGCGCAGGAAGGCGATGGTTCAGAAATTCGCCCGCCATGCCGCGATGCGCTTGCAAGCCTTTCGCGATCCGGGGGTGGCCGGTCTGGTCAGCGCCGCTTTGGTTTGACCCCGCCCATCGCGCGTGCGGCCTCTGCCGCTGCGCGCAGTTCTTCGGCAATCTCGTCTGCCTCTTCCGGGTCGAAATCCAACGGCAGCTCAATGCCGCCCTCGGCTTCGATGTAGATGCGCACCATACCAAGATTGGTTGGCCCGATCTGGATATTGGCTGCGATGTCGCTTTGCTTGTCGATGCCCATGGTGGCCTCCGTTGCCCGGCATTGCCCTAACGTGCAGGGCGCGGCTGCGCAATCCCGCTCTTGCAATCCGAGCGGTCGGGGATTAAATCGCCCAAGCGTGCCGCGTTAGCTCAGTTGGTTAGAGCACTAGATTGTGGATCTAGGGGTCCCCCGTTCGAGCCGGGGACGTGGTACCATCCCCCTTTTTATTGTGCCGCCATGTCTTTTGGATACACAAGTATCCGTTCGGTCACGCAGGACAAGGCCAAGGCGGCCGCGCCATGCGCCCACAGCAAATCGCCCCATGCGTGGATTTCGATGGGCGGCATCGGGCGACCGGTGTTGATCGCCAGATTTTCTATCTCGGCCAGGGTTTCGGCGGCATAGAGGTAGTCATAACGCATGCGTTCGCCGGACAGAATGATCAGCGCCGGATCGAACAGGTTGATGACATTAGACAATCCTACGGCCAGGTATCGTCCGGCGCGACGAAAGATGCTGCGCGCCGTACTATTGCCAGCCTTCGCGTGTTCATAAAGGCTTTCGAGAAGAACGCTGATCGACTGCCCTTCCTTGTGGCCCCAGTTCAGTGCTGTCGTCGCCTCGCGGGCAAGGGCATAATCGGCGACATACGCCTCCAGACAGCCGCGCTGGCCGCAGCGGCACAGCGCGCCGTCCAGTTGCACCTTGGTGTGGCCCAACTCCAGCCCAAGCCGTTGCGCACCGCGATAGATGCGGTGGTTCATCACAAAACCCATGCCAACGCCGTGTTCGATGGTCACGACCGCAAAATCCGACAGCGCGCGACCGGCACCGAACCACAACTCGGCAAGCGCCACCATGTTTGCGTCATTGTCGATGAACACCGGCAACCCCAGCCGGGCCTGTGCAGCCGCAGCCAGGGGAACCGCACGGTCAAGCAACACCGATGACCACAGCACGACCCCGTCGGCACTGTCAACGAAACCCGGCACCCCGACACCGATCCCCGACAGATCTTCCCGTGCCAGCCCCGCCTTGGCGCACACCCGGGCCAGCAGCGTTTCGACAGAGTTCAGCATGTCGTCCAGCGTCATCGCCCCCGGTTTTCGCGAAACAACATCATCGGCCAGCAGGGTCCCCGCGAAGTCCACGATGACGGCGGTGTGTTCGCGGTCCGATATCTTCATACCCGCCACATAATGCGCCTTTGCCCGCACCCCCAGTGCGACCGCCGGCCTTCCACGGCCAGGATCGCCGTCACGCGGAGCGCTGACCTCTTCGATCAGCCCGGCATCGATCAGTTCGGCGACAAGGCTGGTGACAGAGGCGGGGCTGACACCCAGATCCTTGGCAAGCTGAACGCGGGGAATCAGCCCCGCCGCCCGTACCTTTTCGAACGCCTGGCTGCGCAGCGGGCGCAATGATTCGGAAAATGACGGGATCAGCGGGCCGACGCCGCGATGCCCTCCGGATCGGTTCTCTCGTGGCGCAGCCGCCGCCATTACTTTGATCTCCAAACAAAAATCACCGGAATCCTTCAACTTCAGCCCAAAAATGCTGCAAAGCAGCAATTGAATTGTCCGTCATTGATCACCCAAGAGATTTGCGCGGCATTTTTATTTTGACAACTGAAATTATTCGCGGCAATTTTCGCCCGTCCCGGCGAATCTGTCGGGTCGGCCATACGCTGGCCGCATCCATAGGGAGGATCTTATGCGTAATGCAGTTCTCGTCGCCCTTCTGGCGACTACCGCCTTTTCGACCGCCGCACTGGCCGAAGGCAAAATCATCGGCGTGTCTTGGGCAAGCTTCCAGGAAGAGCGTTGGAAAATCGACGAAGCCGCCATGAAGGCCGCGATCGAAGCCGCAGGCGACACCTATGTTTCGGCAGACGCCGAATCGTCGTCGGCCAAGCAGCTGACCGACATCGAAGCGCTGATTGCGCAGGGTGCAAACGCCCTGATCATCAACGCATGGGACAAGGACGCCATCGCTCCGGCCATCGAATCCGCCGCTGCCGAAGGTATCCCGGTTGTGGGCTATGACCGTCTGATCGAAGACGACCGCACCTTCTATCTGACCTTCGACAACGTCGGCGTCGGCCGGATCATCGCCGAAGAAGTCAGCAAGCTGGTTCCCAAGGGCAACTACGCCATCGTCAAGGGCGACCCCGGTGATCCGAACGCAGGCTTCCTGCTGCAGGGCATGATGTCGGTCATCCAGGGCGCCGTGGACTCGGGCGACATCGTGATCGTCGGCGAGGCGTTCTCGGATGGCTGGAAGCCGGAAAATGCCCAGAAGAACATGGAGCAGATCCTGACCGCCAACGACAACAAAGTCGACGCCGTCATGTCGCAGAACGACGGCATGGCCGGTGGCGTGGTTGCCGCGTTGGCAGCACAGGGTCTGGTGATCCCGGTCGGTGGCCAGGACGGTGACCAGGCTGCGATCAACCGTGTTGCGCGTGGTTCGCAGACCGTTTCGGTCTGGAAGGACGCACGTCAACTGGGCAAGGCCGCTGGAGAGATTGCCTCGGCTCTGGCTGGTGGCGCGGCGCTCGACAGCATCGCCGGTGCAACCAAGTTCAACGGCGGCGAGAAAGGGATCGAAATGAACGCGATCCTGCTGGCGCCGACCCCGCTGACCGTGGCCAACATCAATGTGGCCATCGATGCAGGTCACATCACCAAAGAAGCCGCTTGCGAAGGCGCTGCTGCTGGCGTTGTCGGCTGCGAGTAAGCTGATCTAAGTCCCGGGGGCGGGCCCCAATGGGGCCGCGCCCGGTATGGAGGGCAAAACGGCCCCGCCCGCCCCCGCCAAACCGGTTTGCGGTCCCCCATGGTGGCCC
>JANNPZ010000016.1:0-8977 GCA_031400505.1 Paracoccaceae bacterium | reverse complement strand
GGCGGTTTGCAAGGGGCGGTGTCAGTCGCGCGCCCGCCTGCGGTCGAACAACCGCATCAGCAGGCTGATGCGCGGGAACGCCCCGGTTTCAAAGCGCGAGCGGTTTTCCAGCACCGGGCGGTTTTCCGACACCATCGGTTTGCCTTCGCGCAGCACGATGTAGATGCCCGATGCGATGATGATCCCGGTGCCCGCGGCCGTCCAGCCATCCAGCCTTTCGCCGAAGAACAGCCAGCCATAGACCACCGCCCACAGGATCTGGCTGTATTGCATCGGGGCCACCACGATGCCGGGGGCTGCGCGGTACGCTGCGATAACGGCCAGATAGCCCGCAAAGCCCGCCAGTGCCATCACCGCCGTCAGCGCCAGATCGGGAAACGGCATCGGCAGATAGACAAAGGGCAGCACCACTGCCGCAACCACCATCTGCACCATCGTCGGGTAAAGGATCATCACCACGGTCCGTTCAACCCCGCCCGACACCCGGATGATGACATAGTTCGCAGCCCCGCACACCGCCCCTGCCAGCGCCACGCCATGCGCCCAGGTCAGCGACGCACCTTCAGGATCAAGTGCCACGACCACCCCCACAAGCCCCGCCGCAACAGCCAGCCCGCGCAGCAGATCGATCCGCTCGCCCAGCAGGACCGCCGACAGCAGGGTGATGAAGATCGGCATGGTGAAGAAGATCGCATAGCATTGTGCCAGCGGCAGTGTCGAAAACGCATAGGTGCCCGCGATCCCGTTCAACACCACCACGACGCTGCGCAGCGCCATCAGCCCCGGCTTGACCGGGCGCAGGCTGCCCGCGTCCGGGTCCGCCATCGCCATCCCCGCCAGCAACGGCACCGACATCAGGCAGGCGAAGAAGATGATCTGAAACGGGTCATACCCCGCCCCAAGCGCCTTGATCGTCACATCGGCGCAGGCAAACAGACCCATGCCCAGCAGCCCCAATCCCGCGCCCTTGAGGTTCGAGGGCGCGAGTGCCACCTAAAGGCTCGCGTTCAGCGCCGCGATCACCGCATCGCCCATCTCGCTGGTGCTGACAGGCACGCCCCCCTCGGGGCCCATCAGATCGGCGGTGCGCACCCCATTGGCGAGCACCTTTTCCACCGCCTTTTCCACCCGCGCAGCCTCGTCGCCCAGATCGAACGAATACCGCAGCGCCATGGCGAACGACAGGATGCAGGCGATCGGGTTGGCCTTGCCCTGGCCGGCAATGTCAGGAGCCGACCCATGCACCGGTTCATACAGCGCCTTGGGCCGCCCGTTCGCCGCAGGCAACCCCAGACTGGCCGAGGGCAGCATGCCCAAGGACCCCGTCAGCATCGCCGCCATGTCCGACAGCATGTCGCCAAACAGGTTGTCGGTCACGATCACGTCGAACTGCTTGGGCCAGCGGCACAGCTGCATGGCGCCTGCGTCGGCATACATGTGGGTCAACGCGACATCGGGGTATTCCTTGTCATGGATTTCCTGCACCACCTCGCGCCACAGCACGCCCGATTCCATCACGTTGGCCTTCTCCATCGAGCAGACCTTGTTGCTGCGCCTGCGCGCCAGTTCGAAGGCTGACCGTGCGACCCGGGCAATCTCGGATTCGGTATAGCGCTGCGTGTTGATCCCCACGCGTTCATTGCCTTCCACGAAAATCCCGCGCGGCTCTCCGAAATAGACGCCGCTGGTCAACTCGCGCACGATGACGATATCAAGCCCTGCGACCACATCACGTTTCAGGCTCGAGAAATCCGCGAGCGCATCAAAGCACTGCGCGGGCCGCAGGTTGGAAAACAGGTCCATCTCTTTGCGCAAGCGCAGCAGGCCGCGTTCCGGCTTCACGCTGAAATCAAGCGTGTCATATTTCGGCCCGCCGACAGCGCCCAGCAGCACCGCGTCCACTTCCATCGCATGCGCCATTGTCGCATCGGTCAGCGGCACGCCGTGCACGTCATAGGCACAGCCCCCCACCAGATCTTCGGTGACGTCAAAGGTCACGCCCCGATTGGCCCCGAACCAGCGAATGATCTTCTTGACCTCTTCCATGACTTCCGGCCCGATGCCGTCGCCTGCGAGGATAAGGAGAGAGGGATTGGCCATGACGGGCTCCTGACTTGTTTGGCTTGGCCTAGCCAATGCCCCGTGCAGGGTCAAGCGCGGCAAAGATCATCGAACGCGTCGGCGAGGTGATCCAGCACGCGGCGCACCCGGGGATTGTGCCGCAAGGGTTCGGGTACGGTCAGCCAGACCGGCAGTGTCGGTATCGGCACGAAATCGGCAATGCGCACCACCGCAGCGTCGGCATCCCCCACCACCCGCTGCATCGCCCCCACCCCGCAGCCCGCCCGAACCAGCGCCCAATAGACCACCTGATCGTCGCAGCGCAGCGCGAAATCGGTCCGCCTCCGCACAATCCCCAGATCGCCCATCATCCGCAGCATCAGGTCCGACCGGTCAAGTCCCACGAAATCAAGCGCCAGCGTCGCGGCCACATCGCCCGGCGGGCCGTCTTTCAGCAGGGACGGGGCCGCATAAAGCCCCATCGCAAGGTCGGCGACATGCCGCGTGACCACGTCGAGTTGCGTGGGCCGGTACATGCGCAAGGCGATGTCCGCCTCGCGGTAAAGCAGGTTTTCGGTGGTGTCCGATGGCACCAGTTCGATCTCTATCCCCGGTTCCGCCCGCCGCAATTCGGCAAGCATCGGCGGCAGCAGGTATTGCGATACCAGCCGACTGGCGGTCAGCCGAACCGTGCCCTGCATCCGCGCCTCTTGCCCCGCTGCCTGCAATGCCAGCCGAGCCGCGGCGTCGCGCATCGCACGCGCTTCGGGCAGGAGGGCCGCCCCTGCGGGCGTCAGCGTCATGCCTAACCGCGCCCGGGAGAAAAGGGGTCTGCCGAACCGAACCTCAAGCTCTTTTATGTGCCGCCCCAACGTCGGTTGGCTTTGTCTCAACGCTCGGGCTGCCGCAGACTGCGACCCGGTCTCGGCCACCGCCAGAAAGCTGCGCAGCAGGGTCCAATCTATTTCCATACATAAATGAATATCAGATAGACGATTTTCGGCAATATCCATTCGACTTGCAGGGGGTTACCGTCCTGTTGGTCGTATCAAGAGGCGGAAATGGCGAAAACAGTATTGATCTTGGGCGCAAATGGGATGTTTGGCTCGCACGCGGCCACAGCGTTTGCCCAAGCGGGCTGGCAGGTGCGGCGCTATACCCGCGGCACTGACATGACTGCGGCGGCGATGGGGGCGGATGTGATCGTCAACGCGCTGAACCCGCCCAATTATCATGCCTGGGCGACCTTGATCCCCGAGATTACCGCGCAGGTGATCGCGGCGGGGCGCGCGTCAGGGGCAACGGTGCTGGTGCCCGGCAACGTCTATGTCTACGGCGATCAACCTTCCCCTTGGGGTCCCGACACGCCGCACCGCCCCGTGGCGCGCAAGGGCAGCATCCGCGCACGAATGGAGGCCGACTATCGCGCCGCGACCGACCGAGGGCTGCACGTAATCATCCTGCGCGGCGGTGACTACATTGCGCCCGACAGTCCCGGCGCGATCCTGAACCGGATCGTGCTGGGGCGGCTGGCCCGCGGTCAGGTCACGGCCATGGGCGACCCGGCGGCAATGCGGGCCTATGCCTATCTGCCAGACATGACCCGCGTTGCTGTGATGCTGGCCGAAATGCGCGCCGATCTGCCGGCCTTTGCCGATATACCCTTTGCCGGAGACGCCTTCAGCATCAACGAATTGGCGACGACGCTTGGGCGACTGACGGGCCGCATGCCGAAAGTCGGTCAGTTTGCCTGGCTGCCGATCCGGCTGCTGTCGCCTGTCTGGGAGTTGGCGCGCGAACTGCTGGAGATGCGCTATCTTTACAACACGCCGCACTGGATGCCCGACGCCCCGCTGCGCGCCCTGTTGCCCAACTTTTGCGCCACCCCGCTGGACGACATCCTGCGCGCGCATCTGCCCGGTCAGAACGCCACCTCCACCCAGACCGGTCGGTGACGTGATGCAGCGGCCAGCACCGCCGCGAGCGGGTCGCTGTCGTCAGGCCAAAGCACGCCCGAGGCCAGCACCCGCAACCCGGCAGACGGCAACACCACCTCGACCCGCAACCCGCCAAAATCATAAAGCGCGGTATCCAACGCCGGATCGCCCCGCTGTCCGGGTTCTGTGCGCCCATGTGACCCGCGCGGCGCGGTATCTTGCAACATCGGATGGTCGAGAAGCGCCGCCATAGCCCCCCGAACCCCCTCGCCGTCTTCCGGATCGAGGTTTGATTGACCCATCAGCACGAAGTCCCCGACCGGTGGCGGCCATGCCAGATCGCCCGCGAGCAAACGCAGCCAGAACGCAGCTTCGTCATGGTTGCGCCGCCCGTTGCGATCTTCGGGCCCGTCAAACACCGGGGGTGTTGCATACCACGCCAACAAACGGATGACCCCGTGCGGCGTCTGAACCGGAACCTCCCAATGACCAGAGGTGGACAGCCGTTGCATGGCGCGCACATCGGCAGACATGTCGTCTGGCAACAGCGCCCCTTGCAGATCGGCCCACAAAAACCCGCTAAAATCCCGGGCCCCGTCTGCAAACGCAAACCGCGACAGCACGGCCATGCCGGCCGCCCCGGCAAAGCGGCCATAACCCATAGCGTCGCGGGCCTCGCCCAACCGCCCGTTGCCATCCAGGTCCAGACCCGTCGCCACACCAGTATTGCCGCGCAAGGCCGTCGTATAGGCATACCCAGCCCGTGCCGCGAGCGCTGTGACTGCGCGACCTTCCAGGTCGTAGTCGATCCCTGTCAACAAGATCACATCCGCGTCAAGCGCACCAAGCACAGCGATGACTGCCTCGACTGCCGGATCTTGCCCTGATGCAATATCGCGCAGCAAAAGACCCGGCCCGGCGCGCGTCAACTCGACGTTATAAGTGGCCAGACGCATAGGCTCGGCAAACGCAGCAAACCCCAGCAGAAGCCAGATCAGGCCGCCATAAGCCGCTCGGACGACAGCGATCCTTCCCGGCGCTTTTCGCGGATCATCCCCGCGATACGCCCCATCGCGATGCCGCGCATGAACAGACTGGCAGGAAGGAAGGCCCATGCGGTCATCGTCCAGATCAGTGTTTGCGGTGACGTAAGTTGCAGCGGCGCCATTCCGGTCGCAGACAGACCGACCACAGCCGGGATCAAGAAAGGCAGCAAAAACCCTAACGCAATGTTAACGCGCGCATCGCGGTTCAGTCGGTCCACAACATCGCCGCCCGCCGAAGGTTCGAATGTCGGCAAGTTGACCCACACATTGAACGGGGCATCCGTGCGTGGCCAGGTGCCACTGCGCAGCATCAGCACAAAAACTGCCAGCGAGATCAGAGACGTAAGATAGGCCATCCCCGCCGCCGTGCGGACGGCATCGACATGCGCCACATTTGCCCCGTCGGCCATCATCAGCCGCGCCAGTCGCACCGGGCTATATGGAAAATCCATCGACTGCCCGATCAGCCATCCGACTGCCTCGACCAGTTGGGTCAGCGTCGTAGGCTCAACCCGTCCGCGCTCGATGACCGACAGCAGAAACACCGTTGCAAACAGCATCACAAAGCGCACCCGGTTGAACGGCTTGCCGTCGCGAAACTCGATCAGGCCCGGATAAACGGCGTTGTATTCGACAAATGTCAGCGCCGCAGCGAAAATCGCGACCAAGGCGACCATTTGCTTGGTGTCTGTTGTCACATCGGCCAGCAGCACCGACGGTGTCACGATCATGACGGCGACCAGAAATGCGCGCATCAACGCGCCTGCCATGCGGGACACCACTGCTTTGCCACCCTCGATCCGGTTGGACCCGATGCGTTGCCGGGCCCTTGTTCCGATTATCTTCGCCACATTGTGGCAGACTGCCTCAATCTTGCCCAAATTGTGCCTTCTTTCCCCAAGCCCCGCAACAAGTTGGTTAAGATGACGTAACCTTTGTGGCGCTTTGACGGAAAATGTGTCGCTGAATTGCATCAAAGACGCGACGAAAAAGGGCCGCCCTTGCGGACGGCCCAACATATTGTGGTGAACGAACCGTCAGGCCCAAGGACGCAGGGTTGCGATCTTGGCTTCGTAGCTGGAAATAGACGCGGCCTTCTCCATTGTCAGCCCGATATCGTCCAATCCGTTGATCAGACAATGCTTGCGGTGCGGGTCAATGTCGAAGCTGAAAACGCTGCCGTCAGAACTGGTCACGGTCTGCGCTGCCAGATCGACGGCAATGCGTGCATTGGCCCCGCGCCGGGCATCGGTCATCAACAGATCTACCACCTCGGCGGGCAGTACCACCGGCAAGATGCCGTTCTTGAAGCAGTTGTTGTAGAATATGTCGGCAAAGCTGGTTGAAATCACACACCGGATGCCGAAATCCAGCAGCGCCCAAGGCGCATGTTCCCGACTTGACCCGCAGCCGAAGTTGTCTCCGGCCACGATGATCTGCGCTGACCGGTAGGCGGGCTGGTTCAGAACAAACTCGGGAATTTCGGCTCCGTCGGGGGTAAATCGCATTTCATCGAACAGGTTCTTGCCCAGCCCCGTCCGCGCGATGGTTTTCAGAAACTGCTTGGGGATGATCATGTCAGTATCGATGTTGACCAAAGGCATCGGTGCTGCAATGCCGGTCAAAGTGGTGAAAGGGTCCATCGCGTTCTCCTGTATTTGCCGCAGGAATACTGCAACGGCCCTTCAACGGCAACCGTCAGCCCGTCTTCAGTCGGGTGTGCGGAACGTCAGCGAAGCCCAGTCGGAATGCCACACCGGCCCTGCCATCGGATCGTCATTGTCGAGCGGGCGCAGATCGACGTTGTCGGCCAGGTATTCCATCCCCGCAAGGACCGGAACCTTCACGCGGCCAGATGCATCCGTTCGGTGCAGAGTGGTCGTCACCGAACCGTCGGGGGCGGTCTGAAACAGCTCGACCTGCACGTCGGGCCGAGGGGTTCCGTCCAGCAACACCAGCAGGGGCATCCCCCCCGTCAGGTCGTCGGTATAGGGGTTGGCCTCGGCCACGATCTCGATCTTCAGTCCGATCACCCGGTCGGCCCCCGCGCCCGCCCCGACTGCGATCAGCGATTTGGCGTATCGCCGATACGTTTCCTGAAAGCCCATATCGGGCAATCCGCGCGCCTTGTGATCGGCAAGGGCGGTCTTGAAATCCTTGTGCGTGACAAAGCGATCGAACTTCGCGAACTCTTTGTAGGTCAATCGCGCATCGGTCGTCTCGTGGACCACGATGGCCAACCCATCTTGCAACGCCTCCATCACCAAAGCGGGGTTGTCCCCCATCCGGCCGGATACCGGGCGCACCAGATCGCCCTGCACAACGTCGAACCGGACAATATCCTGCGGCAGATATGACAGCGGTGGTCCCTTCATGTCGGAACCGACCCGCAGACGCACCTGCATCACATCTTCGCGAGACACAGTATAGCTGTCCGGCGACAGCCAGAATTCATGTGCTTTTGCGCCGGTTGTGCTAAACGACAAAGCACAAATTCCGGCAAAAACGAGAAATCTCATGATGCGATCATCCTTGTTTCAGTTGTGCCTCAAGGTGATCCTTTGCCTTGGTCTGTCAATGGCCCTGACCCGGATCGCCGCCGCCCATGAAGTGCGCCCTGCCATCGCCGATGTGGCGGTGGGCGCAGAGACGGTCGAGATAACCCTGCGCGCGCCGCTGGAGCCGATCATCGGCGGACTTGACCTTTCGTCGATCGAAGACACCAACGAGTCTCCCCTGGCTGCACGATACGACGCCCTACGCGCGGAAAGCCCCGCCGAACTCGAGGTGACGCTGCGCAAGGCCTGGCCGGCGATCGCGGCCCGCATCACTTTGATGGCGGACACCACACGTCTGGACCCGCAGATTGCCGGCGTGACAGTCTCGGATGAAAACGACATCTCTGTGCCACGCGACAGCGAGCTTCGCCTGACCGCTGCCCTGCCGGCAGATGGAACGCCGGTGCAGATCGGCTGGGATGCCAGCTTTGGGTCTGTCGTGGTGCGGCAGGTTGGCGGGGGCGATCAGGCCTATACGGCGATCCTGCAAGGCGGCACCCTGAGTGCGCCCTTGCCCCGCGACGGCTATGCCACCGAAGGCATAGTGCCGGTGTTTGTGCGGTTCATGGTGTCTGGCTTCGAACATATCGTGCCAAAGGGTCTGGACCATATTCTCTTCGTGCTCGGCCTGTTCTTCTTTTCGCTGCGCATGGGGCCGCTGTTGCAACAGGTGACCGCCTTCACGCTGGCCCATACCACCACATTGGCCTTGGCGAGCCTGCAAATCGTGTCGATCCCGGCCAGCATTGTTGAACCGCTGATTGCCGCGTCCATCGTCTATGTCGCGGTCGAAAACATCTATGGCAGCCGGGTGGGTGCGGCCCGTGTGGCCGTCGTCTTTGCCTTTGGCCTGCTGCACGGCCTGGGGTTCGCCTCGGTGCTCGGCGATGTCGGGCTGCCCGACGGGCGCTTTGCTGTCGGCCTGATCGGCTTCAATATCGGGGTGGAACTGGGGCAACTGGCGGTCATAGCCGCGGCGTTTGTGCTGGTCGGGGTGCCGTTCGGGAAAAAGCCATGGTACCGCGCCGCCATAGCCGTTCCGGCTTCGCTCGCCATTGCTGCCATGGGTGCATGGTGGACTTTTGAACGAGTGTTCTTGTAGTCCGGTCTTGAAGGGCCCGGCGTTTCACACGCCCAGACCCCCTGTTAGTCATCTGTGCAACGGAAATCGAGAGATCCAGCACTCCCTGCGGAAGACCAAGTCAAGCCGAAGGGGTGCCTTCTCCTCTGACGGTCATCGGCGTCCCCGCCTGTACCGCGAAAGCAGAATGGCACAAAGAAGGTTAAGGAATCCTTTCCTTTTTCCGTCCTTCTTCTCTGCGAAAAAACCCCCCGGTTCTGCGTTGTCCGTCAGGCGTATTCGGTCATCATATCG
>JANNPZ010000013.1:0-1640 GCA_031400505.1 Paracoccaceae bacterium | reverse complement strand
CTCCCCTCGTCGGGGTGCTTTTCACCTTTCCCTCACGGTACTGGTTCGCTATCGGTCAGTAAGGAGTACTTAGCCTTCGGGGGTGGTCCCCCGATCTTCAGACAGGATTTCACGTGTCCCGCCCTACTTGATATGTCTTCTGAAGCTTCGCATACGGGGCTGTCACCCACTATGGCTGTCCTTTCCAGAACATTCTGCTCACTTTTCGAAGCTCGGCTGGTCCGCGTTCGCTCGCCACTACTAGCGGAGTCTCTCTTGATTTCCTTTCCTCCGGGTACTTAGATGTTTCAGTTCCCCGGGTTTGCTCTTAAACCCCTATGTATTCAGGGTAAAAGTACCTGGCTTACCCTATTGATGATCACCACGCCCGCGGCGCAGCCGCCTCCCGCATTGAGCGGGCGCGGAGCGTAACGTTGCGAAGCAACAACAACAGAATATCAGGTGGGTTTCCCCATTCGGACATCTCTGGATCAAAGCCTGTTCCCGGCTCCCCAAAGCTTAACGCAGGGTACCACGTCCTTCATCGCCTCTTACTGCCAAGGCATCCACCAAACGCCCTTTTCGCGCTTGATTTGATCCAGAAAGAGCAGGGCCCCATGGTCCTAAAACCACTCGGCCCACCCCTCCTGGTGCTACGTCTTGCCGACGTAGCCAGTCGTTTGCAAAAGCAAACCACATGTCAAAAGCTTCATACTTTCCCACCCCAGACATTCCGCAAAGAATATCTGGTGGTTAGTGTACTAGACTTGGAACAATATCGTTCTCCTCAATCCAATCCCCGCATGCAGCAGGGATTGGATCCGATGCATCCCCTACTCGGGCGCACCAAACGATACTGATGTTTCTCTCTCTTTACGATGTCAATTCTTGATGGCCGCGATCCTTGCGGATCACTTGGCCGTCCGTCTGAAGATCAGACGATCAAACGCAACGCATTGCGCTTGATGATGTGATCTTCCGTGCCACTCCGGGGAATGGTGGGTCGAGGAGGACTTGAACCTCCGACCTCACGCTTATCAGGCGTGCGCTCTAACCACCTGAGCTACCGACCCGTCATGCCCGAATTTGGTCTCCCAAATTCAAACTCTGGTGGAGCCTATCGGGATCGAACCGATGACCTCCTGAATGCAAATCAGGCGCTCTCCCAGCTGAGCTAAGGCCCCGTTAGGTTGAGCAGGCAGCAAGGATCATCTTGCGCGCAGACGCGCGCCGTTCTCGCCACTGCCGTGGCCTTCGCCACTCAAAACACTCCGATGGAGTGTTTTGCCCCCGATTGCATCGGGGTCGCTCTGAAGGGATATGAGGACGGCCTGGCCGCGTTTGAGACCATGACTGGTCTCTGCTAAGTGTTTCACGATCTTGGCGAACCAAAATACTAGAAACATCCTTAGAAAGGAGGTGATCCAGCCGCAGGTTCCCCTACGGCTACCTTGTTACGACTTCACCCCAGTCACTGAACCTACCGTGGTCGGCTGCCTCCATTGCTGGTTGGCGCACCGCCTTCGGGTAGATCCAATTCCCATGGTGTGACGGGCGGTGTGTACAAGGCCCGGGAACGTATTCACCGCGTCATGCTGTTACGCGATTACTAGCGATTCCGACTTCATGGGGTCGAGTTGCAGACCCCAATCCGAACTGAG
>JANNPZ010000008.1:0-3459 GCA_031400505.1 Paracoccaceae bacterium | reverse complement strand
GGCGCAAAGCTCTGAGACTGGAGGCACAGCCGCAAGAGCGGGCGACTATGAATCGGCTCTCAGGGAATGGAGACCTCTTGCTGAGGCAGGAGACGCGCGTGCACAAGCGCTATTGGGGGCTAAGTATCTGGCGGGCCAAGGCGTGCGCCGGGACATCAAGTGGTATGATACTTGGGGAATGTCGGATCATGCGGCGCGCCCATTGGGGAATGTCGGATTCAGACGCTCCCTGACAATTCTAGTGTTCGCCACCTGACACAAGATTCCTGATGGAGGCAGGGTCTTGGCCACCTGTCCAGCATTTATGAGCGAAACCATAAGATGACGGCTTCGAGCCCAAAGCTACTGGGAGGCTCTGATCTCTCATTTGGCGGTTTCCACCAGATGATGGATGAACGAACGCATGATTTGTAAGCGTTCGCAGGACACCGCGGACGTCTCAGCTTGACGGCTTGAAGTTCCACGGCAGCAGATCGTCGAGGCGGCTTTGAGGATGGCCGTTGGCAATCGCGGTCAGGGTTGCCTTGAGATAGGCGAAGGGCTCGATGCCGTTGATTTTGCAGGTCTCGATGAGCGAGGCGATGCGGCCCCAGGCGACGCCGCCTTCGTCATGGCCGGCGAAGAGCGCATTCTTGCGATTGAGGGCTATCGGGCGGATCAGGTTTTCGACCCTGTTGGAGTCGATCTCGACGCGGCCGTCGTGCAAGAAGGTTTGCAGCCCCTCCCAGTGGTTGTGGATGTAGGTGAGCTTTTCGCCCAGCCGGGATTTGGCGGAGATCTTGCGGCGTTGTGCTTGCAGCCAGTCGCCGAAGGCGGCAACCAGCGGTGCAGTGCGGGCTTGGCGGGCGGAGAGGCGCTGGCCGGGCGAGATGCCGCGGATGTCGGCCTCGACGGCGTAGAACTCGGCGATGCGGCGCAGGCCCTCGGCCGCGATCTCTGATCCGTCGCGGTCGAAGACCTCCTTAAGTTTGCGTCGGGCGTGCGCCCAGCAATGCGCCACCCGAATGGGCGCGCCGCCCTGGCGCGATGGCTTGGTCAGGCGGTTGTAGCCGGTGTAACCGTCGATCTGCAGAATGCCATCGAAGCCGGTGAGGAAGGTTTCGGCATTCTCGCCCGCGCGGCCGGGGGCATAGAAGTAGACCACGCCGGGCGGGTCATCGCCGCACCAAGGTCGGTCGTCGCGGGCCATTGCCCAGAGGTATCCGGTTTTGGTCACGCCGCGCCCTGGGTCCAGCACTGGGGCGGTGGTTTCGTCCATGAACAGTTTACCCGATCGTTTCAGGTGGTCTGCCAGCCGGTCGACGACGGGCTTCAGGTGGAACGCGGCCTTGCCGACCCAATCCGCCAGCACGGCGCGGTGCAGATCGAGGCCCGCCCGTGCCAGGATCTGGCTCTGGCGATACAACGGCAGATGATCGGCATATTTGCTGACCAGCACATGGGCGAGGGTCGCTTCTGTCGGCAAGCCACCCATGATCAGGTGGGAGGGCGCTGGCGCTTGGGTTACCCCGTCGGTGCAGGTCCGGCAGGCATACTTCGGGCGCACCGTGACGATCACCCGCAGCTGGGCCGGCACGATGTCCAGCCGCTCGCTGCGATCCTCACCAATCTTGTGCATGACGCCGCAGCCACAGGGGCAGATCAGGCTGGCGGGTTCGATGATTTTCTCGATGCGCGGCAGTGCGGTCGGCAAGTTGCCGATGGTGCGCCTCGGCGCGGGCTTGGTCGTCCCATCCCCCGCTTTGGCAGCGCGGGTTTCTTTCTCCGCCTCGACCTCTGCCAAGGCGATGGACAGATCCTCAAAGGCCAGCTGCCGTTCATCTTCGGTCAGCTTTTCCGACCGCTTGCCATGCAGGGCGTGGTTCAACTCGGCGATCAGATGCTCCTGCCGCCGGGTGATTTCCGTCAGCGCCGCCACCGTTTCCATCAACGCCAGAACCGCCGCGCGTTGCGCGGCAGGGATGGCGGAAAGGTCAATGGCGGGGGCGTTTTGCATAGGCTGGAGCTACCATAAAACCCCAGCAAAACCACGCCAAACCAAGCGGTTGATTCACTCTGCCGCAGCTGGCGGGCGGGCCTCCAATGCCTTTACTTTGCGCCAGTCGAGACCGGCAAACAGCGCCTCAAACTGGGCATGGTTCAGCGCCATCATCCCGTCCGTGATGGCGGGCCAGCTGAAGGTTGCGTCCTCCAGCCGTTTGTAGGCCATCACCAAGCCAGTGCCATCCCAAAAGAGCAGCTTCAACCTGTCCGCCTTGCGCGAGCGGAACACAAAAACCGTGCCGGTGAACGGATCTTTGCGCAGCACCGACGACACAATTGATGCCAGACCATCATGACCCTTCCGGAAGTCGACAGGCTGCGTCGAGACCAGAACCCGCACCCTATTGGAGGGGAACATCATGACGATGGCCCGATCGCTCGCACGATCTCGGCAATTCTTGTGGCTATCGTAGCACCGTCCAGCCGGATTGTCACTTGGCCCACGGCAATCTCGATGGCTCCCAAGGGCGGCGCTGCAGACTGGCCCGGCCGCTCGGGGCGCGCGGGCACAGGTGCCGCATTTTCATCCAACAGCACGAGAGGCGCAAAGCAAAAGCCGTCGTCCGCCATTGCAGGCAAAACCAACTTCCCGGCTCGAGCCCGACCACGCCATTCCGACAAATGGTTCGCCCGAAGACCATACCGCGCCGCAACCACGTTCACCGTCATACCAGGCTTCAGGCTTTCCGCAACGATCAGCGCCTTGACCTCATCAGGCCAACGCTTCTGGCCATTGGCCCGGATCTCAACCCCATAGTCCCTGAGAAACTCCACCGTAGTCGCCATCGCGAAACTCCCGCCCGATATCATTCAGCCGCGGAGTCGCAGGTTAACTGATCGTGCAGAAGGTGGGGCACAGACGCCGCTTACATTTGTCGTGCCTGAACGCACCAACGGGTTCCAGATCAGCGGCGCGGGGGCCTATGATTCCCTTGGCGATTCCGTATCGGCCGCAGGGGATGTGAATGGCGACGGGTTCGACAACCTCTGGACCTGCACCGGTTCTGTTCCGGTCTTTTGAGAGCGATACCCGCCATCAAGGAGACCGGATATGGCAGCGATACACAGCGACGCGTTAAAGCGGGATGCGGTTCGCATCGCGCAAACCAGCGGCCTGACACGGCGTCGGGTTGCGTCTGATTTGGGGATCGGGCTTTCGACGCTCGGCAAGTGGGTTCGGGCGGTTTCCGAGTAAGCCATGGTGCCTGCGCTGGATGCCGTGCTTCTGCGCGAGAACGAGCGGCTTCGCAAAGAGAACCGTATCCTCAAGGAGGAGAGGGAGGTGCTAAAAAAGGCGGCGATGTTCTTCGCGGCTCAAAAGCCGTGAAGTTTCAGTATATTGCTGATTACAGCGGTTGCCTGACCCGCGGCCATCTGTGCCGCCTGATGGGGGTGTCAGAACGCGGCCTGCATGCC
>JANNPZ010000054.1:0-5724 GCA_031400505.1 Paracoccaceae bacterium | reverse complement strand
ACTCGCCAAGGCGAAGGGTGCCTATGTCATCGCCACGGCGTCTGGCCCGGGATGCGACGAATGCCACAGCCTTGGCGCAGATCAGACCATCGACTATCGCACCCGCAGGTTCGAGGATATGGGGCCGGTCGATGTCGTGTTCGACCTGATCGGGGGCGAGACGCAGGCAAGATCATGGGCGATCCTCGGGGCCGGTGGCCGCCTCATCTCGACGGCCATGCCTCCCGACGTGGGCAAGGCCGCCGCCATCGGGGCGACCGGGATCTTTGTGTTCACCCCGCCCAGCGGGCAGGTGCTGACCGCAATCGTCCGGCAGATCGACGCGGGCGCTTTGCAGCCGCTCAAGGTTGCGCGCACGTTCCCCTTGCGCAATGCTGCCGAGGCGCACCGGCTGGGCGAGGCTGGCAAAGCCGGTGGCAAGATGGCGCTTGTACCCGTGGATGACCAATGAAGCTGTACTATGCCCCCGGCACCTGTGCCCTTGCGCCCCATATCGTGTTGGAATGGATCGGCGTGCCCTATGAGGCGAAACGCGTCGATCCGTCGTCAGACGCCTATCGGCGCATCAACCCCCTCGGCATGGTTCCGGCCTTGCAGGACGGCGGCCCCAAGGTGATGACGCAGGCTGATGCCATCCTGAAATACATCGCCGCCAAACACCCTGAAGCCATGCTTGGCGCGGGCGACGGGTTGGATGCCGAGTTCGACATGGACGAAACACTGGCCTTTCTGACCGGCGACATGCATCCCGCCTTCTGGCCGTTCTTCGCGCCGCAGCGGTATACGACCAAGGGTGATGCCGAAAGCCTGACGGCCGTCCGCGAGGCCGCGTATCCCCGGGTCGACCGCGCCATGCTGCACCTTGATACAATGCTGACGGGCGCGCGCCATGTGGTTGGTGGCAGGCGGAGCATCGCTGATCCCTACGCCTTCGCCATGGTGCGCTGGACCGAGAACCTGCCAAAAACGTGGAGAGACTATCCCGCGATCAGGCCCTTCATGGAACGCATGTATGATGACGCTTGCGTCGCAAAAGTCATGGCCGTTCAGGGCCTTAAGCTTTGATTTCTTGACCGGCAGGATCAACGATTTAGCCCAAAGCGGTCAGCTGCTGCCCATCACTTGTCGGCCTCGCCGATAGGACATGAATTCTGAGCTCGACTTGCCTCGCGCCAGAATCGTTCCGCCTCAACAGCAGGCTCGTAGCGTCCCTGTCGAGGGTCCGGTTTGATCGTCTCGCCATCCCACCTGTTGCAGAAACGGCAGACCACTTCCCGCCCTCTAGTTCAAGTCAGATGACTTGGTCTACCGGAAAGGTGCTATTTTCCGTCGCGTCGGGCAACCCGAGGACAAGGTGGGCGGGGTGGATGGGAGAAGAACCATGTCCATCGAAAATCTGCCTGTTGTCCACAGCGTTCGCCCTCCTTGGAATAAAGGGCGGATTGTCGGTCAGAAACGACCGCTTCTTCCCAAGCATGTCTGGTCTATCCGCGTCCGGCTTGAGATGGCGGATAACAAGCGCGACCTCGCGCTGTTCAACATGGCCATCGACTGCAAGTTGCGGGGCTGCGACCCTGTCCGTCTTAAGGTCAATGACTTCTACGCTGCCAATCGGGTCAGAGATCGGGCCTCTGTGACAAAAAGCAAGACCGGCAAACCTGTCAGGTTCGAGATTACGGAGACAACGCGCCTGTCCGTCGAGCGGTGGATCCACAACCCCGAGATGATCGGGTGTGAATTTCTCTGGCCCAGCCGGGTAGTGTCCGAGGATGTGGTGGACTTTGTCACCAGGATCGACGGAGGGGTGTGGAGTGTTTCTACGAACAGGCCAAGGCGATCCGGCCAACGCTTGAACGTCAGTGTGACCTTGGTGCCACAAGCTTCGCCGAAATGAGCATGGATATCCTCTTTGCTGCCTGCAGACTGTTTGGTGAAGACAGAAGGATCGCTGTTGACGAGGGCAACAACCGTTCGTTCGAAGATCGGCGCGATCACGAAGCCCAAGGCTCGGAGGTTGTGCAACGTGCGCCGCCGCACAGGCAGTGCCCTTCAACTTAACGGTCCGTGAAAGGTCCCGACACCTGGCCAGAGTCCTGAAATCTGATAGGCAGACCTCAGTTCTACTTCGTTGGCAATCCTGCGGAGATCAGGTCGGCGACCTGCCGGTCGATGACGGCGGGATCCTTGTGGAACGTATTGTCGCGCCAGCCGGCCGCGGTGATCCAGGGGAGCGTGGCCTTCGCCTTCGCGACCTCCGCTTTCGCTTGGTCGGGTTTCCCGAGATGCCTGTAATTGACCGCACGGAGCAACGGGACCATGGCGGTCAGGTCTGACGTGTTCTGGAGTATCTCGGCCGATTCCGCGTAACGTTCCACGTCCGTCAGCGCCTGCGCCTTCAGCGACAGGTAGTAGTGGGCGAAGTTCGGGTCGTTCTTCAGTCCATATTCGGCCCGCTCGAGCGCCTTTTCGGTCTGGCCGAGCCAGCGGGCGGCGTTCGACAGGTCGCCGACGAGAAAGGCGTCGCCGGGAGCGAGCGTCAGCACCTCGTCCACCGCACGCTGCACCTGGTCGAACCTTCCCTCGTGCCCGTTGACATAGATCGAGGCCCAGAGGCAGCTTTTGCGCTCGTCGGGCTTCAGGTCCGGCCGCTTCAGGGTCTCCCGCAGGATATCCGACGCCTTGTTCCAGTGGTCGTTCGTCGCCAGGTCGAACACGTTGGTGGCGATGAGCGTGTGGTCCCAGGCCAGGGCGCAGCGCAGAAGCGCCGAGCCGGGATACTTCGTCAGACCCTCCTCGGTGATCCGCAGCGCCTCCGCCGAACTGTCGGGCGTCCATTGCTGGAAGAAGGAATTGCCGCGCAGATAGTAGTCGTAGGCCTCAAGCTGCGTCGCTTCCTTCTCCCAGACGAACTTGTATTCGTTCTGGTACATGACGCCGCGCTGCCCGCCCAGCGTGCCGACGATCCGCTCCGCGACCTTGTCCTGAAGCGCCAGTGGGTCGGCGCCGGTCCTGTCGAACTTCTCTGCCCAGACGTTCTCCCCGGTCCGCACGTCGATCAGTTGCGCCGTCACCCGGACCCGGTCCGCGTCCTTCCAGATGCTGCCCTCGATGATGTAGCCGGCATTCAGCTCCTGCCCGATCTGGCGCACGTCCGTCGTCTTGCCCTTGTAGGCATAGCTGGAGTTGCGCGAGATAACGCTGAGTTCGGTGACGCCGGTGAGGAGAGAGATCAGGTTGTCGGTCATCCCGTCGCTGAAATAGTCCAGCTTAGGATCGCCGCTCATGTTCGCGAACGGTATCACCGCGATGACCTGGTTCTTCAGCCGCACAGGCTTGGGGGCCGGGGGCTGGGCGGGCGCTGACTGCACTGCATCGGCGACAGCGGCCGGGGGCTCCGCGCTATGGCGCTGCCAGAGGAACAGCCCGCCCCCTGCGGCCGCCAGCACCAGGACCAGCCCGGCCATCATCGGCGTCAGCCCGCGCATCGGCGGCGGTCCCGGCGCGGGCGCAGGCACCGCAGGGCTGGCCGCAAAAGGCTTTCCGTCCATTTGGACCCGGTATGCCTCGACCGGCTCAACCAGGTTCTTGACCTTCTGAGCGCCCATGGCCTCAAAGCCGAAGGCCAGCTTCTTCTCCACCTCCCGCGCCACCTTCGCCGAAACCCAGATGCCACCTGGCTCGGCAATCTGCTCCAGTCGCGCCGCGACGTTCACGCCCTCCCCAAACCGGTCGTCCCCCTCGACGATCACCTCGCCGAGGTTCACCCCGATGCGGAGCACGACCCGCTGCCCCTCCGGAACGTCTGCGTTTCGTTCGGCGAGGCCGCGCTGGAGCGCCACTGCGCATTCCACCGCTTCCACGACGGAGGAAAACTCCGCCAGCAGCCCGTCCCCCATCAGTTTGAAGATGTTGCCATGGTATCGCGCGATGGTGGGCTCGAAGAGATCCCTGAGGCCCTGCCTCAGCAGCTGATGGGTTCCGGCCTCGTCCCTCTCCATCATTGCAGAATAGCCGACCACGTCGGCGGCGAGGATCGCGGCAAGCTTGCGGTCCATGTGGGAGCTCCTTGGGGCCGAAGGCATGATCCCGGCCAGACTAGCGCAATGTGATGCGCCTGTCAGCGTCACCTTGCGCCAGCAACCTGGCGGGACAGGACGGGAAAGGGTACCTTGGCGTCTATTCTGGACGAGAAAGGTGGTCGAATTCCTGCGCCTGTCGATGCTCGCGGCAAGATTTCCCGTACTTGTTGAAACAGTTGCTATTCTTTCACAGTCCGCCCTTACGAAGGTTTGAACGGTCGCTATGGCTTCTTTGTGCAGATTCAGCATCGCACCTGCATCAGGCCGCAATCCGCCACTTGCGTCTGTAGGCAGGGTTCGACGTGTTCGGCCCATTGCAGACTAAGGACTGCTTATGTTGTCGCAGAATGCTTGCGCCTTTGCAGACATTGGCGGCCGGCAAGGGGAGGACCTCAGATAAGGCCTGTCTGCGCGAGTAGGCCCATGCGCAACTCAGCCCCGTGACCATGCGCCGCGAACGCCAGAGAGTGCTGCAGCACTGCTTGTGGCCTCCGAAATGCCCACTCCTCGCGGCGCTCGGCCCGGCCCAAGGGCGTCGAGCCCGCCATTGCCAGCATCGCGACAGATCCGAACCGTCAGAAACGTCCTGAAATCTCTTCAAAATCGGATTCGGCGAATAAGCCGGGATCAGTCAGCATTTGCGGCACCAATTGTGCGTGACTGCCGGTTCATGCTGTGATGAGGATCGCCCTGAAGTCGTTGACATTGGTCAGGGTGGGGCCTGTTACGACCTGCCCGCCGACCGCACCAAAGAAGCTATGGGCGTCGTTCGTCGATAGCGCTGCCGACGGATCGACGCCTACCTGAACGGCAGAAGTCAGTGTGTCAGGGCCGACATAAGCGCCGGCAACTTCTGCCGCTCCGTCTACGCCATCGGTGTCGCAGGCCAACACATGGATGCCCTCTTCTCCCTTCAAAGCCACAGCGGCAGCCAGAGCGAACTCGGCGTTGGGACCGCCAGTTCCGTTGCCTCGCCAGGTAACCGTACATTCGCCCCCCGAAAGAAGAAGAAGCGGCCGACCACGGCGCCTCGCTTCGTCCTTGAGCGATAGGGCCAGAAGGGCCTGCGAGGTGCCAAGCACTCGCGCCTCACCTTCCAACGCATCGCCAAGAAGGAGAACATCGCATCCGGCGATGCCCGCAGTCTCGGCGGCCGCAGCGAGTGATTGGGACGGAGCGGCGATAACGCGGGTTTCGACGCGCGCAAGCCGGGGATCATTTGGCGCGACCACGCGCGAAGGGCCGTGCAGCAGGGAACGAACAGAGGCAGGGACGCCGATACGATAGCGGTCGATGATCGCCAGTGCGTCCGAAGGTAGGCTACGGTCACCCACAGTGGGCCCGGAAGCGATCTGTCCGGGTTCGTCGCCCGGAACATCCGAGATCAACAGCGTCAACAGCTGCGCGGGGTGACAGGCGGCCGCCAATTGGCCGCCCTTCACGCGGCTGATGTGCTTCCGCACCACGTTCATCTCGCCGATGGGCGCGCCAGAGGCCAGCAACGCCCGGTTGACCGCCATCTTGTCGGCGAGCGTCAGCCCCTCGGCCGGCGCGCAGAGGAGCGCCGAGCCTCCACCCGAGATCAGCGCTAGCACCAGATCCTCCGGACCTAGACCTGAAACGCGGTCCAGCAGGTGGCAGGTTG
>JANNPZ010000004.1:0-9821 GCA_031400505.1 Paracoccaceae bacterium | reverse complement strand
TGGATTGGGTAGACGACAGTTGCAGGTTGGTCAGCTTGGTCACGCCATCGACCAGTTCGGCCACTTCATCGCCGAACAGGCGCTCCACCTCGGGGTAGGTGGATTTGGTATCTTCGATCGTGTCGTGCAGCAGGGCGGTAATGATGGTCGCATCATCCAGCCGCTGTTCGGTCAGAATGGCGGCGACCGCAACGGGATGGGTGAAATACGGCTCGCCCGACTGGCGCAACTGCCCCTCGTGCATCTGTCGTCCATAGGCGTAGGCGCGGCGGATCAGATCGTCATTGGTGCGCGGGTTGTAATTGCGGACAAGGGCAATCAGGTCTTCGACGTCGATCATCGCACGGCCACCCGGCCCCGGCCTGCGCCGGTGTCAGGCCCGCGCGATGCCCCCCGGCCGCCCGGCCTGTCCGCGATCTGGATATGTTCCACGTTCTGCAATGCCTTTCGTGCCAGCATGCCCGGCACTCTCAGATTGCAAGCCTTAACGTCCGGTGTCGCCTCTCACAAGTTCGGCGCAGGCGAAGGCCGATAAACCGCAGGCCGTGTGTGTGCCGCGCAGGCTGTCGGGCGCTGCAATGTGAAACGCCACCCGGTTCGTCTGCACGAACGGGGTGGCGCAATCCGGCGTGGCATTGGTGCCGCGCTGGTCCGGTCAGTTCTGGCCCTGCGCCTCCATCAGCGCGCGCAGCAGCTTTTCTTCCGACATGTCGTCGGTCATCGGACGGTCCACGTCACCACCCATGAGCAGCGCCATCGAATCATCCTCGGGTTCGTCCACCTCGATCTGGGTCTGGTGGCTTTCGATCATCCGTTCGCGCAATGCGGCAGCGCCCTGGGTTTCCTCGGCGATCTCGCGCAGGCTGACAACCGGGTTCTTGTCGTTGTCGCGGTCCACCGTAATGGGCGATCCCGCCTGAATTTCGCGGGCGCGGTGCGCGGCCAGCATCACCAGTTCGAACCGGTTCGGAACCTTGTCAACGCAGTCTTCAACCGTCACGCGGGCCATGGGACACTCCAGTCAGGATCGATGCATAGGCCGGGGGCAATAAGCCAGATCAACACCCTTGACAAGCCCGGAATCGAGGGCGCAGCAGTCGGCGCGCTACACCGGGCGCACGGCGGCGCGATCGGCCTCGGGCAACATTGCACACAGTTGCGCAACAGTCTTTCCCAGCACCGGATGGCACCAGTCCGGGGCCACATCCGCCAGCGGCACCAGCACGAACGCGCGGTCCTGCACGCGCGGGTGGGGCAGGATCAACCGGTCGGGCGCCGCCTGCGCCTGCAGGTCGGGCGACAGCGCCCGCCACCGGGCGTGGGTCGCCGCATCGGGCAGCACCGCGTCGCCCCAGGCGATCAGGTCAAGGTCCAGCGTCCGCATGCCCCAACGGGTCGATCTTTCGCGCCCGAAACGACTTTCCGTGGCATGCAGGATGGCCATCACGTCTTCGGCACCCATCCCCGGCGCGGGGATCAGGACGGCGGCCGCATTCACATAGTCGGGCCCGGCACCGGCGGGAAAGCACGGTGTTGCGTAAAACCGGCTGACCGCCGACACCGGAAGCCCCGCCCGTTCCAGCGAATCCAGCGCCGCGCGCAGCGTATCGGCCGGCATCATCGGCACGCAAATGCCGCCCGCCGCGAACGGCAGGTTCGCGCCAAGTGCGATCAAAGCCCGCTTTGCCTTTGCGTCAACCAATGGTAGTCTTTCGTATAGGTCGGCTTGCCGAAATGGAAACGGTGAACAATATGTAACGGGTCCGCCCCGACATGGCCCTAGCAGACCTTGTGCGATTGCGAAAGTTGGATTGGACTGATAGCATTTTGAAAGGAACGGATATGTTCTATAAGGACGAGCGGCTCGCGCTTTTCATAGACGGATCGAATCTCTATGCCGCCGCCAAGGCCTTGGGATTCGACATCGACTACAAGTTGCTCCGCCAGGAATTCATGCGCCGGGGGAAACTGCTGCGCGCCTTCTACTACACGGCGCTGCTGGAGAACGACGATTATTCGCCGATCCGCCCGCTTGTTGACTGGCTGCACTACAACGGGTTCACCATGGTCACCAAACCGGCCAAGGAATATACCGACAGCCAGGGCCGCCGCAAGGTCAAGGGCAATATGGATATCGAACTGACGGTCGATGCCATGGAACTTGCGCCCCGTGTCGATCACATCGTGCTGTTTTCGGGCGATGGCGATTTCCGCCCGCTGGTCGAAAGCCTGCAACGTCAAGGCGTTCGGGTCTCGGTTGTCTCGACGATCCGCAGCCAGCCTCCGATGATCGCGGACGAGTTGCGACGTCAGGCGGACAATTTCATCGAACTGGATGAATTGCGAGATGTGATCGGCCGCCCAGCGCGCGAACCGCGCCTCATGGACCGCACCGATCGTCCGGAAGACATGCCGATCGGCGCAAAGTAGTCCCTGCGCCGCATGCCCCCGCGTCGCCTTTGGCGTATCGGTCGGTGTCTTGGGCGCTGGACGCGGCCCCTGCTTCGGCTTAGCTATCGGGTGAACGTGACGAGGCAACGATGACAGCGCCCCAGACAACCCTGCCCCCGCTGACCCTTTATCTGGCCGCGCCGCGCGGATTCTGCGCCGGGGTCGACCGGGCCATAAAAATTGTCGAACTTGCACTGCAGAAATGGGGCGCACCGGTCTTTGTGCGGCACGAAATCGTGCACAACAAGTTCGTGGTCGATGCCCTGCGCGCAAAAGGCGCGGTTTTTGTCGAAGAGGTGGCAGATTGTCCACCCGACCGCCCGGTGGTCTTTTCCGCGCATGGCGTGCCGAAATCGGTACCTGCGGAGGCTGCGGCTCGGCAGATGATCGCGGTTGATGCCACCTGTCCATTGGTGACAAAAGTGCATAACGAGGCTGCCCGGCATCACGAGAACGGCCTGCAGATGGTGATGATCGGCCATGCGGGCCACCCCGAAACCATCGGCACGATGGGGCAATTGCCCCCGGGCGAGGTGCTGCTGGTAGAAACCGAGGCCGATGTTGCGCAGCTGAAGGTGCGCGACGAGGCCCGCCTTGCCTATATCACCCAGACCACGCTGTCGGTCGATGATACAGCCGGCATCGTTGCCGTCTTGCAGGCACGGTTTCCCGCAATCATCGGTCCGCACAAGGAAGACATCTGTTATGCCACCACCAACCGTCAGGCGGCGGTCAAGGCGATTGCGCCGCGCATTGACGCCCTGCTGGTGATCGGTGCGCCCAACTCAAGCAATTCGATGCGGTTGGTCGAGGTCGGGCGCGGCGCCGGCTGCGCCTATGCACAGCTGGTGCAGCGGGCGGGCGATATCGACTGGCGGGCGCTGAAGGGGATTTCGTCGCTGGGGCTGACCGCCGGCGCCTCGGCCCCCGAAGTGCTGGTGAACGAAGTGATCGACGCCTTCCGCGCCCGGTTCGACGTGACGGTGGAACTGGTCGAAACCGCGCAGGAGCATGTCGAATTCAAGGTCCCGCGGATTTTGCGCGCGGACGCGCAGGTGACAGGTTGAAGCTGCTGACCCTTGCCCTTGCGCTGCTTGCCGGCCCGGCCCTGGCGCAGGACGGTGCGGCCTTTGCGCTATGGGGTGAAAACAGCGGGTCCTTGCCGCCCGAATACGCCTGGGATTACTCCGTGTCGTTCTTTGCGGACCGCCGGGGCGAGGTGGAATACTGCAAGGGTTATGCCGACGCATCGCCGGGCTGTGCCGTGACGCGGTTCCGCCTGTCGAAAAAGGCCTTCGCTGCGATGCAGGCGGCACTGGAACCGCTTGAGGCCGACCTTGCCGCCAAACCGGCTGAGGCGGCCATCGACTTTCCGGTGGGCGGCGGATCTACCGGCGGAGTGCTGCGGATGAACGGCCGCGAGGTGAAGCTCTTGCAGTTTCCCGCGGAGGCTGACGCGCCACGGGTTGCCGCCATCCTTGATCTGCTGCGCGCGAACACGCCCGCAACGGCGATCCGGTCTGCGCAAGCCAAGGCACGACAGCCCTGATGCCGCAGAGACCGACATGACCCCGATCCCCCGCGCCGCCCTGATCCTTGGCCTTGCAGGCCTTTTGCCGTTCCTGTGGAGTGTCGCCACCGAACTGTCGCCCGCATTGGCCGAATTCGGGCTGCGCTGGATGGGGCCGCGCTTTCTTGGCCCCTATGTCGGGCTGGCTTACGGCACGGTGATCCTGTCGTTCATGTCGGGTGCGCTTTGGGGGTTTGCGGTGCGGGCGGAAGTCAATCCGGGGCTGTTCTATGCGCTGTCTGTGATTCCGGCGCTGTGGGCGTTTCTTTTTGTGGGCGGCGGACCGGTTTCGGCGGCGATCTGGCTGGCGGCAGGGTTTGCCGGGCTTCTGGGGCTGGATTGGTATTTCGATCAGCACCGGCTGACCCCAGAGTGGTGGATGCCGCTGCGCGCCGGATTGACGGTTGTGGTGGTTGTTTGCCTGATGGTTACGGCTTTGGCATGACACAGATTTTTGCCTATACGGATGGGGCATGCAGTGGCAATCCCGGTCCCGGCGGCTGGGGTGCGCTGCTGATCGCGCGGGACGGTGACGTGGTGGTCAAAGAGCGCGAGTTGTCAGGCGGAGAGCCGCAGACCACCAACAACCGCATGGAACTTCTGGCGGCGATTTCCGCGCTGGAGGCCCTGACCCGCGACAGCGACGTGATCGTGGTCACCGACAGCGCCTATGTGAAAAATGGCGTGACCCAATGGATCCACGGCTGGAAACGCAATGGCTGGCGCACCGCCGGGCGCGATCCGGTCAAGAATGTCGACCTGTGGCAACGGATTGATGCGGCGCAAGCACGGCACAGGGTGGAATGGCGCTGGATCAAGGGCCATGCAGGGCACGCGGAAAACGAACGCGCCGACGCGCTGGCACGCGCCGGAATGGCACCGTTCAAGCCCCAGGCGACTTCAGCCCCTAAATCCAGTCAAGGTTGACCCGACCCGCCGGGTACTTTTCTGCAAAGCCCTGGCGAAGAGCCTTGTAGCGGTCACGCAAATCCCGAAACTTTTTCTCGTGCGTCTCGGCCACCAGACAGCCGACCAGGGCGAACAGGCCATCGCGGTCCATCACTTCCAGTATCTCCAGTTCCGCGCCTTCGATGTCCATTTTCACAAAGGCAATCCGCCCCCGTTCAGCGGCCTTCTCGCGCACCAGTGTCGGAAAATCGACTAGCGGGACTTCGACCGAGTTTTCCGGGTCGATCCGCCTGCCACCATCCAGAATGGTGCTTTGCACCGATACGCCGTCGGGATTGTCGCCAAACTTGGCACCCCGCATCAGTCGCACCGTGCCTGTCCCCACCCCGACGGCCGCGTTCACAAGCGTGACATTCGATTGCCCGGCGAACCGATCCTCCAGCTTGGAAAAGGCGAACGGATCGGGTTCATAGGCCAGAACATCCGCCCCGGTTGCCGCCAGCACCGCCGTTACCACGCCCATGTTCGCACCCAGATCGAGCGCCAGATCGCCGGGCCGAAGCATGGCACTGGCACCGGCCAGAAAGCCTTCGGCGCTTGCCTTGCGCAAGTTGCGTTTATGGCGGCGGATCAACGTTTCAGCCCGCTGTTCGGCCTTGGACTTTGTCACTTGGTCAGGGTTCGCCATTTGGATCAGCCTTCGATGTAATGGCCCTGACTGGGCGGCGAATAGGGCGGATCGACCAACGGCTTGCGCGCCGCCGTCAGGATCATGTGCGGGCCCGAAAGCGCGCGCTCGCCACCTCGGGGTTGGTGGGTTGGGTCGGGGATCGCGATCACGTGGTTCGGGATCCGGCGCGCGACGATCGACACTTCCAGCATTTCATAGCCCCGCGCATGGTGCCAATAACGCCAGGGTACATCCGGCCCGGTCTGGAAAAAGCCATGACCGAACCAGCCATCCGCCGAGACATAGGATTGCATGACCCCGCCCGGCGCCAACAGGTCATGGCAAGTGTCAAGCGCCTGGCCGATGTGGAAGATGTGTTCGGTGGTTCCGCCGTCGATCACCAGATCGAACTGCCCCTTCAGATGGTCGGGACAGGGCAGGTTCAGGTCATGCACATGCTCTGCCCCTTCCTTGTCGGTGAAATCAAGCGCCTCAATGCGCGGATAGCCAAGGGCGGTCAGCAGCGTTTCGGTGAATCCGTCGGGCTGGCTGATCTGCGCCTCGGTCAAATCAAAGCCGAGTGCGGTCAGACCTTTCAGGAACCGGCGCATCCGGCGTTCCGGCATGTGCAGCTTTTGCCGGCCAAGGATCACACCGCGCCGCAGCCCTTTGACCGCACCCGCATGTCGCGCCAGAAACAGTCCCGGAATCAGGCTGATGCCCATGTCGCCTCCGTCTGATTGGGGTGATGGTTCATCTGAACTCCAGTCCGCCATGGGCATTTCGCACAACCGTCAGCGTGCCCACCACATCGCCTACCTGTCTTGGTTGGGCGACAAAATCCGCGTCCTGTGCCCTGCGGTCCTGTTTGGCCGCACCCTGCACCTCTGGTGATTGTGCAAAACAGGGCGCAGGCGCCGCCAGAACCCGGTGGGCCTGCTGCAGATCGCACAGCCCGATGTCATGCCGTTCCCTTGGATTGGCCGCAATCGAGCGGCGGATCGACTGTGCCACAACTTCTGCCCCTGCCTCGGTCAGGTACAAGATCGCATGAGCGGCCAGCATCGAGTGCACGCGCAGAAATCCGGATGGATCAACCTCGGTGATCTCGGGCGTGCCGCCGTGCAGGCGCGAATGGCCATAGGGCGAGTGGCCGAGATACAGCAGATCAAGCCCCGCCGGGGGCATGACCGCAGGTTGATACTGCGCAGTCGGCACCGCGTCATCCTCCAGCACAATGAACGGCCCCGCACCGCGCAGTTTCTCGATTGCCTTCAGATGGCTTTGGCTGCACCCGTAGTGGCGCGGGTGATCCCGCACAGCTTCGATGAACTCGAACGGCAGGCCCAGCGCGCCAAGCGCGGCAATAGCGCGGTTACGCCGTCGTTCTTGATGCGAAAGGTTGATCACGCCGATCCTGATGGTCGAAAGGTCGATCATGCTGCCCGCATCGCTATTGTTCCAGCGCGAGGACAGGATCGATCCCGATTTCCCCGCACATCCGCGCGGCATACGAGCTGGCAAGTGGCGGGTTCTTGCGCCACCACGGTTTGGTCCCGTTGGTATAAAGATGCACCGACAGGGTCTTGTCGGTGAAATGCCCTTCAACCCTGCCGTAAGGATCGTAGAACACATCATTCAACTGAAACGGCACCGGGTACAGATAGTCGTGGCTCAGCGCTTTGTCATAGTCGCCGGTCTGCTGCGCAAAATAGGTAAAGGCCTGCGGGCCAAAAGCGGTGCGTTCTGCGTTGTAGATCCGAACAGCATGCGGCAGATGTCTGTCCTGCTTTTCCAACCGCTTGCGTTGCTGTTTGTTGAACCACGCCGGGGCTGAGGGCAGGTTTTCGTAGTAATCCAGCAGACGGTGGATCAACTCACCCTGTTTCGGGATGTAGACCACCCCGCAGTTCAGCGCGCCACGAAAGCCGTGCCCGGCATAGATGTTCTGCATCTCGTCCGGAAACGGTTTGTGGCACAGCGCGTCGCAATCAATCCAGACCGCGTCGGTCGCCTGGATCATCTTGTAGCGAAACACGTTTGACAGGTAGCTTTCCGAAGTCTGTCGGACGATGTCCATGTCAATCTGCATGATCTCGGACGCTGGCCGCACGATGATGCCATCGGGCACGTTGGTGACGGTATCGGTGCAGTAAAGCGTCGTTGGGTGGCCATGCCGCACATGGCTCAGCAGACACATCTGATTGAGGTAATGCAGCTTTTCACCGATCCAAAGCGATGCGACGGGTCTTCTGACGGGGGCTGCCATGCGTACCTCGTGGCCCGTACGGGCCGCTTGTTTCGTTTTTCGCGACAATGCCGCAGGTCGCGTGTCATGTCCAGCGCGGGCTATTCCACCGCGACATCGCCAAGGCCAAAGCCGCGCGTCAAATTGGGGTCAAAACCGTAGCCGGGCAGATAGCCGTGCGCCATCAGCAAAGCCTCGTATGCGGCCAGTTTGTCGCGATGTGCATCCAGAAGGCGGCCATATAGGAAAATCTGTCTCGGAAGGGTGGTCAACGCGCCGCGAAAGACATCGGGCGACAGGCGCGGGTCGGCCAGACAAAGAATGTCTGGACGGATCTCGGCGATCAGCGCCGCAAGACCCGCCAAAGGATTTTCCGTCAGCGAGGTCTCGGCTAGAGTTAACGAACGATTGTTCGCCTTCAAGATCATTGCCATCGCAATCCGCAAGCCAGGGTGATCTTCCTGCACGGCGATCTTGAGGTCGGGGCGCAAATCCGTCAGCACGGCCCCCAGAAAGCCGATGCCAGCCCCCACTTCCAACAGCCTGGCCCCGCGATCCAAAACCTGCGGCATCCGCCGCGCCAACCCGCGGTCAAACTTGCCCTTGGCGATCACCCGAAGCGCAGGTTCGGTAAACAGACGCGGATCCAGGGGCAAAAGGATCGCATGGTTTGCGATCCATTCGCCCTGCATCTCAGGGCCCAGATCAATCGGACCGGCACGGTAGTTTCCAGAAGGCAGTGTTTCCATCGGCTCTCGCGCACTGGACTTGCGGTCAGCCTTGGCTTTGGAACCGAGCCGCTTTTCCACCTCTGACATCAGCGAGGCAATCTTTTCCTTGTCCCGAGCCTGAGGTGGTTTGGCGATGATTTCGCTGATCGGAACTGCCGATGCACGCGCCAGGTCAGCCACCAGATCGGCATAGGCCTGCGTGGTGCGCAACTCTGCCAATCGCGCCTCCGCGCGTTCAACCGCAGCATGATGCAGTCGCGACAACTCTGGGTCCTTCAGCAACAAACCAATGATCTCATTTCTCTTTTTTGAGTATCGCAACATCGTATCGTCGCGATCTTCGTTGCGGTCCTGCAGCGACCAGTAGTCGGAATTGTACTTGTCCTTCTTGTTGTTCACATTGCCGCGCATCTTGCGAATAGCATAGCTGTCCACCGATTTCACGGCGTAGTGATTCAGCTGAACCCAGTCATATCCGATTGTTCGCGTGATTGACCGCCAGCCGCGAAACTTGAAATAATCCTCCATCTCGCGACCAGATCCGTTCAGCCATTTCACGGTATCGGGAAAGGCGGTATCGATATGCCTGTTCTTCATCTTGGGGCGATGGATACCCAGTTTCCAATAATCGGCGTTGAACGTGAAAAGTGTTTTCACTCCCCAACCCTTGTTCCAGGTCACAGGTGCCGCCATCAGATACTGCTCGGTTACCGGCGCCCGCGACCAATCGACCACGCCGCCTGACCCGAAAATCCGCCATGTCACCACGATGCCGTTCGCATCGCGAACACGCGCCGCTGCGATAAGATCATCCAGCGTGCCATCCCCATAGCGTATTGACACAAATTCATCCGCATCAAACACCATCACCCAATCCGACCCCTGCACAACGGCTTCTTCCTGAGCATGATTGAGCGCAGAGGGCTGAGGCCTGATGCCATCGGGGATCACATTGCGCCGATGATGCGCCAAGCCAAGCGCCTCCAGCCGGATCAACATGTCGTCGGTGCCATCCGAACAATCGTTCGTATAGACGACCAAGTCGGTGAAGCCGACCGCCAGATGATGCGCAACCCATTCGATAAGGTACGGGCCTTCGTCTTTCATCATCGACACGGCAGTAACCTGACCGTGCGGGCTGACATGGCGAAGCAGCCCGAATTCAAGGGTGCCGAACAGGCTGGACGCCCCCTTTGGCCGGTTTGTTTCGCGTGATCCCTTTGCCACATCATCCCCTTGGCG
>JANNPZ010000068.1:0-171992 GCA_031400505.1 Paracoccaceae bacterium | reverse complement strand
CTTGGGCCATGGACGCGTGGGGCGATGCGCGCGGATCGGCGATGGGGCGGCTTGTGTCGGTGCCGGTGTCTTTGGCTGTCGAGGCGGTGCTGGCACGCGAAATCGCCGTGGGCGTTCACGCAGCGCCGCATGACCCCAAGTTGATCGGTCGCTGGATGGAAGAGGTTGCGCGACTGGTGCAGTATCTGCAACGTATCGATCATCTGGCCTAGCGCGACGCGGAAAGGGCTGCATAGACCGAGCCGGCCTTGCATCGCAATTCTGTTGCACAGCGCCCGTAACGCAGAGTGGCGGAGCAAAGACGGTACCGGGGCTGGTCGTCTGTGGTGACAGGGCGTTTGTGCAGCGCTATGGTCATTTGACGAGACCCGGAACCGGGCGAGAGCAGGCTTTGACATGGGCAGGCGGGCATGGCGGGCGAAGGCCTTGGCGGCAAGACAGGGATGGTTTGGCACAAGTGGGCGCTGTGGCGTGCGCGTCGGGTGCGGGCGGCGGACGGGTTTGTCGGACAGCCGGAACCGCGCAGCATAGGCTTGTATTCGCGCGGCAAGCAATTGATTGCGGGTAACTTTCTTCTGGGTGGCGGGCTGGTTGAACAGCCGGGAGCCGCGATCTGGGATGTGGTGTCACCCGACGATGATTCCGCAGCCGAAGTACACGGGTTTGCGTGGCTCGATGATCTTGCCGCCGTCGGCGATGCCGTTGCGCGGGCACGCGCGCAAGACTGGACCTGGGATTGGATCGCGCGGTTCGGTCGCGGGCAGGGGCCAGGGTGGTCGCCGGATCTGACTGGACGACGGTTGATCCGATGGATCAATCACGCATTCCTGCTGTTGTCGGGGCGCGACCGGGCGCAGTCGGATGCCTACTTCCGGCTGCTAACCACGCAGACCGTCTATCTGTCGCGCAGCTGGGGCCGGGCGCTGCCCGGTCTGGCGCGATTCGAGGCATTGACCGGAATGATCTCGGCGGGCCTTGCCTTGACCGGCATGGGGGATCGCGTGGGGCCTGCGATCGCTGCGCTTGCCGCCGATTGCAAGACCGAGATTGACAGGGACGGGGGCATTCCGACCCGGAATCCGGAAGACTTGCTGGAGGTCTTCACGCTGCTGACCTGGGCTGCGCAAGCGTTGGCCGAGGCGGGGCGCACTGCTCCGCCCGAATTGATGGCTGCGCTGGACCGCATGGCGCCTACACTGCGGGCACTGCGCCATGCAGACGGAGGACTGGCACGGTTTCACGGGGGCGGGCGCGGTATTGACGGGCGGCTGGATCAGGCGCTGGCGCAAGCCAAAGGGCGGGCACTCGCCGGTCGGGGGCCGGGCGCGCGCGGGTTGGCAGGGCAGGGCCTGGCCATGGGATTTTGCCGGCTGGCGGGCGGACGTACTTCGGTCATCGTGGATGCGGCAGCGCCCCCGGGCGGGCGGGCGGGCGTATCCGCGCATGCAAGCACCTGCGCCTTCGAAATGACGTCGGGGCGACGACCGGTCATCGTGAACTGTGGCTCGGGCGCGCATTTTGGTGCGGAGTGGCGCAGGGCGGGTCGGGCGACGCCATCGCATTCGACGCTGGCTGTCGACGGGTTTTCCTCGTCCCGGCTGGCGGTTGACGGGGACGAGGTGCTGATCGATCGAGCGGCCATTACAACCTTGCGCCAAGCAGTCCTTTCCGAAGGTGCCGGGCTGCATCTGGCGCATAATGGTTGGTCCGAGACGCACGGGCTGAGCCATGTCCGCGACTTGTCCTTGTCATCGGACGGGCGGCGACTGAGCGGCATCGACAGTCTGGCATGTCTGACCACGCTTGAAAAACGGCGGTTCGAACGGGTCATGACCGACGGGCGGCTGGAAGGGGTGGGATTTGCGCTGCGGTTCCATTTGCATCCTGATGTGGATGCAGCACTGGATCTGGGCGGCACTGCGGTCTCGTTGGCGCTGAAATCGGGCGAGATATGGGTTTTCCGGCATGATGGGTCGGCGGCCCTGACGCTGGAGCCTTCGGTCTATCTGGAAAAGGGGCGCCTGCAACCTCGCGGCACCAGGGCAATCGTGTTGACCGGGCGCGCGACCGATTTCGAGACGCGGGCAGGCTGGACGTTGGCGAAGGCACAGGATACTCCGCTTGCAATACGGGATCTGGAGCGCGACGACGGGTTGGTCGCGCCGTGACCTGCGGGTGAAGGGCGATACACATGGCAAATCTGGTGCCCATCGGCCGGGCGTTGATTTCAGTCTCCGACAAGACGGGTCTGCTGGATCTGGCGCGCAGCCTGTCGGCGCAGGGGGTCGAACTGATCTCTACCGGGGGTACGGCGGTGATGCTGCGCAGCGCGGGTCTGGCGGTGCGGGATGTGGCCGAGGTGACCGGGTTTCCCGAAATGATGGATGGGCGGGTCAAGACGCTGCATCCGGCGGTGCATGGCGGTTTGCTGGCGCTGCGCGACGACGACGAACATCTGCTGGCCATGGCGGCGCACGGGATCGAGCCGATCGATTTGCTGATCGTCAACCTCTACCCGTTCGAGGCCACGGTGGCGCGCCGCGCGGACTATGATACGTGCATCGAGAATATCGACGTTGGCGGACCGGCGATGATCCGGGCCGCAGCAAAAAATCACCGCTTTGTCGCCGTGGTGACCGATCCTGCGGATTATGGGCCACTGCTGGATCAGATGCGGGCGCAACATGGGGCGACGACGCCTGCGTTCCGCAAGATGCTCGCTTTGCAGGCTTTTTCTCGGACCGCCGCCTATGACGCTGCGGTTTCGGGGTGGATGGCCGCGCCGTTGGCCGATATGCCCCGGCACCGGGTCTTTGCCGGGCGGCTGGCGCAAGGGTTGCGCTATGGCGAGAACCCGCATCAACGCGCCGCATTCTACGTCGATGGCTCAGGCCGGCACGGCGTTGCCACAGCGCAGCAGTGGCAGGGCAAGGAGTTGTCCTACAACAACCTCAACGACACGGATGCTGCCTTCGAACTGGTGGCTGAACTGGGTACGGATCAACCGGCTTGTGCGATCATAAAACATGCCAACCCGTGCGGCGTGGCCATGGGTGCGACGCTCGCGATGGCTTATCAGCGCGCCTATGATTGCGACCGCACATCGGCCTTTGGCGGGATCGTGGCGCTGAACCAGCCACTTGACGAACGAACCGCGCGCGAGATCGTCAAGATTTTCACCGAGGTGGTGATCGCGCCAGGGGCCAGCGACGCCGCACGCGCCGTGTTTGCAGACAAGAAGAACCTGCGTTTGCTGACCACGGACGCACTGCCGGATCCGCGCAGTCCGGGGCTGGCCTTCCGGCAGGTTGCCGGCGGATTTCTGGTGCAGGACCGCGATGCGGCAGGCCTGGTGCGGGGCGATCTGCGGGTGGTCAGCAAACGCGCGCCGACCGAACATGAACTGTCCGACCTGACGTTTGCGTGGCGGGTGGCCAAGCACGTCAAATCCAATGCGATTGTCTATGTGGCCGATGGTGCCACAGTCGGCATCGGCGCGGGCCAGATGAGCCGGGTCGACAGCACGCGGATTGCGGCGTTGAAAAGCGCCGACATGGCCAATACGCTGGGCCTGGCAACGCCGCGAACCCAAGGGTCGGTCGTGGCATCGGACGCGTTCTTTCCCTTTGCCGACGGACTGCTTGCAGCAGCCGAAGCGGGCGCTACGGCTGCTATTCAGCCCGGCGGTTCGATGCGCGACGACGACGTGATTGCAGCGGCGGATGCGGCCGGGCTGGCGATGATCTTCACGGGCCAGCGGCATTTCCGGCATTGATGATGCGGCTGGTCCCTCTTGTCGCGATCGGCATTTTTGCCTTGGATCAGATCAGCAAGCTGGGCGTTGTGTTCGGCCTGAACCTGATCGAGCGGGGCGAGATTGATGTCTTGCCGCCTTTCCTCGTGTTTCGAATGGCCTGGAACCGGGGCGTCAATTTTGGCCTTTTGTCCAGCAATGCCGATGCGATGCGCTGGGGTCTGATTGCTGTGGCGCTGGCCATTTCGGTCTGGGTCTGGATATGGGTGCGACGCGAAGGCGCCGGCAAATGGGCGCAAGTTGCGGCTGGCCTGCTGATCGGGGGGGCGCTGGGCAATGTGGTTGACCGCGTGGCATATGGCGCGGTCGCGGATTTTCTGAACATGTCGTGTTGCGGCATCGAGAATCCTTACGCATTCAACGTGGCGGACATCGCCATTTTTGCCGGTGCGCTGGGTCTGGTCGTGTTCTCTGGCGGAAGGACACCCGAAAAGCCGCCCGTCAAACCAAAGGGAAAACCGGCACGGCGAAAGACCCCGTGACGACGGCAGGGCTTTGCGGTAAGCACGGCTGTGAAGCGGTTGTTGGCGAAGAGAGGGCGGGAATGCAGCAGACACGGCGTGGACAATCCTTGCGAAGATTGCCTGTGCGGACTGTGGCATGGGCCTGCCTTGCCGGTCTGATGCTGTCGGCTTGCGGAAACAGCGACGGGGTCCCGCAGCTGATGAACCTGCGCTCGCCCACCAACGGACCGGACGAATTTGCGATCCTGCCCGCCAAGACACTGGAATTGCCCGAGGATCTGACTGCGCTGCCCGAACCTACACCCGGTGGTGCGAACTTGACGGATCCTGATCCGAAAGGTGAGGCGATTGCAGCGCTTGGCGGGTCGGTCAACGCGGCTGGCGGGATTCCGGCAGGCGATGCTGGTCTTGCCAACTATGCTGCACGCAACGGTGTGACCGCAGACATTCGCGCCACGCTTGCTGTAGAAGATCTGGAATTTCGCAGAAAGAACAATGCGCGGTTGCTGGAACGGGTCTTTGACCTGAACGTGTATTTCCGGTCTTATGAACGGCAATCGCTGGACCAGCACAAGGAACTTGCGCGTTGGCGTCAGGCAGGCGCGCGAACCCCGTCTGCGCCTCCAAAACAGGACGGCGAATAGTCACATCCGCGTGGAAGACCTTGCGCTGGCGCAACGCCCGCATATGTTTCTGCGCGCAAGATCACCGGAGAGACAAGATGCTGCGCAAGCTGTTGGGTCCATGGACATTCTCTGTTCTGTGGTTGGGCGCAGGGGTCGCGCAGGCCGAACCGGTCAGTGCCTTCATGCTGGAGAACGGCATGCAGGTGGTTGTGATCGAGGATCACCGCGCACCGGCTGTTGTGCAGATGGTTTGGTACCGCACCGGTTCGGCGGACGAGCCTGCGGGCCAATCCGGCATCGCACATTTTCTGGAACATCTGATGTTCAAAGCGACCGACGACATGGCGGCGGGTGCCTTTTCGGACGCCGTCGCGGCGCAGGGCGGGCGGGACAACGCCTTTACCAGCTATGATTTCACCGCCTATCATCAACGGGTCGCGTCTGATCGTCTTGATCTGGTCATGCGGATGGAAGCCGACCGGATGCGTGATCTGGTTTTGTCCGAAGAGGATGTCGTGACGGAACGCCAGGTCATCCTGGAAGAGCGCAATCAGCGCACTGACAGCTCTCCTGGTGCCTTGCTGAACGAACAGATGTCGGCTGCACAGTACCTCAACCACCCTTACGGTCTGCCGGTGATCGGATGGCGGCACGAGATGGAGCAGCTATCGCGCGAGGATGCACTGGCATTCTACCGGTCCAACTATGCGCCGAACAACGCAATTCTGATCGTTGCAGGCGATGTAGACCCCGACGCGGTTCTGGCGTTGGCGCAAACGCATTACGGCCCGTTGCAGTCGTCCGACACGATCACCCCACGTGTGCGCCCGCAAGAGCCGCCGCAACTGGCAGCGCGGCGGTTGGTCATGACGGACAAGAGGGTATCCGAGCCCTATGTCCTGCGCAGCTATCTGGCCCCCGAACGAAACCCTGGCGACCAACGGCAGGCGGCAGCGCTTTTGTTGCTGGCAGAAGTGCTGGGCGGGTCCCCGACCACGTCGGTGCTGGCGCGCGCCCTGCAGTTTGACAGTCAGATCGCGGTCTACAGTACGGCATTCTACAACCCGACGACGGTGGACCCGGATTCGTTTTCGCTGGTGGTGATGCCGCAACCGGGCGTCAGTCTGGAACAGGCCGAAGCCGCGCTTGACGCGCAGTTGGCAAGGTTTCTGGAAACCGGAATCGTCGCTGCGGACTTCGCGCGGATCAAGGCGCAGATCCGCGCCGAAGATGTCTATGACCGCGACGACACCAAAAGCCTCGCGCAGCAATATGGCACAGCGCTGTCTGTCGGTCTGACGCTGGAGGATATCGCGGAATGGCCAAAGCTGCTGCAAGAGGTTACAGCAGACGAAGTGATGGCGGCAGCGCGGGCAGTGTTGCAAGAAAACGCGTCGGTAACCGGATGGCTACAGGCATCAGAAGGAACTGAGCCATGATGTTACGGATGGTTGCACTGGTGTTGGCCTTGGCGACGCCGGTTCAGGCGGAAATTGCCATCAAGACCGTCACATCCCCTGGTGGCATCACCGCATGGCTGGTCGAGGCGCATGAAATTCCGTTTACCGCGCTGGAAATTCGGTTTCGCGGTGGCACCAGTCTGGATGCCCCCGGCAAGCGCGGGGCCGTCAATCTGATGACCGCGCTGATCGAAGAGGGTGCGGCAGATCTGGACGCGCAGGGGTTTGCTGCCGCACGCGATGGGTTGGCGGCGCAGTTCCGTTTTGACTCCAGCAGCGACGATGTCAGCGTCTCTGCACGGTTCCTGTCCGAAAACCGCAGCGAGGCGTTGGCGTTGCTGCGATCGGCGCTGACCGAACCGCGGTTTGATGTCGATGCAATTGAACGGGTGCGCGGGCAGGTTTTGACCGGGCTGCGCGGCGATGAAAAAGACGGCTCTGCAATCGCCGACCGATTGATGGCAGCCCGCAACTTTGGCGATCATCCGTATGGCACTTCGGGAGATGGCACGATTGACAGCGTAACTGCACTTGCGCGGGAAGATATCGTTGCGGCCTATGCAGGCGCGCTTGCGCGGGATCGGATTTATGTCGCGGCGGCGGGCGATATCACGGCAGAAGAGTTGGGCCTGATGCTGGACGATCTGTTGGGCGGGTTGCCGGCCACGGGTGCGCCGGTGCCCGGGCGCGCCACGTTGCAGACCAAGGGGGGTGTTGTGGTGGCTGACCTGCCGGGCCCGCAATCGGTCGTGCAGTTTTCGCAAAAAGGCGTTGCGTTCGCCGACCCCGACTATTTTGCTGCCGTGATCCTGAATGAAATTCTGGGTGGCGGGCGGTTTGGGGCGCGGTTGATGACCGAGGTGCGCGAAAAACGAGGGCTGACCTATGGCATAGGTACCGGGCTTGCCAGTCTCGATCATGCCGAGTGGTTGGTCGGGCAGTTTGAAAGTGCGAACGGCAAGGTCGCCGAAGCGATTGCCGTGGTGCGTGCCGAATGGGCGCGGATTGCAGAAACCGGCGTGACGGCAGAGGAACTGAATCAGGCAAAGACCTTTCTGACCGGGTCCTATCCGCTGCGTTTTGATGGGAATGCCCAGATCGCTTCGATTCTGGTGGGAATGCAGATGATCGGTTTGACGCCGGACTATCCCGCAACCCGAAACGCCAGGGTCGAGGCAGTAACGCTGGCGGATGTTCAAAGGGTGGCTGCATCCCTTTTTGCGCCGCAGGATCTGTTTTTCGTAGTGGTGGGTCAGCCTACCGGTGTGATCGCGACGGAGTGACCGCAGCCTTTGGCCGCGATTTGTGGGCTGGTGGGAGCGCCGCGCAGCAGCAAAGACGTCGGTGTGCTGCAAGATCGGGTGGTCGAATCTCTGATCTCATGCTAGAGCTAGTGTGATGCACAGTTCTTCGCCCAAGATAGCCGACAAACGCGATCGCCCTGTGATCCGCCAGCTTGACGAGGCTGCAATCAATCGCATTGCTGCAGGCGAGGTGGTCGAGCGGCCCGCCAGTGCAGTCAAAGAGCTTGTCGAAAACGCGTTGGATGCCGGGGCAACCCGAATTTCGGTGGAATATGCATCCGGGGGCAAGACGCTGATCCGGGTGACTGACGATGGCTGCGGAATGACTGGCGCGGACCTGCCCTTGGCGCTGTTGCGGCACGCGACATCGAAGATCGACGGCAGCGATCTTTTGGCAATCCGCTCGTTCGGGTTTCGCGGCGAGGCGTTGCCGAGTTTGGGCGCCGTTGGTCGGCTGGCGATCACCTCTCGGGCAGCGGGCCACGAGGCGGTGACGCTGGCGGTCGACGCCGGGCGAACCGGTGCGGTGCGGCCTGCGGCTGGCGTGCCGGGCACATCAGTCGAATTGCGCGACCTGTTCTATGCCACGCCGGCGCGGTTGAAGTTTCTGCGCACCGACCGGGCCGAAGCGCAGGCGATTTGCGACGTGATCCGGCGGCTGGCGATGGCAGAGCCGTCCGTTGGCTTCACACTGCGCGATGTCAGCGGTGGCGGCGAAGGCCGCGTGATGCTGCGTGCCGATCCTGTGGCAGGCAGTTACATGGACGCGCTTCGCGGCCGGTTGACCCAGATGCTGGGGCAAGAGTTCACCGACAATGCGCTGGCTGTCGATGTGGCGCGCGATGGCTTGCAATTGCTGGGCTGGGCGGGTTTGCCAACCTATTCTCGCGCGTCGTCGGTGGCGCAGTTTCTGTTCGTCAACGGGCGGCCTGTGCTGGACCGGATGCTGTTTGGCGCGTTGCGGGCGGCCTATTTCGACGTCATGAGCCGGGATCGGCATCCGGCAGCAGTGCTGAACCTGATCTGCGACCCAAACCGTGTGGACGTGAACGTGCATCCCGCGAAATCCGAAGTGCGGTTCCGCGAACCGGAGGCCGCGCGGGGGTTGATCGTCTCGGGGCTGCGGCAAGTGCTCGCGGCCGGCGCACATCGGGTGTCGTCGCAGGTAGGGGCCGAAACCTTGCAGGCTTTCCGGCCGCAGGCCCGTGTCTATCAGATGGATCGACCTTCGGGTGCGGCCCTGGCGCGCGGGATGGCGTTTCAGGCCCCGGGTTTTGCGGAAGCGCCGACCGCTCGCGTCGAAGAGCGCGCGACAGCGAGCGATGAGACGCCCTTCCCTCTGGGCGCCGCGAGGGCGCAGATACACCAGAACTACATCATCGCACAGACTGCGACGGGCATGGTTATCGTCGATCAGCATGCTGCGCATGAACGGCTGGTCTACGAACGCCTGAAGGCACAGATCGCGGATCGTGGTGTGGTGGCGCAGGGTTTGCTGATCCCTGAAATTGTCGAACTGTCGCCGGGGGATTGTGCGCGGCTGCTGGAGGTTGCTGACCTGCTGGCCGCTGTCGGTCTGGCGATCGAGCCGTTTGGCGGATCAGCCGTGGCGGTGCGCGCGACGCCTGCTGTTCTTGGCGTGGTCAACGCGGCGGCACTGGTGGCGGATGTTTTGGACGAGTTGGCGGACCTTGGCAGTCTGGCGCTGGTGCAGGGGCGCATGGATGCGGTGCTCAGCCGGATGGCCTGTCATGGCTCGGTGCGCTCGGGGCGGCGGATGGGGGCGGACGAGATGAACGCGCTGTTGCGCGAGATGGAAGCGACGCCGCTGTCGGGGCAATGCAACCATGGGCGACCAACGTTTGTCGAGTTGTCGCTGGCCGACATCGAGCGGTTGTTCGGGCGTCGATGATCACGGTGTTCGGGGTCAGCTATGCTTGGAACGCGCCCGAGGTTCTGATCCTTGGTGGCGGTGCTTTGGGGTTGCTGCTGGTGTTGCTGGTGACGCTGGGCGCGGCCCTGCGGGCGGCGGCACTGGCGGCCCCGCTGTCGCACCAGGTGGGCTGGATGACCCAGCGGGTGCAGGCGCTGTCAGATGGGCAGGAACGGCTGGCAGGCGGCTTGCATCATGTGTCCGAGTTGCAGGCAGTCAGCCAATCCGCGATGCTGGCGGTGATGGAGCAGCGGCTGGCAGAGGTCAGCCGCAGTATGGGCGAAACGCTGGTCGGCACATCTACCCGCACCGCCCGCAGTTTGGGCGCGTTGCAACAGCGGCTTGAAATCATCGATCGGGCGCAGGCCAATATCGAAAAGCTGTCGGGCAATGTGCTGTCCCTGCAGGATATCTTGTCAAACAAGCAGACGCGCGGGGCGTTTGGCGAGATTCAGTTGAACGACATCGTGATCAAGGCGCTGCCGGCGGACGCCTATACGATGCAGGCGACGCTGTCGAACGGCAAGCGGGCGGATTGCCTGATCCACCTGCCCAATCCGCCCGGCCCGATCGTGATCGACGCCAAGTTTCCGCTAGAGGCTTACGAGGCGATCCGGCGCGCCGAAACCCCCCGGCAGGCGACCGAGGCGGCAGGTCAAATGCGGCAGGCGGTGCGCAGCCATATCAAGGCGATTTCCGAGAAATACATCCTCGAAGGAGAGACGGCGGACGGGGCGCTGATGTTTCTACCCTCGGAAGCGGTCTATGCCGAACTGCACGCGAATTTCCCCGAGGTGGTCCGCGACGGGTTTGCCGCCCGCGTCTGGATCGTGTCGCCCACCACATGCATGGCCACGCTGAACACCATGCGCGCGGTTCTGAAAGATGCAAGGATGCGCGAACAGGCGGGGGCAATCCGGCAGGAATTGTCGGAATTGTACAAGGATATCGAGAGGTTGGGCGAACGGGTCGGCAACCTGGACCGGCATTTCGGGCAGGCGGTGAAAGACATCGAGGAAATCAAGATCAGTTCTGACAAGGCGGGCAAGCGCGCGCGGCGGCTGGACAACTTCGACTTTGAAGATCTCGCGGTGCCGGTGATCCCGCCACAGGCGGCGGAATGAGGTACCTGACGACGGCCGATTACCGGGTGATGCCTTGGGCCAACGGGCGCGGGGTTACGACCGAGTTGATCCGGGTAGACCGGGACGGTGCGCTTGACTGGCGGCTGTCGATGGCACAGGTGGTCGAGGACGGGCCGTTTTCGCGTCTGCCAGGGGTGGCGCGGAACCTGACGGTGATCGAGGGGCCGGGGTTTGATCTTGTGGGGCCGCAGGTGCGGCTGGCGGCGCGGCTGTTGGAACCGGTGGCGTTTTCGGGGGATGCGCAGGTTTCTGCTGTGGGGGTTTCCGGGCCGTCGGTCGATTTCAATGTGATGACAGCCGGACGCACAGCAAAGGTGCGGGTCGTGCGGGGGCGCCAGGTTTTGCAGCCTGCGGGTGCCACGCTCGCCCTGTTGGTCCTGGCCGCCGAAGGCCTTGCGCGGCACGATCTGCTCATCACCCGGGAACCGCTTGCCTTGCATGGGCTGGCGGTCGCTGTCTGGATTGACTGACGCAGATCAGATCCGGAAAAAGGCCTGCACCAACCGCGGCAACAGACCATTGAACCGCAGGCGCGCGTCGGTTGCGGCAAGGCAGACACAGTCTGCGCCCGCCTCTGCCACTGGCGTATGGCTAAGGTCGGCGGTTGCAATTTCGACATCGCCACGTCCGAACCGGGCCGTGTCGTCGCGGAAAGCACCTTGCAGCACCAGTGTCAGCTCCAACCCCCGATGACCATGATCGGGCATCGACTGGCCTGCCGGAATATGCAGCAACCGGGCTATTCCCCCGTCCCCGGTCGGAAGGATCGCCTGACGCACACCCATCCCGACGGACCGCCATTTTACGGCGTCCAGATCGCCGCCGACATAGTCTTGCAGCGGCGCGGGCAGGGCCCCGCGGTGCCGCCGCACCACTGGTGCGGGGGTGGCGGTCTGAAGCTTCGCGAGGGTTGCATTCAGGCTGTCGTCCGACATCGTGGTGGTGTCGCTGGCGTCCAGAACCGCCCCGCCCACAGCCTCGAACCCGGCGACGGTAGCGCGGCATTCGTCGCACAGAGACAGATGCGTGGCGGCTACCAGGGCAAAGGCCTCGGGCAGGCTGCCCGCAGCATAAGACATCAGAAGTTGGTCGGACAGGTGATGGCGGATCGTCATTCTGGGGCTTTCAACTCATTTGATGGCGCAGGCGGTCCAGCGCGAGACGGATACGGGATTTGATCGTGCCAAGCGGCAGACCGGTTTCTTGGGCGATTTCGCCATGCGACAAATCGCCGAAATACGCCCGTTCAATCAGAGCGCGCTGTTTTTCGGGCAAGGTCGCCAATGCCGCACCAAGGCGACGGTTTTCCTGTGCTACTTCATAGACTTCGGCCTGATCCGGTTCGGTGTCCGGGCCCCAATCCAGCGCTTCTGGCTCCGGGCGCCTCGTGCGGCGGATTGTGTCGATCCGACGGTTTCGGGCGATCGTGAAAACCCAAGTGGCAACAGAGGCGCGGCTGGGATCGAATTGCCCGGCCTTTTGCCACAGCGTTGCCATCACGTCCTGCGCGCATTCTTCGGCGAGCGCGGCACTGGCCCCGGATTTCATCAAGAACGCCTTCACGCGCGGTGCGAAATGCCGAAAGAGCGCTGCGAACGCTGCCTTGTCCTGATCATCGCGAACCCTCAGCATCAAGCCCGCCCAATCCGTGTCTGCTGGTTCGACCGTCACGTATACCTGTCCCCCAAACGCCAGGTGGCTGTTTGCCGTGCCCCGACATGCCAAAGGTGCAGTCGGGCCAAATCTTGTGGCTTGAAGGGCGATACTCGTCAACATGATATTTTTACGCAACACTTGACGGTTTGGATCACTGCCGCGCGAGACTTCTGCTGGCGTATTGCCCCGCGCGTTGATCCGATCCTCAAAGTCTGTCGTAGATATCTGCAGCAATTCAAGGACCGATACATGCCGTTTGAGACCCCTGCCGGACCGCCCCGTCGTATTGCCGTGATCGGGGGGGGGATTTCCGGCATGGCTGCGGCGCATCTTCTGGCCGAAGAGAATGCCGTTGTGCTCTACGAAGCTGAGACGCGTCTGGGGGGGCATGCCCGCACCAAGCTGGCGGGCAAGCGCGGGGATCAGCCGGTCGACACCGGCTTTATCGTGTTCAACCGCGTCAACTACCCGCATCTGGTGCGGTTGTTCGAACGGCTCGACGTGCCGGTCGTGAAAAGCAACATGAGCTTTGGCGCGTCGATCAACAACGGGTGGCTGGAGTATGGCTTGCGCGACCTGAATTCGGTGTTTGCGCAGAGAATGAACATTCTGCGCCCGCGATACGGTCGATTGATCCGCGATATTCTGCATTTCAACAAGCATGGTTTGTCCCTGGCCGATGATCCTGAAATGACCGTCGGCGATCTTCTGGGGAGGCTGGGGACCGGCGACTGGTTTCGCGACTACTACCTGCTGCCGATGTCCGGCGCGATCTGGTCAACCCCGTCAATCGGTATCCTGGATTTCCCGGCCCAAGCGATGATGCGGTTCTTTCAGAACCATGCGCTGTTGTCGGCGCGCAATCAGCATCAGTGGTACACCGTGCAGGGCGGGTCTGTCGAATACGTGCGCCGCCTGCAAACGGCGCTGGTCGGGCAGGCGGTGGACTTGCGTCTGGGTGCGGGCGTGCAGTCGGTCAGCCGTGTCACAGGCGGCGTCCTGGTCCGCGCCAAAGGGGCCGAGGTCGAGATGTTCGACGAGGTGGTTTTCGCCACCCATGCCGATGACACGCTTGCCCTGCTGACCGATGCCAGCATGGCCGAGCGTGCAGCGCTGGGTGCCGTGCGCTATCAGTCGAATGCGGCGGTTCTGCATGCCGACACGATGATGATGCCAAAGAACAAGCGGGCCTGGGCTTCGTGGGTCTATGTGCAAGACAAAGGCGACGCCACTGACCGTATTCATCTGACATACTGGATGAATTCCTTGCAACCGATCCCGGTCGACGACCCGCTGTTCGTGACGCTGAACCCGCCTCGCGCCATTCGCCAGGAATTGATCCATGACATGGTGACCTTCCGCCACCCGGTTTACGACTTGGGCACGCTAAGGGCGCAAGGCGAAATCAGGGCGATGAACGGCACAGGCAACACATGGTTCTGTGGGGCCTGGATGCGCAACGGGTTTCACGAGGACGGGTTTGCCAGTGCCGTCGACGTGATTGAAGCACGACGGGCGCGATTTGCGCTGCAGGCGGTTGCATGACGCCCGTCTGGCACCTGCGCGGAGAGACCTATCACGGGCGCAAAGGGCCTGTCGAAAACAGTTTTCGCTACGGTGTCGACTATGTGCTGCTGGACCCGGTGACGGGCCAAGGTCCGGGGCTGTTCGGGCGTAACGCGCGCAACCTGACCGGGGTGTGGGACCGCGACAACGGCGGCGCGCCTGGGCAGGGGCGCGGGGTCGCATGGGTGCGCGAGGTGCTTACGGGGGCCGGGTTTGTGCCGGGGCGGATCGAGTTGTTGGCGCAGCCCCGCATCCTGGGCCATGTGTTCAATCCGGTGTCGTTCTGGCTTTGCCGCGATGACGAAGGCGCGTTGCGGGTGGTGATTGCCGAAGTCAGCAACACCTTTGGCGACCGGCATTGCTATCTGTGTCACCGCGATGACCTTGGTGTGATCACCCGCGAGGATGTGCTGCGGGCGCAGAAGATCTTCCACGTCTCGCCATTTCAGCCGATCGAGGGGGGCTATACCTTTCGTTTTGACATCAGGCCCGACAAAATCGGCATCTGGATCGACCATTCAAATGGCGAGGCGGGGGTCTATACCACGCTGACCGGGGCTTTGGTGCCTTTGACCAATGGGGGTATCCTGCGGGCCTTGCTGCGCCGCCCGTTCGGGTCGCGCCGGGTATTGGCGCTGATCCATTGGCAGGCGATCAAGCTGGCGATCAAGGGGGCGAAATTCCGCCGCCGCCCCATACCGCCCGTCGACAAGGTGTCACGATGACGGCGGCTGGCGGTGATCTGGGTCGATGGGCCCTGTTCGGGGCGATGCTGGCCACTGTCGGGCTGCCGATCTACATCAACGCGCCGAAGTTCTACGTCGATACCTATGGTGTCGGGTTGGCGGCCTTGGGCGCGGTTCTGGCCGGGTTGCGGTTGTTCGACGTGGTGCAGGACCCGGTTTTGGGCTGGTTGGCCGAACGGGGGCGGGCGCGGCGCAGGCGCTGGGTCGTCGTGGCTGCGGCGATCATGGTGGTGTCGATGGTCGGGCTGTTCGCCGTACCTCCGCCGGTTGCCCCACTCGTCTGGTTTGCGATTACGCTGGCAGGGCTGTTTACCGCGTTTTCCTACCTTAGCATCGTGTTTTATGCCGAAGGTGTGGACAAGGCTGCAAGTCTGGGTCCGGGCGGGCATCTGCGGCTGGCGGGGTGGCGCGAAGGTGGGGCGCTGGCGGGGATCACGGTTGCGACGGTGGCCCCGGTTCTGCTTGGCGGGTTTGGGGTGTTTGCGGCCCTGTTCGCGGGTCTGGCGGTGCTGGCGCTGGCGGCGATGGCGGGGCAGTGGGGGCGGGGGGCAGTGCAGGCCCCCCGGGAAGTCTGGGCAAGCTTCCGCCCGGCAATGGCGGACCGCGCGGCGCGGCGGTTGCTGATCCTGTCTTTTGTAAACTCGGTGCCGGTGGCGATCACCTCGACGCTGTTCCTGTTCTTTGTCGAAAGCCGGCTGGATGCGCCGGGTCGCGAGGGTCCGCTGCTGCTGCTGTTCTTCGTGGCAGCCGGGATTTCTGCACCGGTATGGAGCAAGCTTGCCGCGGCGCACGGCGCGCGGCGGGTGTTGCTGGCGGGGATGGGTCTGGCGGTGGTGTCGTTTCTGTGGGCGGCGCGGTTGGAGGCAGGGGATGTTGTGGCGTTTGCGGTGATTTGTGCCGCGTCTGGGGCGGCGCTGGGGGCTGACATGGTGCTGCTGCCCGCGATGTTTGCGCGCCGGCTGGACCTGATGCGGCAGGGGGGCGAAGCGGCGGGTTTTGGGCTGTGGAACTTTGCATCGAAACTGTCGCTGGCCTTCGCCGCAGCGACGCTGCTGCCGGCTTTGCAGGTGGTGGGGTTTCAAGCAGGAGGCGTGAACACGCCGCAAGCGTTGGGATGGTTGTCGGCGCTTTACGCGCTATTGCCCTGTGGGTTGAAACTGCTGGCAATCGGGCTGTTGCTCGCCAGCCCGAACACCGAGGAGTAGGCGATGTCGCCTGTGCTGTCAGCGCTGATATCCGTGATGGTTGTTGTGGCCTTGCTGCTGGTCAAGGGCCGTTTCATCGGGTTTGCCACGCAAAAGCCCACCGATTTTGCCGGGTCGGGCCCGGCCTTCGATTTGCAGACGCATCTGGCAGGGCCGATTTTGTGCGAAGGCGTGGTTTACGGGCCGACTGGGCGCGTGTCGTCGCGGTTCGTGGCCGATATGGTGGGGGAATGGACAGGGACAACGGGTGTTCTGCACGAGCGTTTCAAATACGACACCGGCAGGGTGCAAGACCGGCAGTGGACCTTGCGGCTGGGCAATGACGGGGCGATTGCGGCAGAAGCGCCCGATCTGGTGGGCGCCGGCGTGGGGCGGGTCTCGGGATCGGCGGTCGAGATGCGCTACCGGATCCGGTTGCCGCCCGAGGCGGGGGGGCATGTTCTGGATGTGGTGGACTGGATGTATCTGATGGAAAACGGCACAGTGATGAACCGCAGCCAGTTCCGCAAGTTCGGCATCAAGGTGGCTGAACTGGTCGCGACAATGCGCCGGGTGCCGGCATGACCTGGATCGGCAAGCGGTATTGGCTGGTGGGTGCGTCCGAAGGGTTGGGGCTGGCCTTGGCGCAGGTGATGGCGCAGGCGGGGGCCGATCTGGTGTTGTCGGCACGGTCGGAGGATCGGTTGACGGCGGCGGTTGCGACGCTGTCGCGGCCCGCACGGGCTGTGGTGTGCGACGTTGGCAACGCAGCGTCGGTCAGGGCGGCAGCGCAAGAGGTCGGGCCGGTTGACGGGGTGGTTTTCCTGGCCGGTGTCTATACGCCGATGACGGCCCAAGACTGGGACGCGGATGCGGTCGAGGCGATGTGCGATGTCAACTTCACCGGCTGTGCGCGGGTCTTAGGGGCGGTGGTGCCTGGCATGGCGGCGCGGGGCACGGGGCATGTGGTGATCACCGGGTCGCTGTCGGGGTTTCGCGGTCTTCCCGGTGCGATAGGTTATGCCGCGAGCAAGGCCGGCGTCATGGCCTTGGCGGAATCGATTTACTGCGATCTGCGGGGGTCTGGCGTGCGGGTGCAACTGGCCAACCCGGGGTTCATCCGCACGCGGCTGACCGACAAGAACGACTTTGCCATGCCGATGCTGATGGAACCCGAACAGGCGGCTGCGGCGATGTTCGCGCTGATGCAGACCGATGCCTTCAAGGCGAATTTTCCGCGCAGTTTCAGCTGGTTGTTTCGCGCCGCGAATTTCCTGCCGGATTGGGTCTATTACCGGACTTTGGGGGCAAGCAAGGCAAGGAAGAAGCCGTCCATGCCGCCCAGGTCAGCCCAATAATCGGGGCGCAGGCGAAGGCCGCCTTCGGGCGTGATCCATGCGGGGTCGATGCCGGGCAGGTTTGGGGAAACGGCCTGCAGATGCGGATAGCGCAACAGGGCAGCGGCCAGTTGTGCCTCTCCTTCTTGCGGCAGCAACGAGCAGGTGCAGAAGACTATGCGCCCCTTTGGGGTCAGCAGGCCGACGGCGTGATCGATCAGCGCGGCTTGCAGCGCGATCAGGTCGGGCAGATCAGCTTCGGATTTGACGTGCGGCAGGTCGGGATGGCGGCGGATGGTGCCGCTGGCAGAGCAGGGCGCATCAAGCAGGATGGCGTCGAAGTTTTGCTCGGGTCGCCAGTGCAGGGCGTCCGCGGTGATCAGCGTGGCGGTCAGGCCGCAGCGCGCAAGGTTTTCGGCGACCCGGGCCATACGGGGGGCCGAGATGTCGAGGCAGGTGACATGCGCGCCCGAAACCGCCAGTTGCAGGGTCTTGCCGCCGGGGGCTGCGCAAAGGTCTAGGATCCGTTCGCCCGGCTGCGGCGCAAGCAGCGGGACCGCCATGCTGGCTGCCGCGTCCTGCACCCACCAGCCTCCTGCGGCATAGCCGGGCAGCGCGGTGACCCGGCCCGCGTCCGCAAGGCGAAGACTTCCGTTGGGCAAAAGGGTGCCCTCGGGTGCGTCCATCCCGGCGCGCAGGGTCAGATCAAGCGGCGCGGGGTGCGACTGGACTGCCTCCATTGTCGCTACGGCGTCACGGCCATAGGCATGCACCAGCGGTTGGCGCAGCCAGCGCGGCAGGTGTTGTGGCGGCTGGCCCGCCAGCGGATTTTCCGGCAAGGCGCGCAGGACCGCGTTCACAAGGCCCGCCTGATGCTGGGTCCTGCGTCCGGACTTGGCGAGGTTGACAGCCGCGTTCACCACACCATGCGCTGCAGCGCCAATCGAGAGTTCAACCACCGCCAGGCGCAGGATATTGCGGATGGCCAACGGCGGCGAACGGCGCAGATGGGGCGCAAGCACCTTGTCTGCGGGTTCCAATTGCCGCAAAACGGCTAGGGCAAGGCGTTGTGCCCGCGCACGTTCGGCGCTTGGCAAGCCAGTCAATGGACCCGGATCAGTCAGCAGCATGGAAAACAAAGCGCCGTCGCCCAGCACGGCGTTGAGCAACGACAGTGCCCCATGCCGCGCCGTGATCGCCCCTGTTAGCCCCTCTGCCATGGTCACGCCTTTGCTGTTCAAGGATCGGCGCCTATATCAGGCTGACACGAAAAGGAAGTGCGCCATGACCGAAGAAAACGAAACCACAGCGTTTCCGCCCGCAGCGCTGCGGGCGCTGGCCGAAGCTGAAGAGCGTCATAAAGTGGTGAGAATGCCCGACCCCAAGGAACTGGGCGGGCGCGATGGCCCCGATCCGGTGCGTTTTGGCGATTGGGAGAAGAAGGGCTTGGCAATCGATTTCTGAGGCCGAACAAAAAGGCCTGCGGTTGCAGCAAACTTGTGTGCCAGACCAGGTTTCGCACACGAAAGCCCAAGGGATCCGTTACTTGATCCGCAGGTTCGCCACATCCCCCGCGCCCTTGTCGGCGGTGAAGCGGATCGTGTTGCCATCGGTGTCGACCCTTTGACAGTTCAGCGCAAAGGTCTTGGCAGCGGTCTGAAGGGTGCGACAGAAATAGCCGTCGGTCCAGACCCACGTGCCGGTCACGGAGGTTCCAAACGCCCGTCCCGAGATCTGACCGTCAGGCAGAATGTTCAGGCGGACGGCGGTGCTGGTCAGGGAACGGCCTTCGACAGCCAAAAGGAATGCCGCGCGATCCGTGACGCGCGACAGGGCGTCAGCAAAGACCGGCATCGCAGCGAGTGTCAGTATCAGGGCTAGTCGGAGCAAAGCGATGACCTTTCATGACCTGACACTGGTACGCAGCGGGTAATGGGTCAGATCACAAGCCCAGCACATCCAGCATGTCATATTGGCCGGGTTTCGCCGATTGGCCCCAAAGTGCTGCTTTCAATGCGCCCCGCGCAAATATCGCGCGGTCGGTTGCGATATGGCGCAGCACGATCCTTTCGCCGTCGCCGGCAAAGATGACGTCATGTTCGCCAACGATGTCGCCGCCCCGGATCGCGGAAAAGCCGATACTGCCCGATGGCCGCATGCCCTTGATGCCATCTCGGCCCGAAACGCGGGCGGTGTCCAGCGCCACACCCCGGCCGTCGGCCGCAGCCTGACCCAGCATCAGGGCGGTGCCCGAGGGCGCATCGATCTTCTTGCGGTGATGCGCCTCGACGATTTCAATGTCCCAGTCGGCATCCAGCGCCTGCGCCACCTTCTGGGTCAGGCGCACCAGCAGGTTGACGCCCAGCGACATGTTGCCGGCCTGAATGATGACTGTGTGATAAGAGGCCAAGGCAATCTTGCGCAAATCCTCGGCTTCCAGACCGGTGGTGCCGATCACATGCACTGCATGGGCTTGGGCCGCCAAGCCCGCGAATTCCACGCTCGCCGCCGGGGCGGTAAAGTCGATCACTGCCTGCGCGCGTGCAAAAGCAGCCAGCGCGTCATCGGTCACCGTCACGCCAAGTGCTGAGCCGCCCATCGCCTCGCCCACATCTCGGCCGATCCAAGGATGGCCGGTCCGTTCGATGCAGGCCACCAGCCGCGCCTTGTCGGACGCCGCAACAAGTGCGGTCAGCATCTGGCCCATCCGACCCGAGGCTCCGGTGATCACGATACCCGGCAGAGCGGCCATGGATGTCCCCTTTGTTTTTTCCGCTTTAGCGGTTGCCTGCTGCCATGGGAACCCCGGCGTTGCAGGGGCCGCAGATTTCGCCTAGATGCACCAGATGGCATATAAACAAACCCCAGGAGGGAAGGGTCCCTCGCAACGGCAATTGCGCGTCGGCGAACTGATCCGGCGCACCCTGTCTGACGTTTTGAACCGCGCAGAGATTCATGATCCCGATCTGAATGCGATGTCGATTACCGTCGGAGAGGTGTCGGTGTCCAATGACCTGAAGGTGGCGACGGCCTATGTCATGCCGCTGATGGGGTCGGTTCCGGTTGAAGATGCAATTGCAGCGCTTGCCCGCAACAAGGGAGAGTTGCGCCACCGGGTGTCGCAGGCCCTGACGCTGAAATTCACCCCCGATTTGCGGTTTCGCCCCGACGAGACATTCGACCGGCTGGACGAAACCCGCCGTCTGTTTGAAAATCCAACCGTGCAACGCGATCTGGCGGCCCCTGATGCAGATGACGATGGCGAATAGGACCATGCCGGGTAGGTCACTGCGTCTGGCGTTGGCCGTGTTGGGGTGTCTGGTGCTGAGCAAGCCAGCAAACGCCCTGATCTGTTCACAAACCGAATTTGAGACGATCGGGTACAGCGTGTGCGAAGTCGGTGCAGGCGATGACCTGCGACTGTTTCACACCGGAACGGACGGCATATTTGGCCATTTCACCACCCTTGACCGCGCGGTGTCGTTGCAGGGGCTGCGCCTTGTGTTTGCGATGAATGCGGGCATGTATCATCGCGACCTGCAACCCGTGGGGCTGTATGTCGAGGAAGGGGTCGAGTTTTCTCCTTTGGTAACGCAAGACGGGCCGGGGAATTTCGGACTGCTGCCGAACGGCGTCTTTTGTGTAGACCCGGCAGGCGGTTTCAGCGTGATCGAAAGCAGGCAGTTTGCCAAAACACGGCCCCTTTGCCGGTTTGCCACCCAATCGGGGCCGCTTCTGGTGATCGGGGGCGCTTTGCACCCACGGTTCCTGCCAGAGTCCGAGTCGCGCAACATTCGAAACGGTGTCGGGGTTTCGGCGGACGGAACGCGCGCGCTGTTTGTGATCTCTGAAGGCTTGGTAAACTTTCACGCCTTTGCGCGGTTCTTTCGCGATGTGCTGGGGGTGCAGCAGGCGCTGTATCTGGACGGGTCGATCTCTAGGTTGTACGCGCCGGAGCTTGATCGCCGGGGCGCAGGGTTTGCGGTCGGGCCGATCATCGGGGTGGTCGAGCCGAAAGGATAGCGGGTGGCGCGGGTCAAGAAAGGGCGGATCGTTTCAGGATGGCTGGTCGTGGACAAGCCGGCCGGGATCGGATCGACAGCCGTGGTCAACAAGGTGAAATGGGCGTTTGGCGCGCAGAAGGCAGGTCACGCGGGTACGCTTGACCCGGCTGCAACGGGGGTGTTGGCCGTCGCTTTGGGCGAGGCGACCAAGACGGTGCCCTATATCACCGATGCCTTGAAATGCTATCAGTTCGTGGTGCGGTTGGGTGCTGCAACCAACACCGATGATGCCGAAGGCGTCGTGCTGCAACAGTCCGACCTTCGCCCGAGCGATGCCGAGATCACGGCCGCACTTGTGGCGTTTCGCGGCGATATCTTGCAGGTGCCGCCGCAAGTGTCGGCCGTCAAGATTGACGGGGCGCGGGCCTATGACCTGGTGCGCGAAGGCGAGGTCGTTGATCTTTCCGCGCGGCCGTTGCGGGTAGAGCGACTGGAGATGATCCGCAGGCTGGACGCTGATCATGTAGAATTGGAAATGGTTTGCGGCAAAGGGGGCTATGTCCGGGGAATCGCGCGGGACATGGGTGCGGCGCTTGGCTGTCTTGGGCATGTGCTGTGGCTGCGCAGGCTGTGGTCGGGACCCTTTTCGGTTGACGACGCGGTGACGCTTCAGACGGTCGAGGCGTTGGCCGGAACGCATGGGCTGGATGCGCTTTTGAAACCGTTGGAACTGGCGTTGCTGGGGTTGCCAGAGTTGCCTGCAACAGCAGAAGGCGCGGTGCGGTTGCGCAACGGAAATCCAGGCGATGTGACGCGCGGTGTCGAGTTTGGTGCAGAGGCCTGGGCAAGCTGGCAGGGGCGCGCGATCGCTGTTGGACATTATCGCGGGGGTGCGCTGCATCCGGCGCGGGTGTTCGCGTGATCTTGCAACGGCGTCCGGTTGCGGCGGGCATCGAGCCCCCCGCAACCGGGCTGCCGCGGAACACATTGACAGGCTGCCTTGGCGTCGCCGTTGAACCGATACATGTGTTCATCAACTGATGAAGAGGTTTGCGTGATCGAGCGGCAGTTTCAAAAAGGTGACGCGGCATCGGTTGCGGTCTATTCCGACTGCCTGTCCTATCGGTATTCGCTGACGCGGGTTTGGGGGGTTGGGGCGCGTCGGGTGTGTTTTGTGATGTTGAACCCCTCTACCGCCACCGAAAAGCAGAATGATCCCACGGTAGAACGCTGCGAACGGCGGGCGCGATCATTGGGGTTTGACGGGTTCGCGGTTGCCAATATCTTTGCCTGGCGCGCGACGGACCCCAAGGTAATGCGTAGGGCAGTCGACCCGGTGGGGCCCGCAAATGACGCGGCGATTGTTCGGCTTGCCGATTGGGCGGGGGCGGGCTTGGAGGCGGGTGGGGTAGTTTGCGGTTGGGGCACCCATGGCGCTCATCTTGCGCGCGGGCAAGCCGTAGCGGCGCTTTTGCGGGGCCGGGGACACCGGTTGCTGCATCTGGGGCTGACGAAAGACGGGCAGCCGAAGCATCCGCTGTACATCGGCTATGCGCGGCACCCAGAAAATTGGGTCTGACGTTGCGGCTGCCGGATCAGGCGGCCCGCAGGGTGATATCGCCAAGCGTTGGAGGATCGCCGTTGATCAGTGCAACCGCGACGCCGTCAAGCAGCAGCGTGACCGCCTGCGAGCCTTCGGTTGTCTGCAGGCTGAGCACCGGGTCAGGGTGCAAGGCCGCATCATAAAGCACTACGAGCGCGTCTTGCGATCCGTCAAAATCGGCGATCTGCGTCACTGCGTCGTTCGGGGCGGCATCGGTCAGCGTGAACAGGTCTGCACCGTCGCCGCCATTGCCGAAGTCGCCCGCGCCGAGCATCAGAACGTCATCACCAGAGCCTGCATTGAGGTAGTCGATTGCGCTGTCTGCATCATCTTGCCCCCAGATCGTGTCGTTGCCGTCGCCGCCTTCAAGGGCATCCGCACCGGCACCTCCGAAAATCTGGTCGTCGCCAAGGCCGCCGATGAGTGAATCATCGCCTGCACCGCCTGTCAGGATATCCTGGCCTTCGCCTCCGATCAGGCTGTCGTTGCCGTCTTCTCCGGTCAGGGTGTCATCGCCTGCGTGCCCCCCCAGCGTGTCATCGCCCGTGTGACCTTCCAACAGGTCGGCACCTTCTTCGCCGTGCAGATCGTCATTGTCTGCCCCACCCAGAAGCGTATCCGCTCCCGCCCCGCCGCGCAGCCAGTCGGTGCCGTCGTCGCCAACGAGCATATCATCGCCCTCGCGTCCGCCCAGCAGGTCTTTGCCCGCGCCGCCTGTGACGATGTCATTGCCGCCACGCCCGGTCAGAATGTCATCGCATGCAGCGCCGCCCAGTAACATGTCCGCGTCGGTCACCTTTGGAAGGTCGTCCGAATCCGGCATCCCGTCGTCATCGGTGTCGCCATCGGCGATGACAGAACCCGTGTCCGGCAGATCGCCGTTCATCCCATCTTCTGCCACGGCCGGGTTGTTTTCGGTGTCGGGAACGGCATCGCCGTTTCCGTCAGGCTCAGCATCTGCATCAAAATCAAGCAACGAACCGTTGTCGGGGGCAGCCTGGCCTTCCGATGTTTCGTCATCGGAAGGCGTTGCGGCCTCCACGGATTCGCCGATTTTCAGGCCAGAGAACGCGCCCGCCATAAGGGCGCCGAACAATCCCAGGAAACTAAGCACGGCACGATCCCTTTACACAATCTTCTTCACACACCGACGTCGCGCGCCCGGGCCGGTCTGGACGGGCAACCCTCCGTTAACCTTGTTTTTCTGCAAATCATTGGTTTTGCGAAGAATTCCAGAAAATCATGCCAGAATACGAGCAACATTTCCAGCCTGATCTGGCGATCTCGCACAAAAACTGCAGATTTGGTAAACACTTCCTCTGCGCACTAGACTCTGAGCGCCAGAAATCTGTGGTCCCGCATCGTGCAGAAGGCTTTTCTTTCGGATCAATCTCTCGTATGGGCTGACATCCGTTTTCTGACGGTGCCCATCGGCCCTGCTGGACGACATCCCGGCTTGTGCCACAACCCTTCTGCACAAGGAGATTTCGATGTCGATCACTGTCGAGACCAAGACCCGCCTGATTGGCGAATACGCCACCAAAGAAGGCGACACCGGTTCGCCCGAAGTGCAGGTGGCCCTGCTGTCCAGCCGGATTGCCACGCTGACCGAACACTTCAAGAGCCACAAGAAAGACAACCACTCGCGCCGCGGGTTGCTGATGATGGTCGCACAGCGCCGCAAGCTGTTGGACTATCTGAAGGCCAAGGATGACGCGCGCTATGCCACGCTGATCTCGCGTCTGGGCCTGCGCCGCTAAAACCCCCTGTCCGGTCTGATGAAACGCCCGTTGCGCAAGCAGCGGGCGTCTTGTTTTTTTTCGCCTCACAGTGGCCGTGCCGCGAAACACCAGCTAACGTGCGGCCCATGAAACTGACCCATCAGACCCGACGACTTTGCGCGATTCTGCTCGCCGATGTAGTGGGCTATTCGCGGATGATGGCAGCGGATGAGGCGGGGGCACTGGCCGCCCTGAACCGCCACCGGGCCGAGGAGTTTGATCCGGTTGTTGCCGCCCACAATGGCCGGATCGTCAAGCTGATGGGCGACGGGGCACTGGTGGAATTTGCAAGCGTGGTCGATGCCGTCAATTGCGCGATGGCAATCCAGATCGCAGCGGTGGCGCGCGAAGGACTTGCGCTGCGGATCGGCGTGAACCTGGGCGATATCATCCTGCAGGGCGACGACATCTATGGCGACGGGGTGAACATCGCAGCCCGGCTGGAACCGCTGGCAGAGCCGGGGGGCATCGCCGTGTCGTCGGTCGTCCATGAAAGTGTGCAGGGGCGGGTCGAGGCGGTCTTTGCCGATTGTGGGCTGGTCGAGGTCAAGAACATCGACCGCCCGGTGCGCGTGTGGCGCTGGCATCCGGACGGGGCCACGGTCGCGGTGCCCGTGCCGGTGCGCAGGTCTGAGGGGCCATCCGTGGCGGTGCTGGCCTTTGCCAACATGTCCGGTGATCCGGAACAGGAGTATTTTGCCGACGGCATCGCAGAAGATATCATCACCGACCTGTCCAAGGTGTCGGGCCTGACAGTGATCGCGCGCAATTCCAGCTTTGCTTACAAGGGCCGGTCGGTGGATATCCGCGCGGTGGGGCGCGAACTGGGCGTGGGGCATGTGCTGGAAGGCTCGGTGCGCCGCGCCGGGCAAAGGGTGCGGGTGACGGCACAGCTGATCGATGCCGCCACCGGCGCGCATCTTTGGGCTGATCGCTATGACGGTGACCTCGCGGATGTGTTTGGGGTGCAAGATGCGGTGACGCTGAAGATCGTCGAGGCGCTGAAGGTGCGTCTGACCCCCACCGAAAGGGCAAGCATCACCCGCGTGGCTACGGCGAACCTGCTAGCGCATGACAGTTTCATGCGGATGCGCGATCTGGTGCTGTCGCGCGATCTGACCCCGGAGAAATTCCGGCTTGGTATGGAGCATGGCCAACGCGCCATCGCGATGGACCCGGACTATGCGCAGGCGCTGGGGTTCATGGCGACCTTCGAATGGCTTGATTTCCTTAACGGCTGGTCAGGCGATGCGCCGGATATCGTGGCGGCGCGGGCAAATGCGATGGCCGACCGAGCCGTCGAGATTGACCCGGAAGAGCCGTTTGCCATCCGCGCCGTCGCTGTCGCCGCGCGCTTCAGAGGTGACTATGACACGGCCGAAAGTGCGGGCCGGAAGGCTCTTTCGCTGAACCCCGACTCGGGGCAGGCCCTCTTCACCCTTGGCGAGATATTCTGCACATCCGGGCGCCCCGCAGAAGCGATCCCCTTGCTCGAACGCGCCATCCGGCTTGAACCCGGCATGTACCACCTTCGTCTGCAGTTCCTCGGCATGGCGCATTTCTTTTTGCGCAATTTCGAGACCGCGGCGCTGGTGTTTCGCGAACGGCTGCATCTGGTCCACGATACCGACATCGGCCGCGCTTGGCTCGCCGCCACGCTCGGCCACCTTGGCGAGACCTCCGAGGCGCAGGCCGTTTGGGCCGACCTGATGGCGCTGAAGCCCGATTTCCGCATGGCGCTGCGCCTGGCACGGTTCCACTACGTCCGCCCCGAAGACCCCGCACTGGTGATGGAAGGGCTGGTCAAGGCGGGGCTGCCGACAGGTGCCTAAGACGTCAGATCACGCCTGTAACCCGGTACACCTCGACCGGTTCGCGCATGCCCTTCAGGGTGATCTCACCACGCGCCTCGACCGCGAAATCATCCTCGACGGCCAGACGCGCGCGCGGGCTGAGAAGGATCTCACCATCCTGCGCCTCGTCGCTGAGGCGCGAGGCAAGGTTGATCGCGGTCCCCGAGGCAGTGTAATCGATCCGCCCGCCGGACCCCACCATCCCCACCGTGGCATAGCCCAGTGACACCCCCACCCCGAAGCCCAGCTTGTGGCCCAGTTTTTTCCATCCCCGGCACAGTTCCGCCATCCGGTCGCGCATCGCAAGACCCAGCCGCACCGCCGTCCCCGCCGGGTCGTCGCAGGGCAGCGGATCGTTGAACAGCACCATGATCCCGTCGCCCATCCGGTGATCGACGCCCGCGCCGTGGCCCTCGATCAGCTTGCCCATTTCCTCGTGATAGGTCTGCAGGACTTCGATGGTCTCCTCGGGCTCCGCCGTCTCGCAGAACGCGGTGAAGCCCCGGATATCGCAAAACAGCACCCCCAGCAGCGCGCGGTGGCTGGACAGCATCCTTTCCGACCCCGACGACACCACCGCATCGGCCACGGCAGCAGGCAGGAACCGCTTCAGCCGCCCCATCCGTTCAATCTCGCCGACCTGATCCTGCACCCGGTCGCCAAGTTCGGCATTTAGCGCCTCCAGCGCTTTGAACTGCCGGACGTTCTCGATGGCGATGACGGCCTGTGCTGCAAAGGTTTCAACAAGGGCGATTTCGTCAGGGGTGAAGGGACGCACCTCGCGTCTGTGGACATGAACCACCCCAAGCGCCCCTCGCGCGTCGATCAGCGGCACGACCAATATGCTGCGAATGCCCAGCGCGTCGCCGAAAATCCTGTAGGACGGTTCATTGGACAGGTAGGACGGATGCTGCTGCACGTCGGGAATGTGGACGTTGCGTTCGTGGATGATGGCCTGCGCCGAGACGTGGACGCTGGGATCCATCAACATTGGCGTGGTATTTACCCGGGCGATCATCTCATCCTCCATCACTGACGAGGATGCAGCCCGGTCGCGCCACGCTGCCAGCCTCATGCGCGGATCGTCCCGCCGTCCCAGAAACAGCGCCGAGGTGTCGGCCCCGCAAAGCCGGATGGCATTGCCAAGGATAGCGTCAAACACCGGGCGGTCGTCGTCGGGGTTGCGGCTGATCACCTCCAGGATTTCCCGCGTCGCCGCCTCGCGCGCCAGCCGCGTCTGCAACTCGCGGAACTGGCGGACGTTCTCGATGGCGATCACGGCCTGGGCGGCGAAACCTTGCAGCAGGTCGATGTCGTCCGTCGAGAACGGCCGAACCTCGTGCAGACGGTGCAGCACGATGGCCCCGATCGCCTGGCCGCTGCGCATCAGGGGCACCGCCAGCGACGACCGCAGCCCTGTTTCCTGAACCAGCCGGACGCGGACCGTGTCGCCCTTGCGGAAAAGATCGGTGTCGCGCACATCGGCGATGTGGACGCATTGCCCGGTCCGGATCGCTTCCGTCGGGGTATGCCCGGCATCCAGCGCCGAGTCCGCGCCGATAAAGACGTTCAGGGTGTCGCCGTGAATGGCCATCAGCCGCGCATGGGTCCGCGCCTCGTTGGCCAGCAGAAACGCGGCACTTTGCGCATTGCACAGACGCGAGGCGCTTTGCAGGATGGTCTCGAACACCGGGCCGTCATCGTCGCGGCTCTGGCTGATGACCTCAAGGATATCCCGCGTCGCCGCCTCGCGCGCCAGCCGCGCCTGCAACTCGCGGAACTGGCGGACGTTCTCGATGGCGATCACGGCCTGGGCGGCGAAGGTCTCGACAAGGGCGATCTCGTCGGGGGCGAAGGGGCGCACTTCGCGCCGGTAGATCGAAATGCACGCGACCGTCCTGCCACCGTTGAACATGGGTACCGACAGAACTGTTCTGATCCCGATCTCGTCGACAGCAATGACCAGGACCCGATCGCCAGATCGGTAAGCGTCGGTGTCGGCCAGATCGTGGATATGCCTGATCCGTCCCTCGCGCAGGCAGATCTGGGGACCACTGTCCGAGTCCATCGGCCAGACCGTGCCGACGGGCAGCGTATCCGAGTGGATATCGCCCCAATCTGCCGCCAGCACCGCATGTGTGCGGTCTTCGCTGATGATATTGAGATCGGCCATTGACGCATTGCAAAGTTCGGCGGCCTTGCGCAGGACGACGTCGAACACCGGCTTGTCGTCGTCGCGGCTATGGCTGATCACCTCAAGGATTTCCCGCGTCGCAGCCTCGCGGGCCAGCCGGTTCTGCAATTCGCGGAACTGGCGCACGTTCTCGATGGCGATGACGGCCTGGGCGGCGAAGGACTGGATCAAGGTGATTTCATCGTCGCTGAACAGCCGCTCTTCGCGGCGCTGCAGGCTGATAGCACCAATGGCGCCCTGCGCGTCAAACAGCGGCACGCTCAGGACTGTGCGAACGCCCACGTCCTCGACCAGAATCCGCACGGTCGGTTCGCCCGACAGATAGCCGTGCGATGCTGCGATATCGGCAATCTGCACGACCTCGCCCGAAAGGATCGCCTGCGCCGAGAAGTGTTCGGCCGCGTCCATGCGCATCCCGGTCTGATTGGCAAAGGCGATGATCTGGTCAACGCTATCCTCCGCCGGCAGATAGGGGTTCACATAGGCCGCTATCGTCATGTGCGTATCATCGGGTCGCCCGAGCACCAGGTAGGCCATGCTGGTGCCGCACAGACGGTTCGCATTGCGCAGCACCGCATCGAACACCGGTGCATCATCGTCGCGGCTCTGGCTGATGACCTCGAGGATCTCCCGCGTCGCGGCCTCCCGCGCCAGCCGCGTCTGCAACTCGCGGAACTGGCGGACGTTCTCGATGGCAATGACGGCCTGGGCGGCGAAAGTTTCGACCAGGGCGATCTGGTCGGGGGCGAAAGGGGCCACCTCGCGGCGGGTCAGCAGGATTGCCCCGATGGCCCGACCACCGCTGATCAGCGGAACGCACAGGCGGGTGCGGATACCCTCGTCGTCCACCAGCATCCGCATGTCGCCGATGCCGTTCAGGTAATGCCGCGTCTGCGCAAGGTCTTCGTCCTGATTGGTCTGCGCCTTTAAGGCCGCGCGGCCAACCCCGGTCATGATGTCGGGATCTTCGTCGAGTTCAAAGACGTCGCCCAGTTCGATTTTTCGGAGGCTCAGGCCGTGATAGCCCGCAAGCTTGAACGTGCGCTGTGTCGACGTGGCCAACAGCAACCATGCAACTGGAGCGTTGCACAGCTTTGCCGCGTGACGCACGATCACATCGAACACCGGCGCGTCGTCATCGCGGCTATGGCTGATCACTTCAAGGATTTCGGCCGAAGCCTTCTCCCGCTCGAGCCGGGTCTGCAACTCGCGGAACTGGCGGACGTTTTCGATGGCGATAACGGCCTGGGCGGCAAAGGTTTCGACAAGGGCGATTTCATCGGCGGCAAAGGCGCGCACCTCTGGCCAATGCAGGTTGACAGCACCAAGCGCGCCCCCGGCCCCCAGCAACGGCACGCTCAGCACCGCGCGGATGCCTTGTTCTTCAACCATCGTCCGGAAGGTCGGCTCGCCAGACAGATAGCTTTGGGTCTGCGTCAGGTCCTCGACCTGCACGACCGCGCCTTCGCAGATCGCCCGGGCCGAGACATGGGCCGCCGGGTCCATCCGCATCGGCGGGCTGTTGACCTGCGCGATGATCGCGGCATGGTCCGGCTGCGGCAGGTCTGCGGCTTCGTGCAGGGCGGCCAGCGTCAGATGCGGCCCCTCTTTCCGCCCCAGCAACAGCCCCGCACCCGACGCCCCGCACAGCCGCACGGCGTTTCGGAGGATCACGTAGAACACCGGCGTCTCGTCCTCGCGGCTTTGACTGATGACCTCGAGGATTTCGGCGGAGGCCTTCTCGCGCTCCAGCCGGGTCTGCAACTCGCGGAATTGCTGGGCGTTCTCGATGGCGATCACGGCTTGGGCGGCGAAAGTTTCGGCCAGCGCTATTTCGTCGGGGGTGAAGGCACACACTTCTTTGCGGAAGATCACGAAGGTACCGATCCCGCCGGACGGGCAAAGCAATGGCACCAGCATTTCGGTGCGGATGCCTGAGTCCCGCACGACAGAGACATAGAGCCCAAGACCCTGCCGATAGAACGGGGTGTCCAGCACGTCATCGACATGAACGACCTTGCCACTGACAATCGCCTGCGCTGCAAACGAGGCGTTCGGGTCCATCGACACTTCGCCGCGGTGATAGCGCGCGACCGTTGCTGCATCGACGCCGTGCGACGCCGCCATCCGCTGATGCGGATCGCCGGGCTGCCCAAGGATCAGGGCCGCAGCAGACGCGTCGCACAGATTGGCGACGCGGTTCAGGATCGCGTCGAACACGGGTTTTGCGTCATCGCGGCTTTGACTGATCAGGTCGAGGATTTCGCGCGCCGCGGCCTCGCGCGCCCGGGCCCGGTCCAGGTCCGCGGACGGGGCTTCGGCAGGCTCGGGCGGCGAGGACTGTTGCAAAGGCTTTGCTCCGGGAACGGCATTTCCGGCACCCTAAAGCGTCAGGCGGGGTGTGACCAATGGTTTTGAACCCGGCAGCCCGCGATTTCCGCCCCGCGATCACCACCCTTCCCAATCCCTGCTTTTTCCTGTAACGCCCCCCCATCTGCGATGTGCGGCCATGCCCCCGGCCACATGCAAAGGATAGGGGGCGGCGGCAATGGGGCCGCGATGTTTGGGGAAGACACGAGCCAAGGGGCTGTGGGTGCTTCCAGAGGGAAACGACAGATGTTCAATGTGACGACGAAATCCATCCAGTGGGGGCGTGATACGCTGACCCTGGAATCGGGAAAGATTGCGCGGCAGGCCGATGGCACCGTGATCGCGACGCTGGGGGAAACCAGCGTGATGGCGAACGTGACCTTCGCCAAATCCGCCAAGCCGGGGCAGGATTTCTTTCCGCTGACCGTGCACTATCAGGAAAAATACTATGCCGCCGGCAAGATCCCCGGCGGGTTCTTCAAGCGTGAAGCGCGTCCGAGCGAGAAAGAGACGCTGACCTCGCGTCTGATCGACCGCCCCTGCCGCCCGCTGTTCGTTGATGGGTTCAAGAACGAAGTGCTGGTGATGTGCACCGTTCTGTCCCACGACCTTGAGAATGAGCCCGATATCGTCGCGATGATCGCAGCCAGCGCCGCGCTGACGATTTCGGGCGTGCCGTTCATGGGGCCGATCGGGGCTGCACGCGTCGGGTTCTCGGGTGGGGAATATGTCCTGAACCCGACCGTTGATGACATGCAGGGGCTGCGCAGCAACCCCGACCAGCGGCTGGATCTGGTTATCGCGGGCACCAAGGACGCCGTGATGATGGTGGAATCCGAAGCCTATGAGCTGACCGAGGCCGAGATGCTGGGTGCGGTCAAGTTCGGCCATGCCGCGATGCAGCCGGTGATCGACATGATAATGGACTTCGCCGAGGATTGCGCCAAGGAACCCTTCGACTTCTCGCCCCCAGATTTCAGCGCGCTTTACGCCCGCGTGAAGTCAGTCGGTGAAGTCCTGATGCGCGCGGCCTTTGCCCTGCGTGACAAGCAGGAACGCACCAATGCCATCGACGCGACAGTGGACGCGATCAAGGCCAAGCTGCCGGAAGAAGACCTGAAGGACAGCAACCTCGGCTCGGCGATCAAGCAGCTGGAATCCTCGATCCTGCGCGGTGACATCATCAACGGTGGTGCCCGCATCGACGGACGCGACAATGCGACCGTCCGCGCGATCACTTGTGAAACCGGCGTGCTGCCGCGCACCCATGGCTCGGCCTTGTTCACCCGTGGGGAAACCCAGGGGCTGGTGGTGACGACGCTGGGGACGGGAGAGGATGAACAGATCATCGACGCCCTGCACGGCAACAGCCGGTCGAATTTCCTCTTGCACTACAACTTCCCGCCCTATTCGGTCGGTGAAGTGGGTCGGGTGGGCAGTCCGGGCCGTCGCGAGATCGGCCACGGCAAGCTGGCATGGCGCGCGTTGCAGGCGGTTTTGCCTGCGGCCACCGACTTCCCCTATACTATCCGCGTCGTGTCCGAGATCACCGAAAGCAACGGCTCGTCCTCGATGGCTTCGGTCTGCGGCGGGTCGCTGTCGATGATGGATGCGGGTGTGCCGTTGAAAGCGCCGGTTGCCGGTGTGGCGATGGGTCTGATCCTTGAAGATGACGGCCGCTTTGCCGTGCTGACCGATATCCTTGGCGACGAGGATCACTTGGGCGACATGGATTTCAAGGTGGCGGGCACCGAAAAGGGCATCACCAGCCTGCAAATGGACATCAAGATTGCCGGGATCACCCCCGACATCATGGAGCAGGCGCTGGCGCAGGCCCGCGATGGCCGGCTGCACATCTTGGGCGAAATGGCGAAATCGCTGACGAGCGCCCAGGCGTTCAGCCAATACGCGCCCAAGATCGAGACGCTGCAGATCCCCACCGACAAGATCCGCGAAGTGATTGGGTCGGGCGGCAAGGTCATCCGCGAGATCGTGGAAACCAGCGGTGCCAAGGTCGATATCAACGACGACGGCGTGATCAAGATTGCGTCGAACGACCAGAAGGCCATCAAGAAGGCCTATGACATGATCTGGTCGATCGTGGCCGAACCCGAAGAGGGGCAGATCTACACCGGCCGCGTGGTCAAGCTGGTCGATTTTGGGGCTTTCGTGACCTTCTTCGGCAAGCGCGACGGTCTGGTGCACGTGTCCCAGATCGCCAACAAGCGCCTGAGCCACCCGAACGAGGCGCTCAAGGAAGGCCAGGAGGTCAAGGTGAAACTCTTGGGCTTTGACGATCGCGGCAAGGTCAAGCTGGGCATGAAGATGGTTGATCAGGAAACCGGCCTGGAAATCACCGAAGCCGCAGCCGAGGCATAGGCCCGGCGAAAAAAACCGGGACCATCTGCGCGATGGCCCCGGTAAACTCTGCTCTTCCTTTCGCCATGTCTTCGATCATTTGCGAAATCCATGCGGATTTCTGCGGAAAATTCTGCCATTTTCGCAGATAAATTCGCAGAACGCGGCAGATTCTGGCGATCTTTCCCAAGATGTTGCGCGGGGGGCAGGCTATGTTTCCGGGAGCGCAGCGCGGGAGCAGGTCATGCGGATCATCATTCTTGGGGCCGGGGTTATCGGCGTCACTTCGGCCTGGTATCTGGTGCAAGCCGGACACGAGGTCACAGTGATCGACCGCCAGCCAGGGCCTGCGCTCGAGACGAGCTTTGCCAACGCGGGCGAGATCAGCCCCGGCTATGCCAGCCCCTGGGCCGCACCGGGCATCCCTGCCAAGGCGGTGAAATGGCTTTTCATGAACCATGCGCCCCTGATCATCAACACCCGTCCCGATTTTGCCAAGATCGAATGGGTGGCGCGGATGCTGTTGAACTGCAACAGCACCGCCTATGCGATCAACAAAGGCAGGATGGTGCGGTTGGCGGAATACTCTCGCGACGTTCTGCGCGACCTGCGTGCCAGCACCGGGATTACCTATGACGAACGTACGCAAGGCACGCTGCAGCTGTTTCGCACGCAAAAACAAGTAGATGCGGCCTACAAGGATATCAAGGTTCTGAAGGCGGATGGCGTCCCGTTCGAGGTGCTGGACGCCGATCAGTGCATTGCTGCCGAGCCGGGCCTTGCCCCGAACCGCGCCAAGATTGCCGGGGGCTTGCGCTTGCCCGGCGATGAAACCGGCGATTGCCACATCTTCACCAACCGGCTGGCCGCCATGGCGCAGGCGGAAGGCGTGACCTTCCGCTATGGAACTGCGATTGATCGGCTGGAACAAGACGGCAACCGCATCACCGCCGTTCACACTAGCGCGGGCCGGTTGACCGCCGATGCCTTTGTGCTGGCCCTTGGCAGTTATTCCCCGGTGCTCGCGCGGCCATTTGGCATGCGACTGCCGGTCTATCCGGTGAAGGGCTATTCGATCACCGTGCCAATCATCGATGCCGCCCGCGCGCCCGTTAGCACCGTGATGGACGAGACGTTCAAGATCGCCATCACGCGGCTGGGTGACCGTATCCGGGTCGGCGGGATGGCCGAAATCTCGGGCTTCAACAACACGCTGCACGAACGGCGGCGCGCCACGTTACAGCATTCGGTCGAAGATCTGTTCGGCGGCGCGGGGGATCAATCCAAGGCCACATTCTGGAGCGGACTACGCCCGATGACGCCGGACGGGACGCCAATCATCGGTCGTTCGACCCGGTCGAACCTGTTCTTGAACACCGGCCATGGCACCTTGGGCTGGACGATGGCAGCGGGTTCGGGGCGAGTTCTGGCCGATATGATCTCGGGGCGGGCAACCGATATCGACGCCTCTGACCTTGGCCATGTCAGATATCAGCGAAATCGCGGGGTCGGAAAACCGGAGCATACCCCGGCGATGGTTTGACATAGCGCATTGTTGCCTGCCCGCCCTTCCGCCTAGACTGTTTCAGGCAACGCAGAACGGGGCGCATATGCGGCTGGCCATCCTGACCGACATCCACGGCAATCGCGAGGCGTTTGCCGCCGTACTGACCGACATCGAGGCGCGTGCAATCGACCGGATTGTGCTGTTGGGCGATATTGTCGGCTATGGCCCGGACCCCGAATGGTGCAGCGACCGGGCGATGGACCTTGTGGCGGCGGGGGCGTTGGCGGTCAAGGGCAACCACGACAGCGCGGCCGCGAATACGACCGAATGGATGGGCACGCTGGCGCGCCGGGCGATTGATTGGACAAAGCCCCGGCTGAAAGAGGCGCAGCGGACATTTCTCGCGAACCTGCCGCTTGTGGCCGATCTTGACGACCTGCTGTTTGTGCATGCCAGCGCCAATAGCCCCGGTGACTGGATCTATGTAACCTCGGACCTGTCCGCCTTGGGCAGTTTTGGCGCAACCCGCGCCCGGGTGATCTTTTGCGGTCACGTGCACGTGCCGATGCTGGTCAGTTGCGACATCAAGGGCACGGTGCGCCAACAGCAGATCAGGCCGGGCCTCGCGCTGCCTTTGATCCGGTCGCGACGCTGGCTGGCGGTGGTGGGGTCGGTGGGTCAGCCGCGCGACCACAATCCCGCGGCCGGATATGCGATCTTCGATACCGTCACGAACGAATTGATCTTTCGCCGCACGCTTTATGACTGCGCCAGCACCGCGGCCAAACTGCGCGCGGCCGGCCTGCCCGAGGCTCTGGCCTCGCGTCTGATGACCGGAGACTGATCAGATGCGCCGCCCCGCGGAAGGATTTGAAATCAATGGCTTCACTCTGGGCCCCCGCCTGCACAAGGGCGGCTTTGCCAGCATCTGGGAGGTGACCCACCCGCTTTACCGCACCCCGATGGTGATGAAGGTGCCAACCATCCTTGATGGCGATGATGGCCCGACCATCGTCGGCTTCGAGGTGGAACAGATGATCATGCCGCGCCTGACCGGCCCCCATGTTCCGCGTGTGATGGGGGTCGGGGACTTTTCTGCGCTGCCCTATATCGTGACAGAACGGATACCCGGCATGTCGCTGCTGCAGCTTTACAAATCCGCGCCCCGTCCGTTGTCCGAAGTGGTCGAAGTCGCCGCCCGCATGACGGCTGCCCTGCACGACCTGCACAAGCAGCACGTCATTCATCTGGACCTGAAGCCTGCAAACATCCTGCAACGCGCGACCGGCGAAATGGTCCTGATCGACTTTGGCCTGTCCCGGCACGATCTGCTGCCCGACCTTCTTGCAGAGGAATTCGCGATTCCGATGGGCACCTATCCCTATATCGCGCCCGAGCAATTCCTGCGGTGCCGGGATGACTTGCGCTCGGACATCTTTGCGCTTGGGGTCATGATCTATGAACTGGCGACCGGACGGATGCCGTTCGGGCAGCCGGAAAAGCTGCGCGGCGTGCGTCGGCGTTTGTGGCGTGACCCGGTGCCACCGCGTGCCCATGATCCCGCCATCCCCGAATGGATGCAGGAGATCATCCTGCGCGCGCTGGAGGTGGACCCCGCGCGTCGCTATCAATCCGCCGCGCAAATGCTGTTCGACCTGCAACGCCCCGCGCAAGTCACCCTGACTGACCGCGCGCGTCGCAACCGCCAGGACAGTGCAGTGACTGTCTTCTATCGCTGGCGAAAAATGCGAAAGATAAAGGGTTTCGCCCCACCCAAGGGCATGCAAGCCCAGATCGACCGCGCGCCGATCCTGTTGGTCGCGGTGGATTTGTCGCCGGACATGGAGGCGCTCGCGGGTCATCTGCTGCGGTCGGTCAAGCGGATGCTCGTGATCGAACCCGACGCGCGGGTGGCATGTGTCAACGTGGTCAAAACCGCCCGGATCGGTATTGATGTGACAACGGATCAAGACGGCAACTCGCTGCATGTGGCGCGGCTGGTGGCGCTGAAAGACTGGGCGGCCTCGCTCGACATGCCGGATCACCTGCTGACCTACACCATTCTGGAGGGTCCCGATCCCGGACAAGCGATCATCGACTATGCCACGCACACGCATGTCGATCACATCCTGATGGGTGCGCGCGGACATTCGCAAGGCCGCCGCTATCTGGGTTCGGTGTCGAGTCAGGTGGTCGCAGAGGCACATTGCTCGGTGTCGGTGATCCGGTTGCCAGAGCGGCTGACCGGACCTGCCTTGGCGTGACGGGGCGCGACCGCCGGGATAAGGGCAACGTCGGCGCCCCTGACACGCGCACACCTGATGCAATGCAAAACCCCGACCCTTGGCGCGACCGAACCGCTCCGCTGCGCCAACCTGCGTGCAGGCGCGCGGCAACTTGCAGATGCCAGGCCAACTTGCGGGCGGTGGGCGGGTCTGGCAACACCCCGATTGCGGGCGATGACGACTGCTGGAACTGGGAACTGCGCGATCATCTGCCCGGCCGGGCTATCGCCATCCAGCCAGAACCGCTGCCAGATTATCCCCCAACTCTGGTGACAGATAACCGCCCTCCTGCACGATCACGCAAGGCAACCCCAAATCCGCCACAGCCTGCCCCACAGCCGCAAAGCCGCCTGTCGTCACCGCCATTCCCGCGAACGGATCCCCCGCAAATGCATCGAGCCCCAGCGCCAGCACCAAAATGTCGGCCCCGCAATTGCTCACCCGGTGCAGGCCCGTATCAACAGCCGCAAGAAACGCCGCATCGCCTGTCCCGCGCGGCAACGGCAGGTTCAGGTTCGCGCCCAGCCCGGGACCCGTCCCGATTTCATCTGCATAGCCCCAGAAAAACGGATAGAAACGTTCCGGATGCGCATGGATCGATATGGTCACGACATCGCCACGCGCATAGAAAATTCCCTGCGTGCCATTGCCGTGATGAACATCGACATCAAGAATGGCGACCCGCCGCCCTGCATCCCGCAACCTTTGCGCTGCAATCGCCGCGTTGTTAAGATAGCAAAACCCTCCGGCCTGTTCCGCGAATGCGTGATGGCCGGGCGGGCGGCACAGCGCATAGGCAGCCCTCGCGCCGCCCAGCACCTGATCGGCGGCCCCGATGGCCGATTGCGCGCTCGCATAGGCAGCCCCCCATGTCGTCCCTGAAATCGGACACGAGGTATCGGTCATGTGAAACCCGGCTTGTCCGACCGCAGACAACGGATAGCCCACATTGCGATGATCCGGATGGATATTGGGAATGACTTCGGCGCTTGCCCCGTCAATGCGCGACCACCGTGTGTGGATCGTGCGCAGAAAAGACAGATACCGGTCGGGGTGAACGGCGGCGATCGGTCCGATCCCGATATCAACCGGCTGCACCACCTCCAGCCCCGCGATTGCCACACCGCGCAGCAAGGCGTCCACCCGCGCGGGCTGTTCGGGGCAAGGGCGCTGCGCGCCGGACGACATGAAGAATTGCGGATCATGCGTCCGCTGGACGTCGTCGAAAATACATTTCATTTCAATGCCGCCAACTTTTCGCCATCCATTATCATGAACCGATAGCCCCGCGCCCGGAAACCGCAACGCGCATAGAACGCCAATGCCACCGCGTTGTCAGGGCTGACCCCCAGTGTCAGGTACTGCGCATCCCAGTCCTGCAAACGCATGACGGCGGCAAGCAGACCACGCCCCACACCCGTGCCCCGGGCTGTGCGGTCCACGAACAGATCCTGCACATAGACCCCCGGCTGACCGCGATGCGTCGAAAAGTCTGGGTAGTAGATCGCCATGCCACAGGGCCGGGGATTCTCGCACAGAACGGCGAAAAACAGCCGCCGCGCGCCGAACCCATGCTCTGACAATGCAGCCTCGGAACCGACCGAACTGCCGCCCTCATGGGTGGCAAGTTCGGAAAGCATCGCCCGCAGCGTTGAAATGTCGGCGATTTCTGCCGCGCGATAGATCAAAATGCCAGCGCCCCGGACCCTTTTAGGCCCAACATCGCGCGCGCATCGTCCGGGCTCGCGACGTCGCGCCCCAACCCCTCGACGATCCCACGGATCAGCCGCACTTGCTGCGCGTTCGACTGTGCCAGCACACCTTTCGCGACATAAAGGTTGTCTTCCAGCCCGACCCGCACATGCCCCCCCATCGCCGCCGCCATCGTGGCCATCGCGACCTGCGCCCGACCCGCCGCCAGCACCGAAAACTGATAGCCATCGCCAAACAGCCGATCGGCCGTCCGTTTGAGCAAGACCAGTGTGTCAGGTTCTGCCGCCATCCCGCCCAGCACGCCAAACACGAACTGGATGAACAGCGGTCCCTTGACCGCGCCGCGATCCACGAAATGCTTCAGCATCGTCAGATGCCCGATGTCGTAGCATTCAAACTCGAACCGCGCCCCGCGCAGTGTGCCCATTTCATGCAGCACACGGGCGATGTCGCGGGGCGTGTTCTTGAACACCAGATCGTCGGTGCCTTCCAAAAATGGCCTTTCCCAGTCGTAAAGCCACTGCTTGACCCGCGCCACCATTGGATAGAGGGCAAAGTTCATTGTCCCCATGTTCAGGCTGCACATCTCGGGGGCCGCCTGCATGGGGGCCGCCAGCCGTTGCGCAAGCGTCATCACCGCCGACCCGCCCGTGGTCATGTTGATCACCGCACCGCACCGCTTGATGTCGCCCAGAAACCCCCAATGCGCCGGGTCTGCAGATGGCCGACCGTTCGCCGGATCGCGCGCATGCAGATGCAGGATCGCGGCCCCCGCCTGCGCCGCCTCGATCGCCTGTGCGGCAATCTGCGCCCCGGTGATCGGCAAATGCGGCGACATCGACGGCGTGTGGATCGACCCGGTGATCGCACAAGAGATGATGATCTTGCTCATGGCCCGCAGACTGGCACGGGGCGGGTCCCCGCACCAGTCCCGCTATTTCACGGTGAACGGAGCCACGGCCTGCACCTGATAGGCATCATCCAGCATCAGGCGCACTTCATAGTCGCCGGGTGCCAGATCCTGATACAATTCCGCAGCCGGAAACACCATGTCCCCTTCGTGCCGCGCGCCAGCGTAGGCAAACCCGAGGTAGTTATAGACCGAAGGCTCGCCCTTGGCATAAACCCCCAGCCAATCGAGCTTGAACCCCGGCGCACCCGAAAACCGCACCGCGATGTCGCCGCCCGGCACGACGGGGGCCGTCACGGCAACCGTCGCCCGCGCGTCGGCGGGGATCACCGAAAAGCGGTGCCGCGCCATCTCTGCCAGCCCATCGGCCCCGCCCGCCTGCAACAGCACCACGTCATAAGCCCCGACTTCCATCCCGATGGTCGAAAGCCGCACTGTGGGCCGGTCGGCAAAGCTGACTTCGGCAATCCCGGTGATTGCACCTTCGGTCCAGTCCGCCCCTGCCTTGACCACCACTGCCGTCCAGTCGCTGCCTTCGGCCACCTGCGCGCGGATCAGGAAACTGCCCCCCGCCACCACCGGGCGCGGTTCGACCGTGATCAGCGCAGGGGCGGGCACCGGGGTCACTTGCACGGTCGAGAGCACCCCGCGATGGTCCGACGGATAGGGCGTGACGGAAAGCGCCACCGCCGGATTGCCCGTCTCGCCCAGCAGCACCGATGTCAGAACCGTCGCATTCGCCGCCCAGACGAAATCGATCCGGTCCACCGTCTCGCCTTCAGGCATCACCGGCCAGGGCCGCCCCGGCGTCCAGGTCAGGCCCGGGACCGCCACCGGATCAGGATGCGCCGCACGGAACGTATCCACGAACCCCGTGCTTTCCATCAGTTTCGACACCGGCCATTCGACAAGGTATTTCATCTCGGGGCGCACCGTCTGCATCGCGGCCGTCCAGTCGAGATGCGAAACCGAATTGAAATCCCCTGTCAGCAGCACCGGCACCCCGCGCGCCGCAACCGGCCCCAACCCGTCGGCCAGCGCCTGCACCTCGGGCATCCGAACTTCGGCCTCGTTGGCCAGTACCTCGGTCAGCGTCGCGCCGTCGCGGACCAGTTCCGGGCCATAGGGATCTGATGTCAGATGTGTGTTGGCCACTGCAACGACTTGCCCCGGTGCCACCATCGCCCAGGCATGCACCGCGTCCGCGTCCAGTCCGGCGATGGAATAGGGCGGGGCATCGTTGCTGGTGGTGACGCCCAAGGCGCTGTCGAACAAGGGAAATCTGGAAAGAATATGCCGACGCGTATCGGCATAGGGATAGCCCGCCGCCCGCGCGATATCCAACGTCCGCCCGTCGGATTCCTGCAAGCCTACGATATCGGCATCTGCCAGACGGATCGCCTCGATCACCTTGTCAAAGCTGACCTGATCGCCGCCATACCAGATGTTGAAGCTTAGAACCTTCAACGTGACCTTGTCTTGCGCCATGGCCATTGCAGGCATCAGCATCGCAATCAAACCCCATTTCCACATGTCAAAGCCCCTTGGTAGGTCCGAGAATCGGTCTGATCAACAGTTTACACGCGGCTTTGGTACGTTCCGATGACATGTTCTGCGGTGCAAGGCATCCCCCAAACTGCGCTTGCCGCGGCAGGGCCCAAGGCCGCGCGTCGATGAACTGACTGGCGCAGCCGTGCAGCCGCGGCTAGCGTGCCGCAAAAGGAGCGTGCAATGATTCAGGTTTTTGACGGCCACAACGATCTGCTTTATCGCCTCAACGCGGCACCGGAACGCCGTGCTGCAATCTGGGATGGCAGTCAAGCCGCGGGGCATCTGGACCTGCCCCGGATGAAGGCAGGCGGCTTTGCCGGCGGGTTCTTTGCGGTCTATGTCCCTTCGCCTCGGGCATTTGATGCGCGCGATTTCCTGTCGCAGATGGACAACCCGCCCTATGATTTCCCGCTGGATCCCCTGATCGACCATGTCGCTGCGCAACCCGTTGCCATGGCGCAGATCGGCCATTTGAAATGGCTGGAACGCACGGGCGATCTGACAATCTGCACCACCACGGCAGAAATCCGCGCGGCCATGGTCGCCGGCAAGATTGCCGCGATCCTCCATTTCGAAGGGGCCGAGGCGATTGACCCCAGCCTTGACGCCTTGCATGTTTTCCACGCCATGGGCCTGCGCAGCCTGGGTCCGGTCTGGAGCCGCCCGACCATCTTTGGTCACGGCGTCCCGTTCCGTTTTCCGGCAACCGGCGACATCGGGCCGGGGCTGACCGATGCCGGCAAACGGCTGGTTGCGGAATGCAACGCCCTGAAAATCATGCTCGACCTCAGCCATCTGAACGAAGCCGGGGTCGATGACCTTGCAGCCATCAGCACCGCGCCGCTGGTCGCCACCCATTCCAATGCCCATACCGTCTGCCCCAGTGCGCGCAACCTGACCGACCGGCAACTGGGTCAGATCAAGGACAGCGGCGGCATGGTCGGCCTGAATTTCGCCACCTGTTTCCTGCGCCCGGATGGTTGCGAGTCGTCCGATATGCCGCTGGACCCGATGCTGCGGCATCTGGATCATCTGATCGCGGCACTGGGCGAGGATCACGTCGGGTTCGGGTCGGACTTTGACGGGGCAACGATGCCGAAAGACATCAAGGATGCGGGCGGCTTGCCGGTGTTGCTGTCTGCTATGGCGGCGCACGGCTATGACGACGCCTTGCTGCACAAGCTGGCGCATGGCAACTGGCTGGCGCTGCTTGGCCGGACATGGGGCTGACTTGGGGGCTGACTTGGGGGCTGAATTGGGCGTTAACGTCGGGGGCTGACATGCTGGCATTGATCACCGCAGGCGCGTCTGCCATCGGGACTGCGATGACCCGTGCTTTGGCGGGTGCGGGCTACAAGGTTGCGTTCACCCATCTGGGTCAGGGGGCGCAGGTACAGGTTCTGACCGACGAAATGTCCCATGTCCGCGCCTGGGAAAGCGACGCAGGCGACCCCGCTGCCGTCGCCCGTTTTCATGCCGAAGCCGCTGACTGGGCCGGTTGCGCCCCCAGCGTCATGGTCAACAACGCCGGTATCCAGACCTGGTCCAGTCTGCTGGACCTTTCACCCGAACGGTGGGACGCCGTGATGGCCACCAACCTGCGCGGCACGTTTCTGAACACCCAGGCTGCTGCCCGGGCAATGATCGCAGCAGGTCATGGCGGGGCGGTGATCACGCTGGGATCGGGCTGCAACAAGCACGCCTTTCCCCGGCTCGTCGATTACACGGCGTCCAAGGGCGGGATCGAGCAGTTCACCAAGATCGCCGCGGTCGAACTTGGGCCTCACAACATCCGCGTCAACTGCATCGCACCCGGCGCGATCGCGACAGAGCGTACTGCCGCTGAAGCCGGAGACTATGCCGCGACCTGGTCGGCGGTGACACCGTTGCGGCGGGTCGGTACGCCGGACGATCTGACCGGACCGCTGCTGTTTCTGATCTCGGATGCGGCGGCTTTTGTGACCGGGCAGACGCTGTGGGTTGATGGTGGTGCGTTTTCGCAGGCCAACTGGCCCTATCCGACATGAGGTGCGCCGTACTCGTCTCGCACGGGCAGCCGTCCGATCCGGTCCCCGCTTCTCGGTCCTTGGCGTCCCTCGGCGCTGCGGTGGCGTTGCATCTGCCGGGTTGGGTGATCACCTCGGCGACGCTTGCGGAACCGGGGGCACTGGCCGCCGCCACCCAAGCGCCCGAGGGCCGCGCGTATCCGCTGTTCATGGCGGGTGGCTGGTTTGCCCGCTCGCATTTGCCCGCCAAACTGCGCGAGGCCGGGGCGGTTGGCTGGACCGTGCTGGAGCCATTTGGGTGTGACCCGGCCTTGCACGCGCTGGCGGTGCAGGTGGTGTCTGATGCGCTGGCCGCGCGGGGGATGGTGCCTGCGCAAAGCAGGCTGCTGCTGGCCGCGCACGGGTCGTTCAAAAGTCCGGTTCCCTCCGCCATCGGGTGCCTTGTGGCGGATCAGATTGCCCGAATCCTTGGCCTGTGCAATGCCACCGCCGCTTTCATCGATCAGGACCCGCAGCTGGAACAGGCGACAGGCCATGGCGCAGACAGCCTGTGTCTGCCGTACTTTGCGGCCGAAGGTGGGCATGTGACCGACGACATCCCTGCTGCGCTTGCAAAGGCGGGTTTTGCCGGGCACCTGCTGCCGCCACTGGGTCTTGCCGCCGCTGTGCCAGCCGTGATTGCCGCCGCGATCCGCGCCGGAGTGCCGGTCTGTGCCACAGCCTGCCGCCATACCCCGGCAGGCTAAAGCCCTGGCCGGCTCGGCACTCTAACCTCCAGCCCCTGCACCATGTCGTCGCGGCACTGGAAGGAAACAGTCGCGCAGGAACAGCCTTTCGCGGGGGCAGTTCAGAACCCTGCGGGCATGGCTAAGGCGCGGGTAAGGGGGCAGCGGCTGCGGTGATCACGCCGGGGTCCTGGGTCAAGGGGCGGCTCATTTGCGCCAGACTGCCGCAACCGGGCAGTTCGGTGCAAGCGGAGCCTTACGAGGATGCAGCCAGCACCAGCAACCCCCCGGCAATCGCCCAGTTCTTGACAAAAATCGACATTTGCCAGCCGTCGGCGGGCAAGAAGTGGAAAATGCTGGTCACGATGCAATATCCCGCCCCGGCCAAGGCCCAAAGCCGAACCCGCGGGCCGAAGACCAGCCCGACCGCCAGTGCTGCATTGAAGCCGAGCGCCGGCCACACCAGCCAGCCCGGCAGACCCATGCCGGCCAGCAAACCCTGCGCCGGGCCCGGATCGGTCGCCTTCTGCACCGCCCCCGCCGCGAACAAAACCGCCAGCAGCATCCGCCCTGTCAGATCAAGCCATGCCATGTCATCCTCCGTCTGGGTAGAAGAATGCGTTCCGCACGGAAAAAGTTGCACGGCTTGTCAGACGCGGGGGGCACGCCCCCCGCACCCCTGTGGATATTTTTGCCAAGATGAAAGGGGTCAAGCGTTGCCCCATCATCCGCCCTCCTTTACCGCCTCCATCGCCACATAGGTCGAGGTCCCGGCGACATGCGGCAGGGCGGAAATCTGTTCGGCCAGCACACGGCGATAGTCCGATATGTCTTGCGTTCGCACCTTCAGAAGGTAATCGAAACGGCTGGCGATCATGTGGCACTCCTCGATTTCAGGCACGGCGAGCGCTGCGCGGTTGAACGCCTGCAACGCCGCCTCGCGGGTGTCTGACAGACGCACCTCGACAAAGGCGATGTGGGCCAGGCCAAGCACCGCGCGATTGAGCCGGGCGTGATAGCCGGTGATCACGCCGGTTTCCTCCAGCCGTTTCAGCCGTGCCTGCGTCGGAGACTTGGACAGGCCGATCCTGCGGGCCAGGTCGGCGGCGGTGATCCTGCCATCGCTGGCAAGCAGGCGCAGGATGGCACTGTCATAGCGGTCAAGGTCGGGTTGCATCGAAATCCCAGTCTTTTTCGGGCGGGTGGGCTGCATATTGGCCAAATATCAGGCGAACAGCCTGCGGTATCCCGTGTATCATAGGTCAACCAGCCAAGGAACACCCTGATGACCGACCAGACTGCGAACGCCTTTGCCAAGATCGACCGTGACGCGCTGACCGATGAGCGGTCGCTGGTGGCCGCGCTGATTGCTCAGGCCGGGCTTGATGCCGTGGCCCGCGCCCGGATCACCGCCGCAGGGGCCGATCTGGTGGCGCGCATCCGCGCCAGTGCCAAGCCGGGGCTGATGGAGGTGTTTCTGGCGGAATACGGATTGTCGACAGACGAAGGCGTTGCCCTGATGTGTCTGGCCGAGGCTTTGCTGCGGGTGCCGGATGCAGACACCATGGACGCGCTGATCGAGGACAAGATCGCTCCATCAAATTGGGGGCGGCATTTGGGCCGCTCGGCGTCCAGCCTCGTCAATGCCTCGACCTGGGCCTTGATGCTGACGGGGCGGGTGCTGGATGACCGCGAGCCGGGGGTGGTCGGGCATCTCAAGGCGGCGGTGAAACGGCTGGGCGAGCCTGTGATCCGGGGGGCCGTGGCGCGCGCGATGAAAGAGATGGGGCGGCAGTTCGTGCTGGGCGAGACCATCGAGGCCGCGATGAAACGCGCGCGCGAGCTGGAGGCTGCAGGTTACACCTATAGCTATGACATGCTGGGCGAGGCGGCGCGGACCGAGGGCGATGCGCGGCGCTATCATCTGGCCTATGCGCGGGCCATCGGGGCGATTGCAGGGGCGGCGACTGGGGATATCCGCGACAACCCTGGCATTTCGGTCAAGCTGTCGGCGCTGCATCCGCGCTATGAGGTGGCCCAGACCGACCGCGTGATGGCGGAACTGGTGCCGCGCGTGCAGGCGCTGGCGGGTTTGGCGCGGGCGGCGGGCATCGGGTTCAACATCGACGCCGAAGAGGCGGACAGGTTGGCACTGTCGTGCCGTGTGATCGAGGCGGTGCTGTCGGACCCCTCGCTGGCCGGGTGGGACGGGTTCGGGGTGGTGGTGCAGGCTTACGGGCGGCGCGCGGGGGCGGTGATCGACTGGCTTTATGCGCTCAGTGTTCGGCTGGACCGGCGGATCATGGTGCGGCTGGTCAAGGGTGCCTATTGGGATACCGAGGTGAAGCGGGCGCAGGTGCTGGGACTGGCCAGCTTTCCGGTCTTCACCCGCAAGCAGGCAACGGACGTCAGCTACATCGCCTGCGCGCGCAAGCTGTTGGGGATGACGGACCGGATCTATCCGCAGTTTGCCACGCACAACGCGCATACAGTGGCGGCGGTGCTGGACATGGCACCTGACAGATCGGCGTTCGAGTTCCAGCGGTTGCACGGGATGGGCGAGCGGCTGCACGACATCGTTCTGACCGGGCAGGGCACGCGCTGCCGCATCTATGCGCCGGTGGGGGCGCATCGGGACCTGCTGGCCTATCTTGTGCGTCGCCTGCTGGAAAACGGGGCCAACAGCAGTTTCGTCAATCAGATCGTCAATGATCAGGTGACGCCCGAACGCGTCGCGGCCTGCCCGCTGACGGCGATGCAGGCGATGGAGCCGGTGGTCAGTGCGGCGATCCTGACCGGGCCTGCGCTCTTTGGCGATCGCGTCAACTCGCGTGGGTGGGATTTGACCGATTCCGGCGATCTGGCTGCAATCGAGGCGGCACGCGCGCCATATCTGAAAACCCGTTTCACTGCCGCGCCCATTCTGGCGGGCCGGCGCGTTGGCGGGGTGCAACATACCGCTTTGAACCCCGCCACCGGCGACGTGACCGGCCATGTCACCCCCGCCGCCGTACCCGATATCGACACGGCCCTGCGGTTGGCCGAACCCTGGGCGGCCTCGCCCGAGATACGCGCCGAAGTTCTGCGCCGTGCCGCGGATCTGTACGAGGCCGAGTTCGGGGCGATCTTTGCCCTTCTGGCGCGCGAGGCGGGCAAGACCCTGTCCGATTGCGTGGGCGAGTTGCGCGAGGCGGTGGATTTTCTGCGTTTCTATGCCGCCGGTGCAGAACGGCTCAGCGCCCCCGCGCGGGGGCTTTTCGCCTGTATCAGCCCGTGGAACTTTCCGCTGGCGATCTTTACCGGGCAGATTGCAGCAGCTTTGGCGGCGGGAAACGGCGTTCTGGCCAAACCTGCACCGCAGACCGCGCTGATTGCCGCCTTCGCGACCGACCTGCTGTTGCGGGCGGGCGTCCCTGGATCGGCGCTGCAATTGCTGCCCGGAGATGGGGCGGTGGGGGCGGCGCTGACGGGCGATCCTCGGGTCAACGGCGTGGCCTTTACCGGATCGACCGCGACCGCGCTGGCGATCAGGACCAGCATGGCGGTGCATCTGGACCCGACAGCACCCCTGATCGCGGAAACCGGCGGGTTGAATGCGATGCTGGTGGACAGCACAGCGCTGCCCGAACAGGCGGTGCGCGACATCCTCGCCTCGGCGTTTCAGTCTGCCGGCCAGCGTTGTTCGGCGCTGCGGTGTCTTTATGTGCAGCAAGACGTGGCGGCACATGTGCTGGAGATGCTGCAGGGCGCAATGGACGACCTGGCGTTGGGCGATCCATGGATGCTGGCCACCGATATCGGCCCGTTGATCGACGCGGGCGCCGCCGCCAGCATTGCGGCCTACATCGACGAGGCCCGTGCGCAAGGCCGCCTGATCAAGACTTTGCCGGTGCCTGCCAGCGGGTCGTTCATCGCACCGACGATCCTGCGGGTCAGCAGCATCGCCGACATGCCGCGCGAGGTGTTCGGCCCTGTGCTGCATGTGGCCACGTTCAAGGCGTCGCAGATCGATGCGGTGATCGATGCGGTCAACGCAACCGGCTATGGCCTGACTTTCGGCCTGCACAGCCGCATCGATGACCGGGTGCAGCGGATCGTGGACCAGCTGCGGGTCGGCAACACATATGTCAACCGCAACCAGATCGGCGCGGTGGTCGGCAGCCAGCCCTTTGGCGGAGAGGGGCTTTCGGGCACCGGCCCCAAGGCGGGCGGCCCGCATTACCTTGTGCGGTTCACCAAGGCTGCGGCGCAGCAATCCATTCCGGATGACCACGTCACGGCCCTGTCGGATATCGCCGCTGCGCTGGGCCCCCAGCGTCTGCCTGCGGTGACCCCGCAGAGCACGAACCTGCCCGGTCCGACCGGCGAGTCGAACCGCCTGACCGCGATCCCGCGCGCGCCCCTGCTGTGCCTCGGCCCGACCGCCGCAACAGCGATGGCGCAAGCGCAGGCGATCCGCGCGCTTGGGGGGCACGCCGTCGAGGCGCCAGGCCTGCCGCCGCAGGCCCTGACCACGCTGCACGGCCATGCCGGCGCCCTTTACTGGGGGTCGGCCGACACGGCCCGCCCCTATGCGCTGGCCCTTGCTGCCCGTCCCGGCCCGATCTTGCCGCTGATCGGCGATCTGCCGGATGCAGCACACGCCCTGCTGGAACGGCATGTCTGCATCGACACCACCGCCTCGGGCGGCAATGCGCAACTGCTGGCCGAGGTCGGCGATGCCTGAAACGGTCATTCTGTCGGCTTGACGCGGCGCAGCGGATCGGAAATCCTGCCAGTATGTTTCCGATCCGCGATCACAACCCGTCCGGGCGCAGTCCTTTGGTAACCTACAGCCTGATCGCGGTGAACATCGCGGTGTTCTTGATCTATTGGCTAAGCATCGCCGACGACTATGAACTTGCGCTGTTCTTCAACCGCTGGGGTTTGGTCCCCGGCGCGGTGATGGCTGGGTATCAGGTGGAAACCGTCTTCACCTCGATGTTCCTGCATGGCGGCTGGATGCATCTGGCGGGCAACATGCTGTTTTTGTGGATTTTCGGCGACAATATGGAAGACGAGATGGGGCATGTGCCCTTTCTTGCCTTCTACCTTGCGTCGGGTCTCGCGGCGGCCTTTCTGCAAACCGCCTTCGATCCGGCCTCAGTGATTCCGATGGTAGGGGCATCCGGGGCGATTGCCGGGGTGATGGGGGGGTATCTGTTGCTGTTCCCGCGCGCCAAGGTCGATGTGCTGTTCATCTTCATCATCATCTTTCGCATTTTTCCGATCCCGGCTTGGATCGTGCTTGGCGTCTGGATCGGGCTGCAGGTTTTCAATGGCGCGGTGACGCCGACCGACGGGGGCGGGGTGGCCTATCTTGCCCATGTCGGCGGGTTTCTGGGCGGTCTGGTGCTGACCCTCCCGCTGTGGCTCAGGCTTGGCGGTTTTGACTTCTGGAAACGGACCCATGGCAGCCCGCCGCACCCCCAGGCGCAATACCCGGTGGCGCGGACTTCGATCCCGCGCGTGCCTCGCCGCTAAGGTCTTATTTTTCAACGTGAAATGGTGTAGCGCCTGCGTCAGTCGTTGCGGATGATCTTGCAAAACGGCGCGAACAGTGGATCGTTTGATGCGATCAGCGCGCCATCTTCCAATATGTTTCCGCCCTCGCGCATCGGGGCCAACATGCCCCCTGCCTCGCGCACCAGGATCAAACCGGCCGCGATGTCCCAGGGCTGCAATTCGCGCTCCCAGTACCCGTCATACCGCCCCGCCGCCACGTAAGCCAGATCCAGAGCCGCCGCCCCCCAGCGCCGCACCCCCGCACAGGCCGGCATCAACCGCGCCAGATCGCCCAGCATCGCAGGCAACGTCTTCTTGGCTCCGAAGGGAACACCCGTGGCAAATACGGCATCCGTCATCACGCGACGCCCCGACACCCGCATCCGCCGGTCATTCATCCATGCGCCGGCACCCTTTTCGGCCCAGAACAATTCGTCCTTGGCCGCATCATAGACGACGCCCGACACGATCTCGCCCTTATGCTCGAGTGCTATCGAAATCGCCCAATGCGGCATCCCGTGCAGAAAGTTCGTGGTCCCGTCCAGCGGATCGACGATCCAGCGCCGCGTCGGGTCTGCTCCGTCCTCGCTGCCGGTTTCCTCGCCAAGCCAGCCATAGGTCGGACGGCCCTCCATCAGCATGTCCTTGATGATCCGCTCCGCCTCGCGGTCGGCCTTGGACACGAAATCGCCGGGGCCTTTGGACGACACCTGAAGGTTTTCCACCTCGCGGAAATCCTTGACCAAAGAACGCGCAGCCGTGCGTGCGGCCTTGATCATCAGGTTGAGGTTGGCAGTGCCTTGCATGTCGCTCTCCGGACGGGGTCAAGGCAGGGGCCATACACGCGGGCACGCAGGATGGGAAGGGGGCGCCGACGTTCGGGCCGCTGCCGTTCAAGTCCGCTGCAACTTAACCGGCTCTGACCGCCCGAGTTTCAGAAAATGTGCCATGAAGGCCCGCCCCGCGTCTTCGGCACGGGTTGCTGCATAAAGCCGTTTGGTGATCACCCCCGGCCCAAGCGGGCGCGTGACGTAGTCGGCAGATGATTTCACATCCCGCAAAACCCAGTCCGGCAGCACCGCCACGCCGCGGTTCGATCCGACCAGCATCAGGATGACGGCGGTCAGTTCCGCCGTCCGTTGCGCGCGGGGTTCCACGCGTGCGGGGGTCAGAAGTTCGGTGAACACGTCGAGTTTGTCGCGTGTGACGGGGTAGGTGATCAGGGTCTGGTCGCGAAAATCCTCGGCCTCGATCACGGCCTTGGCGGCCAGCGGGTTGATGGCTGCGGCAAGGAATGTCGGGTGATAGTCGAACAGCGGGTTGAAGGTGATCCCCGGCAGCGGCACGGGGTTGGACGAGATCACCAGATCGACATCTTCACGGTTCAGCGCCGGCAGCGCGTCAAAGGCCAATCCCGCGCGGATGTCCACGTCCACCTCGGGCCAGGCGTGGCGAAAGAGTTCGAGCACCGGAAACAGCCAGTCGAAACAAGCATGGCATTCGATGGCGATGTGCAACCGGCCTGTCTTGCCCGAGCGCAGGTTGCGGAATTCCTCTTCCATTGCGTCGATTTCCGGCAGGATGCGGTCAGCGGCGCGCAGCATGCGGATGCCCGCCGCCGACAGTTTCATCGGTTTAGAGCGTCGCACGAACAGCTCCATCCCCGCCTGATCCTCCAGCCCTGCCACTTGATGGCTCAATGCGGATTGGGTCATATTCAGAACATCTGCAGCCCGCACCAATCCTCCGGCCTGATGGATCGCGCGAATGGTGCGCAGGTGGCGAAGTTCGATATACATGCGACAAACCTCATTATCATCGTGAAAGATATTAATTTTTCTCACATTCGAAACCGTGGGACAAGAGGGTACCAACAGGAGCACTGCCATGTCCGTACCGCGCGTTTCCTTCGAATTCTTCCCGCCGCAGAACCTTGATGCGTCGTTCAAGCTGTGGGAAACCGTTCAGGCGCTGGCAGTGCTTGACCCAAGCTTCGTGTCGGTGACCTATGGCGCGGGCGGTGCCACCCGCAAACTGACCCGGGATGCGGGTGCCGCGATCCATCGCAATTACGGATTGCCAGTTGCAGCGCATCTGACCTGCGTCGATGCAACCCGCGCCGAAACGCTGGAGATTGCCGCCGCCTATGCCGAAGTTGGCGTGACCGAGATTGTGGCCCTGCGCGGCGATGCGCCCAAAGGGCGGGATCGGTTCACAGCACATCCAGATGGTTTTGCGTCATCGGTCGATCTGGTGGCAGCACTGGCGGAAACCGGAAAGTTCAAGATCCGCGTTGGTGCCTATCCCGAACCGCACCCCGACGCAGCCGATGCCCGGGCCGATGTGCGCCATCTTGCGCGCAAGATTGACGCCGGGGCAACCAGCGCGATCACCCAGTTCTTCTTTGACGCCGACACGTTCTTTCGGTTCCGTGACGCCTGTGCCGCGGCGGGGATCAACGCACCCGTCATTCCGGGCATCCTGCCAATCCAAAGCTGGGCGGGAACCAAGCGGTTCGCCGCGCGCTGCGGCACCAAGGTTCCGGCACGTCTGGACGAGGCGTTCACTATGGCGGCCCGCGACGGGCGCGAGGAATTGCTGGCCCTGACCCAATGCACGACCCTGTGCACGCGGCTGATCGAAGGCGGGGTTCAGGACTTGCACTTCTACACGCTGAACCGGCCGCACCTGACGCAGAAGGTGGTGCGGGCCCTCGGGCTTGTACCAGAACTTGCGCTGGAAAAGGTGGCATAGGGGCCTCTTTGCTCCGTGACCGTCGCGCATCGGCGGCGCTGAGGGACCGTCAGGAACCGAAAAGCATCTGGTTGCAACGGGGTTGTGGCGCGCGCTGGTTCCGCTAAGCTGACAGGGTCGCAGCAAGGACCCGCAACCGTGAAAAAGCCGATCTACATCCTGAATGGCCCGAACCTGAATTTGTTGGGGCAGCGACAACCCGAAATTTATGGCGCACAAACGCTGGAGGATGTTGGCGAAGCCGCCGCAGCACTGGCCGAAGATTTCGGCCTGACGATCCGGTTGCTGCAGTCCAATCATGAAGGCGCGCTGGTAGACTGGATTCAAGAAGCGCGCAGCAAGGCTATGGGCATCATTATCAACCCCGGGGCTTTCAGCCATACATCGATTGCCATTCTGGATGCGCTGAACGCCTTTGATGGTCCGGTGCTGGAAGTGCATATCAGCAACATCCACAAGCGCGAGGCGTTTCGGCATCAGTCCTATATCAGTCTTCGGGCGGAAGGAGTGATCGCCGGCTTTGGCGTCGAGGGGTATCTGCTGGCATTGCGCCGGATGGCCAGCCTGATCGGGGGGATGTGATGCTGCCCAAGAACGCGTTCAAACAGGCCCTGGCAGAGGGTCGGCAGCAGATCGGGCTGTGGAACACGATACCGGGCCCGGTGGTGGCAGAGATGCTGGCCGGGGCGGGGTTCGACTGGCTGCTGATCGACACCGAACACTCGCTGACCGACCTGCCCGATGTGATGGGCATGATGCAGGCGATGGCGGGGTATCCGGTGTCTGCGGTGGTGCGGATTGCGGCAAATGACGCAGTGCTGATCAAACGGGTGCTCGATCTGGGGGCACAGACTATCATGGTTCCTTACGTCCAGACCGTCGAGGAGGCGCAGCGCGCGGTCGAGGCGATGCGGTATCCGCCGCGCGGCATCCGGGGGATGGGGGGCATGACGCGCGCCACCCGCTATGGAGCCGCGAGGGATTACGTGGCGCGGGCCGAGGAAGAGTTGTGCCTGCTGGTTCAGGTAGAAACGGCCGCGACCCTGCCGTTGATAGAGGCGATTGCGGCGGTGGACGGGGTTGACGGGCTGTTCATCGGGCCTGCGGATTTGTCGGCGACCATGGGGTGTCCGGGGCAATTGAGCCATCCGGCGGTGGTTGCGGCCATCGAAGACGCGCTGCGCCGGATTGCGGCGACCGGCAAAGCGGCCGGGATACTGACGCTGGATCAGGGATTTGCGCGATCCTGCATCGGTTGGGGCAGCCGGTTTACCGCCGTGGGGGTGGATCTGGTGTTGCTGGCCAAGGCGGCACGGGACCTTGCGGCGGCATTTCGGGGGGACTGAGGTCGGAGCCTCCGGCGGGGATATTTGGGCAGAGAAGAACGGGGGATCGGGTGGGCTTTTGCTGGCATCCGGCGGCGCGAGTGTTTGATGCGGCGGAACAGGGGGTGCTGCCGGCGGCGCGGGCGGGTGGCGTGATCGCGCCGCGTCCAGCGGGGCTGGCATTGGCGCAGGCCTTTGCTGCGGGGTGTTTTCGGATCGGTGGGGAGGGTGAGGTGCCGGTTTTGGGGTTCGAGACCCTGACGGCGGGGTCGTCGGGCGAGCCGCGCCGGATCTCGCGGGGGTTCGCCAGTTGGCAGTCCAGCTTTGCCATCCATGCCGCGATGTTCGGGATCGGGCCGGGGGTTCGCGTCGCAATTCCCGGCCAGCTGGTGCAGTCCTTGGCACTATATGGTGCTGTCGAAGCGGTCTGTCTGGGGGCCGAGGTGCATCTTTTGGACGGGCTGCGCCCGGACAGGCAGGCGCAGGCTTTGGCGCAGCGGCGGATCGAGGTGCTTTATGCCTCGCCGGTTCAGGTGCGTTTGCTGGTGGCCTCAGGTGTTCTGCTGCCGGATTTGCGTCTGGCGCTGATCGGGGGGGCACGGGTGGATGCCGGGTTGCGGGCGGGGTTGGCGCGGGTCGCGCCGGGCTGCGATCTGCGCGAGTTCTACGGGGCGGCAGAGACCAGTTTCATCACGCTGGCCGATGCGGCCACGCCCGAAGGGTCGGTGGGGCGCGCCTATCCGGGGGTCGAGATTGCGGTAGAGGACGGGGCGATCTGGGTGCGCAGCCCGTATCTGTTTTCCGGTTATGCCGGGGCTATGGGGCCCGCGGTTTGGCGCGATGGCTGGGTGTCGGTGGGGGAGATGGGGCGGCTGGAGGAGGGCTATCTCTATCTGTCGGGGCGGGCGGGGCGGATAGTGACGGTGGCCGCGCAGAACGTGTTTCCCGAAGAAATCGAAGTGTTTCTGGCCGGGTTTCCGGGGGTCGAACAGGTGGCCGTCCTGCCGCGTTCGGATCGGTTGCGGGGGATGGTTCTGGTGGCGGTCGTGCAGGGGGATCCGGGGTGCGAGGCGGCCTTGCTGGCAGCGGTGCGGGGGCGCTTCGGGGCGCTTGCCGCCCCGCGTGCGGTGATCTGGGTGCGCGACTGGCCCATCTTGCCGTCTGGCAAGACCGAACTTGCCGCTTTGGCGGTGCGGGTGTGAGTTTTGTCATCGCTGCCAAACGCTCTGCGGTGGTGCCGCGCGGGGGGGCATTTGCGGGTCTGTCGATCGAGGCGTTGGGCGCGCCGGTGTTGCTGGCGGCCTTGGCGGATTGCGGGGTTGATCCGGGTGAGGTGGACGAGGTGATCGTCGCCAACGCCTTGGGGGCCGGGGGCAATCCGGCGCGGCGGGTGGCATTGGCGGCGGGGCTGGGGCATGTGGGTGGGCTGAGCATCGACCGGCAATGCGCGGGGGGGTTGGATGCCGTGCTGCTGGCGCGTGCGCTGGTGGGCAGTGGGGCGGCGCGGATCGTGGTGGCGGGCGGGATCGAGAGTTATTCGCGCAGGCCCTTGCGGCTGCGCACCGATCCTGCGGGCGGGGCGGCGGTGCCCTATGATCAGGCGCCGTTCACGCCCTGGCCGGACCGCGATCCGGGCATGGCCGAGGCGGCAGAGGCGTTGGCGCAGGCCTTGGGGATTTCGCGTGCCGCGCAGGATCTGTGGGCGGTGGACAGTCACGCGCGGGCACTGCGGGCGGATCCGGGGGCGGAAATTGTGCCGGTTGGTGGGCTGCTGCGGGATGCTTTTGCGCGGCGGTTGACGATGGGTGTCGCGGCGCGCGCGAGGCCGATCATTGGCACCATTACAGCGGCCAATGCAGCCGTTGCGGCGGATGGGGCCGCGTTCGTAGTGGTTTGTGCCACCCCGCGCGGGCGCGGCCTGCGCATTGTGGCGGGCGCTACGGTGGGGGGTGACCCCATGCAGCCCGGGCTTTCTCCACTGCCTGCGATTGCGGCGGTGGGTGGCGCGTGGGGGGTGGCCGTTGCCGAGGTGATGGAGGCCTATGCAGTGCAGGCCATCGCCTGCGTGCAAGGGGCGGGGATTGATCCTGCTATCGTGAATCCGGGGGGCGGGGCGCTTGCGCGCGGGCATCCGATTGGCGCATCGGGGGCTATCCTTGCCGTGCGCCTGTATCATCAGCTGAAAACCGGCCGGGGGTTGGCTGCCATTGCGGCCGCCGGGGGCGTCGGGACGGCGCTGATCCTCGAGGCTTAGGGCCGCGACATCAGCGCGCCGGGGCGCATCTGGGCGATGCCGCGTGTGATCAGTCCGGCCAGCACGACCTTGATCGCGTCGCCGGGCAGATAGGCGGTGATCAGGGCCGCAGCCTCGGGCAGGGTCTTGCCCAGCACCGCGGCCATTCCCGGAATGCCGAAGGCATAAAGCACGACCACCCCGCCAAGCGCCGCCCCGACCCCGGCGGCCAGCCCGACAGGTGCTGTCCAGCGTTCCACCACCAGCCCCGCCACAAAGGCCGCAACCGGAAAGCCTACCAGAAACCCGACCGACGGCCCGGCAAACACGCCCAAACCGCCACGCCCGCCCGACAGGATCGGCAGGCCCACCGCCACCAGCGCCAGAAACACCAAGACAGCCAGCGCCCCTTTGCGCGCCCCCAGCACGGTGCCGCACAGCATGATGCCCAGTGACTGCGCCGTGATCGGCACGCCCGACCCCAGCATGATCGGTGGCACCAGCCCCAGCACGGCCACCAGGGCTGCGAACAGGGCGATATGGGTCAGGTTGCGTTCCATTGTCTCTCCTCTTTTGCACGGTCTATCCTGCACCGCCGCGTGCGCGCAAGGCCTCGGCCACATGATCGGCATCGTCAAGGGCGGCCAAGGTTGCAGGCACCAGCACCCGCCAGCGCGGTTTGCGGCGCGACCGGGCGGTGTGCGCCTCGGCAATTTGCGTCATCCGGTCGGACAGAACCGGGATGAACCGGATCACCAGCGCGAAGACCAGTGCGGCGCGGCGCGGTGGCAGGCCAAGACGGGCAAGGGGGGTCAGCAACCGCTCGACCACCTCCAGCATGTCGGACAGGCGGGTGGTCATCGTCACCAGATTGGCGGCGCCAACCGCGGTGATCAGGCGCAAAATGATGGTCAGGCCTTGCGCGATGTCATCGCTCCACCAGTGCCAAAGACCCAGCAGCAGAACAAACGGCCACAAAGGGCGCAGCATCGCGGCGGCATGGCGGGCAAAAACCGTGCCTCCAAGTGCCGTCAGGCCGGCCGGAACCAGGGCAGCGGCGGCCATCGACATCGGTTCATCAAGCCAGAACAGCAGCACGGTAAACCCACACAGCAGCGCCAGTTTCAACCCGGCCCGCTGGCCGTGCAACGGCGTTTCAACCGGCGAGGTCAGTGTCAGCATCGCACGCTCCCCGCTCGACCATTGCCTCTGCGAAGGCGCTAAGCACCGGCCCCGGCGGGCCGTCGGCGGCAATGCGCCCGGCCTCCAGCCAGATAACCCGATCTGCGCCGGCCACGGCTGCGGGGTCATGCGAGATGACGATAACCTGCTGCGACAAGCCGGCCAGCCGCCGGGCCAGCCGGGCCTGTGTCGGCAGGTCCAGCCCGGCAAATGGTTCGTCCAGCAGCAGCGTCGCGGGCGCCATCGCCAGCACGGCCAGCAGGCACAGGTAATGCTTCTGCCCGTGGCTCAGCGTGCTTACCGGGGCGTGCGCCCAATGGCTGCGTCCTTCGGAGACTAGAAGCTCTGTCACCGTCTGCGCGGCTTTCGCCCGCGAAAACCCGGACTGGATCAGTCCGAAAGCAAGCTCTTCATCGACCGTCGGGAACAGGATCTGATGATCGGGGTTCTGGAACAGGATGCCGACCGCCGCCAGCATCGCCTTGCGGTCGCGCGCGGGGTCAAGGCCCGAAATCCGCAAGACGCCGGTTGTGGGTTCAATCAACCCCGCCATCAGACGCAGCAGCGTGGTCTTGCCCGACCCGTTGCGCCCCACAATACCGATGCGCGGCTCGTGCAGTGCCAGATCGATGCCTGACAGGATTGTCTTGCCGCCCAGCCGCAGGCCAGCGTCCTTGAGCAAGATGCCGGGAATTGGGTGGGGCATCACGGCCTCAAAACTTGCGGAGTCCGGGGGGCTTTCCGGGGACTTTCAGGGGTCTACCGGGTTCTTTGCCCGCGCGAAAGGCGTCAGTTTCACCAACCGCCGCCTGCTTTGCACCCGCGTTCGTGCAAAGGCTTGCGTGGCAGGTTCGGATCCATCTTGAAAAGACCTTGCGTCACGGCGCGAATTCGGCACCTACGACACTATTACTGTCAAGAAGAGCTGCGCATTGTTTACCCATCGGTCGAGTCGTGCCGCATCTTTTTCGGAGGTCAAATGTCATCACGTTTCCTGTCCGCCACAGCCGGTGCTGCGATAGCACTGAGTGCATCTTTTGCCAGCGCCGCCACGGTCGAGGGCTATAGCAGTCTCTTCGTTTTCGGCGACAGCCTCAGCGACCCGGGCAACCTGTTCGCGGCAACCGGCGGATCAACCCCCGCCGATCCGCCGTATTTCAACGGTCGGTTTTCAAATGGTCCTGTCTGGGCGGAAGGCCTGACAGCCGAGTTCGCGGCACAGGGCCTTGCAAGCGCAAACTTCGCCGTCGGCGGTGCGCGGGCAATCGAGAACGGCGACTTCATTCCGGATCTGGCGTCCCAGCTGGCGACGTTCACGGCAGCAGTGCCGGCTGCCTTCTATGGCGATACGCCACTTGCCGCATTGTGGTTTGGCGCGAATGATCTGTTGGGCGCCATCGGCTTTGTCGATACGGCGGCAGTTGAGGCTGTGGCCATAGCCGCGGCACAGGCTGTCGGCGCGGCCGCCAAGTCGCTTTATGACAACGGGATCGCAGATTTTGTGATCTTCAATCTTCCCGATTTTGGATCCCTGCCTGCCTATGCTGCTTTCGCGCCCGGTCTGGTGGGGGATGCAACCGCTGGCAGTGACGCGTTCAATGCAGAACTTGACACACAGATCGATCAGTTGCGCCTGATGGGCCTGAATGTGACCGAAATCGGGATCGACGCGCTGTTTCAGGCGCTGTTGGCGGACCCGACGGAATTCGGGGTCACAAACACATCGACGCCGTGTGTCATTCCGGCAGTCTATGTGTGTTCGGCGGCGGAACTGTCGCAACTTGCGTTTTTTGATGCCGTGCACCCGACTGCCGTGATCCACGCGGCCGTGCAGGACGTTGTGCGCAACGCCATAGCGCCCATCCCGGTGCCGATGCCGGCCGGAATGCTCGCCATGGCATTGCTGGCGCTTGGCGGGCTTGCACGCAGGCGTTGCGGCAAGACCTCGGCAATCTGATCCGCTTTCGGTTGCGGGCGATTGCGATGTTCATCATTTGGGGCGGCCGCAGCAATGCGCCGCCCCAATTTCACAGGGTTGGCAGCAGCCGATGGGGCATTGACCGCTGTTCCCGGTCGGACCTTGCTGCAATCTGCCGGGCCAGGCGGTTTGTCAGACGACCCGTGCCGCCGCGACGGCGGCTTCGAGGATATCCATCGCCTCGGCGAAATGGGCGTCCGGGATCGTGATCGGGGCAAGGAAGCGGACGACGTTGCCATAGACCCCGCAGGTCAGCAGGATCAGACCGCGCTTCAGCGCCTCCATCCGCACCCGGTTGGTGAAACCGGCGTCTGGTTCGTGGGTGGCGGGGTTGGCAAATTCGACTGCCACCATGAAGCCCGGCCCGCGGATATCGACGATTTCGGGGGTGACCGACCGCAACGCCTCAAGGCGCTGTTTCAAGCGGCTGCCAAGCTCGTTGGCCCGCGCGCAAAGGTCTTCGTCCTCGATCACGTCGAGCACGGCATTCGCCGCCGCAATCCCCAAGGGGTTGCCGCCATAGGTGCCGCCCAAACCCCCCGGATGGGCCGCGTCCATCAGATCTGCCCGGCCCGTGACAGCGGCCAGCGGCAAACCGCCCGCCAGGCCCTTGGCCATCGTGGTCAGGTCGGCGGCGACGCCGTAGCCTTCCATCGCGAAAAGATGGCCGGTGCGGGCAAAGCCGGTCTGCACCTCGTCGGCGATCATCACGATGCCATGCTCGTCGCACAGCTTGCGGATCGCCCGGACGAGGTCCAGGGGGGCCGGGTAGAACCCACCCTCGCCCTGCACGGGTTCAAAGACGATGGCCGCCACACGCGCCGGGTCCAGGTCGGCCTTGAACAGCTTGTTCAGGCCCGCCAGCGCATCGGCTGTGGTGATGTTGTGCACTTCTTGCGGAAAGGGCACGTGGAAAACGTCGGGCATCATCGCGCCGAAGCCCTTCTTGTAGGGCTCGACCTTGCCGGTCAGCGACATGCCCATGAACGTTCGGCCATGAAACGCCCCGCCGAATGCGATGACCGCGTTGCGCCCCGTGGCGATGCGGGCGATTTTCACTGCGTTTTCGCAGGCTTCGGCCCCGGTGGTTACGAAGATGGTCTTTTTCGCGAAATTGCCCGGGACCTTTTCGTTCAGCCGCTCAGCCAAACGAATGTAGGATTCGTAAGGCAGGACCTGATGGCAGGTATGGGTGAAACGCCCCATCTGTTCGGTTACCGCCGCCATCACGCGCGGGTGGCAATGCCCGGTGTTGACCACCGCAATGCCGGCGCCGAAGTCGATATAGCGGTTACCCTCGATATCCCAGATTTCAGAGTTCAACGCCCGGTCGGCATAGATCTGCGTCATCATGCCGACGCCGCGCGAAATGGCATCGGTCCGGCGTTTGGCGACTTCGGCGTTCAGCATGGAAGTGGCTCCGTTGGGTTGCGCCCCGGATGGGGCATTGCTGCCGCCATTTGATCAAACTTTCCGGGGCGCATCAATCAAGAACCGATGACTACTCGTCGAGCTTTTGCACAACCGTGTTCGCAAACGTGTTCACCAGAGTCGTATAGTAGACTTCCGAGTCCACGGGCAGGGTTTCGATGACCGTCCCTTCGGGGAAGTACGGCATCGCGGTGTTGACATCGACCGTCAGATCGTAGTTTGCCGATTTGGGATACTGCGAGGTGCCGATGACCTGCACATTGCCGACCAGACGGGTGTCGGCCAGGTTGAACGTGTCGGTGAAAGAATTGCTCAGCTCGAGTTCGGAGATGTCGATGACGATCTTGACACCTTCCTTGGCATCGCCGCGATCAATCATCAGTGCTGCGACTGCGTTGCGCAGATCGTCCGAGATGTTGGCGAACTGGGTGGCCGCCTCGGGGTTGGTCAGGTCGGCCAGTGTGATCTCGACAACGAGCGATTTCAACATGACAGGTTCGGCAGCAAAACCTGCGCAAGGCAACAGCGCCAGCAGGCCAGCGGAAAGGACTCGGGGGAACATGGCAGTCTCCGGTGAAAGGGGCGCACTTAGCGCAGTCCAAGAAAGCCAAGGATGAACATGACGATGACGACGAGGCCGACAAAGTAAATGATGCCGTTCACGGATGTTCTCCTTGGTGTCGCGGCGAGTGTCGCGATGCCTTTTAATCTCATGGGTGCGGTCGAGCAGCACTAACACCTGTAAGCCTGCTTGCACAAAGTCGGCCCGAATGCCGGGATCGATTCACCTTGCGTTAACCTTGTGTAGCGCAGGGTTGCAGGGCTGGGCAAACGGGGGCGCCGACCATGGCATTGCGACAGGCAACAGAGATAGCGCAGGATGATCCGCTGGACTGGCTGAGGCTGATCCGGTCGCGGCGGATCGGGGCGGTCACGTTTCATCGGCTGGCGGGGGAGCAGGGCAGTGTCCGGGCCGCCTTGGCGGCGCTGCCGGGGATCGCACAGGCGGCGGGGGTGGACAATTACACCGCCTGCCCGGTGGAGGTGGCGCGGCACGAGTTGGCGCAGGGCCGTGCTGCGGGGGCGGTGCTGCTGCTGTGGGGGGATGCGGGGTATCCCGCAGCGCTGATGGATCTGCCCGATGCGCCGCCGGTATTGTGGGCGCGGGGGGATGTGAGTTTGCTCAACCGGCCGATGGTGGCGTTGGTTGGCGCGCGTAACGCCTCGTCGCTGGGGATGCGAATGGCGCGCAGGCTGGCAGAAACACTGGGGTCGGCGGGGCAGGTGGTGGTGTCGGGTCTGGCGCGCGGCATTGATGCCGAGGCGCATCTGGCGGCGCTGGCAACCGGCACGGTGGCCGTGCAGGCGGGTGGGGTAGATGTGATCTATCCGCTGGAAAACGCTGATCTTGCGGCAAAGATCCTGGCGCAAGGATGTCTTGTGTCCGAACAGCCGATGGGCATGGCGCCACAGACCCGGCATTTTCCACAGCGCAACCGGATCATTTCCGGCCTGTCGCGGGCGGTGGTCGTTGTCGAGGCGGCATCCCGATCGGGCAGCCTGATCACCGCGCGGGACGCGCTGGATCAGGGACGCGAGGTGCTGGCGGTGCCCGGACATCCGTTTGACGCGCGCGCTGCCGGGTGCAACCAGCTGATCCGCGAAGGAGCGACGCTGGTGCGGTCATCATCCGATGTGCTGGAAGCGATCGGCGAGGCGCGGCGCGAGGAGGCAGCCGAAGCCGTGCTGCCCGATGTGTTGCCCGATGTGTTGCCCGATGTGCTGGCCGATCATCTGCCCGCCCGCAGGGCACTGTCGGACATCGCGCAGGTGCACAGCCTGATCCTTGCGCGGCTTGGCCCCAGCCCCTTGGCCGAAGATCAACTGATCCGCGATCTTGCGCTGCCCGCGGGCACCCTGACGCCTGCCCTCGTCACGCTGGAACTGGAGGGTCGCATTCAGCGGCAGGCCGGTGGCCTGTTGTCGCGACTGGACTGAACGTCGACAGGCGCGGTTGACATTCCCGTTCGTTGCCCTCTTTCTTGCCGCGCTTGTACAGAAGTCGCGGAGCAGGGGTTGTCATGCCAGTCGTTGTTGTGGAATCCCCTGCCAAGGCCAAGACGATCAACAAATACCTCGGGCCGGACTACACGGTTCTGGCCAGTTTCGGTCATGTGCGCGATCTGCCGCCCAAAGATGGTTCCGTCAATACCGAAGCCGATTTCGCGATGATCTGGGAAGTGGCAGCCGACAGCCGCAAGCATATCAAGGCGATCTCGGATGCACTGAAAACTGACGATCACCTGATCCTCGCGACCGACCCCGACCGTGAAGGGGAGGCGATTTCGTGGCACCTGCAAGAGGCTTTGGCCAGCAGCCTGAAAAAGGGCAAGACGGTCGCGCGCGTCACCTTCAACGCGATAACCAAGGCGAGTGTCACCGAGGCGATGAAGCATCCGCGTCAGGTCGACATGCCACTGGTCGAGGCCTATCTGGCGCGGCGGGCGCTTGATTACCTCGTGGGGTTCAACCTGTCGCCGGTGTTGTGGCGCAAGCTGCCGGGTGCGAAATCCGCAGGCCGCGTGCAGTCGGTCTGCCTGCGGTTGGTGGTCGAACGAGAGCTGGAGATCGAGGCGTTCAAGAACCGCGAATTCTGGACGGTGTCGGCCACGTTGGTGACGCCACGCGGGCAGGAATACGAGGCGCGGCTGACGGTTCTGGGCGGCGCAAAACTGGATAAATTCGACATTCCGACCGCAGAGGCCGCCGAGATTGCCGTGCAGGCTGTCACTTCGCGCCCATTGACCGTGCAGGCGGTGGAGTCGAAGCCTGCCAGCCGCAACCCCTATCCGCCCTTCATGACCTCGACCCTGCAACAAGAGGCGTCGCGCAAATTCGGCATGGGGGCCAAGGCCTGCATGTCGGCGGCGCAGCGGCTTTATGAAGCCGGGCACATCACCTACATGCGCACCGACGGCATCGACATGGCTCCCGAGGCGGTGATGCAGGCGCGCGACGCGATCAAGGCCCGCTTTGGCGAGGCTTATGTGCCCGCCGGCCCGCGGATGTACAAGAACAAGGCCAAGAACGCGCAGGAGGCCCACGAATGCATCCGCCCGACCGACATGTCGGCGGCCCCCGATGCGCTGCGGCTGGAGGCGGACCAGCGCAAGCTTTACGACCTGATCTGGAAACGCACGCTGGCCAGCCAGATGGCGGCGGCGCGGCTGGAACGCACCACGGTCGATGTGGGGTCTGCCGACAGGCAGGTGGTTCTGCGCGCCAATGGCCAAGTGGTGCTGTTCGACGGCTTCCTCAAGGTCTACGACGAAGGCCGCGATGACGAGGACGAAGGCGAAGGCCGCCTGCCGCAGATCATGGAAGGCGAGCCTGCCGAAAAGCGCAGCGTGACGCCCACCCAAAGCTTCACCCAACCCCCGCCGCGTTATTCCGAGGCAACGCTGGTGAAGCGGATGGAGGAGTTGGGCATTGGCCGCCCCTCGACCTATGCATCCGTTCTGACCACGATCCAGGACCGCGAATATGTCCGCAAGGACAAGAACCGTCTGATCCCCGAAGACAAGGGGCGGCTGGTGACGGCCTTTCTGACCAACTATTTCCGCCGCTATGTCGAGTATGACTTCACCGCCGACCTCGAATCGCAGCTTGACGACGTGTCGGCCGGAGAGCGGGCCTACAAGGATGTTCTGGCGCGATTCTGGCGCGACTTCTCGGCGGCGATTGCCGAAACCGCTGATCTGCGGATCACTGAAGTCCTTGAAACCATAAACGAATTTCTGGCCCCTCACCTTTACCCGCTGCGCGCCGACGGCAGCGATCCGCGCATCTGCCAGACCTGCGGCACGGGGCGGCTCAACCTGAAGACATCCCGTGGGGGTGGGGCGTTCATTGGCTGTTCGAACTATCCCGAATGCCGCTACACGCGCCCGATCTCGGGCGGTGAGGAAGGCTCGGTCGATGGCCGGATCCTGGGCGAGGATGACGGGCAAAAGGTCACACTGCGGGCGGGTCGCTTTGGCCCCTATGTGCAAAAGGGCGAGGCAACGACAGAGGTGCCAAAGCCCCCGCGCGCGAGCCTACCCAAGGGTTGGTCGGCCGAGAGTCTGACGCTTGAACGCGCGATGGACCTGCTGTCATTGCCCCGCGTGATCGGTCCGCACCCCGAAACCGGCGCGCTGGTAGAGGCGGCAATCGGGCGGTTCGGGCCGTATGTGAAACACGAAAGCACCTACGCCAACCTGCCGGATGTCGAAGAGGTCTTCACCATTGGCATGAACCGCGCGATGGAAGTGCTGGCGCAAAAGGCGACACGCGGGCGGACGACGGCGGTTGCAGCCGCTTTGCGCGAATTGGGCATGCATCCCGATGGGGGGCCGGTGCAAGTGATGCCGGGGCGCTACGGGCCTTACGTCAAATGGGGCAAGATCAATGCCACATTGCCAAAAGACTTGACGCCCGAAGAGGTGACCCTGGACGAGGCGCTGGCGCTGGTGACTGAAAAGTCGAGCAAAAGCAAAAAGCCCGCACCCAAGAAGGCAGCGGCAAAACCAAAGGCAGCGGCCAAGCCAAAAGCGGCGGCGAAACCAAAAGCGGCAGCAAAGCCGAAAGCGGCGGCAAAGCCGAAAGCCGTCAAAACAGCTGCCAAGACCAAGGTTTCGCAAAAGGCAGAAGCGGGCGCAGCCAAGCCTGCAGCCAAACCCCGCGCCAAAAAGGTGGCCCCTGCCGCCTGACCCCGCCGAAACCTCCTTCGGCCTCACGTAAACGGGGCCGCTTTCACGTCCTTCCCTGACCGCGGGGGTCTATCAGACGTGCCATCAGCGACGGCGCGCGGATCATGCCGACGGGTTGACCATGTTCGGTGACCGACAGTTGCGCGGCCCCGCCTGACAACAGGGTCATCACCGCCTTGACCGGCATTTCGGCGTCAACCGCAGGACCGTCACTCGTCCCCGCTTCCATCACGTCCCGCGCGGTCAGAACCGCCAGCGGGTTCATATGCGCCACGAAATCCGCGACATAGTCGCTGACCGGGTTGGCGATGATCTGCCGCGCGGTGCCGCATTGCACGATCCGCCCCCCTTCCATCAAAGCGATCCGGTTGCCGAGCTTGAACGCCTCATCGAGATCGTGGGAAACGAAAATGATGGTGCGTTGCAGCTTGGCTTGCAGGTCCAGAAGTTCGTCCTGCAACCGCGCCCGGATAAGCGGGTCCAATGCGGAAAACGGCTCGTCCATCAGCAAGATCGGCGCGTCGGTCACAAAGGCGCGCGCCAGACCCACGCGCTGCTGCATCCCGCCCGACAATTCGCCCACCTTGCGGTCGGCCCATTGCGCGAGGTTCACCAATGCCAACTGCCGGTCTACCGCCGCGCGCCGCTGATCGCCCGATTGCCCGGCCAGCTCCAGCCCGAGGCCCACATTCTCGCGCACCGTGCGCCAGGGCAGCAGGCCAAACGCCTGAAACACCATGGCGATCTTGGAAAGCCGCAGACGGCGCAAAGCCTCGGGCGGCGCATGGGTGACCGACACCATCGCGGCACCGTCCCACACCCGCACCTCGCCGCGCACCACCGGATTCAGCGCGTTCACCCCCCGCAACAGCGTCGATTTGCCCGACCCCGAAAGCCCCATCAACACCAGTATCTCGCCTTGCCCCACCGACAGCGAACAGTCATGCACCCCCAACACCTGCGCGGTGCGCGTCTGAATCTCGGCCCGTGACAACCCCTGATCCATCAACGGCAGCGCGGCCCCCGGATTGTCGCCAAAGACGATGGAGACGCGGTCAAATTCAACGGCATTCATCGCGTCACCCGCAGCATCCGGTCCAGCAGGATCGCCAGCACCACGATCACCGACCCAGCCTCGAACCCCAGATCGGCGCGCACCGTGTTCAGCGCCCGCACCACCGGAATGCCCAGCCCGTTCGCCCCCACCCAGGCCGCGATCACCACCATCGACAAGGACAGCATGATTGTCTGATTAAGTCCCGCCATGATCTGCGGAAAGGCCCAAGGCAACTCGACCTTCCACAACACCTGATGCGGCTTTGCGCCAAACGCCGTTGCTGCTTCCAACAGTGCGACGGGCGTTGATGCAACTCCCAACTGCGTCATGCGGATCGAGGCGGGCACGACGAAGATGATCGTGGCCAGCAACCCCGGCACCATCCCCAACCCGAACAGCACGACAAACGGGATCAGATACACCGGCGTCGGAAGGGTCTGCATCAGGTCCAGAACCGGCTGCATCACGCCGAACATCCGGGGGCGGTGTGCAGCCATGATGCCGACGGGCACCCCTATGCTCATGCAGATCAGGCAACTGTAAAGCACCAGCACAAGCGTTTCGGTGGTCGGCTCCCAATAGCCCTGATTGATAATGTAAAGAAACCCGACTGCGACAAGCACACAAGGCTGCCAGCGTCGCTGGATCCCCCAGGTCAGCGCGACAAACAGCGCCACGATGATCAACGGATGCGGCGTTTGGATCATCCACAAGGTGGCCTCGATCACCGCCTCGAGCACGTCCTTGAACCAGTCGAACAGCGCATCAAGGTTGACCTTGATCCAGTCGAAGATGGCCTTGGCCACCTTGCCCACCGGCAGCTTTGCGTCCGTCAGCCAGTCCATGCGCCCGTGCCTTTCAGGGTGGTCGGGGCCCCGCCGCCGGGGCCCCGGAACCGTTTACTGCAGCGCTGCAGTCACCGCCGCCTTGGCATCGCCGCCGTCCTTGGTGGTGACGCCGTCAAGCCAGCCTTCCCAGGCCGCCGGGTTCGCCGCAAGCCAGGTTTTCGCCGCCTCGCGCGGGTCGGCCCCATCGTTCAGGATAGCACCCATGATCTCGTTCTCCATCGGCAGGCTGAACGCCAGGTTCTGCAGCAGCTTGCCGGTGTTGGGGCATTCGGCCACAAAGCCTGCGCGCGTGTTGGTATCGACCACCGCGCCGCCAAGGTTCGGGCCAAAAAAGTCATCGCCCCCCGTCAGGTAGGTCATCTTGAAATTGGCGTTCATCGGGTGCGGCTCCCACCCCAGAAACACGATCGGGGCCTGCTCGCCAGTTTTGTTGGCGACCTCTGCCAGCATCCCGGATTCAGAGGATTCCACGATCTCGAACCCGTCAAGCCCGAACGGACCCGACGCAATCATGTCCATGATCAGGCGGTTGCCATCATTGCCGGGCTCGATGCCATAAATCTTGCCTTCCAGCGCATCCTTGTTGGCGGCGATGTCCTTGAAATCCTTGATCCCAAGGGCGGCACCCGCCTCGTTGGTGGCCAGCGTATACTTTGCCCCTTCAAGGTTCGTGCGCACGGTTTCCACGGTGCCTGCGTCGCGGTAGGGGGCAAGGTCCGCCTCCATTGTCGGCATCCAGTTGCCCAGGAACACGTCGATATCCCCCTCGGCAAGGCCGGTATAGGTGACGGGCACCGCCAGCAGTTTGGTCTCGGTCTCGTATCCCAAAGCCTCCAGCACCAGCGTGGTGGCGGCGGTTGTAGCGGTGATGTCGGTCCAGCCGACATCCGAGAAAACAACCTTGTCGCAGCCTTCTGCATGGGCGGTTCCGACAAAGGCGAAGGCCACGGTGGTGGCAAGCAGGGCATGGCGTAGAGTCATCTGGCATCCGTGTTTATTGTTGATTGACGAGTCAATAAACTTCACGCTTAGTCACTTTGGCAAGGGGTTTTTTGATACCCCCATGGGGCGCACGTCAGATGCCGAAGTTGGGAATGGAGCCTATCCGAAAGGCGGCGCTCGTCAAAGCCACGATCACCGAGATCGGGCGGCAGGGGTCTTTGGACGTGACGGTCGGGCAGATCGCCAAACGTGCAGGCATGTCCACAGCCCTTGCGCATCACTATTTCGGGTCCAAGGAAGACCTGTTCCTAGCCGCGATGCGCCATATCCTGACGCTTTACGGGGCCGAGGTGCGCGGCGCACTGGCCCTGGCCGACGGGCCAGAAGCGCGACTGCATGCGGTACTGGTGGCTTCCTTCAGCCCGATGAACTTCCGGCGCGAGGCAGTGGGGGCCTGGCTGAATTTCTGGGTGCTGGCACAGACCGTGCCGCAGGCGCGGCGACTGCTGGCGATCTATCAGCGGCGGCTGCGGTCCAATCTTCTGGCGGGGCTGCGGCCTTTGGCGGGGGCGCGGGCCGGGGCGGTGGCCGATGGTCTGGGCGCGTTGATCGACGGGCTTTATCTGCGCGAGGTGCTGAAATCGGGGCCGCCCGATGGCCGAGCGGCGGTGGCGGTGGCGATGGACTACCTGCGTGTGCAGTTGGCGGTGTGACACGCACCGGTTGTGGCAAAACGACCAGAAATGACCGGTTTCGACCGGATGGAGACGGGAATGCAGGCGGATTTTGTCATAGTGGGCGCAGGGTCCGCCGGGTCGGCCACCGCTTTTCGGCTGGGCGAGGCGGGGGCCTCGGTCATCGTGATCGAACATGGGGGGTCCGATGCAGGGCCGTTCATCCAGATGCCGGCGGCGCTTTCATATCCGATGAACATGTCGCTTTATGACTGGGGGTTCCATACCGAACCCGAACCGCATCTGGGGGGGCGCGTGTTGGCCACACCGCGCGGAAAGGTGATCGGCGGGTCGTCCAGCATCAACGGCATGGTCTATGTCCGGGGTCATGCGCGCGACTTCGACACCTGGGCCGAGATGGGGGCGCAAGGGTGGTCCTATGCCGATGTGCTGCCCTATTTCAAGCGGATGGAGAATTGGCACGGGCAGCGCGACGCCGCGACCGACACCGCGTTTCGCGGCCATGACGGGCCATTGCACATCACGCGCGGCCCGCGCCGCAACCCGCTGTTCGATGCCTTCATTCGGGCCGGGCAGCAGGCAGGCTATCCGGTGACCGCCGATTACAACGGCCAGGCGCAGGAAGGCTTTGGCGCGATGGAGGCGACGATCTGGAAGGGCCGGCGCTGGTCTGCCGCCAATGCCTATCTGAAACCGGCGATGGCCAAGGGCCGCGTGCAGGTGGTGCGGGCCTTTGCCCGCCGCGTCGTGATCGAGGAAGGTCGTGCGGTAGGGGTCGAAGTGTCACGCGGCGGCAAGACCGAAGTGATCCGGGCGGGGCGCGAGGTGGTGCTGGCGGCATCATCCATCAATACGCCGAAACTCTTGCTGCTGTCGGGGATCGGCGACGGGGCGCACCTCGCGCAGCACGGCGTGCCGGTGCTCGCCCATCGCCCCGGCGTGGGGGCGAACCTGCAGGACCATCTGGAACTCTATCTGCAGTTTGCCGCAAGCCAGCCGATAACCCTTTACAAACACTGGAACTTTTTGGGAAAGGCCAGCATTGGCGCGCAGTGGCTGCTGTCGGGCAGGGGCCTTGGTGCGTCGAACCAATTCGAGGCTTGCGCCTTCATCCGTAGCCAGGCGGGGGTCGAATATCCCGACATCCAGTATCATTTCCTGCCAATCGCCGTGCGCTATGACGGCAAGGCGGCGGCCGAAGGGCACGGCTTTCAGGCCCATACTGGCCCGATGCGCAGCAAATCGCGCGGGGCCGTCACCCTGCGGTCCGCCGACCCCGCCGCCCCGCCGCGTATCCTGTTCAACTACATGTCGCACCCCGACGACTGGACCGATTTCCGCCGCTGCATCCGTCTGACGCGCGAGATTTTCGGGCAGGAGGCGTTCAAGCCCTACCTCAAATCCGAGATTCAACCGGGCGGACATTTGCAGACCGACGACCAACTGGATGATTTCATTCGGGATCACGTCGAAAGTGCCTATCACCCCTGCGGCACGGCGCGGATGGGTCGGGCGAGTGATCTGCATGCGGTGGTGGACCCCGAATGCCGCGTGATCGGGGTCGACGGGCTGCGGGTCGCCGACAGCTCGATCTTCCCGCAGGTGACCAACGGCAACCTAAATGGGCCGTCCATCATGGTCGGCGAAAAGGCCGCCGATCACCTGTTGGGCCGCACGCCGCTGCCACGGTCAAACCTCGAACCGGTGCTGAACCCAAACTGGCGCACGGCACAGCGCTAGTCACTCGGCAATCGAATACGGCAGCAGGTCGCGCCGGTCCGGGTCCACCCGCAGCCGCCGCTCCAGCGGGGGGACGGACCGCTGGTGGCAGGCCTGCCGCTCGCAGATCCGGCAAGAGATACCAATGGGCTCGAACCGCCCTTTCAAATCCAGCCCGTCGGCATAGACCAGTTGGGCGGCGTGCGTGATCTCGCACCCAAGACCGATGGCAAACCGCCGCACCGGGGCGTTGAATGCGCCGCCCGGTTTTGACACGTCGCGCGCGAGGCACAGATACCGCACCCCGTCCGGCGTTTCCGCCAACTGCCGCAGGAACCGGCCCGGCGTTTCGAATGCGCGGTGCACGTTCCACAGCGGGCAGGCCCCGCCAAAGCGCGCAAACTGCAACCTTGTGGCCGAATGGCGCTTGGTGATCGTGCCCGCCTGATCAACGCGCACGAAGAAGAACGGAATTCCCTTGGCGCCGGGCCGTTGCAGAGTTGAAAGGCGATGCGCTACCTGCTCGATACTGGCCCCGAACTGATCGGCCAGCCGTTCCAGATCGTGCCGACAGGCCAGTGCCGCCGTCTGAAACCGGGAATAGGGCAGCAAGGCGGCCCCGGCGAAATAGTTGGCAAGGCCCATTTTGGCGATGTCGCGCGCCTCGGGCGTGGCGAAACGTGCGAGGTCCAGCGTCGCCTCGAACAGGTCGTTCTGGGTCAGCAAAGTCGCCTGATACCACAGCTGAAACGCCTTGGTCGCCGCTGTCGCGCGGGCCGAAATGGTCACCTGCCGCAGGGCGGGATCATATCTGCGCAAGGCCGGATCATTCGAAAACTGCACGGTGACGCCACGCTGCTGCAACGCATCCGCGGCGGCGATCAATGGGTCTTTCCCGGGGGTTGCCGCGCGCGCCAGATGCTCGGCGGCCCGGTCGATCGCATCAACGTAATTGTCGCAATAATGAAAGAAGTCGCGCACCTCGTCCCAAGGGGAGGCGCGCAGGGCGGCGTCGTCGCGCCCCAAAGCCTCGTCCAGCGAGGCAAGGCGTTCATGGCTTTGCCGGTACGCGCGGTGCAGGTCCAGAAAGGCGCGGGCCAACGCCGGCGCGTTGCTCGCCGCCAGCCGCAGGTCGGCAATCGGCGGCGCGCCGGTGAACACCGGATCGGCAAGCGCCTCGCGCATGTCCGACACCAGCCGCGCGCCTTCGCCCACCGCAAGCTCGGTCACATCCAGCCCGAATTCGCGCGCAAGGCCCAGAACGACCGCCGCCGAAACCGGGCGATGGTTGTTTTCCATCTGGTTCAGATAGGGCAGCGACACCCCCAGCTTGGCCGCAAACAATCGCTGCGTCAGACCCAGCCTGCCGCGCACTTCGCGCAGTTTTGCCCCGGCGTATAGTTTTTGAACCGTCATCTGCTCCCCTCTTTGCAAACCGACTATCCCCTTTGCAAATCGGTGGCGTCAAGCGACCCTTGCACAGCGCCGGTCGCCCCGAGTAGCGTGCCCGCAAGAAGGAGGACGTATGCCGACACCACGCGCCACAGTTTTTGCCCTGCTGGAACCGGGAAAGCCCTGGGTGCGCGCCCTGCTGATCGCTTCCATCCTGGTCAGCATTGCGGCAGCATCAGCTGCAACCTTGCCTGGCGTCGGCCGCGTGCCGGTCATCATCGAGGCCGCCTGCATGGCAGTCTTCGTCATCGAGTACGGCCTGCGCCTGTGGACAGCGCCCGAACGCCCCTTTGGCGCGGTCGGTCGGGGAGCCGCTGCCAGATCACCGTTGATGGTGCTTGATCTGCTGGGCCTGCTTCCCGGTGTGTTGTTGGTGCTGCGGCCCGATCTTACTGCGCTTATTCTTGCGTTGCAGATGCTGCGGTTCCTGCGCCTCTCGCGGTTTTCGCACGGCCTGCAAGCTGTCGGCGCGGTTCTGGTCGCGGAACGCGAGGCGCTGCTGGGGTCGCTGGCAATTGGTGCTGGCATGGTGATGTTTGCGGCGACCGGCATGTATTTGCTGGAGTCTTCGGCGCAGCCCGACAAACTTGGATCGATACCGCAGGCCATGTACTGGGCCATCGTTACATTGGCGACCGTCGGGTATGGGGATGTTTTCCCGATCACGGGGGGGGGCAAGATCTTTGCAGGGCTGTCTGCCGTGTCGGGTATCGTGTTCTTTGCATTGCCTGTGGCGATCATCGCAACCGGATTTCTCGAGCAGATCCGGCGCCGTGATTTCATCATCAGTTACGGCATGCTCGCGCGCGTTCCACTGTTTGCAGGGCTGGAGGCTGCGGCGGTGATCGAACTGACCGAATTGCTGAAATCAAGGCGGGTGCAGCGGAATGCCATCATCATTCGCAAGGATGATACCGGCGACGCGATGTTTTTCATCATTGCCGGTCAGGTCGAGGTGGTGTTGTCGGATCGTCTGGTGATCTTGCAGGAGGGCGACTTTTTTGGCGAGGCTGCAATCCTTGGCAACACCCGCCGCAACGCCACGATCATTGCGCGCACAATCTGCGAGCTGTTGGTGCTTGACGCGGCAGACGTGCTGCGGTTTTCGGCGCGCCATCCGTCTGTCGATCAGACCTTGCGCGCCGCAGCCTTGGCGCGGGAAACTAGGGCCTAGGCTGCCCCGACCACCCGTGCCCGCCGGATCACCCAGGTTGCGCAGGCAACCGACGCGATTGACGTCGCCAACATCAGCAGCACCAGCGGCATCGGCCCCGATGTCGGCCCCAGCAACGCTCCGGCCAACGCCGCCAATGCCGCCCCGCCCCCGATCATGAACGCCCCGCCGAGGCCTGACGCCGACCCTGCCAGATGGGGGCGCACGGACAACATTCCCGCATTCGCCGAAGGCAGCGAGATGCCATTGCCCAAGCCGAGCGAGATCAGCAACCCGAAGAACAGCTCCGGCGTGATCGCGCCAATCGCCGTCATCAATGCCAGCGTTGCAAGGCCGAAAGTGGATACCAGCGCGCCCAAGAGCAGCATCTGGTTGATCCCGACCCGCACCGAAAATCGCCCCGACAAGAAGTTTCCCCCCAGATAACCCAACGCAGGCGCACCGAAATAAAAGCCCAACGTGGCGCTGTCCATCTGAAACACGGTTGTCCCGACGAACGGCGCACCGCCCAGATATGCAAAGAATGCCCCTGAAGCAAAGGCCGACCCCAGGCAATAACCCCAGAACCGCTGCGATCGCAACAACTCGGGGTATTGCCGGATGTGATCGGAAAAACTGGCGGTTGTCGCACGTGCCGTCTCTCCCATATCGGCCCAAACCAGCGCGAACAGACCAACACCGCCCAGCGCCAGAAGCGCGAAACTCGCCTGCCAGCCAAACGCCGCGTCAAGTGCACCACCAATGACCGGACCGACCATTGGGACCACGGACATGCCCATCGTCACATAGCCGATCATCGAAGCTGACCGGTCTTGCGCATACATGTCACGCACCACAGCCCGCGACACCACAAACCCGGTCGCAATCACCGCCTGCACCAGCCGGCATGCCATGAACACCGTAAAGTTCGGCGCAACGATTGCCCCCAATGTTGCCACGACAAAGATCAGGCTGGTCGCCAGCATCACCGGGCGACGCCCAAAACGGTCAGACACCGGGCCAATGAACAACTGCATTACCGCCGTCATCGCCAGATACCCCGACAGCGACAATTGCATGAGGTGATATTCGACGCCAAAATACGCAGCCATAGATGGCAGGGACGGCAAGAAGATGTTCAGCGACAGCGCCGCCAGCCCCGATATCAAGATCAGAGTCAGAATATGGGGCGGGGATTGGGCGTCCAGAAAACGGGGGGAATTATCATATGCCATTGTGACGAGTTAGGCTTGCAGTCCGACAAAGTCCACCCATAGACATGGCCGCAAAACCGTCTGGCCGGCTTTGTCAGGGCAAACTGCGCCTTGCAGGCAGGGTTACGGGAGTGGGAAATTTGCAAATATGCAATTTGCCAATATCCTTATTCAATGGCTATGCAAAGTTTCGATATTCTGCTTCCTGCGCTGCCCCCAAACCACTAGTGTTGGCGCAACATCCGGGGGGGATTCATGCAAGATATCCTGAGCCAGCTTGAACAGCGGCGCGCCACGGCGCGCTTGGGCGGTGGCGCAAGGCGCATCGATGCACAGCACGCGAAGGGCAAACTGACCGCCCGCGAGCGCATCGAGTTGCTGCTTGATGATGGGTCGTTCGAAGAGTTCGACATGTTCGTGGCGCACCGCTGCACCGATTTCGGGCTTCAGGATGACCGTCCCGCCGGCGACGGCGTAGTGACCGGCTGGGGCACTGTAAACGGCCGGATGATCTATGTATTCTCGCAGGATTTCACGGTCTTCGGCGGATCACTGTCTGAAACCCATGCGCAGAAAATCTGCAAGATCATGGACATGGCAATACAGAATGGCGCCCCGGTAATCGGCATCAACGATTCAGGTGGCGCGCGGATTCAGGAAGGCGTGGCCAGCCTCGCCGGCTATGCTGAAGTGTTTCAGCGCAACATCATGGCCAGCGGGGTCGTACCGCAGATCAGCTTGATCATGGGCCCCTGCGCAGGGGGCGCGGTCTATTCGCCCGCGATGACCGACTTCATCTTCATGATCAAAGACAGCTCCTACATGTTTGTCACCGGCCCCGACGTGGTCAAAACCGTGACAAACGAAGTGGTGACGGCCGAAGAGCTTGGCGGTGCTTCGACACATACCCGAAAATCCTCGGTCGCCGATGGTGCATTCGAAAACGATGTCGAAGCGCTGGCCGAAACCCGCCGCCTGATCGACTTCCTGCCGCTGAACAACCGCGAAAAACCCCCGACCCGCCCGTTCTTTGACGATCCGGCCCGGATCGAGCCCAGCCTTGATACCCTGATCCCGGAAAACCCCAATCAGCCTTACGACATGAAGGAACTGATCGCGAAAATTGCCGATGAAGGTGATTTCTTTGAAATTCAGGCCGCCTTCGCCGCCAACATCCTGACCGGTTTCATCCGGCTGGAAGGCCAGACCGTTGGCGTCGTGGCCAACCAGCCGATGGTTCTGGCGGGATGCCTCGACATCGACTCCAGCCGCAAGGCAGCGCGGTTCGTGCGGTTTTGCGATGCCTTCGAAATCCCGATCCTGACGCTGGTCGATGTGCCAGGATTTCTGCCCGGCGTGGCGCAGGAACTGGGCGGCGTGATCAAGCATGGCGCGAAACTGCTGTTCGCCTATGGCGAGGCGACGGTGCCCAAAGTGACCGTGATCACCCGCAAGGCCTATGGCGGGGCTTATGACGTGATGGCCAGCAAGCATTTGCGCGGCGATTTCAACTATGCCTGGCCCACCGCAGAGATTGCCGTGATGGGGGCCAAAGGGGCCGTCGAAATCCTTTATCGCGGCGAATTGGCGGACCGTGAAAAGATCGCGCAGCGGACGAAAGACTATGAAGCCCGCTTTGCCAATCCCTTTGTCGCAGCCGAAAAGGGCTTCATCGACGAGGTGATAATGCCGCATTCCACCCGCCGGCGGATCTGCCGTGCCTTTGCCAGTCTGCGTGGCAAGAAACTGACGAACCCTTGGAAAAAGCACGATAACATCCCGCTCTGACGCTCAAGACACCGCAAAGAAGCCATGATGCCCGAACCTCATTTCATTCCCAGTCTCGCCGCCGGCCGGATCTGCCATGCCGCCAAGGCGGCTTGTGCGCGGCTGCCCCGTTGCCCGCGGTCCGGGGCTGCCGTCCTGGCACCTGGCTCATTGATCAAGGCCAACAGCACCGCCCGTCGCCGCGGTGTGGTGACATGAGGTCCGTGGCGCTGATCTGCCTGTTGGCGACGCCTGGGCAGGCCGAAGAGGACGTGCAAGTGCCGTCTGGGCAGCCTGTCACATTTGTCGAGGTTGTCCGCTATGAGGCCGGGCCGAACGGAAAGGTCGCCCGCTTTCGCTTTGTCGCGCCGGCAATTGCGGGGGGCGTCGGTTTTGACAGGGCTGTCGGCGACATGCAGCACTTGTGCGATGCCTTCGCGTTGCCGCGGGTCACCGAAACCGTGCCTTTTCCGACGCAGATCATCATCTCGCTGTCGGCCGCGCCTGTGCCATTTGGCGAGGCAGCGCCCGAGGTTACGCAATACTTCGAGGCCTACAGTCTGCAAGATGGCGCCTGCATCTGGGAGGTTTTCTGATGCCGCTACCATATCTTGCGCCAATCTGCGCTGGGTTTGCCCTGCATGATGTAGCTGCGCCACAGCGCGCCGCTTTGGGCGATTTTTCGTGTCAATTCTGTGCTTTATCGTCTATTGTTCACAAAGGCCGAACCCAAGCGGTCTGCAAGGCAAGATGGGGGTCGGCAGCAAGCGCGACCCTCCAAGAACATAGGAGTAGAGGATGTCGAGCACTAAAATTACCCTTCTGGCTTTCGGGCTGGTTGCCGTTGTGGCCGCATGCGCGCCGAAAACCGAAGAAGTTGTCTACGTCGATCAACCGGCAGTCACGACTGAACCGACCTACACCGGCAAATACAAGTGATGATCCCGGGCGGGCGGCGTCCGTAGCAGCGACGCTTCCTGCCCGTTTTTTGCATGCGGCGAAAGCCGCCTATCCCGGCGCAGATCTGTTTGCGTCTGGTGCATGTTGTTTCTATTGTGCGTTGGTCAAACACGACGCATCCTGGAGGTTTTCATGCGGTCCACTGCCATCATTGCAATTCTGCTCGTCTCGTTCGCCGGCGCTTGCGCCAAGAAGACCGAAGTTGTCGAAGTGGCCCCGGTCACAGTCGAACCGGTCGAAACCGGCAAATACAAATAACCCACCAGTCCGGGCTTTCACGCCCATCTGCCACCGGAAGGCCGCGTCATGCTGAAGCATCGTGGCTTTCCGGGGCGGCTACCCGGGACCGATTTCCAGTTCGTCATCCGCCATGCGAACCGCAAGGACGGTCCGGCAAAGATCATCAAGCGAGAGCGTTTCAAGGATCGCAAGTCGGCTGACCGCAAGGCAGACGAAGCTTTCATGACCGCCTTGTGGGCGCATTTTGGCGAAGAAACCTTCGAGCGTGGCAACTTGGACGCCGGGCGTTTGTCCTGGCTGTTCGGCAGGGAGGTTGTCCCTGCGACCGACCCGTTCGATCCCGCCGATTACGAAGCGCTGCTGCGGATCAATCTGAAGTTGGCTCAGGTCAGCTTTCCAGCGATATTTGCCGACGATGCGCCACCCTTTGATTGGGATGATGACGACGAGGACGCGGTATGAACCGGTTGGTCGTGCCAGTCGGATGCCCGAAACCGCCAGGCGGATTGCGCCGGCCGGCCGCCGCAGCGCAGGCAAAACTGTCGACCAGTCTGTGGACAACTCAAGATTTTCTTTTCCAATCATACGGAAATGCGGTATCTTCATACTCAATAAAAACACAAACCCGAGGCAGATCACCATGTTCAGAACCATTGCAGTCTTTACTCTACTTACTTTGCCACTTGCCGGTTGCCTTGAAGACCCGGCATCGCGTGGTCTTGTCGGGGCGGCCGGCGGGGCGCTTGTCTCTGACGCGTTCAATGGCAACGCCCTTACCGGGGCGCTTATCGGTGGCCTTGCAGGCGTTGCAACCTGCGGCGTCAATGTCGGTTTGCCGCCCTGCTACTGATCTAGCGACTGGCAACGGTCGGATCTTTTCCCAAAGGCCATCCGGGCAAATTGCCCGGATGGCCTTTTTGCATGCGCGAAGGGCTGATTGATGTTCAAGAAAATTCTGATCGCCAACCGGGGCGAGATCGCCTGCCGCGTCATCAAGACCGCGCGTCGGATGGGAATTGCAACAGTTGCGGTCTATTCCGATGCCGACCGCGAAGCGCTGCATGTGAAAATGGCTGACGAAGCGGTGCATATCGGAGCATCCCCCGCTGCGCAGTCCTACATCGTGATTGACAAAATCATGCAAGCGGTTCGCCAGACCGGGGCCGAGGCCGTGCACCCCGGCTATGGATTTCTTAGCGAAAACCGACAGTTCGCGGCGGCACTTGAAAACGCCGGAGTGGTCTTCATCGGGCCACCGTCGTCAGCAATCGAACAAATGGGCGACAAGATCACCTCGAAGAAAATTGCACAGGCCGCAAGCGTGTCCACTGTGCCCGGCCATATGGGCCTGATCGAAGACGCCGGGCACGCCGCGGAAATCGCGGGTCAAATCGGTTATCCGGTGATGATCAAGGCATCGGCGGGCGGCGGCGGCAAAGGCATGCGCATCGCGTGGAATGACACCGAGGCGCGCGAAGGGTTTCAGTCGTCAAAGAACGAGGCCGCCGCGAGCTTTGGGGATGACCGCATTTTCATCGAAAAGTTTGTTACCCAACCCCGCCACATTGAAATCCAGGTGCTTGGCGATCAGCACGGTCATGTCGTCTATCTGCATGAACGCGAATGCTCGATCCAGCGTCGCAACCAGAAGGTCATCGAAGAGGCGCCTTCTCCGTTCCTTGACCCAGCGACACGCAAAGCCATGGGGGAACAGGCCTGCGCTTTGGCCCGCGCCGTCGGTTACACCAGCGCCGGCACTGTCGAATTCATCGTGGACGGCGACCGGAACTTCTACTTTCTTGAAATGAATACCCGGTTGCAGGTCGAACATCCGGTGACCGAATTGATCGCCGGCATTGACCTCGTGGAACAGATGATCCGCGTGGCGGCAGGCGAGCCGCTGCCATTTCGGCAAGAAGATCTGCACATCAACGGCTGGGCTATGGAGTCGCGCCTGTACGCCGAAGACCCCTATCGGAACTTCCTGCCCTCCATCGGCCGTCTCACCCGCTATCGGCCCCCTGCCGAGGGACCCACGGCCACCGGCATCGTGCGCAACGATACCGGGGTCTTTGAAGGCGGCGAGATCAGCATGTTCTACGACCCGATGATCGCCAAACTCTGCACTTGGGCACCCACGCGCCTTGGGGCGATCGAGGAAATGCGCATCGCACTTGACGCGTTCGAAGTTGAAGGTATCGGTCACAACTTGCCGTTCTGTGCCGCCGTGATGGATCACCCGCGCTTTGTTGCGGGCGACATCACCACGGCGTTCATTGCCGAGGAATTCGAGGGCGGCTTCAAAGGCACCACGCTCGATCTGGTCACCCTGCGCCGGGTCGCGGCTGCCCTGGCCGCGATGAACCGCATCAGCGAAATCCGTCGAACCCGGATCACCGGCACAATGGACAACCACAGGCGCAAGGTCGGGGATGACTGGGTGGTCACCTTGCAAGACGCCAGCTTTGCCGTGAAAATCGCCGCAGACCCCGATGGATCGACCGTGCAGTTTCCAGACGGCACGCTGCACCGCGTCACGTCAGACTGGACACCGGGCCAGGCTCTTGCGCGGCTGTCGGTGGATGGCGCGCCGCTGGTGATGAAGATCGCCAAGATTCCGTCGGGTTTCCGGGTCCGGCTGCGCGGTGCCGACCTGCGCGCCCATGTCCGAACGCCGCGTGCCGCCGAACTGGCACTCTTGATGCTGGAAAAAACTCCGCCCGACACCTCGCGCTATTTGCTTTGCCCGATGCCGGGGCTGGTCGTGTCGATCGCGGTCGCAGTTGGCGACGAGGTGCAAGAGGGTCAGGCGCTGGCTACGGTCGAGGCGATGAAAATGGAAAACATCCTGCGCGCCGAACGCCGTGGGGTGGTCAAGCAGGTCAACGCGGCGGCAGGCGCCAGCCTGCGGGTGGACGATGTGATCATGGAGTTTGAATGATGGCCGCGCCTCACCGCCCTGCCGGATACCGCTCCAACTCTTCGATCATCGCGGTCGGGAACTTGTCGATGGCATTGCCGATTTCACGCACGTCCCACGGAAGCGGTTTTCGCAGCGTCGTTTTGCCATCCTTGTCGATGATGACCAGCGAAAATCCTTTCGGGCGCAGCTTTTTGCGGGCCTCGGACGGGGTGGCAGGGTCGGTGTCGGTGACCACAACAACATCCCGGTCCACCAAGCCGTTGGGATCACGGGACAAAAGCTCCAGTTGGCGCAGGAAATTCGGGTCGTTAGGGCTGTCGGCAAACACCACGACCGGGCGTTTTACATAAAGCATGTCCGCCAGGACCACTTCGTTGGCGGGCAAAGGGGCAAAGGGCGTCTCGGCCCCGGCAGCACCGGACAGAATGCATGTGAAAACAAAGATGTATACGGGTTTCATGGTGTCTCCTATCCGTCACATATAGGGCAAACTGCCAAAAAACCCTAGCACGCGAACCGGGTCACCCCGGAGAAAAAAGGGAAAGACGATGTCTGACAAACTGGCCGCATGGACTGCTTTGGTCGCCAAGGACCTCAAAGGTGCAACTCCTGAAAGTCTGACCTGGAATACGCTGGAAGGCGTCCCGGTGAAACCACTCTATACACAGGCAGATATCGCTGATCTGCCGCTGGACGAGGTGCCGGGGATTGCCCCCTTTACGCGCGGCGTGCGCGCTACGATGTATGCCGGGCGGCCTTGGACGATCCGGCAATATGCGGGCTTCTCGACCGCCGAGGCCTCGAACGCCTTCTACCGACGCGCGCTTGCCGCGGGACAGCAAGGCGTGTCGGTGGCCTTCGATCTGGCCACCCATCGCGGCTATGACAGCGATCATCCCCGGGTTGAGGGCGATGTCGGCAAGGCTGGCGTCGCAATTGACTCAGTCGAGGACATGAAAATCCTCTTCGACGGAATCCCTTTGGAAAAAGTCAGCGTTTCCATGACGATGAATGGGGCAGTGATCCCTATCCTGGCGAATTTCATCATCGCGGGAGAAGAACAGGGCGTCCCCGCTGCCGCCCTGTCCGGCACCATCCAGAACGACATCCTCAAGGAATTCATGGTCCGCAACACTTATGTCTACCCGCCCGAACCCTCGATGCGGATTGTGGCAGACATCATAGAATACACCGCCCAACATATGCCGAAATTCAACTCGATCTCGATTTCCGGCTACCACATGCAGGAAGCGGGGGCCAATCTCGTGCAGGAACTGGCCTTCACCCTCGCAGATGGCCGCGAGTATGTGCGCACCGCAATCGCGCGCGGCATGGCCGTCGATGATTTCGCGCCCCGTCTGTCGTTCTTCTTCGCCATCGGCATGAACTTCTTCATGGAGGCCGCCAAACTCCGCGCCGCCCGCCAGGTCTGGCACCGCATCATGACCGAATTTGGCGCGAAAAACCCCGCCAGTCTGATGCTGCGCACCCACTGCCAGACGTCAGGGGTGTCCTTGCAGGAACAGGACCCCTACAACAACGTGATCCGCACCGCCTACGAGGCGATGGCGGCGGTTCTGGGCGGAACGCAAAGCCTGCACACCAACGCGCTGGACGAGGCAATGGCCCTGCCCACCGATTTCAGCGCCCGCATCGCCCGCAATACCCAACTGATCTTGCAAGAAGAAACCGGGATCACGCATGTCGTCGATCCCCTCGCGGGCAGCTATTATGTCGAAAGCCTGACCGCGCAACTGGCCGAACAGGCCTGGACGCTGATCGAGGAAGTCGAGGCGATGGGCGGCATGACACGCGCCGTGGCCAGCGGCATGCCCAAACTGCGCATCGAGGAATCCGCAGCCAGGCGGCAGGCCGCCATCGATCGCGGCGAGGATGTGATCGTTGGTGTCAACAAATACAAACTCGCACAGCAGGATGCGATCGACATCCTCGATATCGACAATGTGGCCGTGCGCGACGCCCAGATTGCCCGCCTGAAATCCGTACGCGCTGCCCGCAACGCCGCCGATGTGGCCACCGCACTGGCTGAACTGACCCGCCGCGCGACTGAAGGCGGCAACCTTCTGGATGCCGCCGTGACCGCCGCCCGCGCCCGTGCAACGGTTGGCGAGATCAGCGACGCGATGGAACAGGCCTTCGGCCGCCACCGCGCCGAGGTCAAGACCCTCGCCGGGATCTATGGCGCCGCCTACGAAGGCGACAAGGACTTTGCCGAAATCCAGGCCGACGTCGAAGCCTTTGCCAAGGAAGAAGGCCGCCGCCCCCGCATGCTGGTGGTAAAAATGGGCCAGGACGGCCACGACCGCGGCGCCAAAGTCATCGCAACGGCCTTTGCCGATATCGGCTTCGACGTTGATGTCGGCCCGCTGTTTCAAACCCCACAAGAGGCCGCCCAGGACGCCATCGACAACGACGTGCACGTGATCGGCATCTCGTCACAGGCCGCCGGACACAAGACTCTGGCCCCAAAACTGGTGCAGGCACTGCATGCTGCGGGGGCGGGCGACATTCTGGTGATCTGCGGCGGGGTGATACCGCAACAGGACTACCAGTACCTTTACAATTCGGGCGTCAAGGCAATCTTCGGACCCGGCACCAACATCCCCACCGCCGCCCGCGACATCTTGGGCATGATCAGGGCCAACCGTCGCTGATTTCATCTTGGCGAAAATATCCTCGGGGGGTGAATGCCGCAGGCAGAGGGGGGCAGACAGCCCCCTTTTCTTGGTCCCGGTCGCCTCCAGTCACACTTACAACTCGATTTCGGGCCCGCTCAATCCGTCCAGCCGAAGCTCCTGCTCCGTCTTGCGGCGAAGAATGATATCGCCGTTCGGCAGCTTTTCCGGCGCATGATAATACCGCAAGTCACCGAGCAAACCGATCAGATCAAGCAGCGCCGGCTGCATCTCGCGCAAGGCAGGCTCGATATCCGCAAGTGCCTGTCCCATTCCATCAAGGGCCGGCTCCATTTCGGACATCAAACCTTCCAAAAGCAGCTTTGCCCCCCGCTCCATCAGGGTCCAGCCCTCGGATGGCGGCGCGGGTGCCGGATCCTCGGCAAAAGCCGGGGTCAGCATCAGGAACAGGGCGAAGGTGATCCGTTTCATATTGGCAATATGGCCCCGCGCCGCTCTGATTTCAAATCAATCGGCCAGATCAAGCGTGACCGGAAAGTGATCACTGGCGGAAAGCAGCGCATCGCGCAGCTCACCGTCGATTTCGGGGTCGTTGAACGGATGCCAGATCCGCCAGTTTGCCCCCGGCACCAGTTCGTGCGACACCATGATGAAATCCAAGAGCGCCTCGAAATAGCGTTTCTGCGGCGCCAGCCAGAACCGAGCCGTGGTCGGGGTCAAACCAACCCGGCTTGCCAGCGCCATCCCGGCATGCGGATCAAACAGTCGCGCGCCGTCGGTTCCCAACACGATCTCGACCCCCGAGCGACCAAACAGTCGCTCGTATTCGTCCAGACCCGGGCCGTCGTTGAAGTCGCCCAAAACGATCAGACTGTCGCCTCGCTCAAGATGCTCGGTTGTCCGCGCCCGGACCCACAGGCATTGCGCCAACTGCTTTCGGCGGTTTTCGATCGAGATGCGGCTGAACTCGGCGGCACTGGTGCGGCCATGCGGTGCTTTCGACTTGGCATGCACCCCGATCAACCGGATCGCCTTTCCTGCCCACCCCAGCGCCAATTCCAGTGGCGGCTTTGAAAACCTGATCACCTCAGACACGCCATCTGCATCCAGATCGTAGTGATAGCTGCCATCGAACCGCGGCACATCGCCGCTCGATTGCGGGTCGTGCTGCACGGACAATCGCCGGGGGTCATAAAGAAACCCGATTTCCTGTTCGCTGTCAGAGGTATAGCCATGAACCGCCCGGCACGCCCTGATCCCGGCCCAGGTCGCGAATGCCTCCAGTGCCGTGACGGTGGATCGCCTGTCATTGCTGTCGGGCCCTTCGACGATCAGGATGCCGTCGGCATCCATCGCGGTAAACACCGCGCGCAACCCGTGCAGTTGCTGTGTGCGGCTGATCTTGTAGCGGGCTGAAGGCGCATCGTCCGTCATCACCCGACCCGCATCGTCAAACAGGGCGTTGAACCATTCGATGTTCCAGGTTGCAAGCCGCATCACGCCGCCCGCTCTGCGGTGATTTCCTCCCAGGCCGCGTTTACGGCGATCAGTCGCCGTTCGGCCAGCTTGACCGCCTCGGGTGGGACGCCACGCGCGATCATTGCGTCGGGATGGCTGTCCTTGACGGCCGCCCGCCACGCCGCCCGCACTGTCGCCAGATCGGCATCATGTGCCACGCCCAGCAGATCATAGGGGTCCCGCGCCGCACCCAGGGTCAGGCGCGCCCTGATGGCCCGGTAACACCGGCTGTCAAGACCAAACACATTCGCGACATGGTGTAGAAATTCGTCTTCAGCGGCGTGAAGCGTTCCATCTGCCAGCGCAATCTGGAACAACCCGTCGATCAGGTCGATGAACAACTCGCGGTGATCGCCGTCGCCAAACATGGCGCGGATCTTGCGGGCATAGGCGTCAAATCCTGCCACGTCTTGCCGCGCAAGGTTGAACACACGGGCGGCATTGGCTTCTTCTTCGGGTGGTATCGTGAAAATCCGGCGAAACGCCGAAACCTCGTCGCGGGTCACCGTGCCATCGGCCTTGGCCATTTTGGCCCCCAGCGCAATCACCGCAATGGTAAAGCCGACCGACCGTTCGGGCCGCGGTGCTGTTCGTAGCCGGTCGAAAACCACCGTCAGGCTTTCACCCGCCGAGAGGGCAGACAGGGCGTCGCGTATGCGGGTCCAGATCGACATGCGGCCCAGTATAGCCATTCCTTGCTTGCCTGTCAGGTCGGCAAATGCCGCGGTTGCATCAGTGCAGGACCCGAACACCATCCGGGGTTGAAAACACGGCGCGCATCTGCCGGGGTCCGGTGACAAATTGAACCCGCGTGTCGCTTATGCGCCCGGTCAGGGCCGTGCGCAGGGCCGTCGCCTGCGGATGCGAAATCTCGAGCAAGCTTAGCCTTACGCCATGATCCGGCAGCGCCTGCGCCGGGTGCGCTGCACCCTGCCACTGGATCAATGCCGGAAACGCACCGTCAAATGGCAGCAGGCCATTGTCGGGCACGGCCATTTGCCAGCGGTATTCGCCGCGTGACAGCGCAACCGCAGAACCGGCATCCTGCGGGCTGATGGCCAATTCCGCGTCAAGGTCATCGCATTGTGCTATCCAATTGGTCAGGCGCGGTGGCCCGCTGAACCGGTCCAGATCGAACCAGCGCGGGTGACCCGGCGCAGTCGCGGCAGGGTCCGTCGCAATCACCTCAAGATACAGATCGCCCAAGGATAACAGCCGGTTATGGGTGCCCATATGCGGATGCGCCCCGCCTTTGGCCATCGGCACACCCAAGGCCGTTTCGACCATCGCCACCCCGCCATCCAGACTTTCGGCCGCGACCGCAAGATGATCCAGACGCAGCACTATGATACCTCCAGCAGCCGGGTCTGCGCCCGCATCGCCAGCGCCAGCGAGGCAAAGCGCATCTGCACGACCTCGCCGAACAGATCACGGCCAAGCGGCGTCAACTCCAGCTCCAGCAACGATTTGCGCGGATGCCAGTGCAAGCACCCCGCTTCTCCTGGGTCGCCGATCGCGAACATCGCGGCGAACCGCATGGCTTTGCCCAGCACCTCGGCCTCTTGCATCTCGTCTTCGGTCAGCAGACGGAACAAAGGCTCCAACCGGCTGCCTGCCCGGCTGTTCTTGTAGCGATGCAACAGCGCCAGACCCAGAAAGACCCGCCCCGGATGATCCAGCCCCCCCAGATTGGCCCGCGTGGCGTTGTCGAAACAGGCCTCTGCGCGGTAATCGGGGTGCGCGCGCCAGGTCGTGTCATGCAGCAGGCAGGCCGCCTTGATCAGCCGCATGCGTTCCTTTCCCGTGTCGCGGAAAAGCGGTTGCAAGAACTCGAACAGCTTCTTGCCAAAGCCGGGGATCCGCGCCTGCGTCATCTCTGCCATCCGGGCGGCCTCGATCAACGGATCGCGCTCGCGCAACATCTGCGGCATCTGTTCGTAAAGCAGGCCTTCGCGGATGCCGTAGGCGGAAATGTCGATCTCGGACGGCTTCAGGACAGTCATGAGATGGCGCAACACCTCGCAGGCGAGCGGCACCAGCTCCATCCGTTCCGGCGATGTTGCTGTACGTGCCCGCAGCACGCCGGGATCGCTTGCGGCAATCCAGTCCAGCGTGTCGGTCACGTGGCGCGGCGTCATGCGGTATTCGTGCAGCACTGTCAGCGGATAGTTGCGCCGCTCCATGTCCAGTCGGGCGATGACCCGCCACGACCCGCCCACCAGATAGATGCGCTCACCTTCGGATTTCAACTCGGCCTGCGCCTCTTTCAATATCCGTGCAATGTGGAGGGACAGCTTTCTTGGCCCGCCCTCGATCTGCTGCAACCGGAACGGACCAAGGGGTGTGGTCAGCCTGCGGCCCACTTTGCCACCGCCAATCCGCGCCAGTTCCATCGAACTGCCGCCGATGTCGCAGACGATGCCGCGCGCTTCCGGCCAGCCCAGCAACACGCCCTGGGCTGACAGTCGCGCCTCTTCGTCACCATCGATCACCCACAGCTTGAGCCCGGTTTCGCGCAGCACCTGTGCCTCGAAATCCGGCCCGTCCTTTGCTTCCCGCATGGCCGCCGTGGCCACGACCGTCAAGGTTTCGATCTGCATCCCTTTGGCCAACAACGCAAATCGTTTCAGGGCGGCCAAAGCGCGAACGCGCCCTTCGGGGTTCAGCAGCCCGGTTTCGACAAAGCCCTTTCCAAGCCCGCACATGATCTTTTCGTTGTAGAAATAGGCCGGTGAACGTGCTGCGCCGTCGAACACCACCATCCGGACCGAGTTTGATCCCACATCGACGACCCCGACCCGGCTAAGGGCGCGTACAGATGGGTGTTCGAACAACGGACGTCCAAACGGACCCCATTCCTCGCCCGCAGGCGTTGCGATGTCGGATGTCATGGCGTGGCCCCTTGCACTGCGGTTGCGGTGGTATCGGATGCGCGGGGGGGCTGGTCAAGCCTGCCGTCGCGCAAATCCGGCAGCATCTGTGCGATGCCGGCCTGGTCAGTGCGAAGATACCCGCCGCGCAAGCGCGCGCGCGCCGGTCCGTCTGCCACCCCGCGCGACTAGGCCAGTTTTGGCACGTCTTTGGCCCCGGCGGTTCCGCGCCCGGACAAGCTTGGGTTTTCCATGAAAAACCGGTGGCAATTGAACAGTTTGCCATCCGCCGCGGCCAGATCTCGTTTGTAGCTGCCATCCGGCGACAGCACCCAGCTTTGGGCCTCGTCCGCCAGATTGGCGGCCATGATCTGTCCGACGATCTGCGCCTTGACCGTGGGGTTCATCGCCTCGACCAGGGTTTCAACCCGCCGCGTCAGGTTGCGGCCCATCCAGTCGGCTGACGAAAAGAAGACCCGCGCCTTGGTGGACGGCAATCCTGCGCCATTGCCAAAACACACGATCCGCGAGTGTTCCAGAAACCGGCCCACGATTGATTTCACCCGAATGTTCTCGGACAGCCCCTTGATGCCGGGCCGCACTCCACACATGCCGCGCACGATCAGTGAAATCTTCACGCCGGCGCTGCTGGCCGCGTAAAGCGCGTCGATTACGTCGGGTTCGATCAGGCTGTTGACCTTGGCCCAGATTTCAGCCGACCGCCCGGCGCGCGCGTGGTCCGCCTCTGCGGCGATCATCTCAAGCAGGCGCGATTTCAACGATATCGGTGCGATCGCCAGGTTTTCCAATCCATGCGGTTGAACATAGCCTGACAGGTAGTTGAAAACTTTCGTCGCATCCCGTCCAAGGGCCGCGTCGCAGGTAAAGAACGACAGATCGGTATAGATCCGCGCGGTGATCGGGTGATAGTTGCCGGTGCCGTAATGGGTATAGGTCACCAGGTTCTCGCCTTCGCGTCGCACGACCGTGCTGATCTTGGCATGGGTCTTGTAGTGGATGAACCCGTAAACCACATGCGCGCCCGCCCGTTCCAGCCGGCGCGACTGCCGGATGTTCGCCGCCTCGTCGAACCGCGCCTTCAATTCGACCAGTGCTGTCACCGACTTGCCCGCCTCGGCGGCCTCGCACAGCGCGGCCACGATGGGGCTGTCCTGACTGGTGCGATACAGCGTTTGCTTGATGGCCAGCACGTCCGGATCGCGCGCCGCCTGTTGCAGAAACTGGATCACCATGTCGAATGTCTCGTAGGGGTGATGCAGCAGCATGTCCTTCTGGCGAATTGCCGAAAACATGTCGCCGTCGTGGTCCTGCACCCGTTCGGGCACGCGGGGGGCGAAAAGCGGCCACAGCAGATCGGCTCGCGATCCCAGCACCAGCTCTTTCAGGTCGGCGATGCCCAACAGGCCGCGCACCTCGACCACCTCATCTTCGGTTACCCCCAGTTCCGCCATGATCAGCGCCCGCAACTGGTCCGACGCCCCGGCCGAGATCTTGAGCCGGATCACATCGCCCCGGCGCCGCCGCTTCAACGCGGTTTCAAACTCGCGCACCAGATCTTCGGCCTCATCCTCGACCTCCAGATCGCTGTCGCGCAGCACGCGAAACGCGCAATGCCCCCGGTCGGCATAACCGGGAAACAGCATGTCGAGGTGCAAAAGCAGCAATTCCTCCAGCGGCAGAAACCGATGTTCCCCCGGCTTGCCCGGCAACGGCACGAACCGCGCGATCTGCTGCGGGATCGGCAGCAACGCCTGCAAGGGGCGGTTGTCCGATGTGCGCTCCAGCTCCAACGCCAGACAGAACCCGGTGTTGGGGATGAAGGGAAAGGGATGCGCAGGGTCGATGGCCAGGGGCGAAAGCACCGGGAACACCTTGTTCACAAAGTGCTGTTCCAGAAATTTCAGATCGCGCGCCGTCAGCTTGGACCGGGTCAACAGTACGATCCCCTGCGCCTCCATCTCTTTCTTCAACTTGTTGAAGACGCTTTGCTGGGCCAGCATCAGCCGCCGCGCATCGGCATGGATCAGGGTAAGTTGTTGCGCCGCCGTTCGCCCATCCACCGACAGCGTGACATTGCCGCTGCGCACGAAGGCGCGCAGCCCTGCCACCCGGACCGTATAGAATTCGTCCAGATTGGTCGCCGAGATCGACAGAAACCGCAACCGTTCAAGCAAGGGCACGCCGGGATTGGATGCCTCGTCAAGCACCCGCCAGTTGAAGGACAGCCACGACATCTCGCGGTTGAAGAACCGGCCCGTCCCGACAATCTCGGCTGCAGGCAGGGTGGCGGGGGCGGGAAAGGCGGCTTTCAGGAAATCGGCTTGGGTCATTGTCGTTGGGGCACTCGTCTGGCTGAAGGGCAGACAAGACTGAAGCATCCTGCCCTGCGGGTCAAGCGGTGTCGAGAAGTTCCGCCGCAAAGGCCCGCGTCACCGCCCGACCCTGCGCCAACGCCGCCGCATCCAGCAGCGCCACCACTCCGGCGGCAGCGGCCAGTGACCGCTCGATCCGGGGCACCAGATAGCTGATCAGATTGGGCGGCACGGCAATCTGGCGGTCGGCAAACAGCTTGACCAGCACCGCCGACAGCAAGGCATCATCCGCAGGGTTCAGCCGCGCAACACCGGCCGCCTGCACGCGGCTGACGAGATCGGGCAGCGCCAGACCCCAATCCCGTGGCAGAGCATTGGCGGTGATCAGCAGCCGACCCGTGGGCAGGATCAGGTTGTGCAGATGAAACAGCGCCGCCTCTGCCAGATGGTCGCCGGCAATCTGTTCGGCATCCTCGACCACGACGCGCGGCCCAAGCAGCGTCAGATCGGCACCAGCCAGATCGCGGCCCGCGACCAGTACCGCCTCTGCCGCACTGGCCCAGATATGGGCAAGATGGGTCTTGCCGGCCCCGCGCGGCCCCACCAGCACCAGCTTGCCACCAGGCCATTGGTTCCACGCCTCGATGGCCTGCAACGCCTGCGCATTGCACTCGGCCACAAAGAAATCCTCGCGCCGCAACCGCACCGACCCGCCCAGATCAAAGGCCATCTGACGTGGCATCAGGTGCCTTCGTCGTCGCCAGTCTCAACCGGACTGCGCCGCCCGGCCACCCCCTGATACAGAAGGCTGCCATGATACTGGTCCACCAGGAACCTGATCAGAACCCCCAGGGCCGCCGCCACTGGCACCGCCACCAGCATCCCCACCAGGCCGAAGACCGATCCAAAGGCAGACAGCGCAAAGATCAGCCAGACCGGATGCAAGCCCACCGACTCGCCAACCAGCTTGGGCGTCAACACGTTGCCTTCGATGAACTGTCCAAAGCCGAAAATCGCGGCGATGATCCCGATCGACACCCAATCGCCCCAGAACTGAAAGAGCGCAAGCCCGATGGCCAGCGCCCCGCCCACCAGCGCGCCCACATAGGGGATGAACGTGATCGCCCCGGCAATCGCCCCCACGATCAGCCCGAACTGCAACCCCGCCACCATTAGTGCGACCGAATAGAACGTCCCCAGCATCAGGCACACCGTCAATTGCCCACGCACAAAGGCCGACAGCATTGCATCGACCTCTGCGGCCAGCTTGCGCACCACGGGGGCGTGGTCGCGCGGCAACAGCGCATCCAGCCGCGCCACCAAATGGTCCCAGTCCATCAGCATGTAAAAGGCCACCACCGGCACCACCACGATGAACACCACCGCATTGATGACCCCCAGCGCCGAAGACAGGATGCCTTGCGCCAACTCGCCGCCCCGCGACTGGATCGCACCGGCAATTTCGGCCAGCGTCTGCCGCATGGTCGAGGTTTCGTCCTGCAACTCGGGAAACCGTTCGACCAGAAACGCCTGGATCTGGGTCGCAATGGCCGGTGCGGCATTCACCAGCGCGGTCAATTGCTGGATCAGGGTCGGGATCACCGCCAGCACCAGCAGGACCACCACCAGCAACGCCCCCACTGTCAGCAACGCCGTCGCCGCAACCCGGCTTAGCCCCAACCGTTCAAGCCTGTCGCAAACCGGGTCCATGAAATAGGCAACAGCCCCGCCGACCAGAAACGGCAAGATGACATCGCCCAGAAACCACAAGAGCCCGAACAGAACCGCCAGTGCTACGCCCCAGTACTTCGCCTGTTCCCGAATTGGCAGTGCCATGCCCGCGCCCCCCATTGACCCCTGCGATATCACCCCGACCGCGCCACGATGCAAGAGGCTTGGCCCCGGCGCGCCACGTTCAGGCCTCAAAGTTCGCGGATCATCCGCACTTCAAGGTCGCCGGCCCCGGTATCGGGCAATCCCCGATCCTCGACGAAGCCAAAACTGCGATACAGCCCAATGGCCTCGTCATGTTTCCGCCCGGCGGCCAGCATCATCTGCCGATATCCCAGCGCCCGTGCCGTGGCCAGAATTTCGGCCGCCAGTGCCCGCCCCACGCCCCGCCCGCGCGCCGCGTCGCGGACATACATCCGGTTCATCTCGCAGACGTCACCTTTGTGCGGCTTGGTCATCACGATGCCGACGGGCACCCCGTCCAGCCGCGCCAACAGGCAGTCGGCGTATGGCGGCGCAAAGCGGGTCAGCAAATCGCGCATCTGGCCGTTCAAATCCTGCACCCGAAAATACTCAGCAATCGTATCGACATCATCGGGATAACGGAGGTCCAACCAGACCAGAAACTCCTGCACCAGCACACGTACCTCGGCGGCCTCACCTTCGCTGCGGACGTGAAGGATCTGCAACGTCTGGTCTCTCCCCTGCAGCGGTGCGCCAACCTCAGGTTCGGTCAAGACGGCAGGGAACTCAACCGATTTCCCCCGCCGCCAAAACGGCCCCGCCCGCCGGGGGCAGGGCCATTTGCCTTAGTGGCAGGCAGGGCGGGTGCCCGGCAGCAGGACCTTGTCGATCACATGGATCACGCCGTTGTCGGCGATGATGTCGGCCACGACCACATTCGCCACCGAACCCGTGCCATCGGCAATCGTAACACCGTCCGCGCCCTTGGTGATGCACAGACGCTGCGAGGTCAGCAGCGGTTTGAAATAGGTTGACCCCGACGGAATGGCGGCGGCGGTCAAGGTGCGGTCATCGACGTGATACAGCAGAACGTCGGTCAACTGGCCCTTGTTTTCGGGCTTCAGCAGGGTCTCGACCGTACCTTCAGGCAGGGCGGCAAAGGCATCGTTCACCGGTGCGAACACCGTGAACGGGCCGGGACCGGCAAGGGTTTCCGCCAGTCCGGCCGCGGTCACGGCGGCCACCAGCGTCGTGAAACGTTCGTCACCCGCAGCAATATCCACAATGGATTGCGCCTGTGCCGTGGTCGAAAGGGTCAGCGCGGCAGCGGCCGCCAGAAATCCTGCTTTGGTCATGGTTGTCCCCGTGGTTTGTGTGTCACCCGTCATTGGATGCGACACAGATACGCAGGGCCTTCTTGATCGGGTTACAGCCCAAACGGCTTTGTTACAGCGCGTGATCGGATTGAAATCTGTATGCACAGGGGGTGCACAGGGGGTGTACGACCTGTGCACTGACCGACTGGCCGCGCTTGCAGGGACGGGGTCTTGCCGCTACCAACGCTGCAACCAGTTCCGAACCGAGGCTCCCATGCGTCTGACCCGCTACTTCCTGCCAGTGCTCAAGGAAAACCCCGCCGAGGCGCAGATCGTCTCGCACCGCTATATGTTGCGTGCGGGCATGATCAAGCAGCAGGCAGCGGGTATCTATTCCTGGCTGCCGCTGGGCCTGCGCGTGTTGCGCCGGATCGAGGCCATCGTGAACGAGGAACAGGAGCGGGCAGGGCACATCCCCCTGTTGATGCCGACCCTGCAACCCGCTGATTTGTGGCGTGAATCCGGTCGGTACGATGACTACGGGCAAGAGATGCTGCGCATCAAGGACCGGCAGGACCGCGAGATGCTTTATGGTCCGACCAACGAGGAAATGATCACCGACATCTTCCGCGCCCATGTGAACAGCTACAAGGATCTGCCGCTGACGCTTTACCACATCCAGTGGAAGTTCCGGGACGAGATGCGCCCGAGGTTCGGCGTGATGCGCGGGCGCGAGTTTCTGATGAAGGACGGCTACAACTTCGACATCGACCGGGATGCGGCGATTCACGCCTATAACCGACATATGGTGTCGTATCTGCGCACATACGAACGGATGGGCCTGACCGCCATCCCGATGCGCGCCGCCTCTGGCCCCATCGGTGGGGACAACACGCACGAGTTTCTGGTGCTTGCAAGTACCGGGGAATCCGAGGTTTTCTTCGATAGCGCGGTGACAGACCTCAAACTCGGCACCCGCGAAGTGGACTATGACGACCGCGCAGCCGTGGCAAAGGTCTGCGAAGAGTTCACCACCCTCTATGCCCGCACCGACGAAACGCACGACCCGGCCCTGTTCGATGCCATCCCCGAAGAGCGCCGCAAAGTCGCCCGGGGAATCGAGGTCGGGCAGATTTTCTATTTCGGAACAAAGTATTCCGAGGCGATGGGGGCAACGGTCGTCACCCCTGAAGGCACCCGCGTGCCGGTCGAAATGGGCAGCCACGGCATCGGCGTGTCCCGCCTGTTGGGTGCGATCATCGAGGCAAGCCATGACGACAAGGGCATCATCTGGCCCGAAGGCGTGACCCCCTTCCCGGTCGGCATCGTCAACGTGAAACAGGGCGACCCGGCTGCCGATGCGGCCTGCGAAGGCCTTTATAAAGCTCTGAAATCCAAAGACTTGGAGCCTTTGTATGACGACCGCGAAGAACGCGCTGGCGCGAAATTCGCGACGATGGACCTGATCGGCCTGCCCTGGCGCATCACCGTCGGCCCGCGCGGCCTTGCAAACGGGGTGGTCGAACTTACATCGCGCAGATCGGGCGTTTCCGAGGAACTGTCTCCCGAAGCCGCCGTCGCACGGATCACCGAAATCTACACGGGCATATGACCCAAAACAGGAGAAAGCGCTATGGAATATCGTCGGTTAGGCAAGTCCGGCTTGAAAGTCAGCGCGTTTTCCTTCGGGTCCTGGGTCACGTTCGCAAAGCAGGTCGACATCGCCCCAGCGAAAGAACTGATGTCGGCCGCCTATGACGCCGGCATCAATTTCTATGACAACGCAGAGGGTTACGAGCAGGGCCGTTCGGAACTGGTGATGGGTCAGGCGATTGCGGAACTCGGCTGGAGCCGCGACAGCTATATTGTATCATCCAAGGTGTTCTGGGGTGGTCCCAAACCGACCCAGCGCGGGCTGTCGGCCAAACATGTGACCGACGCTGCCCATTCAGCGCTAATGCGCCTGCGCGTGGACTACCTTGATCTGTATTTCTGCCACCGCCCTGACATCGATACGCCAATCGAGGAAACCGTTCGGGCAATGCACAACCTGATCGGCCAGGGAAAGGTGCTGTACTGGGGCACGTCCGAATGGTCGGCGCAACAGATTACCGAGGCGCATCTTGTGGCCCGCCGCGACGGGCTGACGCCCCCCACGATGGAGCAGCCGCAATACAACCTCTTCGAGCGTCAGAAGGTCGAAGCTGACTATGTGCCGCTTTATGAATTGGGCCTAGGCACCACGATCTGGTCGCCACTTGCGTCCGGCTTGCTGACTGGAAAGTACAACGAAGGCATCCCTCAGGACAGCCGGGCGAACCTGCCCGGATACGAGTGGATACGTGACCGCCTGAACAGTGCCGAGGGGCGCGACAGGTTGGAAAAGGTGAAGGCTTTGGCAAAGCTTGCCGGGCAAACCGGTCTGCCGGTTCACCATCTGGCACTGCTGTGGTGCCTGCAAAACCCCCATGTCTCGACCGTGATTCTGGGCGCATCACGGCTGGATCAGTTGACCGACAATCTGGCGGCGCTGGATGCAGCCGCGGTGATGACAGCGGATGTCATGGCGGCAATCGAAGACATCATGGCCAACAAACCCGCGGCACAGCAAAGGTTCTGACGCGACGCGAAACGACTTCATGCGCGAGGCAACAGGGGACGGTACGAAATGTGGCGCATTCTGGCGACGATTGGAGGGATCTCGGGGGCGGCGGGTCTTTCCCAGTTCCCCGAGTTTTCGCAACAGTATCTGCAACGTCTGGCGGGCAAGGTAGACGCCCTGTCGGCCGTGGTGGCTGATTTTGATGCATCCGCATCGCGCAACGGGCTTACACCGGAGGCGGCGCTTGCGGAATTGACCGGTACAGCGTTTCTGAATGACCGTCGTTCCGACCTGCAACGCAGTTTCTCCGATCATGCCCGGCTTTCGGCAGACCTTGACCAGTTGCGCAATGCCGCTCCGTTGCAACGACTGACCATGCCGCAGCGGCTTGCGGATGCCGAAACATTCGCCGCGACCTGGGATGATTTTCGCCCTGCAGTTCCTGCGACATTCGATGGGGCAATTTCGGCAGTCGTGGGATATGTGGCCGGTTGGGCGCTGTTTGCCGGTTTGTGGGCAGCGACGCGCCAGGTGTTCCGGCGGCGACCGGCGTAAAGGCGTCCTGCAGCTTTGACGGCCCAAACCGGCAGTCTGCTTGACGCTGCCAGCTGCAACACGCATCCTGTGCGCAAAAAGAAAGAGCAGCCAGTGACGACAACACACCCGTTTTCGCGTTTTGAACGCATGATCGCCTGGCGCTATCTGCGCGCCCGCCGGGCCGAGGGTGGCGTCAGCACGATGACCTGGATCAGTCTGATCGGCATAACGCTGGCGGTCTTTGCCCTGATCGCCACCTTGGCGGTCCGCGCGGGGTTTCGTGCCGAATTTGTCGATACCATTCTGGGGGCCAATGCCCATGTCACGGTGTATTCGGCAGGCCACCTGACCGATACCGGGCAACTGGTGAAGGGTTTTGCCGATTACGATGCGATCGCAACCGAACTTGCCGCTATTCCGGGCGTTGTCCGTGCGGCACCCCTGGTCAAAGGGCAGGTCATGATCACCGCCGGTCAGGGCAGTTCAGGAGCCGAGGTATATGGAATTTCCGCGGGCGATCTGCGGACCATTCCGCGCATCGGGGTCGGTGCGGATGCGTATGGCGACATCGCGGCCTTTGATCGCGGCATCGCCATCGGGTCCGGCATTGCACAGCAACTGGGCGTCACGGTTGGCGACAAGCTGAGGCTGATTTCGCCGACCGGTACCAAGACGGCAATGGGCACCAGCCCGCGGATCAACGCCTATGAGGTGGTTTATGTCTTCACCTCGGGCAATTATGCGATCGATCGCAGCCGCATCTACATGCCGTTCGTCGAGGCGCAAAGCTATTTCAACCGCGAAGGCATCGCGGATGAATTCGAGGTGATGGTTCAGGACCCCGAACAGATCGACCGCTATGGCGAGGCTGTGTCGCGGATCGGTGGGGCAGAGGCCCTGATCTGGACGTGGCGGGATGCGTCGGGATCATTTCTGCGCGCGCTGGACATCGAAGACAACGTGATGTTTGTGATCCTGTCGATCCTTGTGCTGATCGCGTCGATGAACATCGTGTCCGGGCTGATCATGCTGGTCAAGAACAAAGGGCGCGACATCGGCATTCTGCGCACCATGGGGCTGACCGAAGGCTCGATCCTGCGGGTGTTTTTCATGTGTGGCGCGTTCACCGGGCTTGTCGGGACGGCGGCGGGCGTCGTGTTGGGCTGTCTGTTCGCGCTCTATATCGATCCGATCTTTTCGGCAGTGAATTACCTGGCGGGGGGCGGTGTTTGGGACCCATCGATCCGGGGGATCTATGCGCTGCCTGCCAAGTTGAGGGGGCAGGATGTGGCGTCGGCGGCGGCGCTGTCGTTGGGGCTGTCATTTGTGATCACATTGTTTCCGGCACGCCGCGCTGCGCGGATGAATCCGGTCGAGGCGCTGCGCTATGAGTGATTGGGCGCTGGACCTGGCTGGTATTGACAAGGGATACAACCGGGGGAAGCCGTCGGAAGTGATCGTTCTGCGCGGGGCTTCGGTAAAGGTCGCTGTCGGAGAAGTGGTCGCATTGGTGGCGCCGTCGGGTGCCGGGAAATCGACCTTGCTGCACATCGCGGGGCTTTTAGACACTGCCGATGCGGGTCATGTTCGTCTGTCGGGTCGCGACATGACCGGGCTGTCGGATCATGACCGCACCGGTGCCCGGCGCGCGCAGGTTGGGTTCATCTATCAGTTCCACCACTTGCTGCCCGAGTTTTCTGCCTTGGAAAACATCGTGTTGCCTCAACTTTCCAATGGAGTTTCAGGCAGTGTCGCACAAGCCCGCGCGATGGACCTGCTGACCCGCACGGGAATTGCCGCCCGAGCGGACCACCGCCCGGCGGCCCTGTCGGGCGGCGAGCAGCAGCGGGTCGCCTTCTGCCGCGCGCTGGCCAACGCACCGCGTCTGCTGCTGGCGGATGAACCCACCGGCAACCTTGACCCCGCGACGTCGGATCAGGTGTTCGCGACGTTGATGCAGGTCGTGCGCGACACCGGGTTGTCGGCGCTGATCGCCACCCACAACCTTGAACTCGCCGCCCGGATGGACCGGGTTGTGCGGCTGGACCAGGGCCGCGTCGTGATCTGAGAATGCTCTGGATCAAGGTTCGGGTCCTTGACGGTGCTATACTGCCCTGAAACGGAGAAACTCCATGACCATTCGCCTCGCGATGATCCCGATCAGCGCCCTTTGCATCGTCGCCGCCTGCACGCCGCCAGAGCCTGCACCAACCGGAGCCGAGGATTTCGCGAGCTATTGCGCCGTCTGCCATGGGTCTGACGGCAAGGGCAATGGCGCGCTGGCTACAACGCTGGACGCGCGGCCCGCCGATCTGACCCGTCTTGCACGAAGGAACGGCGGTGTCTTTCCCGCGACCCGCGTGATGGCCAAGATTTGGGGATACGCCGGCGCCCCGCCGGATGGCGTCATGCCGGACTTCGGCCCGTTGCTGGCGGGCGATCTTGTGCCCTTTGACGGGGGCGACGGGATCATGACGCCAACGCCAGTCCGGCTGGTCCAACTGGCTGAGTATGTGAAGGCACTCAACGAGTAGACATCCAGCCTGAACCCGATCCGTCAGACATCCAACTCCTCCACAAACCGCGCGTTTTCCTGGATGTACTGGAACCGCAGTTCGGGCCGTTTCCCCATCAGCCGGTCCACTAGCCCTGCGGTTTCCGCGCGCGTATCATCGTCGATCGACACGCGGATCAGCTTGCGGGTCAGGGGGTTCATCGTGGTGTCTTTCAGGTCCTTGGCGTCCATCTCTCCCAACCCTTTGAACCGTTGCACGTCGATTTTCCCCTTGCCGCCCAGACCCTTGGCCATCCAAATCTCTTTCTCGGCATCGTCCGCCACGTAAAGGCGGCGCGCGCCTTGGGTCAGCCGGTAAAGCGGCGGGCAGGCAAGGTAGAGGTGCCCCTTGTCGATCAGTTGCGGCATCTGCGTGAAGAAGAAGGTCATCAGCAGCGACGCGATATGGGCACCGTCCACGTCGGCGTCCGTCATGATGATGATCTTTTCATAGCGCAGGTCATCGACCCGAAACCGTGCGCCCATCTGCACGCCCAAAGCCTCGCAGATGTCGCGGATCTCGGAGTTGTCGTTCAGTTTGGATGACGCCGCCCCCAGCACGTTCAGGATTTTCCCCTTCAGCGGCAGCAACGCCTGCGTTTCTCGCATCCGGGCACCCTTGGCAGACCCGCCTGCCGAATCCCCCTCGACGATGAACAACTCCGTCCCCTCGCGCGATTTCGCTGTGCAGTCGGTCAGCTTGCCGGGCAGGCGCAGCTTTTTCGTCGCCGTCTTGCGCTGGGTTTCCTTTTCGGCGCGGCGTTTCAGGCGTTCTTCGGCCCGCAGCACCAGAAAATCGAGGATCGCCCCTGCCGAGCGGCTGTCATTGGCCAGCCATGTGTCGAAATGGTCGCGCACCGCCCCTTCGACAAACCGCGCGGCCTCTTCGGTTGAAAGCCGGTCCTTGGTCTGACCCACAAACTGCGGATCGCGGATAAAGACCGAAATCAGTGCGCAGCCGCCTGTCAGCATGTCTTCACGGGTGATCAGGTCGGCCTTGCGGTTCTTGACCATCTCGCCATAGGTCCGCACGCCTTTCAGGATCGCCGCCCAGAACCCGGCCTCATGCGTGCCGCCCTCGGGGGTGGGCACCGTGTTGCAATAACTTTGGATGAACCCGTCGCGCACCGGTGACCAGTTGATCGCCCATTCCACCGACCCCGGCACCCCGTATTTGTCCTGAAACTCGACGCGACCGGCAAAGGGGCGGTCGGCGTAGGTGGTGGTCTTTTCAAGCTGATCGGTCAGGTAGTCGGCAAGGCCGCCGGGAAAGTGAAACACTGCCTCTTGCGGCATGTCGTCATCCGGGACGGCGGATTTCCAGCGGATCTCCACACCCGAAAAGAGATAGGCTTTGGAGCGGACCATCTTCATGACCCGCATCGGCTTGAAATGCAGCGAGCCAAAGATCTGCGCGTCGGGGTGGAAGGTGACGCTGGTGCCGCGCCGGTTCGGGGCGGGGCCGATCTTCTGGATCGGACCCAGCGGGATGCCGCGGGCAAAGGACTGCGCGTATAGCTCGCGGTTTCGCGCGACCTCGACCCGCATCGTGTCGGACAGGGCATTGACCACGGATGACCCCACCCCGTTCAGCCCGCCGCTTGTCTGATAGGCCTTGCCCGAAAACTTGCCCCCTGCGTGCAGGGTGCACAAAATCACCTCCAGCGCGGACTTGCCGGGGAATTTCGGGTGCGGATCGACCGGGATACCCCGCCCGTTGTCGCGGATTGTGATCGCATAATCGGAATGCAGTTCAACCTCGATCCGGTTGGCGTGCCCTGCCACCGCCTCGTCCATCGAATTGTCCAGAATCTCGGCCACCAGATGGTGCAGCGCCCGTTCATCGGTGCCGCCGATATACATGCCGGGCCGCTTGCGCACCGGTTCCAGCCCTTCCAGCACTTCGATCGACGAGGCGTCATAGGTTTCGGCAGGCAGGGATAGCAGGTCATTTGCCAATGGATGCTCGATTCTTGGTTTTTCAGCGCTTTGCATCAGTAGACCATTTCCGAGGTCACCGGCGCAAGATGTAGGGTTGTTGCCGGGCGTCGTCGCGGCAGATAGACTGGCGCAAACAACCGGAGGATTGCAGATGCGGGTCTTGTTTACGGGTGGATCGGGCAAGGCCGGCAAACATGTCGTGGCATATCTTGCCGCGGCGGGGCACCGGGTGATGAATGTGGACCGGGTTCCGCTGCACCATCCCGGCGTGCATGACCTGATCGCCGACATCACCGATGCGGGCCAGATGTATTCGGCGATGCAGACCTATGCCGGGTTTGACGAGATGGAGGCGGGCACTGGTGCCGCGACCTTTGATGCGGTTGTACATTTTGCCGCCGTCCCGCGCCTGTTGCTCGCACCCGATACCGAAACATACCGGGTCAATGTGATGGGCACCTACAACGTGGTTGAAGCGGCAATCAAAATGGGAATCCGCAAGGTGATTGTTGCCAGTTCGGAAACAACCTACGGCGTTTGTTTCAGTGATGGAAACGTAGACCCCAAAGTGCTGCCCCTTGATGAAGACTACGACATCGACCCGATGGACAGCTACGGCATGTCGAAAGCGGTGAACGAGGTGACTGCCCGCAGCTTTGCGCGCCGCTCCGGTGCCGATATCTATGCGTTGCGGATTGGAAATGTGATCGAGCCGGACGAGTATCACCGCTTCCCCGGCTTCTTTGCCGACCCCGGCCAGCGCCGCCGCATCGCCTTCAGCTATATCGACGCGCGCGATCTGGGACAGATTGTTGACCTTTGCCTGCGCAAGGATGGCCTTGGGTTTCAGGTGTTCAACGCCTGCAACGACACCAATTCGGTGTGCCAACCCAACGCAGAATTGCTGGCGCGGTTTTTCCCCGACGTGCCGCTGTCGCGCAACGTGGAGCCCTATGAAAGCCTGCTGTCGAACCGCAAGATCAAATCGGTGCTGGGATTTGTGGAACAGCACAACTGGCGGCGCTATGTGGCCGATCCGGAGGCCTGACCCCGGATCGCCACACAGTCACGCCGGTTCGGCCATGCGCGCTGTCCACATTGCCGCAAAGGCCGGACGGGCTTGGCAGACCTCAAGCCAGGCTTTGACCTTGGGAAACTCGTCCAGCAATGTCGGGTGGCTTTGCGCATAACGCAGGCATTCGGCAGTGTTCAGATCGGCCACGGTAAAGCGGTCGCCCACCATCCAGTTGCGACCCGACAGATGCCCTTGCAGACGGTTCAGCGGGCGGCGCAACTTTTCGGCGTTGATGGAAATGGCGGCTTGCCCTTCGGCCGTTTTGTCGGCCCCATCGGCGATCATGTACAAAATCTCGACCGCCGGAGTTTCGATCGCGGTTGCAGCAAACAGCGCCCATTGTTCCATGAGGGCGGTTTCGGCATCATCCGCAGGCCCCAAAGCCCCGCCATACTTGCGCGCGATATAAAGTGTGATCGACAGCGACTCGGTCAGGATCAACCCATCGTCAATCAAGGCGGGAACCTGCCCTTGCGGGTTGATCGCAAGATAGGCGGGCGAGGCCGTGTGCATCGGGGCGTCCGCAGCCTTTGGGTCGGCAAGGCGGTAAGCCTGTATCACGGGCACATGCGCAAAAGGCATGCCGATTTCGCCCAAAAGCCAAATCGGACGCGACGCGCGCGAACGGTGGACGCCGTAAAGGGTAATCATCTCAGGACTCCTGTTGATCCGGCATGAACGTAACCTCGGCCGCAGCGCTTGGATAGGGGATCGGATGCGATGCTTTGGCAGAGAGCGCCCGTTTGACCGCATCCGTTGGCTTTGTGTTGCCGAACCGGAATGGGCGCATATCAAACGCATTGGCAAGGGTGGCGCGGGTCTTTACCAATGACGGGAACAAGGCGGGGTACCATGATCAGGCTGAACATTGCGGCAGCAGCCATTTGGGCCGGGCTGGCGGGGGGGGCCGCTGCCCATCCGCATATCTTTGTCGATGCAGGGATCGAGGTCGTCTTTGACGATCAGGGGCGGGCGACCGGCCTGCGCATTACCTGGGCCTACGATGACCTGTTTTCCTTGATCATACTTGAGGATCGCGCGTTGGACCGGGATTTCGACGGTGTCCTGACACCGGATGAAGTCGTGGCCATTCAGGGTTTCGACATGCAATGGGACGCAGGTTTTGCAGGCGATACCTATGCCCTGCGCGAAGCCGAACCGTTGGCTCTGTCAGGCCCGGCAGACTGGACGACTGACTATGCAGACGGTCGCCTGATCTCGACCCATCTGCGGCAGTTTGCAGAACCTGTGACGCTGGGGGATGACCAGCCGCTGATCGTGCAAGTCTATGATCCGGGGTTTTACACGGCTTACAGTCTGACGATTGACACCGTTCTGACTGGCGGTGCCGGTTGCGCGGCGCAAGCGTTCGAACCGGACCGCAAGGCGGCAGATGCGATCCTGCAAGCCGCGATTGACGAGATGGCCGGGTCAAGCGACGTCGAGGGCGAGTTTCCCGCCATCGGGGCGGCCTATGCCGAAGAAGTTCGCATCACATGCGCCGTGCGGTCCTGATCCTTGGGGTGGTTGTCGCGTTGGCGGCGACCGTCCTGTGGATGACCGGCGCATTCGCGCAAGTTCAACCCTGGCTGCTGGATCAGCAACGCGAGGTTCAGAACCGGCTTGCCGGCGCAGTGCGGGCCATGCGCGGCGGGCAGCCGGGGGCCTGGGCCGCGCTGATGGCGGTGTGTTTTGGCTACGGCGTGTTGCATGCGGCGGGGCCGGGGCATGGCAAGCTGCTGATCGGAGGCTATGCCGTGGCGCAGCGCGTGCGACTGTTGCCGCTGGCGGGCATCGCCCTGCTGGCGTCATTGGCGCAAGCGGCCGTCGCTGTGGCGTTGGTGGGGGCGGGGGTACTGGCGCTGGGCTGGACGCGCGCGCAGATGGAAGAGATCACCGTGCAGGTGATGGCCCCGGTTGGTACGGCAGCGATTGCGCTTGTCGGGCTGTGGCTGATGCTGCGCGGGATCCGGGCGATGCGCGCCGAAAACCGCAAGTTGCATGACCACCACCATGACCACCACCACGACCATGCTTCCGGCGAAACCTGCAACCATGCGCATGGGCCCACGCTGAACGACATGGAAGGGCTGACCTCGTGGCGCGACGCCGCGATTCTGATCGCGGGCATCGCGCTGCGGCCCTGTTCGGGGGCGCTGCTCCTGCTGATCCTGTGTTTTGGGTTGGGGATCGGGGCGGCGGGGGTGGCGGGGACCGTCGCCATGGGTCTGGGCACGGCTTGTGTCACGGTTGCGGTGGCAGCACTGGCGGTCTGGGCGCGCGAAGGCACCTTCGCGAGCCTGCCGGGGGCGGGCGTCGGCAGCCGGATGGCCGCTGCAATCCTGATGGTGCAGGCGCTGGCCGGGGCAGGGATCGCGGTGGTGGCGCTGATGCTGCTGTCACAAAACCTGTAGGGACGGTTGCGACCATCCGGCGCAAACCAGACGGACGGATGGATCAGTCCGTTGCCGCATCCGGCCAGGCCAATTGCGGCCCCGTTCTGAAATACGACACGTTGTTGGTAAAGAACGAGTCAGGAGCCAGTTTGATCCAACGCCCGTCAGGGTCGTCGATTTCGGCAATCGTCTCGACAAACCATGTATTCCAGTGCGATTGCTCTGGGCCGAGGTACTTTGACAGCAGCTGCCGGAAACGCGTCGAACTCATCGGCTCGATCACCGCCATGCCCCGCAGCCCGAGGTGCAACAGGATACCCTTTGCATTGTCGAAGTGGACAACCTCTACGGCGCATCTGGGGTCTGCCTGAAGCCGGATGACGGACTTGCTGGTCCTGGAACCCAGCATCTACAACGCGTCATCTTTCCAGACAAACCACACCGGCGCGTTTCGCGGTCCGTCGGGACTGATGGTGGCCAGATTTGCCATGACGGGCAGCGACAGAACAGCATGCGGATCGAAAGGGCGTGGCATGGCTGTCATCGCTCCTTTATCAGCGACAACCGCATTTCTGCGGGATCAAGGGACCGGACTGATGTCACAGCATCCCCGGTACCACCTGATCCGGCGGGCGGTGGCCGTCGGCGAAGGTCTTGATGTTGATGATGACTTTCTCGCCCATCTCGATCCGGCCTTCCATAGTGGCCGACCCCATATGCGGCAGCAAGACCACATTGGGCAGATCGCGCAGTCGCGGGTTTACGAGTGCGCCTTGTTCATAAACGTCAAGGCCCGCCCCCGCCAGTTCCCCTGCCCGCAACCCGCGCGTCAGGGCGTTTTCGTCAATGACTTCCCCGCGCGACGTGTTCACGATGACGGCAGAAGGTTTCATCAGCTTCAACCGCCGCGCGTTCATCAGGTGATAGCTGGCGGGCGTATGGGGGCAGTTGATCGACAGGATGTCGATCCGCGACACCATCTGATCCAGTGATTCCCAATATGTAGCCTCCAGTTCGGCCTCTGCATCGGGGCGCAGACGGTGCCGGTTGTGATAGTGGACCTGCAAGCCAAAGGCCCGCGCGCGCCGCGCCACCGCACTGCCGATCCGGCCCATGCCCAGAATTCCCAGCCGCCGCCCGCCCAGACGGCCCCCAAGCAGCGCCATCGGCTGCCAGCCGGCCCAGGAACCCGCCTGCATCTGCGCCAGTCCTTCGGGGATGCGACGTGTCACGTTCAGTATCAAGGCAAGGACCATATCGGCGGTATCCTCGGTCGTGACCCCTGGGGTGTTCGACACCAGTATCCCCCGGTTGCGCGCCGTGGCGATGTCGATGTGATCGAACCCCGCGCCATAATTTGCAATCAGCTTCAATCGCGGCCCGGCCTGCGCAATCAGGGCGGCGTCGATCGGATCGGTGATTGTCGGCACCAGGACATCGGCCCGCGACACCGCCCGTTCCAGTTCTTCCCGCGTCATCTGTGTGTCGGGGTCACGCAAGGTGACATCGAACAGCTCTTTCAGGCGCGTCTCGACGGGCGCTGGAAGCCTGCGCGTGACGATGACGTTAAGACGCGGTGTTGGCATGCCTGTCTCCTTGGCTGTCACACATGCCGCCGGCACAGGTGCTGTTGGCAAATCAGGGTCAATGATGGCAAAGTGCCCAACAGCGGGGTGCGGCACAAGCCCCGATCCAAGGGCGAGGCGCAGATGATCGGGACCTTTCGGGCAGTTCTTGCAGTTGCAGTGTTGGCATGGCCTGTCCATGCCAAAGCGCAGGAGGTTCTGCCCGCGAAAAAGCAGTGTCAGCCTGGTATCGGCTGCGTTACGGATCGGCCTATTCCGCGATACGTCGTGCTGAAGACAAATGAGGGCAACGCGCGACGCGGTCCGGGGCCAGAGCATCGCATCGATTGGGTGTTCACCCGCGCCGGCATGCCGTTAAAACTGACAGCCGAGTTCGACAACTGGCGCCGGGTCGAGGATGCGACTGGAGAAGGTGGCTGGATGCATTATGCGCTGTTGTCCGGCAGCGCGCGATCGGTTCTGGTGATGCAGAACCTGACGGAGTTTCTCGCGCAGCCCGATGATCTGGCCGAGGTGGTGTTTCAGGCCGAAAAAAACGTGGTCGGGCGGATTCTGGAATGCTCCGTCGACTGGTGCCGCATTTCCATAGAAGGCAAGCGGGGCTGGGTCCGCAAGGGCGTGCTGTGGGGCGTAGAGCCACAGGAAGTCATCGAATAGCGGTTGCCAGGGCGGGACGGCGTTTCGTCTTGCCAGCAGCCGCGTGGTTATCCCGAAGAGGCACGCCGTGACACCGCCGATCAACCCGATCCGTCTCAATCTTTCTGCCGGGCTGATCTCTGTCTTGGTCGCAGCCGTTCTGGTCATGATGAAGCTCTGGGCCTTGGGCGAAACCGGCGCGCTGTCTGTCGCGGCGTCGCTGGCCGACAGTGCGATGGATCTGATGGTGTCCATCGGTGCGGCAGCGGCATTGGTCTATGCGGCACGTCCGGCGGACGAAGACCACGCGTTTGGGCATACATCGGCCGAAGATCTGGCAGCCCTTGGCCAGGCGCTGTTTATCCTGATTTCGGCTGCGGTCATCGCAGCGGCGGCGCTGATGCGTTTGTTTTCGGGCAGTCCGGCACCGTTGCAGGCCCAGAATGCGGGTATGGCGGTCATGGCGCTGTCTATCGTGCTGACGCTGGCGCTGGTGCTTTGGCAAGGTAAAGTGGCGCGCAAGACCGGAAGCCGGGTCGTGGCGGCGGACCGATTGCATTACCTGGGTGATCTGGTGCCAAGCATCGGGGCACTGGTGTCGCTTTGGGCGTCGACGCGGTTCGGACTTGTGGTGATCGATTCCGTTGTGGCGCTGGGGGCCGCCGGGATGCTGGCGTTTGGGGCGACACGCATCGGCAAAGGCGCATGGGACGCGTTGATGGACCGCCGTGCCGACCCTGCCATCATCAATCAGATAGCAAGGCTGGTACAGCATTGGCCAGGTGTTCGCGGCTATCACGACCTCAAGACGCGGACGGCCGGAAGCCGGGTGTTTGTAAGTCTGCATATCGAATTGGATGGCGATCAGACACTGAGAGAGGCACATTCCATCAGCGGGGCCCTGCGGCGGGCCATTCTTGCGGCGCATCCGCAAACCGATGTGATCATTCACAAGGATGTTGCAAACTGACCGGCTATTGGCGGGGGTGGTCAGGACCGCAACATCGGGCTGTCTTGACTGCGCCGCTGCGGCGGCAGAACATAATCGGGCAATTTTTTCCGGTCTACTTGTTATCCGGTCAAATTGCAGCCAAACATGCAATTCCAATTAATCAATTGTATAATAAGAAACCCAAGGCCAATGACGGAACGCCGTGCTTACCGACGCGAAGCCGAGGATAAACGCCGCGAATCACTGATCGCTGCGGCGCTGGAACTTGTGGCGGAAGGCGGCGCGCGGGCGGCCACTGTGCGCGCGATAGCGGATCGTGCTGGGGTCACACCCGGACTGATCAGGCACTATTTCTCGTCGAAAGATGATCTGACCCGCGAGGCGTACCGCTGGCTGATGAACCAGATGATCGAGGCGTCGGTGTCGGCGATGTCCAATTCCGCGCTTGACCCATTGGCGCGGCTTGCATCCTTTGTCGCCTCGTCGCTGCGTCCGCCGGTGATTGATCCGGTTGCGGTTGCCCTTTGGGCCGGTTTTATCCAGGAGGTTCGGCGCGACCCCAGCATGCGCGAGGTCCACGCCGCCACCTATCTAGGTTTTCGCGACCAGCTGGAATCACTGATCGCCGATTTGCCGCGCACCGTCTCGAGCGAAAAGCTGCGTATGGATGCCATCGCCTGCAATGCTGTCATCGACGGCTTATGGCTGGAAGGGTCCATGCTGTCTGATAGCTTTGCCCCCCGCGAACTGGAACGTATCGGGCTTACGTCTGTCGGTTTGCTGTTGGGGGTCGATCTGTTGGCCGCATTCAAGGATACGTCGCAATGAGATATGCCGCAGTAGCCGACCGTCTGGCGCATCTGGGCGGTGCGAAATGGGAAATGCACCTGCGCGCGCGTGCCATGCAGGCTGCTGGCCTGCCGCTGATTTCGCTCACCATCGGAGAGCCCGACGTTCCCACGCCGCCCGAACTGGTCGAAGCGGCTGTCCATGCGATGCAGGCCGGGCGCACGGGGTATTCCAGTGGGCGGGGCGAGCGTGCCCTGGTGCGCGCACTGGCGGCAAGATACACAATGCGGCGCGGTCGGTTGATCACACCGGATCAGATTTTGTGCCTGCCGGGCACCCAAACCACGTTGTTTGCCGTTCTGGGGGGCCTTGTCGGACCGGGGGACGAGGTGCTGTGCGGCGATCCGATGTATGCGACCTATGAAGGCGTGATTGCCGCCAGTGGTGCGCAGATGGTATCGGTCCCGTTGCGCCCCGAGTACGGGTTCCGGTTGCAGGCAGCAGACGTCGAGGCGCGGATCACACCCGCATCGCGCGTGCTGTTCCTGAACACACCACATAATCCCACAGGGGCGGTGTTGTCGCGCGACGACATCGCAGCGCTGGCTGCGGTTGCGGTGCGCCATGATCTGTGGATTTTGTGCGATGAGGTCTATGAAGAGTTGGTGTTTGATGGCGTGACCTTCGCCTCGCCGCTAGATGACCCGGCGATTGCAGAGCGGGTGGTGGTAGCCTCGTCCATTTCAAAATCCCATGCTGCCCCGGGCTTTCGGTCAGGCTGGTGCGTTGGCCCTTCCGAATTCACGTCGCGCGTCCTGCCTCTGGCCGAGATGATGTTGTTTGGCAACCAGCCCTTCATCGCCGACATGACGGCGGCGGCGGTGTCGAAACCGTCACCTGTGGCGGCAGGCATGGCCAGGCGCTTTGCCGCGCGTGCAGCCTTGATGCGTTCAGCGATGAACGGAATCGCGGGGCTTGCGGTGAACGAACCGCAGGCGGGCATGTTCGCACTGGTCGACGTGCGCGGCACCGGATTGATGGGGCGTGATTTTGCCGAAGGTCTGCTCGAGGCCAAGTCTGTAGCCGTGATGCCGGGCAGCAGTTTCGGTGCGGCACTGGATGGCTGGCTGCGGGTCAGTCTGACCGCGCCTGATGATCAGACCGCCGAGGCCGTGACCCGGATGATCGCCTTTGCGCAGGAGTTGAAATGAAGACAGTTGGCCAGGCTTTGGTGGCAGGCCTCGCCGCGCGCGGGGTCAGGGTGGTGTTCGGCATTCCGGGCGTGCACACGGTAGAGCTTTACCGTGGGTTGGTGGGATCACCGGTTCGCCATGTGACGGTGCGCCACGAACAGGGCGCTGCCTTTGCCGCCGACGGGTATGCGCGGGTGTCAGGCAAGCCTGGGGTCGCTTTTGTGATCACGGGTCCGGGTTTGACCAATGCCCTGACGGCCATCGCGCAGGCCAAGGCGGACAGCGTGCCCCTGCTGGTGATTTCAGGGGTGAACCGCCGGGCGTCTTTGGGCCTTGGCTTGGGTTTGCTGCACGAATTACCCGATCAGGCAGCCATGGTCGCGACGCTTTGCCCGACGCGCCAGATCGCCTGTGCGGCCGATCTTGGTCCGGTGCTGGACTGGGCTTTTGCGGCTTTGGCCACGGGTCGCCCGGGCCCGGTGCATGTCGAGGTGCCGACTGACGTGATGCCGCTGCCCTGTCCTGATGCCGGGTCGCTGGCTGCGGTGCCCCCACGGCCGCTGCCTTCGTTTGCGGCACTTGCCCGGGCGGGCGCGATGCTTGATGCGGCGGACCGGGTCGTGATCCTTGCCGGGGGTGGCGCGCGCGGGGCCGAAGGGCCGGTTTCGGCGCTTGCCGAGGCGCTGGATGCGCCCGTCGTGCAGACGACCAACGCCCGCGGGTTGATGCATGGCCACCCGCTTGTGGTTCCGGCATCGATGAGCCTTGACGCCGTGCGGGCGTTGATCGGGCCGGGGGTGCAGGTGCTGGCTGTTGGCACTGAACTTGGGCCCACCGACTATGACATGTATGTGCGCGGCGGGCTGCCAGACCTGTCGGGCATGATCCGGATCGACGTGTGCGCCCATCAGCTTGCTCGACATCCATCAGGTCTGTCCCTACTTGGTGACGCGTCTGCGGTATTGTCTGCGCTGCGGGTGCGCCCCCGTTCCGGCGATGGTGCCTTGCACGCGGCGAGGGCCCGCGATGCGGCCCGTGCCGAACTGGCCAAACTGAACCCGGCCATGCCTGGGCAACTTGCCATGGTCGAGGCGATCCGTGACGCCATGCCCGGCGCGATCATCGTGGGCGACAGTACGCAGCCGGTCTATGCCGGCAACCTATACTATGACCATGATCGCGCCGGAGGCTGGTTCAACGCGGCAACCGGCTATGGCGCGCTGGGGTATGGCCCCGGTGCCGCCATTGGTGCGGCACTCGCTGCGCCGGGCACCCCGGTGGTCTGTCTGGTTGGCGACGGCGGGTTGCAGTTCTCGCCTGGCGAGTTGCGCACCGCGGTTGATGAGGCCCTTCCGATCACGTTTCTAGTCTGGAACAATGCCGGTTTTCGCGAAATCGCCGAGGCGATGTCGGGTGCAGGCGCCGAAGTCATCGGCTGTTCACCGTCTCCGCTGCGGATGGAGCCATTCGCCGCCGCCTGCGACCTGCCCTTTGCGTCTGTTCCGACAGAGCCGGACCGGCTGCGGGTGGCCCTGAAATCGCCGTCATCCGGTCCGCGCCTGATCGAAGTGCGGGTCGATTGACGCTCAGGCCCCGGTAAAGCTTAGGCGCGGCAAAGCTCAGGCCCGGGGGGCCAGCGTCCAGAACCGCAGCATCATGCTTAGCGCGGCAACGCTCAGTCCCACGACCAGCCCCAGCCAGATGCCCACCGCTCCGTAGCCCAATGCGAACCCCAGACCATAGCTGCACGGGATCCCGATCACCCAGTAACTGACGATCGCCGCGATCATCGGTACTTTCGTGTCGCGAATCCCGCGCAGCAATCCAAGTGCCATAACCTGCATCGCATCCGCCATCTGGAACAACCCGGCAATCACCAGCAACATCGCACCCAAGGCGATGATTTTGGGTGTGTCAGGATGCGTGCCATCCAGAAAGACCGCCATGATCGGGCCCGGCAGTGCCAGCATCACCGCTACCATCACGATGCCGAACGCGAAAGACAGCACAATTGCCGCCCGCGCCCCGTCGCGCAAACCCCGATAGTCGCCCGCGCCGTCTGCCCGCCCGATCCGGACGGTCGCTGCCTGTGACAGGCCGACATGAAACATGAACGCCAAAGAGGCCACCTGCATCGCAATCCCGTGCGCAGCAAGTTCAACCGTTCCGATCCACCCCATCATCAAAGACGCGGCCTGAAACAAGCCGCCCTCCATCAGGCTGGTGACCCCTATTGGCCAGCCAAGGCGAAAAACCCGCCCCATGGCCTGCCAATCCGGCCGCCAAAATCGTTGAAACAAATGAAAGCGCCGCAATTCCGGAAGAAAGCCTGCGTAAATCGCCAGCACGGCCGCAGTTGCGATCTGTACCACAACCGATGCAATCGCAGCCCCTTTTACGCCCAGTTCCGGCGCGCCCCAGTGGCCAAAGATCAAGGGATAGGCCACCAGAGCATTGATCCCGACCGCCCCAAGCGTGACCCACAACACCACTTGCGTGCGCTGCATTGCCGCAAGGTAGTTCTTCAGGACCATCACGAACAATGCAGGGATCATCCCGAGTCCGGCGATCCGCATGAAATCCTGTCCCAGTCCGGCGACCACGTCTTGCTGACCCAACGCCAGCAGAATTGGCCCGGAAGCCCAGAATACCGGATAGATGAACACCCCGAAGGCTATCGACAGCCAAATCCCCATCCGCACGTCGCGGCGCACCTGCACCTCGTCGCCGCGTCCAAGGGCCTGCGCCACCATTGGCGTCACCGCCTGGGCGAACCCCGCCCCCAAAATGAAGATGATGAAAAAGGATGATGCCCCCAGCACCGTCGCCGCCAGTTCCGCGACGCCGTAGCGACCCATCAGCACCGTGTCGACGACATGCAGCGCCATCTGCGCCAGGTGACTGCCAATCAGCGGCAATCCCAGTACGAGCGTCGCGCGCGCGTGGGCAAAAGGGGACAGATGGTGTGTCATGCGCACGTGTTAGCTGTACGGTTGCGCGCGGGCAAGCGGGCATCGCGATCTTTGCCCGGTTGGAGCGGCGCGCAGGGACCGGTCGGATTCCGGCCCGAGGACCGCCCTACAATTGGTAGTAGTCGCGATACCACGCCACGAACCGCCCCACGCCTGTTAGGATGTCGGTCCGTGGCAGCGGACCCCCCAGTGCCTCGATCAGGCCGGCATCGGCCCATGTCGCCGGCACATCGCCGGCCTGCATCGGCAGAAAGCGTTTTTGCGCCGTTATCCCGACGGCTTCTTCGATGGCCGCAACGAAATCCATCAGCCCGACCGGTGCTCCGTTGCCAATGTTCACAACGCGCCACGGTGCGACCGGCGACGCGCCGCGCCCGGCCACATCCGGCACAGCGGCGATCAAACGCACAATGCCTTCGATCAGATCGTCGACATAAGTGAAGTCCCGCCGCATGTCCCCATGGTTGTAGATGTCGATCGGTTCGCCTTCCAGAATGGCCTTTACGAATTTGAACAGCGCCATATCCGGTCGCCCCCACGGACCGTAAACCGTGAAAAAGCGGAACATCGTCACCGGCAGCGCGTAAAGATGCGCATAGGAATGCGCCATAGCTTCGGTGGCCTTCTTTGTGGCCGCGTAAAAGCTCATCTGGTGATCGGCGCGATGATCCTCGGCATAGGGCATTTCGGTATTTGCCCCGTAAACCGAACTTGTGGACGCGATCAAAAGATGGCCGGGCGGATGCGCGCGCGCCGCCTCCAACACTTCGAATGTCCCGACAAGATTGGACTCGACATAAGACCGCGGAGCGTCGATCGAATATCGGACACCTGCCTGTGCTGCCAGATGCACCACAACTTCTGGCTTGTGTTCCGCCATCATCCCCGCCACCAGACCGGGGGCCTCGACAAGACCCTGGACGGTCTGGAACCGGGCAGACTGATGCAGCATCGCATGCCGCCGCTCTTTCAACGCGACGTCGTAATAGGCCGACATGCCATCCAGACCGACGACTTGCCACCCATCGGCCAACAGACGCCGGCAAAGATGATAGCCGATGAAACCCGCAGAACCAGTGACCAATGCCGTGCGTTTCATCTCGCTCCTCGCGTGTTTCGTCCACATGTGCTGAGTGGGTTCAGGGGTTGCACCCGAACCTGCACCCGAACCAGCCCTCAGGTCTAAAACCGCCCTGGCCGAAAGGGCGCAATCGCAATTTCCGGTTCACGCCCGGCGACCAGATCGGCAATGATCCTTGCTGTTATAGGCGCCAATGTCACGCCAATATGACCATGCCCGAAGGCATGCAACACCTCGTGCCCGCCCTGTGATGGCCCGATTACCGGCAGACTGTCCGGCATCGATGGACGCAGGCCCATCCACGTGCGGTCGGGCGCGCCCAAATCGGGAAACACGATCCGCGCGCCTTCAACCAGCCGCTGGATGCGATGAGGCGACGGCGGGGCCGTCAACCCTCCCAACTCGACCGTCCCCGCGACCCGCAGCCGACCCGCCATCGGGCACAGGTAAGCCCCGCGCGAGATCGGGCATGCAGGGCGGGTCAGGCGTGGCGTTGGCATGTCCCATTCGGCATGATAGCCGCGTTCGGTTTGCAGGGGCACCCGGTCACCTGCGGCGGCGGCCAGCGCTCGGCTCTGTGCACCGCACGCAATGATCACTTTGCGCGCGTGCAACCGCAGCCCCGGGCCTTCGACGACCACACCATCGACCTGCCGGGTCAGCCCGGTGGCGCGCGCCGCAAGTACCTCGGCCCTCCTTGCGACATGGGTGGCAAGCCCGGCCATTGCCGTCCCGGGATCGGTCAGAAACATCGCCCCCGGAAAGAACGCGGCACCATGGTAGGGGGGCAGTCCGGGTTCCATAACGGCCAACTCTGCCGCCGACAACATCTCTGCCGCCACCCCCAGCGTGCGTCGATACGCCATTGCGTCCGCTGCACCGCGCCAGGATGCAGATGTATCGTAAAGGTACAGACAGCCCTTGCTCTGCAACAGCCCCCCGGAGCCGATCCGCTGCATCAGATCAAACCATGCTGCCCCAGCCCCGGTCAGCAATGTCGCGAGCGCCGACGCCCCACGTGCCGTGGCCTGCGGCAAAGAGGCGCGGGCAAAGCGCGCCAGCCATGGCATAAGTGCAGGCAAGGCTCCTGCCTTGATCGCCAGCGGCGAGTTGCGGTCAAACAGCAGCGACGGCAAGTTCCGCAAAACCTCGGGCGTGCCCACGGGCATCACCGCATATTCCGCAATGGTGCCCGCATTGCCAAAGCTCGCCCCCGATCCCGGCGGTGCGGGATCGACCAGCACCACCTCTCGCCCCTCGGTCAGCAGCTGCTCGGCTATGGCGAGGCCGATCACACCTGCGCCAAGGATGGCGATCTCGGTACTGCGATGCAGGGTCATCCGCGCCTACATGCAGGCGTCAAACAGCGCCCGGGTGTTTAGCTGCGTCATCACCACCGGGTTGCCGCCACAGGACGGATCCTCCAGCGCCATGTCGGTCAGCATGTCCAGATCCGCCGGTTTCACGCCCATCGCCGTCAGGTTGGCCGGGATGCCCACTGCCGCTCGCAGGCGCATCACCTGATCGCAAAAGCCGTCAAAGCCGCCGACAAAGCCCAGATAGGCCGCAGCGCGTGTCAACCGCGCCTCGATCTCGGGGCGGTTGAACGCCAGCACCATCGGCATGACCACGGCGTTCGTGGTGCCATGGTGCGTGCCGTAAACCGCGCCAACCGGATGGCTCAGCGAGTGGATCGCCCCCAGACCTTTTTGAAACGCCACAGCCCCCATGGCGGCGGCCGACATCATATGCGCCCGCGCGTCCAGATTGTTCGGATCGGCATAAACCAGCGGCAGGTTTTCGAACACCAGCCGCATCCCCTCCAGCGCGATGCCTTGGCTCATCGGGTGATAGGCGGGCGAGCAATAAGCCTCAAGGCAATGCGCAAGCGCGTCCATCCCGGTGCCTGCGGTGATGAACCTCGGCATCCCCACGGTCAGCGCGGGGTCGCAGATCACCACGGCGGGCATGAGTTTCGGGTGCCAGATGATCTTTTTCTTGTGGGTGACCGAGTTGGTCAAAACCCCCGCTGCCCCCACTTCAGATCCGGTTCCGGCAGTCGTCGGCACGGCGATGGTGCGGATGATGCGGGCGGCATCTGCGCGGGTGTACCAATCGCCGATATCCTCCAGATCCCACACCGCCAGCGACGGCGCCTGATGCGCCATCAGCGCGATCATCTTGCCCAGGTCGAGCGCCGATCCCCCGCCAAACCCGATGATCCCGTCATGCCCGCCCGCGTGATAGGCGGCAATCCCTGCGGCAAGGTTGCGTTCATCCGGGTTGGGGTCCACGTCGCAAAACACCGCGCGGCCCAAGCCCACGGCATCGAGGATATCCAGTGCCGCCGCCGCAATCGGCAAGGCCGCAAGCGCGCGGTCGGTAACCAGAAGGGGCCGCGCCATGCCGATGGCCTTGGCATGATCCGCCAGTTCCGCCACCCGGCCCACGCCGAACTTGATCGCAGTCGGGTAGTTCCAGTTCCGGTTCGGGACAGAATGGCTCATTTGGCCCCCTTTTTCAGATGGTAGGATTTGACGCGGGTGACCGAATGGAACCCGAGATAAGACAGCGATCCGCCGCGCCCGGTATCCTTGCAACCGGTCCAGCACAGCGCGGGGTCAAGGTAGTCGCAACGGTTCATGAACACTGTGCCGGTCTCGATCTGCGCGCCGATGTTGGCTGCGGCGGCGGCGTCGCTTGTCCAGATCGAACAGGTAAGACCATAGGGGCTGTCATTCATCAATGAAATCGCCTGCGCGTCGCCCGTGACTTTCATAATCCCGACAACGGGGCCGAAAGACTCCTCCATCATCACCCGCATCGAATGATCGACGTTCACCAGGATCTGCGGAGCCAGATACGCCCCCCCGTCATCCGCTGGGAAATCTGCCGGGTCGATCAGCGCGGTCGCCCCCGCCGCAATCGCCTCGGCGGTTTGCGCGCGTACTACGGCTGCAAACCGCGCATGGGCCATCGGCCCCAAGGTTGACCCCGCATCAAACGGATTTCCGAGCGTCAGCGCCTTGACCCAGGCCACCGACTTTTCGACAAAGGCGTCATAGAGGCTTTCGTGGACATAAATCCGCTCGATGCCACAACAGCATTGACCGGCGTTGTACATCGCGCCGTCCATCAGGCTGTCCACCGCCGCGTCCAGATCGGCATCGGCACGGACATAGCCGGGGTCCTTGCCGCCCAACTCCAGCCCCAGCCCGGTGAAGGTCCCGGCTGCCGCCCGCTCGATGGCCTTGCCGCCCCCGACCGACCCGGTGAAGTTGACGAAGTTGAACGCGCGTGCCGCGATCAGGCCTTCGGTCGTGGCGTGGTCCAGCACCACGTTCTGGAACACACCCGCCGGAACGCCTGCGGCATGAAACGCCTCGGCGAGCCGCTCGCCCACCAGCAGGGTCTGGCTTGCGTGTTTCAGCACCACCGAATTGCCCGCAATCAGCGCCGGGGCCAGCGTGTTGATCGTGGTCAGGTAGGGATAGTTCCACGGGGCCACGATGAACACCACGCCCACGGGTTCGCGGGCAAGATACCGGGTGAAGCGCTCGCTGTCCTCGACGACATGCGGGGCCAGCGTCGATGCCGCAATCTCGGCCATGTAGTTGGTGCGGTCGTTCACCCCGCCAAACTCGCCGCCAAAGCGCACGGGGCGGCCCATCTGCCAAGCGAGTTCCTCGACCAGCACATCTTTTTTTGCGATCAGCGCCGCCACCCCCGCCTTGACCAGCGCGATACGCTCGGCAAGGGCGAGCGCCGCCCAGCCTTTCTGCGCCGCGCGCGCCCGGGCAATCACGGCCAAAGCGGCAGCCGCAGCCAGAGGGGTCCGCGTCGCATAAATTGATCCATCGACCGGCGAAATCAGTTCAATCGGTTTCATCGTCATTCCTCAAGGGTCGGGTCTGCCCCGACATGTCGGTGAGAGTCGGGTTTGCCCCGACCTATGCGCGTTCCAGCAGGCGTTGCACCTCGAAATCGGTCACCACGCGGTCGGTTTCCGCGATTTCCCACTGCGCAGCATGATGGTAGTGGTCGATCACATCATCCCCGAAGGCCGTCCGCAGCATGGCCGAACCGCGTAACAGCAGCGCCGCCTCGCGCAAGGTATGGGGAATTTCCCGAACGCCCGACGCCGAATACATGTCGCCCGCCGCCTCGGGTTCCAGCGTCATTTTTGCGTCAATCCCGGCAAGCCCCGCCGCAAGCAGCGCCGCGCAGGCCAGATAGGGGTTCACATCGCTGCCCGGCATGCGGCATTCGACCCGCACCGCCTTGGACCCGACGCCACACACACGAAAGCCCGCGGTGCGGTTGTCAGCACTCCAAACTGCCTTGGTGGGGGCGAACATGCCGACACAGAACCGTTTGTAGCTGTTGACGTAAGGGGCCAGAAACGCTGTGATTTCCTGTGCATAGGCCAGTTGTCCGGCCAGGAAATGCTGCATCAGCGCCGACATGCCATGTGGCCCGTCGGGGTCGGCGAAGGCCGCCTTGCCATCGGGCGTCCACAAGGATTGGTGGATGTGGCTTGATGATCCTGCGCGGCGGTGATCGTATTTCGCCATGAAAGTCACTGACTTGCCTTTGGAAAAGGCGATCTCCTTGATGCCGTTCTTCACGATCACATGGTTGTCGGCGGTATCCAGCGCGTCGGAATAGCGATAATTCACCTCTTCCTGCCCGGCCTCCGCCTCGCCTTTGGAGTTTTCGATCGGGATGCCCGCACCGTAAAGCCCGTTGCGGATCGCCCGCATCACGTCTTCTTCCTTGGTGGTCTGGAATATGTGGTAATCCTCGTTATAGGCGCTGACCGGCTTCAGGTTGGTGAAATTGCTGTCGCGCAACTCGGCATAGGAGTTTTCGAACAGAAAGAACTCCAGTTCCGTCGCCATCATCGGCTCGAATCCCATCGCGCGGGCGCGCGCCACCTGGCGTTTCAGGATCGCGCGGGGCGCGTGCGGCACGTCATGGCCGTGATGGTCCAGCGTATCGCCCAACACCAGCGCCGTGCCCGGCAGCCACGGCACGAGGCGCAGCGTGGCCATGTCGGGCTTCAGCACATAGTCGCCATAGCCGGTCTGCCAGCTTGACGATTTGTAGCCCTGAACCGTGTTCATTTCCATGTCCACGGTCAGCAGGTAGTTGCAGCAATGCGTCTCGTGCCAGCCGCCGTCGCAAAAGAACGCCGCGTGAAACCGCTTGCCCATCAGGCGGCCCTGCATGTCGATCCCTGCCACCAGCACCGTGTCGATCTCGCCGCGCGCCACGGCTTCCTTCAGCGCGTCCAAAGTCAGATTTCCGGCCATAGTCATCTCTTTCTGCAAAGGGGAAGCCCCGGAAGGGGCGAGCGTCAGCTACCAGAGCGGTGTTTGCTAGCTGGCCTTGGCTTGTTTCTGGATTTCTTCCAGCCCCATATTGATCACCGGGGCCAACAAATCGGACATTGCAGACTGCGTGGCAGGGGCTGCAATCAGATCGTTGCGGACCTCAAGCATAGCATTCGGCAGGCCGTAGGGGGTGCCATGCAACCGCAAGGTGTGGGTAACGTCATCAGCAGCCGAGTAGGGTGCGTTCAGTTCGGTGCACAGCCGCGTGGCCTTGCGGGCCGCATCGACAATTGCATGCGCCAATGTCGGGTCTGCGTCATGGATCACACCAAACTCGACGGCACGCGGTTGGCCAAAATAGACGGCGGTGAAGCTGTGGATCGTCAGGATGGCCGGGGTCAGCCCTGCCGCGATCCCTTCGGCGACAAGGCTGTGCAAGGCGGCGTGAAATGGCACATACAGGCTTTGGGTGCGGCGCACACGCTCGTCCGGTGTCAGGGTCGCGTTTCCGGGAATGTCGTGGATTTCCGACCGGACCGGCATCGCCCCGACCCGGTCCGGACTGCGGTTGAGGTCATAGACCAGCCGACTGACCGGCGCATGTATCAGCACGCCACCCAACCGTTTCGCAAGGCCGCGCGCCAGCCCCAAAGCGCCGGGGTCCCAGGCGATATGCGCATCGCGCTGCGCCGCGGTCAGGCCCAGATCGCCCCATTCGGACGGGATATCATTGGACGCATGTTCGCATACAACGACCAGAAGCCGTCCCTTGTTGCCGGCAGCCCTGTAGTTTTCTATGACAGGCGCAAACGTCACGGTTTTCACTGCAGACCCCTTTTGCCGCCGGTCAAAACTCGGTCTTGCGACCCCCGCTGTCAAGATTGTTTCTGTTGCTGCCGGGCTGTTACGATGTATTCTGCGGCGCAACCGGAGGCGGTGATGGATGCAATCCTGACGACCGAAGACCACTTGCGGGCCGCTTTACCGGACCTGACGCGGGCCGAACGGCAATTGGCCACGCATATTCTGCAACATTACCCGGTTGCCGCGCTCGGGTCGATCACCGCACTTGCCAAGGCGGCATTGGTGTCAACCCCGACAGTCGTGCGGCTGGTGCAAAAGCTTGGCTACAAAGGCTATCCCGATTTCCAGCGATCGCTGCGAGGCGAGGTCGAGGCCATGCTTTTGTCGCCTCTGGCAAAACACGACCGTTGGGCGGGTGGGGTGCCGGATACACATATCCTGAACCGATTTGCCGATGCGGTGGTGGCCAATCTCAAAGCGACGTTGAATGAGATCGACCATGCCGAATTCGACGCCGCCGCAGCCTTGTTGGCGGACCCTGCACGGCAGATCTTCGCGATCGGTGGGCGGGTGACGCATGCCCTTGCGGATTACTTTGCCTCGCTGATGAAGGTCGGACGCCCCGGGATCACGCTGCTGTCGGAGAGTTCTGCGACATGGCCGCCTGCCTTGCTGGACATGGGACCGGGCGATGTGTTGCTGGTGCTCGATATTCGCCGATATGAAAACGCGGTGTTACAGGTCGCCGAAATGGCGCGTGAGCGCGGCGTCGAGATCGTGCTGATCACCGACCGATGGGTGTCGCCCGCCACGGTGCATGCGCGCTATACGTTTTGTTGCCAGATCGAGGCGCCGTCGGCGTGGGATTCGACGGTTGCCTTGCAAGTGTTGCTCGAAACGCTTCTGGCGGCTGCACAGAACCTGACTTGGGACAGCACGGGGGGCCGGATGAAGCGGCTGGAAGAGCTTTATGCGCGCACCAAGCTGTTTCGCCGCTACCGCTAGGCGGTTTGGGCGATATCGAAGCAAGGCCTTGGCCTGCGGGGTGTTTTTGGCAGCCGTCCTCGTGCGCTCCGCGCGGGGGATATTTGTGCCAAGATGAAAGATCAGTATCCAAGCTCGCGGTTGACGCGGTGCAAGAAGGGCTGGCCTGTTTCGCCACGCGCGATGTTTTGCGCAATCACCCGGGTGGCGCTGTCAGGGCGGGTGTCAGCGGCGATATGGGGGGTGACGGTGACGCGCGGGTGGGTCCAGTAGGGGTGACCCCGGGGCAGGGGTTCGTTGCGGAACACATCGAGGGTGGCATGGGCGATGTGACCGGCATCGAGTGCCGCAAGCAGGGCGTCGTCGTCGATCAGCGCCCCGCGACCGGGGTTCAGGATCACGGCCCCTTTGGGCAGCCGCGAGAGGCGGTCTGCGTTCAGCAGGTTTTCGGTCTGGGGGGTTTTCGGCAGCAGCGCAATCAGGATCTCGGCGCGTGACAGGGCTGCGGTCAATCCGTCTTCGCCATGCATTGTAGAGATGCCCGGCAAGGTTCGTGCGCTGCGGCTCCACCCTGTGACCGGGAAATTCAGCGCGGTCAGCGCGGCCGCGCAGGCCGACCCCAGTGCCCCGATGCCGAGTATTGTCACGCGACGGTCGCGGGCATAGGGCGGGCAGGCCGGGTCCCAGTTGTGGCCCGGGTTCACAATATGGCGGTCCATGCCAAGATGGTGGCGCAGGGTGTGGCCGACCACCCATTCGACCATGCCTTCGGTCAGGCCGGGGTCAACCATACGGCACAACGGCTGGGTCAGGGTCGGATTGCCGGTGATCTTTTCGACCCCTGCCCACAGGTTCAGCACGGCCTTGCAACGCGTGTAGGGGCTGAAGTCCTGCAAGGGGCTGGCAGGTGCATAAACGATGTAATCGACGGTTTCGGGGATGGCCGTGGCCACCAGATCGGCCTGCAGGCCCGCCTCTGACAGCGCCGCGCGCAGGGCGGGGGCAAACTCGTCCCACAAGGTGGGAACGGCAAACAGAACAGTCAGCGTCATCGCCGGAACCTTTCTTTGGCTGCCGATTCTGTACGACGCTCACCGGCCCAAGGCAAACCCGGCGTTCACCGCCAGCGCGATGATCACGGCATTATAAAAGAACGAGCCTACCGAATGCAGCATCACCAGCCGCCGCATCTGGGTTGAACTGACCTGCACATCCGACACTTGCGCCGTCATGCCGATCGTGAAGGCAAAATACAGAAACTCCCACGGGCCAGGTTTCGGCGTTTCGGGAAAAACCAGCCCCGCGACCGCACGCGACGCGTAAAACAGATGCGCATAGCGATAGGCCGCCATGGTGTGCACCATGGCCCAGCCCAGCGGAACGGCGGCAAGCGACAGGGTCGGTGTCAGCGCACCCTGACCGGGCGTTGCCAGCACCTGCAGGATCGCAGCCAGACTGACCCCGACGACCGCGATTGCGATGGTAAGAATCAGCACGATCCCTTCGTCGTCGTCTTCGGCCTGCTGTTTCAGACTGGCGGCGCTTGCCCGCAGGGTCACGCGCAGCACCAGCCCAAGGTAGCACAGAAAAAACCCGTTTGCGGACAGCAGCAAGGCATCGGGAAAACCCAACGGCAGGCTAACACCACCGATCACCGTCCCGACCCCCAATGCCACCAGAAACCGACCGTGCCGGGAAAGGACGCTCATCGCGGGCGATGTACGATGGCGCTTTGCACAAGGCCGATGGCGACCAGCAGCACGAGTGTCGCCGACCCGCCATAAGACAGGAACGGCAGCGGCACGCCCACGACAGGGGCCATCCCCATCACCATCGACAGGTTGACCGCCAGATACAAAAAGAAGTTCACCGCCACCCCGATGATCAAAAGCGACGAAAACCGATCCTTGTTCTGGATCGCAGCCACCATGCAAAACAGCAACACAAGGCCATAGAGCACCAACAGCGACATCGCGCCGACAAAGCCGAATTCTTCGCCCAAAGTGGTGAAGATGAAATCGGTGTGTTTTTCGGGCAGGAAGTTCAACCGGCTTTGCGTGCCTTGCATGAAGCCCTTGCCGGTCCAGCCGCCCGACCCCAAGGCGATCTTGGCCTGAATGATATTGTACCCGGCCCCCAAAGGATCGGACCCCGGGTTCAAGAACGTGTCGATCCGGACGTATTGATAGTCGTGAAGCAACTGCCACGGAGTGCCGCGCGTCGCGAAAACCGCGGTCACGGTGCCACCCACCAAAACCGCAACTGCCGCAAAGTACCAAAGGCTGACCCCGGCTGCGAACATCATGGCCGCCCCGGCCACCAGCAACATGACGGACGTTCCCAGGTTCGGCTGCATCAGAACCAGAACCGTCGGCGCCACGATCAGCGCCACAGGAATAAGAACCCACAGCAGCCGCGACGTCCGCTTGGCGTCCAGCCAGTCGTAGTAGGCGGCCAGCATCATCACCAGCGTCACTTTCATGAGTTCAGACGGCTGCAAGCGCATGAATCCAAGGTCGATCCAGCGCTGCGCGCCCATGCCGACGGTGCCAAAAAATTCCACCAGCAGCAGCAGCAACAGCGCCGTCAGATAGGCAAGACCAGACATGTTACGCCAAAACCAGATCGGCGTCAGCGCCACTGCGAACATCAACGCCGAACCGGCCACGTACCGCTTCATCTGCGGGGCGGCCCATTGACCCATATCCCCCCCCGCGATGGAATAAAGCATCAGCCAGCCTATCGCCGCCACGGATGTGATCACCACGATCAGCGCCCAATTGAGGTAAAGCACCTTCGACAACCCGCTTGGCACAGTCTTGACGTTGTATTCCAGAAAACTCATGTCACTCCCCTATGCCCGTGATCGCGATGGCTGGCTTCCATCGGGCAGACGCAGTTGCAAGGCATCCAGTGTCGACTCCATGCGTCCGCGCTGGTTCGCCGGGTAGGCTGACAGCGGCGGCACCCCGCCAATCAGCGCCCGCAGCAGCGCGTCGCGTGCAATTGGGGCGGCGACGGCAGACCCGCCACCGCCATGCTCGACCACCACCGACACCGCATAGCGTGGTGCCTCGACAGGGCCATAGCAGACGAAAAGCGCATGATCCCTGCGGTTCCACGGCAGATCGGTGTTGGCCACCACGCCCTCTGCACGTTCCGACGCGCTGATGTTGCGAACCTGGCTGGTGCCCGATTTGCCTGCCATCAACATCACCTCATCGGCAATCCGGCTGCCATAACCGGTTCCGGCGCTGGTGTTGACCACGTCGAACATGCCCATTCTGATGACTTTCAGGTTCGACCCGTCGATGCCTAAGGCGGTGGCCTCGGGAACTGTCACATCGTCGCCATCGACCTGCCGGACGATCCTTGGCACCACCGCCCGCCCGCTGGCGATCCGCGCCGTCATGACTGCCAGCTGCAGCGGCGAGGCAAGGACATAGCCCTGCCCGATGCTGGCGTTGATCGTGTCGCTGATCCGCCATGCCTCTTTGTGCCGGTCCATCTTCCAGGCCTTGTCGGGCATGATGCCTTCGGCAATTGCCGACAGCGGCATGTCGTGACGGATGCCAAGACCCAGACGGCGGCCCATTTCGGCGATCTTGTCGATGCCCACCCGCTGCGCGATGTCGTAATAGTAAACGTCACAGCTTTCGGCCAGACTGCGCGCCAGATCGACCGACCCGTGCCCGCCGCGTTTCCAGCAGTGAAACCGTGTGTCGCCATATTCCAGATAGCCCGGACAGCGGACCCGCGTTTCACTGTCGATCACGCCGGCTTCCAAAGCCGCGAGCGCGGTTACCATCTTGAATGTCGATCCAGGCGGATACACCCCCTGCACCACCTTGTTTGCGAGCGGGCGATGGTCGTCTTCCAGCAGGCCAGAATAGTCGGTCTGGCTGATGCCCCTGACAAACAGGTTGGGATCAAAACTGGGCGAAGACACTGCCGCAATCAGATCGCCGTTGTTCACGTCCATCACCACGCAGGCGGCGCTTTCGACGCCAAGCCGGGCCTGGACGAAATTCTGCACATCCGCATCGATCGTCAGCCGCATATCGCGTCCCGGCACGCCTTCGATACGCTCCAACTCGCGCATCACGCGCCCGACCGCGTTGACTTCGATCCGCTTGTTGCCTGCGCGCCCACGCAGATCGCCTTCCATCCACCTCTCCACCCCGATCTTGCCGATCTGGAATTTGGGGATCTGCAACAGCGGATCGGGGTTCTCGACACCCTCCAGGTCACGTTCTGACACCGGGCCCACGTAGCCCACGACATGCGCAAAATCGAGGTCACGCGGGTAGATCCGGCTTAGCCCGACTTCGGGTGACACGCCGGGCAGGGCGGGGGCATTCAGCGCCAGCTTGCTGAACTGATCCCAGTCCAGCCGGTCGGCGACGGTGATCGGCACAAACGAGCTGTTCTTCTTGATGTCAGTCTTGATCCGGTCCATGTCCTCTTCGGTCATCGGGATGACATGGCTCAGCCGGTTCAGAACCATGTCCACATCGCCGGCACCTTCGCGGGTGATCACCACTCTGTAGTTTTGTTCGTTGCCCGCGATCAGCTTGCCGTTGCGGTCAAACACCAGCCCGCGCGATGGCGGGACCAATCGGATGTTGATGCGGTTTTCTTCTGCCAGCAGGCGAAACTCGTCGGCTTGCTCGACCCCCAGAAAGCGCATGCGCGCACCCAGCACGGCCATGGTTGCAGCCATGCAGCCGCCCATCAACAAGGCGCGGCGATTGACGCTGCGGGCCTGATCCTCGATGTCGCGGGCGTTTCGCCTCATCTCTGGTTCCCGGCGTTCTGGTTCACAACCGTCTCCCGTATGCGTCGACTTCACCCATTGCGGGCTTGCGCAGATCCAGCGCCAGACGGCTGACGGCCACAACCAATGGATAGCACAGGATAGACCAGATCAACTGCACCAGCGCAAAGCCGAACCCGGCCTGCGGCACAAAGACCAGCACAAAGACGGTGCGGTAGGTCAAGAAAAGGCTGACCATGATGCCTGCAACCAGCAGCCATTCGACCGCAAAGGTCAATTCCCGTGTCAAGGCAACGCGGGACCGAATGAATTCTGCGGCCAGCACCACCAGCGCAGCCCACAGACCCGGCGGCCGCATCAGCATCAGATCTTCCATCACCACCACAGCCGCCACCAAACCTACCGGCAAAAAGTCCGGTCGCCGCATCGTCCAGGCACAGATCAGGCACAGCAACAGGTCAGGTCCCGGCCAACCTTCGGTGCCGGAATCGACCGGCAGCAGACGCAAGAACAACAGCCCCGCCGCAAGGCCGACGAACAGCAGCCGATAACTCAGCGTCGCAGTGAGCATCCCGTCACTCATTGCGTGCCGTTTCCCGATCCGGCGCGACCGGACCCTGTGCGCCGCCCGGCAACGCAGGCAACAACGCCGGGACCACCAGCGCCCCTGCATCGGTGATCGGGGTCAGGGCGTGACTGCGCAGCACCCGCAAGAACTCCAGCCGTTGATAGTCCGCAGACAGAACCACCCGCAATCGCCGGTCATTGCCCAAGGCGACCTGCCCGACCAATAGTCCCGCCGGAAACACGGCCCCGTCGCCCGAAGTCACCACCCGGTCGCCGGGGCGCACCTGATCGGCGTCTTCCAGATACTCGAGCGGCGGTGCGGCGGTGTTGTCGCCAGACAGTATCGCCTTCTGGCCGGAGGGCTGCACCGTAACCGGGATGCGGCTATTGCTGTCTGTCAGCAAGATCACCCGCGCCGTCTGCGTGCCGACGCCCGAAATCCGCCCCACCAGCCCGATCCCATCCATCGTGGCCCAACCGTCGCGAACGCCATCCCGGGCGCCCACGTTCAGCAACACCGATTGGCGAAACGGCGAGCCGCTGTCGGCCAGGACCAGCCCGGTCACATGGGTCAGTTTGGGATCCAGTCGTACCTTGTTGAGGTCCAGAAGCCGCGCGTTCTTCTGCTCCAGTTGCAAAGCGGCCTCCTTCCACGCTTTCATCTGTTGCAACTCGTCACGCAACTGCTGGTTTTGTTCATAAAGCCGGATGTAGGACTGGAAATCCTCGATCATCTCGGCGGCCGTCGTGACCGGCACCAGGGCCCAGTCAAAAGACGGAACCACCTTGTCGATCAGCGCAGCGCGAAACCGTTCCACCCGGGGACTATCTATGCGCCACAACACGAACAGCCCTAGCAAGGCCAAGACCAGCAAGGCCACCAGCACTCTGCGTAGCGGTCGCTGAAACTCCTCTGGCCCTGTGCTGCGCGCGCGTGCCATTCCTTGCCCTCGCCTGCGATCAGCTGTCGTAGTCGATCACATGCCGCAATTGCTTTTCATATTCCAGCGCCTTGCCAGTTCCAAGCGCCACACAATTGAGTGACTCGTTGGCCACCGAAATCGACAGCCCGGTCTGTTCACGCAGTGACAGGTCCAGATCGCCCAGCAACGCCCCGCCCCCGGTCAGCATCACGCCCCGGTCCACGATGTCTGCGGCAAGATCGGGGGGTGTCGTCTCCAGCGCCTGCATCACAGCGTCGCAAATCTGTTGCACGGGTTCGCTCAAGGCCTCGGCCACTTGCGCCTGATTGATCTCGGTCTCTTTGGGCACGCCATTCAACAGATCGCGCCCCCGGATCACCATGCTGGCCCCGCGCCCGTCATCGGGCATCCGCGCCGTGCCGATGCTGGTCTTGATGCGTTCGGCTGTCGATTCGCCGATCAGCAGGTTCTGATGACGCCGCAGATAGTTGATGATCGCCTCATCCATCCGGTCGCCCCCGACCCGAACCGACCGGGCATAGACGATGTCACCCAAAGACAGCACCGCCACCTCTGTCGTCCCGCCGCCGATATCGACCACCATGTTTCCCGTGGGGTCGGTGATCGGCATGCCCGCACCAATGGCGGCCGCAATCGGTTCGGCAATCAGACCCGCCCGCCGCGCCCCCGCCGACAGCACCGACTGCCGGATCGCGCGCTTTTCCACCGGAGTCGCGCCATGTGGCACGCAAACGATGATCTTCGGTTTGCTGAACGTGGTGCGTTTGTGGACCTTTCGGATGAAATGCTTGATCATTTCTTCGGCGACATCGAAGTCAGCGATCACCCCATCGCGCATGGGGCGGATTGCCTCGATCGAACCCGGTGTGCGGCCCAGCATCAGCTTTGCATCCTCGCCGACCGCCAGAACCTGCTTTTTGCCATCCTTTACATGATAGGCCACCACCGATGGCTCGTTCAGCACGATTCCCTTGCCGCGGACATAGACCAGCGTATTGGCCGTGCCGAGGTCGATCGCCATGTCAGACGAAAAGAGGCCCGAGAAGATACTCGACAGTATCGACATCCTGAGGTGATCCTTGAAGGCAGAATAAAGAATACCCGCGACTCAGGCGGTGCCTGAGGCGGGCATCTTCATATAAGGACCAGCTGGGGGGAGCGAAAGGTCTTATCCACCAGTCGCAGCGCCGATCCGCCTGATCAATGCCATTTAGCCCGGGATTGTTCGATACGTGCAAGAAAGCCCGCTGCGATGCAACGACTGATGCCCCGCCGGAGCGATTCCTGCAAGCGCAGGCACGTTGCTGTTCATTCGACAGGCGCAGGATCGCCCGCCATTTCACCGGGACGGGTCAGCTTGTACAGGCAATGCCCCGACTGGCGCATCAACTCGCGTCGCGAAAGTTGACCGATTTTACATCCGACCCTGGCGCAGATTTCTGCCGCCGTTCGATCAGCCGGTTCAGCGCGTTAACATAGGCTTTGACGGATGCGACCACAGTATCGGTGTCCGCCGAACTGCCCGTGGCAATCCGCCCTTCCTCTTCGATGCGCACTGAAACTGTCGCCTGCGCGTCGGTGCCTTCGGTCACGGCGCTGACCTGATACAGTTGCAGCCGCGCGCCATGCGGGTACAGCATCTTGACCGCGTTGAACGCCGCATCGACCGGGCCATCGCCGGTTGCGTCGATACTGTGGTCCACCCCATCGATGGTCAGGGTCAGCTCCGCCTCTTGCGGGCCTTCGGTGCCGCAGACCACGCGCAGACGCTTGACGACCAAGGTATCCTGCGCCTCGTGGCGTTCCTCGTCCTGCACCAGCGCGATCAGGTCTTCGTCGAACACCTCTTTCTTGCGGTCGGCCAGTGCTTTGAACCGCACGAAGACATCGTTCAACTGGTTGTCGGCCAGCTCGAATCCCAGATCGCGCAGCTTGGCGCGCAGGGCGGCCCTGCCGGAGTGTTTGCCCATAACGAGACTGGTGTCGGCGAGCCCGATGTCGGTGGGGCGCATGATTTCAAACGTTTCGGCGTTCTTCAGCATGCCATCCTGATGGATGCCCGATTCATGCGCAAAAGCGTTCTTGCCGACGATTGCCTTGTTGAACTGGACCGCAAAACCGGACACAGCCGCCACTTTGCGAGAGATATTCATGATGCGCGTGGTGTCAATGCCAGTCCGGTAGGGCAGGATATCGTTGCGAACTTTCATGGCCATCACGACTTCTTCCAGCGCGGTATTGCCCGCCCGTTCACCCAAGCCGTTGATCGTGCATTCGATCTGCCGCGCCCCGGCCTCGACTGCCGCAAGGGCGTTGGCCGTCGCCATTCCCAGATCGTTGTGACAGTGGGTCGCGAAAATCACGTCGTCTGCCCCAGGAACGCGGGCCAGCAGCATCGCGATCAGCGATGCGGACTCGCGCGGTGCAGTGTAGCCCACAGTATCGGGGATGTTGATCGTGGTCGCCCCGGCTTTGATTGCGATCTCGACCGTGCGACACAGGTAGTCATGTTCGGTGCGGGTGGCGTCCATCGGCGACCACTGCACATTGGCGCACAGATTGCGCGCATGGGTCACCGTTTCGTGGATGCGCTCGGCCATCTGATCCATGTCGAGGTTCGGGATCGCACGATGCAGCGGCGACGTGCCGATGAACGTGTGAATGCGCGGCGAGCGCGCATGTCTTACCGCGTCCCAGCAGCGGTCGATGTCTTTGAAATTGGCGCGTGCAAGTCCGCAGATTGTGGCGGTCCTGGCCAGTTTCGCAATTTCGGACACAGCCATGAAATCGCCGTCCGAAGCGATGGGAAAGCCCGCCTCAATGATGTCGACGCCCATTTCATCCAGCAAAGTGGCAATTTCCAGCTTCTCGGAATGGGTCATCGTTGCGCCGGGCGACTGTTCGCCATCGCGCAAGGTGGTATCGAATATGACGACGCGGGGTTGGTCGGATTTGGTCATGATCTGGTCCTGCGCAAGGTTTTCTCTTACTTCGGGCGCTGTCCACCTCCGAGCGGTCGCACCCGAAGGCACGCTCAGAGGCGCGTAAGAGGCAGCAAGCCACGCAAAGCGGCGAGAGATGAAACATGAACCATGGATCATGTATACGGGCCGCAAGGAAATTGGGAAGGGCTATTTTGCAAAATCCGCGTCCTTCCCCAAGGCACTGTTCCCCGATGACGAATGTGCCCGCGCAAGGTCGGCGGGCGGTTGACCAAACAGCAAACCAACGCGCCGTTGACTGCAAACTTCTGCACTTTGCGAGGCGGGCTTTCCGACACCGGCAAAGGCAGACCGAAGGCGATGAACCGACGGCTGCATGATCCACGCCGAGCCTTGCCGAATCAGTGCGGCTTGCCGGCAGGGAAGTGCAGCTTGAACCCGCAGTTTCCCTCGGCCCGATACGGATTTGCGAAAATGTTCAAGGTACTGCATTCCCGCACCGACGCGGTCCATCAGCGCAGTTCACAAGACTGTCATTTCTTTGTGAATTTTCAGCTTGTTTTCAGAGTTGACTACTAATGCAGTAAATAAATTTACATAAAAATACAGCAATCATTTATGGTTAGCACTTTCTTTGCAAATCATCTATGGTCGGACGAGACACAGCTCGCACAGGTTTTCAGGCGGGCACACAGGCGGCGTGACCGCGAAACTCAAGGAGATGCCAGTGACAGACATCGGTGCGGCGGGCGGCGGTTATTTGGCAGGTTCGGCTTTGTTGTCGGATGCGCATGTCGATGCTGCGGGATACTCGGCAGGCTATGCGGCCTCGGTTGAAGATCCGGTTGCGTTCTGGCGCGCCGAAGGGCAGCGGGTTGACTGGATCCGGGACTACACGAAGGTCAAGGACTCGACTTTCGATCTTGGGAAAGTGTCGATCAAGTGGTTCGAGGATGGCACGCTGAACGTCAGCGCCAACTGCATCGACCGCCACATGATCACCCGCGCCAACCAGACCGCGATCATCTGGGAGCCAGACAGCCCGCAAACCCCGGCAATGCACATCACCTATGCGCAACTTCTGGAGCAGACCTGCAGGCTGGCCAACGTGCTGAAATCACACGGTGTCAAGAAGGGCGACCGGGTGGTGCTGTATCTGCCGATGATCCCGGAGGCGGCCTATGCGATGCTTGCCTGTGCGCGGATCGGCGCAATCCATTCCGTGGTCTTTGCCGGCTTTTCACCCGATGCGCTGGCCAACCGGATCAACGATTGCGACGCCAAATTGGTGATCACCGCCGATTGGGCACCCCGTGGCGGACGCAAGACCGGGCTGAAGGACAACACCGACATGGCGCTTTTGCACACCAGCGACCGCGTCAAGTGCCTGGTGGTCAAGCATACCGGCGACCAGACGACCTGGGTCAATGGCCGCGACTTTGACCTGCGCGCCGAGATGGCCGAGGCCAAGCCCTATTGCCCCTATGTCGAGATGGGGGCCGAAGATCCGCTGTTCATTCTTTATACCTCGGGGTCGACGGGCCGACCCAAGGGGGTGGTTCACACCAGCGGTGGCTATCTGGTCTACGCCGCGATGACGCATCAGTTGACGTTTGATTATCACGACGGCGACATCTTCTGGTGCACGGCAGATGTCGGTTGGGTGACCGGGCACAGCTACATCATCTATGGGCCGCTGGCGAACGGGGCCACCACAGTGATGTTCGAAGGGGTTCCGACCTATCCCGATGCCGGCCGGTTCTGGGAGGTGTGCGCCAAGCACAAGGTCAACCAGTTCTACACCGCCCCGACGGCGATCCGCGCGCTGATGGCGATGGGCACGTCCTTTGTCGAAAAGCATGACCTGAGCAGCCTGAAGCTGCTGGGGTCGGTCGGCGAGCCGATCAACCCCGAGGCGTGGAACTGGTACAACACCCATGTCGGCAAGGGCCGCTGTCCGATCGTCGATACGTTCTGGCAGACCGAAACCGGCGGTCACATGATCACCGGCCTGCCGGGTGCCATCGCGGCCAAGCCGGGGTCGGCGACCAAACCGTTCTTCGGGGTGAAGCCCGTGGTTCTGGACCCTGCGACGGCGAAACTGCAAGAAGAGACCGTGGCCGAGGGCGTGCTGTGCATCACCGACAGCTGGCCTGGCATGATGCGGACCCTGTGGGGCGATCATGCCCGGTTCGAAGAGGCCTATTTCAGCCAGTATCCCGGCTATTACTTCACTGGCGACGGCTGCCGCCGCGACGCGGATGGCGACTACTGGATCACCGGCCGGGTAGATGACGTGATCAACGTTTCGGGTCACCGGATGGGCACAGCGGAAGTGGAATCCGCACTGGTGGCACATCCCAAGGTCGCCGAGGCTGCCGTGGTGGGATACCCGCACGAGATCAAGGGGCAGGGGATCTATGCCTATGTTACGTTGATGAACGGGCTTGCACCGGACGAGGCGCTGCGCGTGGAACTGGTGAAATGGGTGCGCACCCAGATCGGTCCGATCGCCTCGCCCGACCTGATCCAGTGGGCGCCAGGTCTGCCAAAGACCCGGTCGGGCAAGATCATGCGCCGTATCCTGCGCAAGATCGCCGAGAACGACTTCGGGGCGTTGGGCGATACCTCGACGCTGGCCGATCCTTCGGTGGTCGATGATCTGATCGCCAACCGCGCCAACAAGGGCTAGGGGCGTGGGTCCGGTTCTGATCCTTCTGGGGCCGCCGGGTGCCGGCAAAGGCACGCAGGCGCGGATGCTGGAGACGGACTTCGGTCTGGTTCAGCTATCAACCGGCGATCTGTTGCGGGCGGCGGTGGCTGCGGGTACGGCGGCAGGCGCGCAGGCAAAGTCGGTGATGCAGGCGGGCGGGCTGGTCAGCGACGAGATCGTGCTGGCGATCCTGCGCGACCGTATGGCACAGCCGGACGTGGCCTCGGGTGTCGTTCTGGACGGCTTTCCGCGGACCGAAGGTCAAGCGGTGGCGCTGGATGCTTTGCTCGCGGATGCAGGATCCCGCGTGACCGCCGCGATCAGCCTTGAGGTGGACGATGCCGCGATGGTGGGCCGTATCTCTGGCCGCTACACCTGCGGGACCTGCGGCGAAGGCTATCATGATGCGTTCAAACCGCCTGCGTTTGCAGGGGTTTGCGACAAATGCGGCGGCACGACCTTCAAGCGTCGTGCTGACGACAATGCCGAAACGGTGCGCGACAGGCTGGTGGCATATCACGCCCAGACAGCACCGCTGATCAGCTATTACGACGGCCGCGGCGTGCTGCAACGGATCGATGCGATGGGACCCATCGACGACATCCAGGCAACGCTTCGCGCCGCAGTGACGCAGCTGACGGCGTGACAAGGGTTCTGCCCGTTGAGGGGCAGAGCGGGAAAGGGGCAGCCATTCAGCGAGGTGGTTGCGGGTTGGAAACAGACTGGGAACCGGACCTTCGGGCCGGACAACATGGAGGAATGCCGAATGGCTAACTTGGCAGATGCGAGCATCCGCTCGCGTCCGATGACGGGAGAAGAGAAGAAGGTTATCCTTGCTTCTTCCGCCGGGACGATTTTCGAATGGTACGACTTCTACCTGTACGGCAGCCTTGCGGCGATCATCGGGGCGCAGTTCTTTACCGCCTTCCCCGAAGCGACGCGCAACGTGTTTGCGCTGCTGGCTTTTGCTGCCGGCTTCCTCGTCCGTCCGTTCGGCGCACTGTTCTTTGGTGCCATGGGCGACATCATCGGGCGGAAATACACGTTCCTTGCGACGATCCTGATCATGGGTCTTTCGACCTTCCTCGTTGGCCTGTTGCCCGGCTATCAGGCCTGGGGCGTTACGGCACCGATCATCCTGATTGCGCTGCGGATGTTGCAGGGTCTGGCCCTGGGTGGCGAGTATGGTGGCGCGGCAGTTTATGTGGCCGAACATGCGCCCGCCAATCAGCGCGGCTACTTCACCGCCTTCATCCAGACCACGGCAACGCTGGGACTGTTGCTGTCGCTGGTCGTCATTCTGATGGTACAGGGCTATGTAAACGGCAACTACCCGGACCAGCCGGTTCTGGATGCCGCAGGCGTTGCCAAGACGCTGGCCGACGGCTCGCCCGAGATGATGAAGGCGTTCAACGCCTGGGGCTGGCGCATTCCATTCCTCGGCTCGATCTTCCTGCTTCTGATCTCTCTCTACATCCGGTTGCAGATGAACGAATCCCCCGCCTTCAAGAAAATGAAGGAAGAGGGTGCGGCATCGAAAGCCCCGCTGCGTGAGGCATTCGGTACCTGGAAGAACGGCAAGATCGCCCTGATCGCGCTGTTCGGTCTGACCGCCGGTCAAGCCGTCGTCTGGTACTCGGGCCAGTTCTATGCACTCTTCTTCATGCAGAACGTGATCCGGGTTGACAGCTTTACCGCCAACGTTCTGGTGGCGTGGTCGTTGATCCTGGGCACCGGTGGCTTCATCTTCTTCGGGTCGCTGTCCGACAAGATCGGTCGCAAGCCGATCATCCTGGCAGGCTGCCTGATCGCCGCCCTCACCTACTTCCCGACGTTCACGCTGCTGACCAAAACCGCCAACCCGGCCCTGCACGCAGCCCAGCAGACCCCGGTTGTGGTGACCGCCGATCCGGAGGACTGCTCGTTCCAGTTCAACCCGACCGGCACGGTGAAATTCACCAACGCCTGCGACATCGTGAAAGCGCAACTGTCGCGGACTTCGGTGAACTCGACCACGGTTGATGCCCCCGCCGGTACGGTTGCATCGGTCAAAGTTGGCGACACGGAGATCGTCGCGTATGATGCAAGCGTAAACACGAAGGCCATCGCCGACGCCAAAGCGGCGCTGGAAGAGGTCAAGACCGGCATTGACGCGGCTGCAATGACCGCGCTGGCAGGTGCCGAAAAGGCGATGACGGCTGCCAAAGCCGTTGCCGCAACCGCCGACAAGGCGTTCAAGGCGGCCGAAGCCGGCACCGACGACGCCGCCAAGTCGGCAACCAAGACTGCTCTCGCCACCGCAACTGCCGCCATCGCTCCGGCGCAAGCAGCGCTTGACGCGGCGCGGGGCGTTGTCCCGGCTGATGTTCTGGCGGATTACGATGCGGCTGCGGCCACCTTGGCCAAAGAGAACGGCGTTAAGGCCGCCTTTGAGAAAGGCCTGAACGACGCCCTGTCGGCGGCGGGGTATCCGCTGATCGCCAAGGACAACACTACTGTTGCCAAGGCTGCCAACTTCTTTGACATCTTCAACGCTCAGAAGCTGACAATCGTGGCCATCCTGACTTACCTCATCATCCTGGTGACGATGGTGTACGGCCCGATCGCCGCCATGCTGGTGGAACTGTTCCCGACCCGTATCCGCTACTCGGGTCTGTCCTTGCCCTACCACATCGGCAACGGCTGGTTCGGGGGGCTGCTGCCCGCCACCGCCTTCGCCATCTCGGCGCAGTCGGGCAACATCTACGCCGGCCTGTGGTACGCGATCGTGGTTGCGGTGATGACCGTGGTGATCGGGGCGATCTTTGTTCCGGGCGACACCCACAAGAAGAACATCTTTGCCGACGACGCAAAGTGATCTGACATCGAAGACTTGATTGGGGCGGGGCATCGCAAAGATGCCCCGCCCTTTCTGCTTCGGTATGATGAAAGAGGTGTCCGGACCGCGAATTCCCCGAGAATCGGGTTGAAAAGCTGGTCGCAGGATGGGACGTTTGCGCCGGTAAGCATTGAGCGAACATGTGCAACCTGTACACCCAGACCCGACCGCAGGACGCCATACGTGCCTTGTTCGCGCCCGCAGAGGTGATCGACCTCGCAGGCAATCTGCCCGCGCAGGCAGAGGTTTATCCCGACTACACAGCGCCGATCCTGCGGCAGACAGCGGCGGGGATGGTCTTGCAGCGGGCACGCTGGGGCTTGCCGACGCCGCCGCAGTTTCTGGTGGGCAAGAAAACCGATCGCGGTGTGACCAATGTACGAAATACAGACTCGTTGCACTGGCGACGCTGGCTCGGACCGGCGCACCGGTGTCTTGTGCCGTTTGATCGCTTTGCCGAGCCGCAGGACGGCACGGTCCCTCGGCAGAACGCCTGGTTCAGCATGATCGGCGATCGGCCCGCGTTCTTTGCCGGCATTTGCGTGCCGGGCTGGACATCGGTACGCAAGCTCAAGGATGGACAGACCACGGACGATCTTTTCGCCTTCTTGACGACGCAGCCGAACACCGAGGTCGCCGCAGTCCATCCCAAGGCGATGCCGGTCATCCTTGCAGAACCCGCCGAATGGCAGGATTGGTTGGCCGCCCCATGGGCGCAGGCCCGCAACCTGCAACGGCCACTGGCCGACGGGTGCTTGCAGCACGTCACGCCTTTGACCTGATCTGCCCTGCGCGCTTTTGCTGCCCTTCGCGTGCGTCTGGTGCGCCCTGGCGCCATTGCGCAGCCTGGGTCACATCGAAATCCTGCAACAGAACAGGTAGCTACAGGGCGCTTTTGATGTAACACTCGGGTCCCTTGTTGCGGCCCGTGGTTGTTTGCGGGGCGATCTGCGGTTAAGTTTTGGCTGCATAGTCGGCTGGTAGAGGTAGATGCGATGATGCGGTTGGCCCTTTTCGCAGTAACATATCTCAGCTTGCTGTCCGCACCCGTGACGGCGCAGGACCGGGTGACGCTGGGTTGGGGGCGGTTGTTTTCCAATGATGCCATCGGGGATGGCACAGATCGCTGGCGCACCGGGGCCTACGCAATCAGCCGGATCCGCGGCGTTCGCTGGTCGGGTGAATTGCCCGGCACGCTGGGGGAAATCCTGGAGTTTCGCTTGCGCGCCGATACGCTGGCACCGGCAAATCTTGAGGTTCCTGCCGCAATCGACCGGCGCTATGCCGGGGCTATCTCCTTGGGCCTGCACAGCCAGTTTGCGCTAGGCAGCTACGAGGCGAGTTTGGGTGGCGATCTGGTGATCGTCGGGCCGCAGACCGGGGTGGGCGATTTTCAATCTTGGGTGCATGGTGCGCTGGGTTTGGGCGAAGTGGGCGCGTTGGACACCCAGATCGACAACGCGGTCTATCCAACTGTGACAGCCGAGTTTGCGAGGCGGTTCAGCTTTGGTGACCGGGTCGAGTTCCGCCCCTTCATCGAGGCGCGCGCCGGAGACGAGACATTGGTGCGGGCGGGTGGCGATCTGGTGATCGGCACCCTTGGCAAGCAGGATCTGATGCTGCGCGACGTGGGAACCGGGCAGCGGTTTCGTGCCGTGGCGGGGGGGCAGCAACCGGGCGTCAGTGTCGTGCTGGGCGGCGATATCGCGCGGGTCTTCGACAGCAACTACCTGCCCGATGGCGGGGCCGTCACGGCAAGCGACACGCGACACCGGCTGCGCGCAGGGTTTCACTGGCAAGGTGAGAAGTCGTCAGTCTTTTACGGCGTGACCTATCTGGGCCCCGAATTCGAAGAACAGTCCGAGGGACAGGTTCTGGGTTCGCTGGGGCTGAGCCTGCGATTCTGATCCTGTCGGTTCTCGATCCGAAAACCGCTAATTGAATAGCAGTGTTGCCGATCTGCCATAGCTTTGTGAAGAAGGTCTTGTTAACCTCTGAGCACAAAGAAAAAAACGATCAGGCAGAGACAGGCAGTAACAGGCATGAATACGGGCTCTTCGGGCACGTTCGTGATATCCTGGACCCAAACAGAATTAGATGGCCTCAAGGCCGCACCCTTGGATGTTCTGTCCGTCGGCGCCGCGTGGCGTTGGTCTGGCACGGCAGTTCGCGTGGATGGGCCGCAGAGTGTGCTGATTCTGAATGGGGCCGAGGCCGTTGCGGATACACGCAAACGCGCGGCACGCATGGTGCGGCGGGTGGTGGGGGCGGCCTTGGGGTCGCCTGCTGCGGCACCTGCGGAAATCGACGGTGACGATCTGCCGGATCAAAGCTTTCTCGTCACCGATGGCCATCACAGCTATGCAATCACAATCATTCCGGTTCCAGACAGCGGCGCACGGCTGTTGATGATGATGGGTGATCTGCCGCCTTCAGACCGCGATCTGTGGGTGGTGCGCACCGCGATCGATCGCAACAAGATTGCGGCAGAGGCGCGCCCGGCGGCAGGGGTGATCTGTTTTACCCCTGGTACCTGGTTGTCCACACCCTGCGGCCCGCGTCAGATCGAGACGCTGAAGCCCGGCGATCAGATCCTGACGCGCGACAACGGCCCGCAACCCGTGTTGTGGCGCGGGCACCGCCGGATGTCGGGGGCGCGGCTTTATGCGATGCCGCAGTTGCGGCCGATCCGGTTTCGCAGCGGCGCACTGGGCACCGGGCGGCCCGATCAGGATCTTCTGGTCAGCCCGCAACACCGCATGTTGGTCAAGGGGCCGTCCGCGCAGGCGCTGTTCAACACGTCAGAGGTTCTGGTGGCCGCCGAAAATCTGGTCAATGACCTGTCGGTGATCGTGGATCACGCGGTGCGTGAGGTGGTCTATATCCATATCTTGCTGGATCAACACAACATTGTCTGGGCCAACGGGCTGGAGACAGAGAGTTTTCATCCGGCAAACACCGCCCTTGACATGATCGACGACAGCCAACGGTCGGGGTTGCTGGCACTTCTGCCGTCGATTGCCGAAAATCCGCAGGCTTATGGCGAATACGCCCGGCGCAACATTTCGGCGTCAGAGGCGGCGATATTGCGTCATGACATGGCAGGATGGCGGCCCTACACCTAGGGGCAAAGGAGGCCGGATGAGCCAGCGAAACGCAATCGTTCTGGCCTGCGATGCGGGCTATGCACCGTACGCCATGACACTGGCCCGGACAATCCGTGCGCAGCATCCGAAGGGTGGCTTCGACATTTGTCTGTTCAGCGAAAACGTGCTGGACCTGCCAGACGGTCTGCGCGACCTGGGGGTGCGGGCCGAGGTGTTTGCCAATGGCAACCCGTTCAACGGTGGCCCGCATCAAAGCCGCCACGGCAGCGCTGCCTATCTGCGTCTGTTGATCCCGGCGCTGGTTGCCGGGCGCTATGACCGGATCTTGTATCTGGACAGTGACATTCTGTGCTGCGGAACCGGCCTTGACAGGCTGATGGCTGCGGACATGGGCGGGGCCTGGCTGGGGGCCGTGCGCGACAATCTGCAATGGCGCACTCCCACGCGCGCATGCCCTGAGTTTCGCGCCTTGGGCCGCCCGCAGCGGCCCTATTTCAACAGTGGGGTTTTGCTGATCGACGTGGCGGGCTGGCAGAAGGCGGGGGTCGAGGCGAAAGCGCGGGCGTTGTTTGTCGATCATGGGTCGGCGTTGATCCGGCATGATCAGTCGATCCTGAACCTGATCTGCGATGGCGACTGGGCTGAAATGAGTCCGGTCTGGAATTGGCAATACACGTGGGCATCGCGGTTTTTCGCCGATCTGGCCGATCCGCGGCTGGTGCATTTCATCGGGTCCCGCAAACCCTGGAAAGATACCTCTGCCGCGCTGCCCGCGCGTTATCGGTGGCCCTATGTCGCGACGGCCGCACAGTGGCCGGGGCTGGTTGTTGCTCCGGCGGACAGCGCGGGCTGGCCTGCCGATCTGCGCCGGTCGCTGATCAAGCACTGGCTGGCGGTGCCAAAGATGGACGCCTATCTTGAGCGATTTTCAGATCCGTTCCGCTTGCTGCGTCCCTGATCATTCGCGCCAATGGTCGGCCACCCAGGGGCTGGGTCGGATGAAGTGGCGAATGTGGCGAAACAGAGGGTCCTTGCGGTCGCCCCGCATGCCCGCCGCGATATGTGCCAGTGGCGGGCGCACCGGCGTTTCGGCGGTCCAGCGACCAAGGATTGCATCGGGCGGGTTCAGCGGTCCGGGAAAGATGACCACGCGGGCGCTCGGCTGGAGTTTTGGAGCCCGGAAATAGTTCAGCGGGAAGCTTGGCACGCAGTGCCATTTGAACAGGCTGACCCAACCCTTCGGCCAGAACGTGATGCCGCCCGGCGCGTTACGGGTGACAAAGCGCTGTTCGAACCGATACTCGTCGGCGGTGCCCTGCGGATCGGACAGGAACTTTTCACGCAAAGGGGCCAACTTGCCGACCGGGTAGCGAAAGATCGACGTTTGGCCCAGTTTCTCGAACGGGGTATTGGGGTTGCGGGCCAAAATCACGTCGTCCGGGCCGCCCACTTCAAAAAATCCATCCATCGATCCGGTAATCACCACATCAAGATCGATGAACAGGACAGGGCCGACGGGGCCCCCCAGATCGGTGTTCCAGAGCCGCGATTTGCCCCAAATGCCGAAAGTGTTGGTCGGCAAGGCGCAGCCAAGGTCAGGTAGCGGCAGGCAAGTCACTTCGGAGCGCACGTTCTTTGGGTCGTCGGTCAGGCAGAAGAAGTCGAAAGGCGGCGTGGTATGGCGTGCCACCATAGCATAGAGCCTGTTGAGGTACTCTGCCCCGTACTTGGTGCCCCAGCGGATGGTCAGAAACTGCTTTTTCATTGGTTGCGCCCGCTGTCGCTGCTTTTGCGAGTTGTGACCCGCCCAAGGGCGGCCTGCAAGCCTTGACAAGCGGCCCGCCTTGCCCGATACGGCCCACTTCGTTGGTGTTGGTGGCCCCCGCAAGGGGATGCCTGTCGTTCGGGAAACCGGAAAAGGACAACGCCCTTCGCAACCAAGAAGGAGATCAGTGGTGACAAAACGCACCTCTGCCAAGTACAAGATTGACCGCCGCATGGGCGAAAACATCTGGGGCCGTGCCAAATCCCCGGTGAACAAGCGCGAATACGGCCCGGGCCAACACGGCCAGCGCCGCAAGAACAAGCTGTCGGATTTCGGCACCCAGTTGCGCGCCAAGCAGAAATTGAAGGGCTACTACGGCGATCTGACGGAAAAGCAGTTCCGCAAGATCTTTGCCGAGGCAGAGCGTGTGAAGGGCGACACTGGCGAGATGTTGGTGGGCCTGCTCGAACGTCGTCTGGATGCAGTCGTCTACCGCGCCAAACTGGTGCCGACGATTTTTGCGGCGCGGCAGTTTGTGAACCACGGCCATGTCATGGTGAACGGCGCCCGCGTCAACATCGCGTCCTACCGCGTCAAGGAAGGCGACCTGGTGGAAGTGCGTCAGAAGTCCAAGCAGTTGGCGTTGATCCTGGAAGCCCAGGCTTTGACCGAACGCGACGTGCCGGATTATCTTGAGTTGGACGCGCAAAAGCTGATCGTGAAGTTCGTGCGCACTCCGTCCTTGGGCGATGTTCCCTATCCGGTTCAGATGGAACCGAACCTCGTCGTGGAATATTACGCCAAAAACTGATCCGCTGTTCCGGGTTTTCAAAGGCCGCCAGGTACAAACCTGGCGGCCTCTTGCATTTTGGATGCTGCAACGCAGCGATGCGATTTGCGCAGGCGCACGCGTCTTCTGCAATTCGAAGGTGTCCAAAGCTGGAAATCAAAGCGCTTTGAATCGCGAATCCTTGACCGGTTGAACATGCCACGGTAGAAATTTTGAAACGCTTCGGATGACCCCGGATGAATCGGGGCGCAAGAACCGTCGCGTTTGCGAAAATCGCGCTTGCGGGCGCGGATCATCAAAAGGGAGGAGAACCCATGTCTTATGGGATTACTGCGCGCATCAAGCGCTCTGCAGCCGCAATTGCGATTCTGGCGGCCCTAGGGGCGCCAGCACAGGCTGACGAGTTGTTCTACGTGTCCGGCGCCGTGGGTGCTGCGATCGAGAATTTTGCGGGATTGGTGAAGCCCTGGGAAGAGGCGACCGGCCACACCGTCACAATCGTGCCGATGCCTGCCTCGACTTCCGACCAGTTCGGCCAATACCGGCTGTGGCTGGCGGCGGGCACGACTGACATCGACCTGTTCCAGACCGACGTGATCTGGGCACCGCAGTTGGCGGATCATTTTGTTGACCTGACAGAAGCCGCCAAAGATATTGCCCCCAAGCATTTCCCCTCGATCATCCAATCGCAGACGGTGAACGGCAAACTGGTGGCCCTGCCGATCTTTACCGACGCGCCCGCGCTCTACTACCGCAAGGACCTGCTGGAGAAATACGGCGTGGCCGTGCCCAAGACCTGGGCCGAACTGACCACCGCCGCGCAGACCATCCAGGATGGCGAGCGGGCGGCCGGCAAGGGCGAGTTCTGGGGCTTTGTCTGGCAGGGTAACGCCTATGAAGGGCTGACCTGCAACGCGCTGGAATGGGTGAAATCCCACGGTGGCGGGCAGATCGTGGAACCCGATGGCACGATTTCCATCAATAATCCCAACGCAATAGCGGCGCTGGAGCAGGCCAAGCTTTGGGTTGATACCGTATCCCCGGGTGGCGTACTGGCCTATCAGGAAGAAGAGGCGCGCGGCGTCTGGCAGACCGGCAACGCGGCTTTCATGCGCAACTGGCCCTATGCTTACGGTCTGGGCAACGGCGACGATTCTGCGGTGAAGGGCTTGTTCGAAGTGACGACCTTGCCGGTGGGCGGCGACAACCCGACCTCGGCGGCGACGCTGGGCGGCTGGAACGTGGCAGTGTCCAAGTATTCGACCAAGCAGGATGCAGCGATTTCGCTTGCCCTCTATCTCGCGGATGTCGAGGCGCAAAAGCACCGTGCGCTGAACGAATCCAATCTGCCGACGATCGTGTCGCTTTATGACGATGCCGATATCGCGGCAGCACAACCGATCATTCCGCAGTGGAAGGACGTGTTCCTGCAGGCCGTTCCGCGGCCATCGGCACCGACGTTGGGCAAGTACAACGAGGTTTCGGCCAAATTCTGGTCGGCCGTGCATGCAACCCTGTCAGGCAACGGTTCTGCCGCCGAGAACCTTGAACTGCTAGAGGTCGAGCTGACCGATTTGAAGGGCTATGCCTGGTAAGGTATTGACCTTGGTTGATTAAATCGGGGCGGCATCATCGCCGCCCCGGTGTTCATCTGACCGCTGGGGGGCGGTCAAGGGGGGCGGTATGGCAGTATCTTCGGCAGGCGGCTTGACGCTTTTGCAACAACGTCAGCGCGCTGCGTTCTGGTTCTTGGCCCCGATGCTGGCGGCGCTGTTCTGCGTGGCGGCCTGGCCTTTGCTGCGCACGGTGTGGTTTTCGTTCACCGACACGTCGTTGAACGACCTTTACGGCGGCAAGTGGATCTGGTTCGACAATTACCTTTCGGTGCGCACCCTGGAGTCTGGCCGCGTGATCTATCGCGGCACGCTGGTCGATCCGGCTTGGTGGAACGCGGTCTGGAACACGGTGCGGTTTTCGGTGGTTTCGGTCACGATTGAAACCGTTTTGGGGCTGATCGTGGCGCTGGTCCTGAACGCCGAGTTCAAGGGGCGCGGGCTGGTGCGAGCGGCGATCCTGATCCCCTGGGCAATCCCGACGATTGTTTCGGCCAAGATGTGGGCCTGGATGCTGAATGATCAGTACGGCATCATCAATGACATGCTGCTGCGGGTGGGTTTGATCGATCAAAAGATCGCCTGGACCGCCAGCACCGACACCGCGATGTATGCCGTGCTGATGGTGGATGTGTGGAAGACAACGCCCTTCATGGCGCTCTTGTGTCTGGCGGGCCTGCAAATGGTGCCGCGCGACATTTACGAGGCGGCAAAGATTGACGGCATCCATCCGGTGAAAGTGTTTTTCAAGGTGACGCTGCCGCTGATCCGGCCTGCCTTGATGGTGGCGGTCATCTTCCGGATGCTGGACGCGCTGCGGGTGTTCGACCTGATCTATGTGCTGACGCCGAATTCGGCGGCCACGAAAACCATGTCGGTGATCAGCCGCGAGAACCTGATCGACTTCGACAAGTTCGCCTATGGCTCTGCACAATCGACACTGCTCTTTGCGATCCTCGCTGTGTTCGTCAGCCTTTATATCTGGCTGGGCCGGGTTGATCTGTCAGGTGAGGGGGGGAAATGACCGCCAATAGCCTGTTGAAATCCTTCGCATTCTACGCGCTGGTCGTGGTGATCGTTCTCTTCTCGGTCTTTCCGTTCTACTATGCCATCGTCACCAGCTTTGCTACGGGCACCGGTCTGTTCGAGATCAACTATTGGCCCAAGCAATTCTCTTGGGCCAATTACGAGGCGGTTCTGGGAGGGCGCACCTTTCCGCGCAATATCCTGAATTCGGTTTTCATCGCGACAACGACTGTGATCTTTGCGCTGTTTCTGGCGGTGACGGCATCCTATGCGCTGGCGCGGGTGCGGTTTCGCGGACGGGCGCTCTTGTTGATGACTATCCTTGCGGTCTCGATGTTTCCCCAGATCGCGGTGCTGGCCGGGCTGTTCGAGCTGATCCGGTTTCTGGGCATCTTCAACACGCCCTGGGCGCTGATCCTGTCCTACACAATCTTCACGCTGCCGTTCACGGTCTGGGTACTGACCACCTTCATGCGCGATCTGCCGGTGGAAATAGAAGAGGCCGCGATCGTTGATGGCGCGACGCCGTGGATCATCATCACCAAGGTCTTCCTGCCGCTGTTGTGGCCGGCGCTGGTGACCACCGGCTTGCTTGCCTTCATCGGGGCATGGAACGAGTTTCTGTTCGCGCTGACCTTTACCAGTTCGGAGACCACGCGGACGACGCCCGTGGCCATCGCGCTCTTGTCGGGGGCGTCGCAGCAGGAAATCCCCTGGGGTCCGATCATGGCGGCCAGTGTCATCGTCACCATCCCGCTGATCATCCTTGTCCTTATCTTCCAACGCAAGATCGTCGCGGGCCTGACCGCGGGCGGCGTGAAGGGTTAACATCATGGCCAGAATTCAACTCCGAGACGTCAAGAAATCCTACGGTGCGGTGGACGTGATCAAGGGCATCGACCTTGATATCCGCAAGGGCGAGTTCATGGTGTTCGTGGGCCCCTCCGGCTGCGGCAAGTCAACGCTGCTGCGCCTGATCTCGGGGTTGGAGCAGATCACCGGTGGCGACATGCTGTTTGACGATCAGGTGGTCAACAATCTGATCCCGTCGAAACGCGGCATCGCGATGGTGTTTCAAAGCTATGCCTTGTATCCCCACATGACCGTCTATGACAACATGGCCTTCGGGATGAAACTGGCCAAGGCCGGCGCGGATGACATTCGCACGCGGGTGACCAAGGCTGCGGAATTGCTGCAAATCGCGCATCTGCTGGAGCGGTTGCCAAAACAGCTTTCGGGCGGGCAGCGGCAGCGGGTGGCCATTGGCCGCGCCATCGTGCGCGACCCGCGCGTGTTCCTGTTCGACGAACCGCTGTCGAACCTCGACGCAGCCCTGCGGGTGCAGACCCGGCTGGAGATCGCGAAGCTGCACCATTCGATGAGCGACGTCACGATGATCTACGTGACCCATGATCAGGTCGAGGCGATGACGCTGGCCGACCGGATCGCAGTGCTGCGCGATGGGCGGCTGGAGCAGGTCGGAACCCCGGCGGAGTTATATGAACGCCCCAATTCGATCTTTGTCGCGGGGTTCATCGGCAGCCCGAAGATGAACTTCTTGACCGGGGCCTTTGCTGCGGCAGAGAAGTGCACGACCCTTGGCATCCGGTCAGAGCATATCGAGGTGTCGCTAGATGGGTCTGGCGTCTGGCAGGGCGAGGTGGTGCATGCCGAGGATCTGGGGTCGGACAACTATCTGTTCGTCGAGATGGGCGCGGAGGAACCCCTGATCGTGCGGCAGGAAGGCAAGCTGACGGTCAAGCTGGGCGCACGCGTCGGGTTGAACCCCAAGGCGGGCCAATTGCACCGGTTCGATGCCAACGGCGCACCGATCCGATAGGTTTCAAGACAGGAGATTGCTATGGTTATTCGAACCACGGTTTGGGGCGAAAACGTCCACGAACAGAAAAACAAAGTTGTGGCGGGGATTTACCCGCTCACCATGCACGGCACGATTGCCGCCGCGTTGAACACCGATCCGGGGATTCGCGCGACGACGGTGACCTTGCAGGATGCAGAACACGGGTTGACTGCCGAAAAGCTGGCGGAAACGGACGTGCTGATCTGGTGGGGCCATGCGGCGCATGGCGATGTCAACGACAAGGTGGTGGAGCGGGTCTGCGATGCGGTTTGGGGCGGGATGGGGGTGATTTTCCTGCATTCGGCGCATTTTTCCAAACCATTCAAGCGGCTGATGGGCGCGCCCTGTAACCTGTCCTGGCGCGAGGCAGGCGAGCGCGAGCGGCTTTGGGTGACCAGCCGTCAGCACCCGATTGCAGCCGGGCTGCCGGACCATTTCGAGCTGGAATATGAGGAGATGTATGGTGAGCCCTTCGGCGTGCCCGAGCCGTTGGAGACGGTGTTCATCAGCTGGTTTCAGGGCGGCGAGGTGTTCCGGTCGGGCCTGACCTACAAGCGCGGGGCTGGGAACATCTTTTACTTCCGCCCGGGGCACGAGACCTATCCCAGCTATCACGATGGCAACGTGCAGCGGGTGATCTCGAACGCGGTGAAATGGGCTTTCAATCCTGAACGCCGTATCGCCAACCCGAACGACGCGCCGAACACGCCGGTGGACAAGGCGCTGGAGCCGATCACCGAACGCGGGCCGCGTCTGCATCATGACGGCGAGGCGGGGTATCGCTGATGGTGCGGGTTCTGATTTTGGGCACCGGGGGCATGGCAAAGAACCATGCCCAGGCGTTCCAGGCGATTGACGGGGTCAGCGTGGTCGCTGGGATCGACACGCGGGCCGAGCAGCTGGCGGCGTTTCAGGCCGCGCATGGGATCGCGCAGGGCTTTCATTCCGTCGATGCAGCGCTGGCTTGGGGGCAGTTCGACGCGGTCACCAACGTGACCCCAGACGCGGCCCACTATGCCACGACATTGCCGTTTCTGGCGGCCGGCAAGCATGTCCTGTGCGAGAAGCCTTTGGCCGCGAACGAGGCGGACGCGCAGGCGATGGCCGATGCGGCGGCACAGGCGGGCGTCGTGAACATGGTGAACCTCAGCTATCGCAACGTGGCGGCGCTGCAAAAGGCGGCGGCACTGGTGCGCGAGGGCGCCATTGGCACGCTGCGGCATTTCGAGGCGTCCTACCTGCAAAGCTGGCTGACGCAGCCTGCCTGGGGGCACTGGGACAAGGAATCCCAGTGGTTGTGGCGTCTTTCCACTGCGCATGGGTCGAAGGGAGTGCTTGGCGATGTGGGCATCCACATCCTGGACTTCGCCACTTTCATCGCCGGACAGGATGCAGTCGAGGTGTCGTGCAGGCTCGTCACTTTCGACAAGGCGCCGGGCGGCAAGATCGGCGAGTATACACTGGACGCCAACGACAGTGCGACGATGCAAGTGATCATGGCGAACGGGGCCCTGGGCACGGTCGCCGCAACGCGATTTGCCAGTGGGCATCTCAACGACCTGCGCCTTCGGATTTATGGCGACAGGGGCGGGCTAGAGGTGGCATGGGAAAACAACACCAGCCGCTTGCGCGCCTGTCTGGAACCCGATCTGCAAACGGCGGTCTGGCGGGACGTCGCCGCACCTGTGCTGCCGACGATTTACGAGCGGTTCATCGCGGCTATTCGTGGGACGGGGGCTGCCGACCCGGATTTCGCGCGCGGCGCTGCTTTGCAACGGCTGCTGGACCGGGCGGAACAATCGGCGGCGCAAAAGGGGCTCAGCCTGCCGGTTTGACCCGCCAGCGGAACCGCCGGATCACGGCATCGAATCGGGGGCCACCAAGAACACCCGCACGGTTTCCTCGAACTCGCGCGGTTTTTCCGCATGCAGCCAATGCCCGACCCCTGCAAGTTTCGCAAACCGCGATTTGGGAAACATTGCACGGATGGCGGGGCGGTGTTGGGGCAGCACATACCGGCTGTCACCCCCCGACAAGAACAGCGCTGCACCGGCAAAACTGCCCTTGACGGCGGGCCAGCCGACAATCAGCGGCATTTCAGCCTCGAGCACGTCAAGGTTCAACCTCCAGCGCGCCGGGCTGACCTTGAGGTCGAGAGACTGCAGGAAAAAGGCGCGCAAGGCCGGGTCAGGAATGGTCAGGGCCAGCCTGCGATCCGCCTCGCCGCGCGAGGTGAGGCCCGTCAGGTCAAACGCGCGCATCGCGTCGATGTTCTGGATCTGATCGTGGCTATAGGCGACCGGGGCGATATCCGCCACCACCAGACGCCGCACCAAATCGGGCCGGGTCAGCGCCAGCACCATCGACGCCTTGCCCCCCATCGAATGGCCCAGCACATCGACCGGTCCACCGCGCAATTCGGACAGCGTTTCGATCACTTCGGCCAGATCCCCGGCCATGTCGGCATAGCTTTGGGTCGGCGCGCGCGGGCTGCTGCCATGGTTGCGCATGTCCAGCGTCACGGTTTCGCGAACATCGGCCAGGTTGCGTGCGATCACGCCCCAGTTTCGCCCTGACCCGAACAGGCCATGAACGATAAGCAACGGCGGTTGGCCGGTTTCTTTTTCAGCCGGGAAACGTGATGTCGCTAACATGCCCATGTGATATCCCGATTGCAGCTGAAGGGCCAGAGTCGTTGCAGCCCAGCTTGGTTGCCGTTAGACAAAAATCGCGAAAGAGGGTCTGATGAGCGAAGCGACGATACAGCAGATGGCCGACCGGGTGTCAGGCTTGATGGAACAAAAGCTGCGCATTGGCGGCAAGGGGCTTGCGGTCAAGGTTCGCCGTGCCGGACGGCGGCTGCCAAAACAAGTCCGGGTGGCTGCGGCGGTCTTGATACAGGCCACCGAAATGGCAAAGAGCGCCCGGTTGATGCATCAGATCGACGAAGAGATGGTCGCAGAGGCATATGACATCTGCTTGCGGCATCTGAACGGTCAACGCAGCGAGAACCCGCGCAAGGTCTTTGTCACGGGGATCCTCGCGTCCATCGCGTTCATTTTGCTGGTGGTGGCAGGGTTGGCGATGGCTGTTGCGTGGTGGCGTGGTCTGATCTGATCGGCTTGCCGCAACTTCACCGCGGCAAGCCGATCGGGCAGCCTATAGCCCTGGGTAAATCGGAAACTGATGGCAAAGAGCCTCGACCTTGGCTTTCACCGATGCTTCCACTGCGGCATTGCCGTCTTCGCCATGGGCGGCCAGACCATCGACCACTTCGACAATCCAGTCGCCGATCTGACGGAACTCGGCTTCGGCGAAACCACGGGTGGTGCCTGCGGGGGTTCCAAGCCGGATGCCGCTGGTGATGGTCGGCTTTTCGGTATCAAACGGGATGCCGTTCTTGTTGCAGGTGATATGGGCCCGCCCCAAAGCCTTTTCAGTCGCGTTGCCTTTGACGCCTTTGGGGCGCAGGTCAACCAGCATCAGATGCGTATCTGTGCCGCCGGTAACCGTGCCAAGGCCGCCCTTCATCAGTTGATCGGCCAAGGCTTGGGCATTCTGGATCACCTGACGCTGATAAGTCTTGAAGTCGGGTCGCAGTGCTTCGCCGAATGCGACGGCCTTCGCTGCGATCACATGCATCAGCGGTCCGCCCTGAATTCCCGGGAAGATCGCCGAGTTGAACTTTTTCGCCAGCGCCTCGCTGTCAGTCAGGATCATCCCGCCGCGTGGGCCACGCAGGGTCTTGTGCGTTGTGGTCGTTGCAACATGGGCATGCGGGAAAGGCGACGGGTAAAGACCCGCCGCGACCAAGCCTGCGAAATGCGCCATATCGACCAGCAGATACGCCCCGGCACTGTCAGCAATCACGCGCATCCTGGCAAAATCGATGATGCGCGGAATGGCCGATCCGCCTGCGATGATCATCTTGGGTTTGTGCTCGGTGGTCAGCGCCTGAACCTGGTCATAATCAAGGGTCAGATCCTGCGGGCGGACACCGTATTGCACGGCCTTGAACCATTTGCCGGACTGGTTTGGTGCCGCGCCATGCGTCAGGTGGCCGCCTGCATCAAGGCTCATCCCCAGAATGGTGTCGCCCGGTTGCAGCAGCGCCTGAAACACGCCCTGGTTGGCCTGAGACCCGGAATTTGGCTGCACATTCGCAAATCCGACATCAAACAATTCGCAAGCGCGCGAGATCGCCAGATTTTCCGCGATGTCCACAAACTGACAGCCGCCATAGTACCGCTTGCCCGGATAGCCTTCGGCGTATTTGTTGGTCATCACTGACCCTTGCGCCTCCATCACCGCACGGGACACGATGTTTTCCGACGCGATCAACTCGATCTCGTGGCGCTGGCGACCAAGTTCGGAAGTGATCGAGGCGAATAGTTCCGGGTCGCTGGACGACATGCTTTCGGTGAAAAAGCCGGAACCGCGGTGGGGTGAGTTCATGGGCGTCTCCTCTGTTTGCCATATCCCGTTCCCGCATACCTAAGACAAGAGTGGGGATCGGGAAAGGGTGGAATGCGACGCAAGGATGGACGGCGGCGAAAACCCGGGGTTGAGTTTGCCTTTGCTGGCAGCCAAGACTGCGTCCGAGAGGAACATTCATGCACCCTTTGCGCATCGCTTTTACCGCCAGCCCGATTTCCGCGGCCCAAGAGGCTCTGCAGGCGCTGGCTGGCGCACATGGCCAGTGTCAGCCTGCCGACGCGGATGTCGTGGTCGCCTTGGGTGGCGATGGGTTCATGTTGCAGACGCTGCATGCGACCGAAGGCCGCGACATTCCGGTCTATGGGATGAACTGCGGCACGATCGGGTTCTTGATGAACAGCTTTTCGCTCGATGGGTTGCCAGAGCGGTTGGCAGCGGCCGAAGAAACCGTGATAAACCCGCTTGCGATGCGGGCAGAGATGCGGGGCGGAGGCATCGTCGAAGCGCTTGCGATCAACGAGGTATCACTGCTGCGCGCGGGCCCGCAGGCCGCGAAGCTGCGCATCAGCATCGATGGGCGGGTTCGGCTGGATGAATTGGTTTGTGATGGTGCGCTGGTGGCGACGCCGGCTGGTTCGACGGCTTACAATTACTCTGCGCACGGGCCGATCCTTCCGATTGCATCGGATGTGCTGGCCCTGACGGCGATGGCGGCATTTCGACCCCGCCGCTGGCGTGGCGCGCTGCTGCCGAAACGGGCAGTGGTGCGGTTCGATGTGCTGGAACCTTTCAAGCGCCCGGTGATGGCTGATGCCGACAGCCGGTCGTTCAGTGACGTGCTTTCCGTGGAAATCCGGTCAGAGCCGGGCGTGCGGCACCGCATCCTGTTTGATCCGGGGCATGGCCTGGACGAGCGGTTGATCAACGAGCAATTCGTCTGACTGTCGCGCCCCGCCGGGTTCTTTTCAAAAAACCCTTTGCGATCAAAGGCAAATGGGTCAGACTTTCGCCCAGCCTTCAAGTTTTCGGTAAAGCGTAGATGGCGATAGATCCAACGCCCGCGCCGCGCGTGGGATCGATCCGCCATGATGCGCCAGTGTCGCCTCGATGAACAGCCGTTCAATCTCTGCTAGGGGTCTTCCGATCAACGACGCCAGCGCGAGTTGGCTTGACGTCTCTGACGCCGGGACGGGAACCTGCGCAATCTTGTCCGGTCTTTTCGTCAGGTCGTCCGGCAGCATGTCCATTGTAACCAGACCGCCCTCGTTCAGGACGACGACATTGCGGATCACGTTCAGAATCTGCCGTACATTGCCGGGCCACGGCAGTCTGCGAAACAGCGCGTGAACTTCGTCAGCCAGCCCATCGAACTGTCGGCCCTCTTCGGTCGCAAACCGTTGCAATGCCGCTTCGGCGATCTCGATTACGTCGTCGCCCCGATCCCTGACCGGTGGCATGTGAATCGGCACAACAAACAGGCGGTAGTACAAATCCTCGCGGAAATGGCCGGTGCGAACCGCATCCAGCGGGTCGCGATTGGTGGCGCAGACAATGCGGACATTGACCTTGCGCGGACGTGTTGCGCCGACAGGAAGAACGGTTGAGGTTTGCAAAAACCGCAACAGTTTGGTTTGCAGGGCAGGGGCCATCTCGCATATTTCATCGAGAAACAGTGTACCACCATCGGCTGCCGCGGCTGCTCCCGGTTTGTCAGAGATTGCGCCGGTAAAGCTGCCCTTCAAGTGGCCAAACACCTCGGATTCCAGCAGTTCCTGTGGAATTGCCCCGCAATTCAGCGCGATGAAAGGGCCTGCCGCGCGCGGTGATCCATCATGCACCGCCAGCGCGCACAGTTCTTTGCCGGTGCCACTTTCGCCGGTGATGAACACTGTGGCCATCGACCGGGCGACGGATGCAATCTTGGAATGGATGCGCTGAATGGCATCGGATGATCCGATGAAGCCGCCTTGCCCCGCCGGAGCCGCAGCAATTCTGGACCGCGCAGGCGCCCCGCGCGTTGCGGGCGGCACCTTTGCTTGCTGCGCATTGCGCACCGCCGAAAGAAACCGTGCTTCATCGAACGGCTTGACCAGAAAATCATGCGCTCCGGCCCGCATTGCCTCGACTGCCTTGTTGATCGATCCATTGGCTGTGATCACAACGATCCGGGTCTGGGGTCGCAGAAGAAGAAGGTCGATCATCAGGTCCAACCCGTCGCGATCGGGCAACCCAAGATCCAAGAGCACCACTTCAGCACCGCTTTCGCGAAAGGCAAGCAGGCCTTCCGCGGCGGTGCCGACTGTGCGCACCAGATGTCCTTCAGCGGCAAGAACCGACCTGTACACCAATTGCAGCGATGGCGTATCTTCGATCAACAGGACCGAGAATGCGGAATTGCGGCCCGCGATTGCGTCTGGTGCGCTGCTCATTGGGATTGGACCGCAAAGTCGCTTCGCGTCCGATTTACATGTGCGATCAGCAAGTCGAGTTGGCCCAGGATGACGTCGATCATATTGCTCAACACCTGACGGTTCAATTGGTCGGCGAGCAGGTTCAACGTCTCGGCCCCGGTCTGAAGCGCCTGCGCGCCAACCGCACCGGCAAGCGATATCAAGACATGCGAATGGCCTCGTACCGCCTCCCAGTCTGGAGGCAAGCCAGGCTGTGCCACGGCTTTGATCAATCCTCGCTTCACCGAACTCAAGTCAGAGATCAACCGTTCAAGCAGGTCGCGCCCCGAGTCTGGTCCTGCCATGTCCAGCAGCCGTGTCAGCCTTGTCTTGTCGAGTGACAGTCCCGGTTCTGCGTCAGCATTGATCGATGCGCGCCCGGGCTGAAGCTGCGGCCTGCTCGCCAGAACTCGGCGTACAACGCTGCCAAAGGCCAGCGGGCAGGCAACCGGCTTTACCATCAGGTCATTTGCACCTGCTGCGAGGATTGCCTTGCGATGCGCATTCGGCCCATACGCGGTAACGGCAATCACAGGAATTTGGGCGATGGTCCCGGGCATTCGACGCAGGCAACGCATTACATCCAGCCCCGACAGCTTGGGCATTTCGACATCGACAACCAGCAAATCGAAATTGCCCCATTGCAGGCGGTCGAGTGCCATTTCGCCGTCATCCACCACTTCGACCTGCGCACCAAGTCCCTTGGCCAGCCCTGCGAGGATAGTCTGGCTCGTCGGGTTGTCGTCGGCAATCAGCACGCGTTTGCCAACCAGTAAGGGCGACTGACGGGCAATGGTGGTCCAATCCGCGTCACTCGGCATGGTCAGCGGCAAGTCAATTTGCGCCGCAGCCCCCGAGGCAGGTCCATTGTGCAACGACAGCCGCCCGCCCATCCTGTGCACCAGATCGGCGACAATAAACAGGCCAAGGCCGGATCCGGTTTGCAAGGCATCCGCCCTACGGTCACGCAGCAACAGGTTCTGGTCCAGGATCGCTGTGGGATAGCCCGGTCCGGCGTCACGCACGGTCCATCGCAGCTGATCCGCCCCATGCATTTTCACATCGCAAACCACCGGTTGGCCGCCACTGTACTTTATCGCATTGCCAAGAAGATTGGACAACACCCGGTCCAATGCCACCCGGTCCAGTAACAAGCCGGAAGGTAAATCCGAGGCCCTGTGCAGGGTGAACCCGACTCCCTTTTCAAGTGCCCGGCCAGACCAGCGCAGATCAAGGTCGGTCAGGAACCGATGCAGGTCCAGATACTCCGGTTCTGCCGGTCCTATCCGGCCTTCGATTTCCGCCAACCCGCACTCAAGAAGACGCGTCAGTGTTTCAGCTGACACGCGCGCGCGTTCAATCTGCAATCGCGCCCCAGAACCTAGTGAGTCAAGGTCAACAAACCGCAGCCCACCCACCACATCCGACAAAGCCGCCCGCAGATCATGCCCGAACAGCAGCAGCACCGGCTCATCCTCGGGCCGGTTCGCATCGATCATTGCCGAGAGGGGCGCAACACCATCGGTCATCGCGAGCCTTGCCGCGACACCCGCAGGAGAAAGGTCCGAAGAATAGGCCCAGAAATCCGCATAGTCTGAACCTAACCGACAACGCGCGAAATTCCAATCGTCTTTCAACTGCAGGCAGTTTGCAACGCCCGCAGCAATCCTGCAACGATCTCAGCCGCGCCCGCGCGATGCCGCCCTTGTCACTCAGCCATAGTGCCCAACCGGCGTACCCGCAAGCGCTGACATGTTCAGCAACCCACGTGCAGTAACGCTTGGCGTCACAATATGGGCCCGGTTGCCCATGCCCATCAGAATCGGCCCCACTTCCAGCCCGCTGGCTTTGTGCCGCAGGATGTTGCGCGCTGCGTTTGCAGCATCGGTGAAAGCAAAGATCAGGATGTTCGCCGGCCCTTCCAGCCGCGACTGCGGAAAGATGCGGGCGCGCAGTTCCGGGTCAAGCGCCGCATCGGTAGACATTTCGCCCTCGAACATGAAGTCCACTTCCTGCGCGTCCAAAATCTCGAGCGCCGCTCGCATCCGCCGCCCGGAATCGCTGTCAAGATTGCCAAAGTTGCTGTGCGAACACAGTGCCACCTTTGGCACCACCCCAAACCGTTTGGCGTGACGCGCAGCCCCGATCGCGTTCAGCGCGATCTGCTCTGGCGTTGGCTGCGGGTTTACCTGAGTGTCGGCGATGAACAGCGGGCCATCTTCAAGCACCATCAGCGACAGCGCGCCCTGCGGATGCAACCCGTCACGTGCAAGAACCTGCCGGACATAATTCATATGCCACAGATATTGCCCGAACGTGCCGCAGATCATGCTGTCGGCATCGCCACGATGCACGGCGATGGCCGCGATGGCGGTGGCGTTGGTGCGCAAGACCGCACGGGCGATGTCCGCCGTTACCCCCCGCCGTGCCATCAGATCGTGATAGGCCTGCCAGTATTCGCGATAGCGGTGATCGGATTCCGGGTTCACGATTTCAAAGTCGCGGTCCGGGCGGATCGGCAGACCGGCGCGTTCGCAGCGCGCAACGATCACGTCAGGCCGCCCGATGAGAATTGGCTTGTCGGTGGTTTCCTCCAGCATCGCATTGGCAGCACGCAGCACGCGTTCGTCCTCGCCCTCGGCGAAGACGATACGGCGGTCCGCCGTCCGACTGGCCTCGAACACCGGGCGCATGATCAACGCCGACTTGAACACGGATCCGTTCAGGTTCTGCTTGTAGGCCACCATGTCTTCGATCGGGCGGGTGGCAACTCCGGTGTCCATCGCCGCTTGCGCGACGGCACTTGCCACAACACCGATCAATCGCGGGTCAAAAGGCTTGGGGATCAGATAGTCCGGGCCAAAGGTCATCGTCTCGCCATGATAGGCGGCCGCTGCTTCAGCGCTGGTAGTGGCACGGGCAAGTGCGGCAATTCCAGAAATGCACGCCAGTTGCATCGCATCATTGATCTCGGTCGCCCCGACATCCAGCGCACCGCGAAAGATGAACGGAAAACACAGGACGTTATTGACCTGATTGGAAAAATCGCTGCGTCCCGTCGCAATCATGGCGCCTGGTGCCACGGCACGCACCGCATCGGGCAAAATCTCTGGCATCGGGTTGGCAAGCGCAAAAACGATCGGGTCATGCGCCATCATCGCCACCATTTCGGGCGTCAAGACCCCGGGGCCGGAAAGGCCAAGAAACATATCTGCCCCCGCGATCACATCGATCAGCAAGCCAGGCTCGGTTCCTTGCGCATATGCCGCCTTCTGCGGCGTCATTTGTGCAACGCGCCCGTGGTACACCAGACCTTCCAGATCGCACAGCCAGATGTTCTCGCGTTTCACCCCCAGCTTGATCAGCATGTTCAAGCAGGCAATCCCCGCCGCACCGCCCCCGGTCGAGACGATCTTGATGTCTTCGAACCGCTTGCCCGCCACGAACAACGCATTGGTTGCGGCGGCACCCACCACGATCGCCGTGCCGTGCTGGTCATCGTGAAACACCGGGATCTTCATGCGTTCCCGGCACAATGCCTCGACGATGAAACAATCGGGCGCCTTGATGTCTTCAAGGTTGATCGCCCCAAAAGTCGGCTCCAGCGCGCAAACGATTTCGGCCAGCTTCACCGGGTCGGGTTCGTTCAGCTCGATGTCAAAACAATCGATATTGGCGAACTTCTTGAACAGAACCGCCTTGCCTTCCATCACCGGCTTTGACGCCAGCGCGCCGATATTGCCAAGACCAAGCACCGCGGTGCCATTGGTGACAACGCCCACAAGGTTTCCGCGGGCGGTGTACCGGCGCGCCGTGCTGGGATCGGCCTTGATTTCAAGGCATGCCTCGGCCACGCCGGGGCTGTAGGCCAGGCTCAGGTCGCGTCCGTTGGCCAGGGGTTTGGTGGCGCGGATTTCCAGCTTTCCGGGTTTGGGAAATTCGTGATAGTCCAGTGCCGCGTGCCTGGCCTGATCGTGCCGTGCTTCTTCCATTTCCGTCCCCTACCAGCGTTGCTTAGCCTTAGACGATCTGCCTTCATCTGCAAACCAGATCGCACGACAGTCTGTGCCTTAGCCCGCCACGCACGGGTTTTTGGTGACACTGACGCCACTGCGTGCAGGAAAACGTGCTGCAAACTCTTCGCCGTAACATGCGCATCACCGTCTCGGGCGTCTCGCGGTCTGCATCGGCTTCGGCTTTGATCGTTCCAGTCCGCCGCAACGGATGCGGCGCAGCTATTTGTCCTGCCTTGCAATCGGCTGCTCGGGACGGCAGGGTTGGATGGGAAAAACCGGACGGGCAGAACCGGACGGGCAGAAAAGGTGACATCGCTATGGAAACACGCGCGGAAATTCGCTTTCCGACCCACGAACTGCGCGACGATCTGCCGTTCTTCACAAAGGTGCTGGGGATGCGGCTGGACATGATCTATCCTGCCGACAATCCCGGCGTGGCAGTGCTGTCGGGCCACGGCCTGCGTATCCGCCTGCAAAAGGATGCGCCAGAGGCCCCCGGAACCTTGCGGATCCTGACCGAAGACCCGGATGCTTTTGCGGGCGGGCTGCGCCAGCTGATCGCGCCGAACGGCACCCGCATAGAAATCGACGATCTCAACCCGCCGCTGGCCATGCCTGCAACCGAACACGCCTTCGTGGTGCGCCGTCTGGCAGATCAGGCCCCCTGGATCATCGGACGCGCGGGCATGCAGTACCGTGACCTCGTGCCGTCGCGGCTCGGAGGTGCGATGATCGCAAGCCACATCCGCATCCCGGATGGTGGCCCGGTGCCCGACATGGTGCATTTCCACAAGGTCGGCTTTCAACTGATTTTCTGCATCAAGGGCTGGGTCGATGTCGTCTACGAAGATCAGGGCGACCCGATCCGCCTCTCTGCGGGCGACTGCTTTATCCAGCCGCCCGAAATCAGGCACCGCGTACTGCATGCCAGCGACGGGATCGAGGTGATCGAAATCGGCGTTCCGGCAGAACATGTGACAGAAATCGATCATGCCATGACCCTGCCGACCCCGCATCTGCGCCCAGACCGCGAATGGCAGGGGCAGCGCTTCGTGTACAATCAGGGCACCCAGGGCCGTTTTGCACCGTTTCGCATTCCCGGCTTTGACGCCCGAGACACCACGATCAATGTAAACACCCGTGGAATTGCTTCGGTAATGGTTGCCCGACCCTCTGGCCCGGCGCCCTGGACAAAACACGACGGCGACATCGTGTTCACCTATCTCATGTCGGGCGCAATGACACTGGAAGGTGAGGGAACGGCCCCCTGTCGGCTCTCTCCCGGCGATGCCTTTGTAATCCCGCCCGGTATGGCAACGCGCTATGCGCAAGCCACATCGGATCTCGAGCTTCTGGAAGTCTCCTTGCCAGGAAATCCACCAACCACCGCGCTCTGACCGCATTCATCTTGGCAAAAACATCCCGGGGGCGCGCGGGGGCTGGCCCCCGCTGACGCAACGCTTGCCACTCTTGCATAATCCTGCAACCCACCCCACACTTTCCGCCCGAACGGTAAAGCCCACGGAGGCCAAAATGACCCTGCTGCAAGCCGCGACCGCCGTGCGGGAAAACGCCTATGCCCCCTATTCCCGCTTCAAGGTCGGTGCGGCGCTCCGCGCGGTATCGGGGGCCACGTATGTCGGCTGCAACGTTGAAAACGTGGCCTATCCCGAAGGCACCTGTGCCGAAGCGGGGGCGATTGCTGCGATGATCGCAGCCGGCGACACCCGCATTGCAGAGATCTGCGTGATCGCAGACAGCACGGATCCCGTTCCACCCTGCGGCGGTTGCCGCCAGAAACTCGCCGAGTTTGCCGATCAGGACGTGCCTGTAACCTTGCACACCATTGATGGGGCTTCAAAAAGGATGACTGTGGCTGACTTGCTGCCTGGGGTGTTCAGCGCCGGTCACATGGACCGCACATGACCGACGCGCGCAGTATCATCGCAAGCATCCGCGACGGGCATGTGCCGTCAGCCGAGGATCTGTGCTGGTTCGCCGCAGGACTGGCCTCGGGAACTGTCACGGATGCACAGGCCGGGGCTTTTGCCATGGCGGTGCTGCTGAAGGGGCTTGGGCCAGAGGGCCGCAGCAACTTGATGCGCGGCATGCGCGACTCTGGGCGGGTGCTACAGTGGGACATGCCCGGTCCGATTGTCGACAAACACTCGACCGGTGGCATCGGCGACAGCGTTTCGTTGCTGCTGGCTCCGGCGCTTGCGGCATGCGGCGCCTATGTCCCCATGATCTCTGGTCGCGGCTTGGGTCATACCGGCGGGACGATCGACAAGCTCGAAGCGATCCCGGGCTTGCGGACCACGCTGACGGAAGATCAGCTGCGCACGCAACTGCGTGACGTGCATTGCGCGATTGTGGCGGCTTCCAATGAAATCGCGCCGGCGGATCGACGGTTGTATGCGATCCGCGATGTGACCGGGACCGTCGAAAGCATCGATCTGATCACCGCCTCCATCCTGTCCAAGAAGCTGTCGGCGGGGACGGAGGCGCTGGTTCTGGACGTCAAATGTGGTTCTGGTGCCTTTGCAAGGACAGTTGACGACGCAAGGGCGCTCGGCCAGGCCCTGGTGAACGCGGCGCAGGCGGCGGGGTGCATGTCGGCGGCCTTGATCACCGACATGTCGCAACCGCTTGGAACCGCCGCCGGCAACGCGCTTGAAGTGATCGAGGTGATGGAGACCTTGACCGGCACTTCGGTCAACGCGGCGCTTTGGGATGTCACCGTAGCTCTGGGCGGCGAGGCATTGGCACTGGGCGGACTTGCGGCCGACGCGGCCGATGGCGCAGGACGCATCCAGCAAGCCCTGGAATCGGGGGCTGCTGCCGATTGGTTCGGGCGGATGGTTGCAGCGCAAGGCGGGCCCGCCGATTTTGTCGACCGTTGGCCAGACCGGTTGCCGGCTGCCCCTGTGACGATGGAAATCCCATGTCAGCACACCGGGCTGGTGCAGACCATTGACGGACGCGCTATCGGTCAGGCTGTCGTGCAGTTAGGGGGCGGGCGTCTGCGCGACGGCGACAAGATCAATCCGTCAGTCGGGCTGTCGGATCTTGCGGGCCTTGGCGAAGACATCGAGGCTGGGGTGCCATTGGGCATGGTCCACGCCGCGAATGCCGAAGCGGCCGAGGCAGCAGTGCGGGCAGTCCAGGCGGCCTACACCCTTGGCCCGGGCCCGGTTGAAGAACCGCCGCTGATCCTTGAACGGATCGCGTGATGCCGCGCGCCTTTCTGATCGTGATGGACTCGGTCGGGTGCGGCGGCGCACCGGATGCGGCCGAGTTCGGTGATTCCGGCGCAAACACGTTGGCGCATATTGCGGCCACGGTCCCTTTGCGCGTGCCGCATCTGGCCAGTCTGGGGCTTGCGGGCGCGGTGAAGCTGGCCTCGGGGGCGGCGATGCCCGGGCTGGCTTCTGGCCAGTCCGGCCGTTGGGGGGCAGCGACCGAAGTGTCGCGGGGCAAGGATACGCCTTCGGGCCACTGGGAGTTGGCAGGCGTGCCCGTGCCGTGGGACTGGACCTATTTCCCGACCACCACACCTGCCTTTTCGGGCGCGCTGGTGGCGCAAGTCTGCGCGTTGGCGGGTACTGACGGCATCTTGGGCAACTGCCACGCGTCTGGTGTCCCGATCATCGATGCGTTGGGGGCAGAGCATCTGCGAACCGGATGGCCGATCTGCTACACCTCTGCCGACAGCGTGTTCCAGATTGCCGCACATGAGCAGGCTTTCGGGCTGGACCGATTGCTGCGGTTGTGTGCAGATCTTGCGCCGACTTTGCACGCCATGAAGGTGGGTCGCGTGATCGCGCGGCCCTTTGTAGGCGCGCCCGGGACGTTTGAACGTACCTCCAACCGTCACGACTTTGCCATCGCTCCGCCTGCGCCCACGTTGCTGGATTGGGTGTCAGGTGCAGGTCAAACGACCCATGCCGTCGGCAAGATCGGGGATATCTTTTCGATGCAGGGCATTTCGCATCTGCACAAAGGCAATTCTGACGTTGACCTTTTCGATCATCTGGATCGGCTTTTGGACGTCGCGGGGCAAGGTTCCTTGACCTTTGCGAACTTTGTCGAATTCGACAGCCTTTATGGCCATCGCCGCGATGTCGAAGGCTATGCCCGCCACCTCGAATGGTTCGACGCCCGACTTGGGGCGTTGTTGCCGCGTCTGCGCGCAGGCGATATCGCAATTCTGACAGCCGATCATGGAAATGATCCGACCTGGACGGGCACCGATCATACGCGCGAAAGAGTGCCGGTTCTGGTAGCAGGGGCCGGGACTGGCGCGTTGGGCCTTTGCGGGTTTGCGGACGTCGCCGCAAGCATCGCCGCACATCTGGAAGTGCCCGCACACGGGCCAGGACGGAGTTTTCTATGAACCCAAAGATCGAATTGCACCTGCACCTTGAGGGGGCAGCACCTGCGTCCTTCATTCGCGGGCTGGCAAAAGAAAAGAAAATGGATCTGGCGGGGATCTTCGATGATCGCGGCGGCTACGCCTTTACGGACTTCTGGCATTTCATCAAGGTCTACGAGGCGGCGACGGAAACCCTGAAAACCCCCATGGACTATCAACGCCTGACCCGTGCCGTGCTTGAACAAAGCGCGGCAGCCGGCGTGGTCTATACCGAAACCTTCCTGTCACCTGATTTCTGCGGTGGCCGCGATATGGTGGCGTGGCGGGAATATCTGCACGCAATCCGGGAAGGGGCGGATATGGCAGAGCGCGACCACGGCATCACCCTGCGCGGCATCATCACCTGCATTCGGCATTTCGGGCCGCAAAAGGCCCGCGAAACCGCGCTGTGTGCGGCCGAAACGGCTGGCAACTGGATCGTCGGGTTCGGCATCGCGGGGGACGAGGTGCGGGGAAAACCCGCAGACTTTGCCTATAGTTTCGACTTGGCGCGCGAGGCGGGATTGCAGCTGACCGCGCATGCCGGCGAGTGGGGCGGGCCGGACAGCGTACGCGATGCCCTGCGCGATTTGCGACCGGCGCGGATTGGCCATGGCGTGCGGGCAATCGAAGACCTGGCGCTGGTCGATGAGTTGGCCGAAACCGGGATTGTGCTGGAGTGTTGCCCGGGGTCGAACGTTGCCTTGCGGCTATACCCCAGCTTTCGCGCGCATCCGATTGCGGAACTGCGCCGCCGAGGCGTCAAATGCACCATTTCCACCGATGACCCGCCGTTCTTTCATACGACCATGCAGCGCGAGTATGAAAACCTGCATGCAGCCTTTGAATGGGATGATGCCGAATTTGCAGCCATTGCCCGCACCTCGCTTGACGCCGCGTTTTGCGATGCCGATACGAAGGCACGTATCGCAAAACTGCTGGAGGCCGCCCATGCTTGACCACCTTACCGTCGTCACCCACCCGCTGGTGCAGCACAAACTGTCGATCATGCGCGACAAGGATACCTCGACCGCAGGTTTTCGCCGCCTGCTGCGCGAGATCAGCCTGCTTCTGGCCTATGAGGTAACGCGCGAGTTGCCGATGACCGAGGTGGAAATCGAGACGCCGCTGCAAAAGATGATTGCGCCCACGATCGACGGCAAGAAGCTGGCGCTGGTCTCGATACTGCGGGCAGGAAACGGGCTGCTGGACGGCATTCTGGAACTGATCCCTGCGGCGCGGGTCGGCTTTGTCGGTCTTTACCGCGATCCGGAAACGCTGCAGCCGGTGCAGTATTACTGCAAACTGCCCGACCAACTGGATGATCGCATTTGCATCGTCGTCGATCCGATGCTGGCCACCGGCAACTCCAGCGCTGCGGCAGTGGATCTGCTGAAGGCAGCGGGCGCGCGCAACATCCGGTTTCTGTGTCTGCTGGCAGCACCCGAAGGCATCGCGCGCATGAAAACTGCGCATCCCGATGTTCCGATCGTGACAGCTTCCGTTGACAGCCACTTGAATGATCACGGATATATCGTTCCGGGGCTAGGGGATGCGGGTGACCGCATGTTTGGCACTAAATAGGGGTATACCTCTTTACTCGGAAACAATTCTCCCCCATTGTTGCCGGCACATTGGGTGGGGGTGAATATGCGGTTTCTTGGTGTGGTGGTTGCAGCGTTGGCAGTGTTTTCTGTTGCGCCGACAGCCGATGCACAGTCGATTGCGTCAATCGGCGGACCAAAGGAGTTGCCTCCCTCAAGCTTTACCGGCCAGCAATATGTCGACAGCCGGGGCTGTGTCTTTCTGAAAGCGGGTTACGGCGGCCAGGTAAACTGGGTGCCGCGGGTGAATGGCGATCGCAAAGCGATGTGTGGATTGCCGCCAACGTTCGCCGAAGTGCAGATTGAGACCGCCGAGCAGGAACCAGCACCCGTCGTGGCTGCAGTCGCCCCGGCCATTGTCGTGCCCAAATCACAGTCGGCGTCCGTGGATCCAGCAATCTACACGCCGGCACCTGTTGCATCTTCGCGGGGGCAGGCCACCCAAGCCGTGCCACCGCGACCGGTCGCTGCAACGCGCGTTGCGTCCCCCGCGCCCTATTCCGATACCGCGCCGCGCAGCACCGCCAAACCGGTAAGCGGCGGCCCCGGACCCGGAAAGATCGGGTGCTTTACCTCTGCCCCGGTCGCCGAGGTCGTGCGTCTCAGCGACGGCAGAACAGCAGTGGTCTGCACAAGGGGCGACGGCACCATGACCGGCTGGCGGCCGCCGATCTACCCGGCAGGGTCGCCGGTTGGCGTTGCCTTGGGCGGCTCGGTCGCGCCGGTCAGCCAAAACCGGGCTCAAGTGGCCGTCGCAAGCAGCGATCCGGCTCCGGCCTTGATTGCCACCGTGTCGGTGCCAAAGCCGCCCAAGGGCTATAAACTTGCATGGACCGATGATCGGCTGAACCCGAAGCGCGCGCAGGGGACTGCGGCGGGTCAAGCGGCCCAAGACCAAGTCTGGACGCGGGATGTTCCGGCCAGACGAGTGGTTGCAAAAACCCAGACCAAACAGCGAGTTACAGTTTCGACGAAATCCCGTGACAACGCATCAACCCCGAGCGGCCCGTTTGTACAGATCGGTTCGTTCGGCGTGGTCGCGAATGCCGAACGCGCCGCAGCCAAAGTGGCGGGGCTTGGGCTGCCCGTGGCCAAAGGGCGGACCACAAAGGGCGGTACCGCACTTCACGTCGTGTTCGCAGGTCCGTTCGCCAGTGCGACGGACGCTCAGGCGGCCCTGTCGCGCCTTCGCCAATCAGGTTTTCCGGATGCGATCCTGCGCTAGGGTCTGCGGTCCTTGCCATGAAATGCCGGCACCAGGCGGCTGATTTGGCGGCTAACCGGTGCAGATGGCTTGCAGGTTTGCCCATTCGCCATCGGTAAGGACCGGTCGTGACGCGGTGCTGCGATAGAGATCAGCCTCGATCAGGTCAAGAACGGTTTCGCCTGTCGGATCAAGAGCATAGGCAAAGGGCGTTGTCGGCACCCCTGCGGCCTCGAACCGCGCCAGCAACGGCGTCACCGGCAAGCCGAGCCGTTGGCGCAGAAGTGTTTCGGCATAACCTTGCAGTGAATGGTCGGGCAGGTGCCCGGTGGTCAGCAAACGAAAAGTGGCAGGAACCCCGGCGTAGCGCAGCAGCGGCACCATCGGATCGGCTTCCGCCGCGTCCACTGCGGCTGCCAATGCAAAACCCGCCACCGTTTCGGCCTTGAAGGACGCCACGACAACACCACGTCCCAGCAGGACAAGGCCGCCCGGCAGGGCAAGAGCCCCCTCCAACCCATCGCCCAACACCATGATCGTTGCCTTGTCCGGCGCAAACAACCGTTCGGCCAGCGCCGCCGCCGCCGCAGTGCCCGCCGAAGTTGCGCACGGAGGCCCGGTCAAACGTGCAAGATCCGAGAGGGCCATCCGGCCGATCTCGGCCCGACTGACAGCCGGCAGAACAGACGAGGTGTGGCGCACCAGCGCGTCCGGCATCCAGAACAATCCAAGTGCAAGCGTTCCCACCATTGCCCCCGCCAGGATCAACCCCCGGAGCCGCCCGGGTCGTGCCCGCCTGCGCAACAAGGCGCGATGCACCGTTTCCAGCGCAGCAATCATGTTTGAATCGTCGATCTCAAGCGTTTCGCTTGCATCGTCTCCGGGCGCAAACAGCGCGGGCAACGCACCCGGATTCAGGCGCAAAACGGCGGGAAGCGACCAGTGCATCAATGCAAGATCCGACTTGGGGTCCGAAAGCACCAACGTCGCATCGCGGAATGCCACAACCACATCCCGGCCCCGCGCGTCCGCGGTTTCGCGCCAGAGCCCAAGGCTTTCGAGCCTTTCGTATTTTACCAGCGCCGTCATCCGGCAAAGGGGCTTGGGTAAGTCATGGCGCGACATTAGCGCAGCCCCGTTGACGCGACAATCGCCCAACCGTGACGGCTTTCTCCGGATGGGGTCGCAAAACGACGCGCGCGCGGTGTTGGCAGCCGATGTTCTGGCGCAGCCAATCCTGAAAGGAAGCCTGCGATGAAGGACCGCCCGATTGCAGCATTGGGTTTGATTGCAAGCTATGCCACCCTGATCGGCTTTACCGATAACTTTGTGCAGCTGATCGCGCAGGAAGCCGGTTTGTGGCAGTTTCACGCCACACGTTCGGCGATGGCGCTGGCGATACTGGCGCTTTTGGCGGGTCCGTTCGGACTGCGCTTGCGCCCGGTACGCGTGCAGGCGGTTGCTGCACGGTCGCTGATCCATGGCATGGCCATGCTGATCTATTTTGGCGCACTTGCGTTCCTGCCGGTGGCGTCGGTTGCTGCGGGGCTGTTCACGGCACCGATCTTTGTGCTGTTGATTGGCGGTTTGGTGTACCGCCAGCCGATCCGCGCAGCGCAAGTTGCGGCCGTCGGGCTGGGCTTTGCTGGCGTGGTATTGGTTCTGGGGCCAGAAGCATTGGTGGGCTCTCCACTGGCCGCTGGGTTGCCGGTGCTGGCAGGCGCGCTTTATGCGATGGGCAATGTCGCCACCCGCGCGTGGTGCAGCGAAGAAAGTGCCGAGGTGTTGACGGCAGGTTTCTTTCTGGCGCTGGGTTTGCTTGGTCTGTTGGGCATCGGGATCTTGTCGATCGTGCCTCTGCCGGTAGCAAGTGGGGCAGAGGGGTTTCTGACACGGGGCCCCGTCTGGCCGGGCTTGGCTGTTTGGGGCTGGATTATGGTGCAGGCGATTGGGTCGTTGCTGGCTATTGTCCTTATGGTGCGGGGCTATCAGGTGACATTGACCGCAACGGCATCGGTTTTCGAGTATCTCGTGCTGCCTGCCTCTGCGCTCTGGAGCTGGGTGCTGTGGGGCGATGTCCTGGGGTTGCCTGCGTTGATCGGGATGGCGCTGATTGCCACTGCGGGGGCGACAATCGCCTGGGCGAGGCGCTAGGCTTCGATCGCCTCGCGCCAGTGTCTTCGACACATCGAGATGTATGTCTCATTGCCGCCGATCACAACTTGTGCGCCGTCGGTCAACGCCCGCCCATCCGGTCCGCGCCGGATCACCATGGTCGCCTTGCGCCCGCAATGGCAGATCGTGCGCACCTCGCGCATCTCGTCAGCCCAGGCCAGCAAAGCGGCGGACCCAGGAAAGAGATTGCCCTGAAAATCCACGCGCAAGCCATAGCACATGACCGGCACGCCCAGATCATCGACCGCGCGGGCCAGTTGCCAGACCTGCGGTTTGGTCAGGAACTGTGCCTCGTCAATGAAGACGCAGGCGACCTGTCCCTGGGAAAAGCGGGTGCGCAGCTTGGCAAACAGGTCATCGTCCGGCGCAAACGTGTCGGCGGGTTCGCCGATGCCAATGCGGCTGGCGATCCGGCCTTGCCCGGCGCGCAGATCGAACTGCGCCGTGATCAGATAGGTTTGCATGCCACCTTCGCGGTAGTTGTGCGAGGCTTGCAGCAGCAGGGTCGATTTGCCCGCATTCATCGTCGAATAATGGAAGTACAGCTTGGCCATACGGGGTCATAGACGCTTGGCAGGGGCGCTTGCAAGTCGGGTATCGGGCGCGCGGCGGTCTGTCAGAACTCATCAATCAAGAACACATCACGGGTAGCAGATCCGCCGCGCGACCAAGGCTAGGAACCCCGGTCATCCCGTTGGGGACAAATGCGCGACGGACCCGGACCCATGTCAGCGCTGGGGACGCTGACGACTCATTACAGCAACTGTTCCGAAACGCTCGGAACGTCTTTATCAATGACAAAGGATTGCCATAGGCTTAATGGGAAAACTCAGGACGATTTCCCCGGATTGGTTCCCGGATCAGAACAGAAGGTCATGCATGAGCGTTGAAAGCTATCTCAAGAAACACAGCGAGGCTCTGGTCAAGGAGGTCGGCATCGAGGCAGCCTGTGTCTTGACCGGTAAATCCAAGGCGACGTTGGGGCGATACTATTCCGAAAACGAAGAGCATGACGACCGTTTCATGCCGATAGACGTCGTGGCATTGCTGGAAAGCTCCGCACGGTTTCCGCATGTAACGGCGGCGCTGGCCGACCTGCGGGGCATGACGATGTCCTATGATGTCGACAAGCGCAACGCGCCGACGCGCGGGGTCAATCAGGATGTGGTGGCTTTGGCACAGCGATTCGCGATGCTGATGGCCGAGTACAATTCGGCCATCGGAGATGGCAAGATTTCTGTAAATGAATCCAAGCGATTGCTGCGCGAAACCCTAGCAATTCAACAGGTTCTGCTGGACATGAAGCTGAATCTGGAAGACGAGGTGGGCTGACCCACCCCGTTTCGTCAGCCGGGGCGGCGCTGGCCGTTGCCCGGCTTGGCCCCATCAGGGCGACGTGGGGCAAAGCTGCCGCCCTGTGGCTTTGCCGGACGGCCGGCAGGCTTTGCGCTGCGCGCCGGCGGTTTGGCCCCCGCCTTCTGCCCACCCGGATTGCCCGGCCGCTGCCCGCGGTTCTGCCCCGGTTTCGGAGCCGCCGCGACGACTTCTGCCGACCAAGGTGCTCCGCCAATAACCGGGATCGGCTTTTTCAACAACTTTTCAACGGCTTTCAGTTCGTCCATCTCGGCTGGTGCACAAAACGCAACTGCGGTGCCTTCCGCCCCCGCCCGTGCCGTTCGGCCGATGCGGTGCACATAGTTTTCGGGCACATTGGGCATGTCATAGTTGTAAACATGCCGCACGCCCGGAATGTCGATACCCCTTGCCGCCACATCGGTCGCAACAAGCACGTCGATCTCGGCGTTGCGAAACTCGGTCAGGGTGCGGTCACGCTGGCCCTGCGATTTGTTGCCGTGGATTGATCCCGCCTTGAACCCCCAGCCCACAAGCAATTTCATAAGTTTTTCAGAGCCATGCTTGGTGCGGCCAAAGACCAGTGCCTGTTCGGTCGGGTGCTTGCGCAGGTATTCCTCCAGCAGTTTCGCCTTGTCGCCGTTGGGGATGTAATGGACGCCCTGAACGATCTTTTCGACCGGTTTGCCGGGGGGGGCCACTTGCACTTTGACGGGGTCGCGCAGGTAGGTCGCGGCCAGTTCCTCGATGTCCTTCGGCATGGTGGCCGAGAACAGAAGTGTCTGACGTTTCAGGGGAATATGCTTCGCGATCTTGCGCAGGGAATGGATGAAGCCCATGTCGAGCATGTGGTCAGCTTCGTCTAGCACCAGATAGCCGGTGGCGGACAGGGTGACATCGCCGCGCTCCAGCAGGTCGATCAGGCGACCGGGGGTGGCGACCAGCACGTCCGCACCGCGTTTCAGGCATTCGGCCTGCTTGAAAAGGGATGCTCCACCGACGACCATGGCGACCTTTACGGCGGTGCCTTTGGTGAAAACCTCAAGGTTTGTTGCGATTTGTGACACCAGTTCACGGGTGGGCGCAAGGATCAGGGCCCGGACGGTTTTCGGAGCCGGTGGGTGGCCGAGGTCGAGGATGCGGTGCAACAATGGCAGGCCGAAGGCGGCGGTTTTGCCGGTGCCGGTTTGTGCCAGACCCATCAGGTCGCGGCCCGCCATGATGTGGGGGATGGCCTGAACCTGGATCGGTGTCGGCATCTTCAGCGTGGTTTTCTCGAGTGTTTTCAGGATGCTGGGCGACAGGCCCAAGTCGGCGAAGGTGGTCATCATGGTCTTTCCGGGCCGCAAAATGCTGCCTCGTCAGGGGGATGCGCCGCCCCCTCGGTGCAGGCTTTGGCCCGAACCCGTGGACGTCGCGGAACCCCTGCGTGCGGTGGGAACCAGTGTCGGGGCCGCCAATATGCTCACGCGGCACGGGCCTTCCGATGGGGGCAGATGGGGTGTTTTGGGCGGTATGTCAAGCGTGCACCTGCTGTGCACCCCCTGTGCATACGCTGGATACACCGGATTTTAGGTATTTTTCCCCAAGGTCGGGCCAAAGGAGACGCCGATGGACCTGACCAGACTTAGCCCCAAACAGACCGCCAACTATCACTACATGGCCGACGCGATGCGCAGGCTGGAGTGGGACCTGCACAACCACATCGAGGCGACGTCGCGCATCCCGGATGAGTGGCACGAGATCGCCCGAAACCGCGCCGACCAGCCGACCGAACGGGTGACGGTGCGCATCGACCGCGACGTGCTGCGGTTCTTTCGCTCGATGGGCACGGGCTATGGCCCGCGCCTGAACGAGGTGCTGCGCAGTTACATGCACGCCCGTCTGGCCGGGGTGATCCGGGGGGCCGAGACGGTGGAGTTCTACCGCAAACAACGCGAAGTCCACGACGGCGAGCGGCCGTTGTGGGGGGATACGGCGCAGTCGCTGGGGCAGGGGGTGCCGGAGGAGGCGGATGTGAAGGCGGAAGCCCGGGCGCGGGCAAAGGAGGCGATGCGGTTGCGGGGGGTGGGGGAGGTGTAAGAGGTGCACGCCGCTTTGGTCGGGGAATGATGGGTAAGCTTCGCTCTATGTGTGACATGTTGGATAGGATGCTATGCCCATCTTCCTTTTTCCAAACGGTTAGTTGGCAGATTGTTCACGATTGCAAATACCAAAAGGCCAGCTAGGCTCGATAGTATTCATTCTGGTATCTGTTTGAGGTGTGTATGAAATACATATCCCTTTTCGTGGTCGCTTTCGCGTCTACTGTTGGTGGTTGTGCCGACAAATACCTAGACACCCAAGAAGCGCCTTTTCTTTCGGGTGTGATAACCCCTAAATCAACCCTAGAGGTTCAAAGTGGATATGCTTTTGATCTGTCAGAGGCGTATCTTGCTGCCGGGAGATCGACGGCCAACACGCAGGATATTGCATCCTTCTTTGTCTTTTTGGGCGCGGCTACTGCTGTGTCGGGCGCAATCGGCGGTGCTCCGGATGCAGCAGTCGCCAACCGTGCGATTCTCGCGGCCACGGTAGAAAATGCTGGGCGGCGTACAGTTCCGGAAAAAGCAATAAAAGCAATTTACGTAGGCTCGAAACGTTTGAATTGCATTGGAACAATGGCGTCCGTTGGGGTGCAACTTCTTAATGGTGCGGGTGATGCTAATGTGCGGGCAGGTCGAGCGGTAACATACGGTGCAATAAGGGAAGTCATGATTTCTACCAGAGAAGGCTTAACCAGAGACGTGGCCGACTACTCTGCTTTAATTACGGACTTCACTAACGCATCCAAAGAAGCAAGTCAGACGGAGGGTGCCCAAATTCGGGCATTGACGCAAGGCGCTGTTGCGCCGGAGCCGTTAGATGTTGCTTTGATAAACAAGTATTTGGCACTGCTGTCGAATTGCGTGGCCTCAGGCAGCCAAGAAAAGGCTCAAATTGAAGCGGCCACAAATTAGGCTGCGTCTACCGAAGTTCCGACACAGCCAAAAAGCTAATTGCTTTGGACTTACAAGGGCTCGCCAAAAGCGCGGGCACATGCAATATCTTTCCAGTTTCTTGATGGGTTGAGCTTACCCCTGCAACGTCCGCACCCCATACCCCTCGCCCCTCGCCTTCATCGCCGCCACCGCCGCGATGCTCGCTGCTGCCGTGGTGAAGTACGGGATCTTGTCCATCAGGGCGACGCGGCGGATGTCTCGGCTGTCGCTGATCGCTTGGGCGCCTTCGGTGGTGTTCATCACCAGGGCGATTTCGTCGTTCTTTAGGCGGTCGGCGATGTTGGGGCGGCCTTCGTAGACTTTGGCGACGGGGGTGGAGGGGATGGATTGGGTGGAGAGCCACTGGGACGTGCCTTTGGTGGCGACGATTTCGAAGCCCATGGTCACGAGGTCCTGGGCGGCTGACGCAAGCGCCGCCGTTTTATCCATGTCTTTGACGGAGAGGAACACGCGGCCGGATTCGGGCAGCAGGGTTCCGGCGCCCATTTGCGCCTTGAGGAAGGCGAGGGCAAAGGTGCGGTCCCAGCCCATCACCTCTCCGGTGGAGCGCATTTCCGGGCCGAGGACGGGGTCGACGCCGGGGAAGCGGGCGAAGGGGAGGACGGCCTCTTTGACGGAAAACCACGGGGTGATCGGGTTGGCCAGCGTCATGGGATCGGCGAGGGGGAGGGGGGTGTCGGGGCCTACTCCTTGGGCGTAGGGGGGGCGCATCGGGAAGTTCGACAGCGGCTCGCCGGCCATCAGGCGGGCGGCGATGGAGGCGATGGCGCTGTCGGTGGCTTTGGCGACGAAGGGGACGGTGCGGGAGGCGCGGGGGTTGACCTCGAGCACGTAGATCTGGCCGTCCTTGATGGCGAATTGGACGTTCATTAACCCTACGACGTTGAGGGCGCGGGCCATTTTGACGGTTTGCTCGGTCAGGTCGGCGATGGTTTCGGGGGTGAGGGAGTGGGGGGGGAGGCAGCAGGCGCTGTCGCCGGAGTGCACGCCGGCCTCTTCGATATGCTCCATGATGCCGCAGACGTGGACGTTTGTGCCGTCGCTTAGGGCGTCGACGTCGACCTCGATCGCGTTGGAGAGGTAGCTGTCGAGCAGGACGGGGGAGGAGCCGGAGACCTGCACGGCCGTGGCGATGTAGCGGTCTAGTTGGGCGTCGTCGCGGATGATCTCCATCGCGCGGCCGCCGAGCACGAAAGAGGGGCGGATGACGAGGGGGTAGCCGATGGTTTGCGCGACGGCGAAGGCCTCGTCGCGGGAGCGGGCGGTGCCGTTGTGGGGTTGTTTGAGGTTCAGGGTGTGGAGGAGTTGCTGGAACCGCTCGCGGTCTTCGGCGAGGTCGATGGCGTCGGGGGTGGTGCCGAGGATCGGGATGCCTTCGTTGGCCAGCGCCTGGGCGAGTTTGAGGGGGGTCTGGCCGCCGAACTGGACGATGACGCCGTGCAGGGTGCCGTTGTCTTGTTCGACCCGCAGGATTTCGAGGACGTGTTCGAGGGTGAGGGGCTCGAAATAGAGGCGGTCGGAGGTGTCGTAATCGGTGGAGACGGTTTCGGGGTTGCAGTTGATCATGATGGTCTCATAGCCGGCGGCGGTTAGCGCGTAGCAGGCGTGGCAGCAGCAGTAGTCGAACTCGATCCCCTGGCCGATGCGGTTGGGGCCGCCGCCGAGGATGACGACCTTTTTGGCGTTGGACGGGCGCGCCTCGCATTCGACGTCGCCCATCGCGGGGGCTTCGTAGGTGGAATACATATAGGGGGTTTGCGCCTCGAATTCGGCGGCGCAGGTGTCGATGCGTTTGAAGACGGCCGTTACACCGAGGTTGCGGCGGGCGCGGCGAACCTGGGCTTCGTCCCGGCCGGTCAGTTTGGCGAGGCGGGCGTCGGTGAAGCCGAACATTTTGAGGCGGCGAAGGCCGGCGGCCTCGACCGGCAGGCCGTCACGGCGAACCTGCGCCTCGATGTCGATGATCTCGCGGATGCGAGCGAGGAACCAGGGATCAAAGGCGGTGATGGCGTTGATCTGGTCGTCGGTGAAGCCGTGGCGCATGGCTTGGGCGATGGTGCGGATGCGGTCGGGGTTTTGTTTGCTGAGCGCCTGAGTGATCGATGCCGCATCCGGGGCGCCGGGGATGGCGATTTCGTCGAAGCCGGAAAGGCCGGTTTCAAGCGAGGCCAGCGCCTTTTGCATCGACTCGTGGATGGTGCGCCCGATGGCCATCACCTCGCCCA
>JANNPZ010000044.1:0-24046 GCA_031400505.1 Paracoccaceae bacterium | reverse complement strand
GCCTGCGGCCACGCAGGTTCGGGCGCGGAGTACCTGTTCAAGACGGTGGCCGCGCTACAGGCCGCTGGAATCCACGACCCGCATCTCTGGCAGCTTCAGCACCTCGTCGCGAACGAAATCATGCAGATCCATTTTGGTGCTGCAGGCTGACCGGTGCCCCTCGATCCCATTCACGCAGTTTCTCCTCCGGTTTTTGAACAACCCTGATCCGAAAGGTGACCCACCATGTCGAGAGTAAAGGCCAATCTGCTCCTCCTTGTTGCGGCGGTGTTGTGGGGATTGGGCAATGTCGCGCAGAAGACCGTGCTCGACCATCTTGATCCGTTCAGCGCGGTGGGACTGCGGTGTCTGATCGGTGGCATGGTGTTGCTGCCTCTGATGCGGCTTGACCGTCACGGGCCACTTGCAACGGGATACTGGCCCAGTGCACTTCGCGTCGCGGCCATCTTCGCCTTGGCCCTGGTGGTGCAGCAGGCGGCCTATCTGTCAACCTCGGTCACCAACGCAGGCTTCCTCGTCAATACCGCGACCGTGATCACACCCATTCTGGCTTGGGTCGTGTTGCGCGAACGGGTGGGGCCTCAGGTCTGGGGTGCGGCAGGTGTCACGCTGGTCGGGGTGTTTCTGCTGTGCGGGGGGCCGCAGGGTTTTGGCCAAGGAGACGCGGTAGCCCTCCTCTCGGCGCTGTTCTACGCGGCCTGGATGATCGAGCTGGGGCGTCACATGCAGACCTTCGGCCACCCCGTCAAGACCGCCTGCACGCAGTTCCTGCTGACCGCGGCGATCGCCCTGCCGATCGGCGGCATCGGGGGTTCGCTTTCGGTGGGTGCTGCGATCGCGGCCGGGCCGGAACTTCTGTTGCTTGGGATCGGATCGACGGCGCTGGCCTTCGGGTCAGACCAAAGCCAAAGGCTGGATAGCCTGCCGATACCCCTCCGCCATCGGCCCCCGTCGATCGGCTCCGGTCGGCGAGGTTACCCGATGGCGGAAACAGGGGCGGCAATTGCTCTCGTTCGGCGATGGCGTCCGTACCATAGGGTGCGGAAATGAACGCCAGGGTGACGCCGTCGATGGCAGGGGATTCGGACCGAATGGCGTTGAGTGGCAGCAGACGACACAGAAATCGCTGTTTCGAGGCCGTCTCGAAATGCAAATCGTCGGGCTGTCCGCTGTGCAATACTGCTCTGACGCGGGCCAGCAGGGCACCCTCGGGATCAAGCGCTGCGGCGCGGGAAAGCGGGGCACCCATGTCGCCCTGGGTGATGCCGAGCAACAAACCAGCCTCGGGCGTGAAGAAACGCAACGTCAGGCGCGGGCAGAGACAAACAATCGGCATGTCGATACTGGACAGAATGCGGCGCAGGTCTGCGTACTTCGACTGCTGGCGTTCGAGGGCCTTCTGCAACAGATCGTTCCGGGCGAGAAGCGCGACATTTCGCACAAGATTTGTCGCAGGTTCAGGGGCATCGGCGCTGCGGCAGAGCCGCGATCCGGGCTCAACGCCCGCCAGGATTGTGGATTGCAGGCGCCTTGCGGAAGGCACCGAGATGATCTGTCCATCCGCTATGCGTCGTTCCTTCAATCGTTGGGGCTGGCAGGACGCACAGCATCGCTTTACCTTACAGGCGATGCAGTCTGCTGCGTTGCCGCAGATCAGCGCCCGACCGGGTTTCAACCAAAAGGAAGGGCATAGGTAGTTTCCGTCCCTGTGCAGCCCCGGTGCTTACAGGGTAGATTTGGCTAAGACGGACGCCGAGCTGCTTCCCCCAGCTGTGTGAATGCGCTTCCGCCAGTTTCTCCCTGCCGTCAGGTCGGAACGGCGCCTGTCTTGCCTTGAGCTGATCGGAGAGCTGCCAGATGCCCCAAGAACAGCTTTTCCTGACCGACGTCGTGCGTTTTCGTTCGCTGCATCTTTTGAGCGAGAAGCTGCTGACGGCATCAGATCTGTTTGACCGGATGATTGGATCCTCGCGCAACGTGGTGGGGACGGATTTCATCATGATCGACGAAGGCTGTGGCCGGATCGCCCGTCTGATGAGCATTGTTTGCTCCGGGATTGCTGAACGTATGCAAGAGCTTGGCAGCCCGTCCGACTGGCCGGTGCGGGCAATATCGGATCAGGCCCTCAACAGCATCGAACCCCTACCCTTCGCAGGCGATCCGGCGGACGTGGTCTTCACACTCACCTTGGATGCATTTGGCCAGTCGGTGCTGGAGGCGGTCAGCCTGGCGACTTCGCTGGGCGACCTCTCGACGGCCGATCTGCTGGCCCGCCTATGGCACGACATCGACCGTCAGTTGTGGCGGGACGTGCGCGGACCAACAGAGCATTTGCAGTTGTTCATCTCTGTCGACTGACGGCCCGACAGAATCGCACCGCAGACCCGTGACAGGCCTGCGGTGCGGGTGTTGATCGTCAATCGACGCGGATGTCGTTGGTCACCGAGGTCACGCCGGGGGCCGCCCAGGCCGTGGTGCCGGCAAGTGCGCGTTCATCCCAGTATTCGACGGTTCCGGTCAGCGTGACCTTGCCGTTATGGGCACTGACATCAATCTTTTCCGGGCTGAACCAGGACCGGTGCAACGCGACCATGATGTCTGACTTGATATTGGCGGCATCGGCCTGCGGCTTGATGGCGATCTGGTTCGACACGCCGACAACGCCCCAAAGTGTGCGCACCGCATCGGCCGCCGCGTCATGTTGGTAGCGCCAGTGCACATCGCCGGTCAATGTGACCCATCCCTTGGACACGGTGGCCTTGACTGCATCCTTCGGCACGGACACGTTCCAGGCCAGACGGTCAACTGCCGCCGCTGCAATCTCGGCATCCCCATGCTTGACGCCGAAAGGCAGCTTGACCTCGATCTCTTCGGCCACGGCCTTCACGTCCTTGACGCACAAGGTGGCGGTCTCGGCCGCGTGCTTTTCGGCATAGGTTTCGACCGAGCCCATAAGGGTGACGACACCATCCTTGGTGGTCACGCCAATATGGGCGGCGTTCACGCTCGGCTCCCATTTCAGTTCGTCGAGCACGGCCTGCTTAAGGTGTTTGTCATCGGACATCGCTGTCTCCTTTGCGGCGCAGGATTTGCGTCTGACCCCAATGTGGCTGGGTGGCCTGCCGTTCGGTAGGATCGGAAACTACTCAGCCCGGCGAAACCTTGCCTAGGCGACCGTCCCGAACACCCAACCCACCAGCGCTGTCGCAAGCATGGCCAGTACGCCCCACAGCGTGACCCTTGCCGCGCCGCGCCAGACCGGGGCACCTCCGATGCGCGCGCCGATTGCGCCAAGCGCCACAAGGGCCAGGATCGTGGCGACCGACACGCCACCCAGCAAGCTGGCCTCAGGCAGCACGGCGGCAACCAGCAGCTGCAAGGCGGCCCCCGAGGCAAAGGTCGCCGCTGACACCAGCCCCGCCTGAATGGGGTTTGCCGCCATTTCCACCGTGATCCCCAACTCGTCGCGCTTGTGGGCGGCCAGCGCATCACCTGCCATCATCTCGTTTGCAACCTGAAACGCCAGGGCCGCCGTAAGCCCGCGCCCCTGATAGATCGTAGCCAGTTCCGCCCGTTCGCCCGCCGGATCGGCGGCAAGCTCTGCCGTTTCCTTGACCACATCGGCCGCCTCGGTGTCGGCCTGGCTGCTGACCGACACATACTCGCCCGCCGCCATTGACATTGCGCCCGCCACCAGCCCTGCCAGCCCCGCCACCATGACCGCGCCTTTGTCGGACGAGGCCGAGGCGACGCCGACAATCAGACTTGCCGTGGACAGTATGCCGTCATTGGCCCCCAGAACGGCGGCGCGCAGCCAGCCGATGCGCTTGATCAGGTGGGTTTCCTTGTGAACCCGCGGCATCCGGTCAGCCTCCGGCCACGGGAATCATCACCTCGTTGCGCCGCAGGAACCAAGGCGTCCAGGGCGGGTTGTAGCGCGCGATGGACGAAGGACCGACCGGCACCAGCCCCCGCGCCTTGACGATCCCCGTCAGGCTTTCGGTCATGGCGGCAACCTTGGCCTCGCCCGCAAGACCGGAAAAGCGCAAGACGGCAAGGCGCGCGGGCGGCAGCGCCTTCAGCGTCACGGCGGGATCGTTCGGAATAGGCAGGTCGGCCAAACCGAATTGGTCCGGCATGGTAAAGCGAACCAGCCAGTCGGCCCCACCCGCGATTTGCGTCACCGGCGCGGTCATGGCAATCTTCTGGCCCGTGGCAATCTTCTGGCCCGTGGCAGTCTTGGTGACCGGGGCAGTCATCGCGATCTTGGCGCGCGTGCAATTGCCGCCAAAGATATACCTTGCAAGCAGACGAAAGCCCTTGCTGCCGGCCTTTTGCTGATCGCCGGTGACCGTGACCTCGGCCACAACCATTGCAGCATAATCGCGCAATTCGAACGCGCCGTCTTTTGCGGCAAGGGTGAATTTCGGCTCTTCAATCGACATGCAAAGCCCCTTTGTGGGTGATCGGTGTGGCGCTGCCAGTCTGACGGGCATTCACACCCTGATACAGGTTCGGAAACTACTTATGTCGCGAATGCCATCCCGCCATGAGTAGTTTCCGAGGCTGCTGGCCCAGAGGGACCTGTCCTACCATGACGGTGCAAGCCCTCCGCGAACGAGGCGACCTGCCGGAAAGGCCAAACCCATGCCTGATATTGACAGTCCAACCTCTGCCGCGCCGGATCTGGTCATCGTCATCGACCACAAAGACGCGCGGGTTTTCCCTGTTGGTCGGGAAGCAGGCGCGTCGCACGAACTGCACCACCTGCTGCATCAGATCGACCGCACCCAGCACGATGCCGACCGCGCCGAGGCCTACCCCGCGGACACACGTTTCTTCGACTCCGTCGCAGCAGCCGTTTCGGGAAACGGGCGGATCGTTGTGATTGGGCACGGCAAGGGTCAAAGCAACGAGGCGGGCCACCTGATGGCCTACCTTGGCAAGCATCACATTGGCGTTCTCGCCCGGGTGGTGCGCGAGATCGTGGCTGACTTGCCGCATATGACGGTGCCGCAGCTTCTGTCCCTTGCCCGCCACGCCCTGAAGCTTGGGCGGGAGTCCGCCGCCCTGCCAACGGACTGATCCACGGCAGCACAGCGCCCGGGATTCGGGCGCATCACCCCATCACCCATTCCAACCCCAAAGGTGCACCATGACCAAGCCACAAACCGTGCTCGAAACGGCGCGACGCGACGCGCAAGACCTGCACAAGAAGATCAGCGCCAATATCGCATCGGCCGAACATGCAACCTGGGCCGATGTGAAGGCAGTTCAGGCCGACATCAACGCCCTTGGCACAAAGATGGCGGCGCTGGCCACCGATCAGGCCGAGGATGTGAAAACCGGCATCAAGGCTGCCGTCAGCAAGCTGGAAGCGGCTGGAAAACTGGTCGAGGACAAGGCAGCTGCCGGGGCAATCGCCGCCAAGGACGGCGTCAAGCACGCCAATGCCGCGATGCTGGAAAGCGCGCACAAGGCCGCGCAATCGCTCAGCGCCGCCGTCGCCGCCGCCCGCACCAAACTGGCCCACGCCATCGAACCCAAGAAGGTGATCGCATGAATACCTATATTGCTTCCGTCTTCTCATCGGATGACAAGGCTCATCAAGCGCTGCGCAGGCGCTGGGCACTCGGTGACGAGGGCGAGTTGACCGTCCATGGCGCGGCCGTCGTGCGCCGGGACGACATGGGCCATATCCGGGTCGCCGACCGGCACTCTGATCTCGGAATGCGCACCGCCATCGGTGTCGGTGTCGGGGCCCTGCTGGGACTGATCGCCGGGCCGGTGGGCGCCGCCGTCGGCATCGCCGGTGCTGCCGCCATGTCGGTAGGAGCCGCAACGGGGGTAGGTGCCCTCGCGGGTGCAGCGGTAGGGGCAACGGCGGATGCGGTCAAGGAAACCCGGCGCGAGAACGCGGCGGATGAGGCGTTCTTTACGCTGAAGCACAGCCAGTCTGCTGTAGTAGCCGAGATTTCCGAAGCCTGGACCTCGGTTCTCGACGAGGCAATGAAACCGCTGGGCGGCACCATCTACCGCCGCGCAAACAACGCGGCCACCAACGCGGCCTTTGGTGCAAGCTATTACAAATCTTACCTTTATCCCTACTACTACGAGCCGATGTACGGCTGAAAAGCCCTGCTTCGGATCGGTTTGCCTACGATCGCCTGCGACATGCAGGCACCTTGGCCAGGTCTGGCCTGCTAAAGGAATTCGCTATGAAAACTCTTTCCCGCTTATTTACCACTGTCCTTCTTTCAGCGACCCTGGGGTTGGCGCCGCGGTGCTGGCAGAAACCTCCAAGAAGGTCCAACTGACCGTAGTCGACCCTACCGTTCTGACCACGGCGTGGCGCGCCACGGACATCATCGGCGCGGATATCTATGACGACAGCAGCTTCAAGATCGGTAAGGTCAAGGATATGCTGGTGGTGGCGAGCGGATCAATTCCGTTTGTCATCGTGGACACCCTTCCTGGCGCGAACGGGGTCTCACACAGTGTTGTGGTGGCGGCATCCGACTTCGAACTGGTTGGCAACAAGCTTACCATGCACGGCGGATCGCCCGATGTCCTGATGAACGCGCCGAACTTCAAATAGGAATACAGCAAATTGCTGGCAGGCCAGGGCGACTCGGCTTGCCAGCGCCGCTCCTGCGCATCCCTTTTGGCCATGACCGGCCCTTGGCGGGCTGATCGGCGATCCGGCGCCGGATTTCCAGTGTGTCGATACCTGCAGCGCGGTGCCGCTGGCACCTGCTGGCCTATGGCGGCACAACCACACCCGAACCCCGGTCCGACCCATCGCAACAGGAGCCGCCCATGCCGCAGACTGCAACCGAGAACCGTCGTTTCGTCCTTGCCGAGCGCCCGAAGGGCGAGCCCACGGCTGCAACGCTTCGGCTGGAGACGGGACCAGTGCCCGTGCCGGGGCAGGGTCAGATGCTTTTGCGCATCGAATACCTGTCGCTTGACCCCTACATGCGCGGCCGGATGAGCGATGCACCGTCTTACGCAGCCCCCGTGGCTATAGGGGCGGTGATGGAGGGGGGGGGCAGTTGCGCAGATCGTGACCTCGCATGTGAAAGGCTTCAATGCGGGGGACCGGGTTTTGTGCTTCAACGGCTGGCAGGACTATGCCCTGTCGGACGGCACCGGCGTCACGGTGCTTGAGGCTGGAATGGAGCGTCCGTCCTGGGCGCTGGGAATTCTGGGAATGCCGGGGTTCACAGCCTGGGCGGGATTGACGCAGATCGGTGTGCCGAAACCGGGCGAGACGGTCTGCGTGGCGGCAGCGACGGGGCCGGTGGGGGCGACGGTGGGGCAAATCGCGAGACTGATGGGCTGCCGTGTGGTGGGCATCGCGGGCGGGCCGGAAAAATGCGCCCATGCAGTCGGCACGCTAGGGTTTGATGCGTGCATCGACCATAAGTCCGCAGACTTCGCCGCCAAGTTGAAGGCCGCTGCACCCAAGGGCATCGATGTCTATTTCGAGAATGTCGGCGGCGTCGTCTTCGACGCTGTGCTGCCCCTGCTGAACACTGGCGCGCGGGTTCCGGTCTGTGGCCTGATATCGCAGTACAATGCGACCGGATTGCCTGAAGGGCCGGACCGGCTGTCGATGCTGATGGGTAACGTGTTGCGCAAACGGCTGACGCTGCGGGGCTTCATCATCTTTCAGGACTTCGGGCACCTTTACCCCGACTTTTCCCGGGCGATGACCGCGTGGCTTGCGGATGGCAAGATCCACTATGTCGAAGAGACGATCGACGGGCTGGAGGCCGCTCCGCAAGCCTTCATCGGCCTTTTGAGCGGCGAGAATTTCGGCAAGCGGGTGATCCGGGTCGGAAGCTGACCTTCGCTCCACGACGCCAAACAACGCCACCCCGACCATCAGGCCGGGGTGGCTTTTGATTCAGCGGTTGCAGATCACGCCAGAGCGTGGGTCGCTGCATCCAACTCGCGGTTGGCTTCGGCGTCGTTCTTGGCGGTCTGGGCCTTTTCGGCCGCCTGGTAATGCTTCAGCGCCGCATCCTTCTTGGCTCCGGCGGGGGCCTTGTCCCACACGGCCTCGACGGATTTCATCTTGTCGGCGGTGGTGGTCATCGGGGGTTTCGCGTCCATGGGTTAGCTCCTTCTTGGGTCTGCCCAAAGTCACAGTCCGTCTCCGGAACGGGGCAGAACACTGCGCCGTTCCGGAAGCTGATACCAAGGCAACTCGTGGACAGACGGACAACGGCGGACAGTCTTGCCGTCGAAATTACCTTAGGATGCCTCGCAAGCCTTCCTGCTGACGCATGTTAGTCGCGGCGCTTTCGGTGTTTCGGAAGGCGGAAACTCGCTTGGTGCGCGGTCGATCAGCGCCGGCGGACCGAGTTGCCACCGGCAATAATCTTGTTGATCAATGCGGCAACTGCGACGTGCAGGTCGCCAAACCCATCGGTGCCGGGATCGTTTTCATGCGCCGCCGCCGCGTCGTGCATGATGCCAAGAATCTCGTTTTCCGGCAGGATATTGCGGTCATTCAATGCCAGCATGAGCGCCTCGCAGATCGCAAGCGCGGCAGTTCCGGCCACGTCAGGGACAGTTGGCATTGGTAAACCTTCCATTGGATGCGTGTGATGACCACGGCCAACGAGGATCAGTCTGCGAGCCTCGGTCACCATCGAGTTGTTCCTCCGGCGCGTCTTCTGACCGGCGGGCCTAATTGACCGCATGTTGTAGCGTTTCAGTCGAGGCAAAGAACATCGCCTGACTGACCGCCGAGCGCACCTGCTCTTCGGTGAAAGGTTTGCCGATCAGAAAGGTCGGCTCGGGTCGCGAACCCGTCAGCAACCTGTCTGGAAAGGCCGTGATGAAGATCACCGGCACGTCACCAAGCGCCGCCAGCAGGGCGCGGACGGCATCAATCCCCGAGGAGTTGTCGGCCAGCTTGATATCGGCGAGTATCAAGTCAGGCCGCTCTCTTGCCCCCAGCGCAACGGCCTTGGCATGCGTGCGCGCGATGCCGGTAACCCGGTGTCCCATGCCGGTCACGATGTTTTCCAAATCCATCGCGATAAAGGCTTCGTCCTCGATGATCATAACCGCACCGCGTATCGACTTTTCCATCTCGGCCATGGCCAGTTGAACCAGTTGCCCTGCATCCTCGGCGGTGGTCTGCAGCACCTGGCCAAGTTCGTGCCCGTCAAAACCTTCGATGGTAGACAGCAGCAAAGCCTCTCGGCTGTCTTTGGTCAGCCCGCTCAGGTGAACTTGTGCGCGGCGTTCCAGGGTGTTGGTGTCATTCTCGGCAATCGGCGCGCCCGCGCTGGACCAGATCATGTGGAATGTCCGAAACAGTGCAACTTTTGGGCTGACATCGGTGTTATGCACAGAAGGGTCGGCAAGGATCGCCTCTAGGGTCGCCACGGCGTAGCGGTCACCGGTGGTCTGGTTCCCAGTCAAGGCCCGCGCGTGTCTGCGCAAGAAGGGCAGTTCGGCTGCGATGATGTGCGAAACACCCGCCGCCTCGTTTGCTGAGGTCGTTCTGTTCGCCATGCCTGGTCCCTTTTTTTGCATTTCCACGGAACCAAACGATCTGCCGTGCGTTCGGTTCCGTCACTTCGAAAAGAAATCTCAGGAATGATGAATACTCACATGCCATCCAAGCCCAAGGTCCCGCCAATCGTTCCCGCCAGCGTTGCACGGCAGATCGACGAAAACCTGCGCCGGATTTATGCCGCCAAGCTGGAAGAAGAGATCCCTGACCGCCTTCAGGAGCTCTTGAAACAGCTTCGCGAGAAAGATGCCGCACCGTGAACGGCAGCGATCCCCGGGACCAGTTGATCGTGCATTTGCCGGCCCTGCGCGCGTTTGCCGTCAGCCTTACGCGCAACGGCCCCGCTGCGGACGATCTGGTTCAGGACACGGTTCTACGCGCCTGGTCAAGCTTCAGCCGGTTTACCATCGGCACCAATCCGCGCGCATGGCTGTTCACCATCCTGCGCAACAGCTTTTATTCCGACCTGCGCAAACACCGCCGCGAAGTGCAGGATAGCGAAGGCTTTTTCGCCGCGCGTCTGTCGCAGAAACCCGACCATGACAGCGCGCTCGCCCTGCGCGATTTTCAGCGCGGCTTCGAGAAACTGATCGACGAACAGCGTGAGGCTCTGGTTCTGGTCGGCGCCTTGGGTTTTTCTTATGAGGAGGCTGCGACCACAATGGGATGCGCCATTGGCACGGTCAAAAGCCGGGTCAATCGCGGGCGCAAACGCCTTGCCGAGCTGCTTTGTCTGGAGGAGGGTGAAAGCATATTGCCGACCGATGCCGTTCAGAACGCGGTTGCAAGCCACCAGACGTCCTTGCATGGATGATGTCAGGCCCCATGCGGTTTGGGACCGTCTGTCGCGTGGCATGCGCGGCATCAGCTTTCAGCTTGCGGTCGTGGTGTCGCTTGCGGCCTTGCCCATAGGGATCATCGCGGTCTGGGAGCCCTTGGGATTTGCCAAGGAAGCCAGGCGTTCTGCCGAAACGCTGCTCTCGGGCCTCACCGCTGAAAGCGCATCTGTGGAGCAGCGTCTGATCGGCGCGGGTCTTCGGATCGACCCGGCCCTGATTGCGTCGACGATCAGGGTCAGGAACAACGGGGCCGAATGCACCAAGGCACTGGCGGATTTCATCGCCGACAAGCCGATTTTCCGGTCTGTCAGGTTTGTTCCCGTCAACGGTATCTCGCGCTGTGCGTCGGATGGTCAGATAAGTGACCTCCACGCTGACGCGGCCCACCTGCGGTTTCTTGGGCGTCCTAAGCCCGCAATCGATCGGATCAGCCGCGATGACAGTGACATGGCCCCGGTCTTGCGCGTCTTGCAACCCGTTCGCGAAGACGGAAAGCTGCTGGGCTACCTTTCCCTTGTTCTGCAATCCTTTCCTTTGCCGCCCGCCCAGAATCCTTCGGGCATTCCAACCCCAGTGGACGTCATCCTGTTCAACTCCGCCGGTGCCGTTCTGACCTCGACGCTTGATCTTCAGGGAGTGGCCGCCCGCCTGCCATCCGGTGCCGGACTGGATCTTTTGCTTGGTGGCCCCGACGGATTTTTCGATACGACCGACACTTCCGGCAACATGGCCGGATTCATGAAGGTGACCCTGATTCCCGACGCCGTTTTTGCCATTGGCATCTGGGCGCCCGACAATCCGGTCAGTCAAACCGACCTCACCTGGTCGCATGCCTTTGTCATGCCGTTACTTATGTGGCTCGTCAGCCTGGCGACGGCCTTGCTTGCCGCCCGCCGTCTGGTCATCCGGCCGATCAAGATACTCCGCGACGAGATGCGCCGTTTCGCGCTCGGGCAACGCAATGCCCCAATCGTGCTCGCCCCGGGTGCGGCGCTGGAGATTCAAGAGACTGTCAACACCTTCAACAAGTTGGAATTGATTGTTGCCCGCAAAGAAGACGCGCTTGCGCTGACGGCCGAGGGCAAGCTTTTGCTGTTGCGAGAGGTGCATCACCGCATCAAGAACAATCTGCAGATGATTTCCTCGATCATCAGCATTCAGCGGCGCAAGACCGTTGATCCGGACGTCGCGAAGGTTCTGCGCAGCCTGCAGGACCGGGTGCTGAGCATCGCCGCCATCGATCAGAGCCTTTATACCAACGGCGATGTCGTCGATGTGCGCGCGGATGTCCTGATTGCCTCGATTGCAGACCAGCTGGTGGGGGTCAATCTGGAAGCGGGTCACCGCGTGCTGATCTCGACCCGGTTCGAGCCGGTCATGGTGCATGCGGATCAGATCGGGCCCTTGTCGCTTCTGGCCAACGAAGCCGTGACCAACGCGCTGAAATACGTGGGCAAACCCGAGGTTGGTCCGGCCTCCATCGACATCGCGCTGCGATGGGACGGGGACATGATCCATTTCAGTGTTGCCAATTCGCTGGAGCAAGGAATGCAACGCGGCGCGCACTCCCACGAAAGTACCAAGCTTGGGATGGTCCTGATCCGAGCCTTTGCCGATCAGCTTGCCGCCGAAGTTCAATCCGGGTTTGACGCCGCAGACCAGAAGTTCAATCTGTCGGTCAGGTTTCGCCCCAACGGCCAGGCGATGGCACAGAATCCCTTGCACAACGCACAGGAAAATCCTCAGGCGGCCATCGCCGATGGCACGCCTTTGTAACGTGGTCCCTCATGGTCGAGGTAGTCCTGATCGAAGTCCGCAAGGTCGACCAGTCCGGCGAAATCGGTGAACTCGACGCGCCCCTGACGGAAGGTCGCAAGCCCTTCCTCGCGCAACTCGCGCAGAACCCGGTTTACGTGCACCGCGCTGAGGCCAGGGCATCGGCCAGCAGGTATTGCGACAGCGGGCACGCATAACCCGCCTTGGTTCCGATGCCAACCAGCGCCAGCCGCGCGCCCAGCTCCAGCAGCAAATGCGCCGTCCGCTCGACGGCATTGCGCCGCCCGACACCCACCAGATGCTCGACCACCATGGCGTCGTCGCGGGCAGTGGCCCACAGCAGCGCCGTGCCAAGCCGCGGTGTGCGCGCGAATACCTCCATCAGATCCTGAGCATTGAACGCTGAGGCCTGAACTTTTGTCAGGGGCTCGACGCTTTGGCCCGCCGTCCGGCTAAGCACCGACCGCATCCCCATGAAGTCACCGGGGATATGAAAGTCCACGATCTGCCGACCACCGCTTGCCAACAGCTGGTACGAACATGCCCAGCCTTCTGCGAGGACATAGGCCGGTTGATCGGGCTGACCTTGATGCACCATATCACGCGCCGCCGCATAGGACTTGCGCCGTCCATGCAGTACGTCGAGCACGTTCTGTTCGGGCGCGGACAGCGCAATGAAGCTGCCGAGTTTGCGTGCGAGTGGGCTATGATGGCTGATCATTCCGGTCCCCTGTCCTGATGATTGTGTGGTCGACTTCCACAAAGCCAATGCGCGAGCAGCCGATCTGGTTCCAGGAAACCTGATGCTGATCAGTTTCTGGTCCGTCGCGCAGCGGCCAGAACAAGGTTCTGAACCGGAAAGAAATTCCGAAAACACCGGAACCATTTCCGCGTTCGGGCGTTTCGGTAGTGCGAAGGACCGATTGCCCTGCTGATGGGTCGATCGGCCATCGGCGCAGGTCTTGGTCGAAAAAGGAATGTCATGGCCACGGTATTGATCGTTGAGGACGATGTTTTCATCAACATGGAGGCCGTGTTCATACTGCAGGAGCTGAACCATCTGGTGCATTCGGCACATGACGTGGATCAGGCGATGGCGCTCTTTCATGCGGGCATGCCCGTGCATGTGCTGTTTACCGACATTCGCCTGAAAGACCGCCATCTCGGCGGATATGAGTTGGCACAGCAGGCATCAGCCCTGCGCGCCGACCTTCGGGTGCTTTACGCAAGCGGTGGAAAACACGCCGATCCGTCCACTGGCCTGGTACTGGAAGGGTCGCATTTCCTGCAAAAACCCTATGACGAACGGCAGCTTCAGGCGGCCCTTGCCATGGCGCTTCAGGCCGCACCCGTGCAGGGCCCGACGGTCTGACGAGACCTGCTTTCCCATCAAGGATCCGCAACATGCCCACCGTCATAGGCGTACCCCCGATCGATCCACGTCCTCTTGATGGCACCCTGTCACAAGATGACCAGTTGAAGGCCGGTGCCCTGCAGCGCGCGATCTTCAATTCCGCCAACTTTTCCAGCATTGCCACCGATGCCAAAGGCGTCATCCAGATCTTCAACGTGGGCGCTGAACGGATGCTGGGCTACACGGCGGCAGAGGTGATGAACAAGATCACACCCGCCGACATCTCGGACCCGCAAGAGTTGATCGTGCGGGCAAAGTCGCTGAGCGCCGAGCTTTCCACCGCGATCACGCCGGGTTTTGAGGCGCTGGTCTTCAAAGCCTCGCGCGGGATCGAGGATATCTATGAGCTGACCTACATCCGCAAGGACGGCAGCCGGTTTCCGGCCGTGGTCTCGGTGACGGCCCTGCGCGATGCACTGGATGTGATCATCGGTTATCTCTTGATCGGCACCGACAACACCGCGCGCAAGGTGGTCGAGGAAGAGCAGAAGAAATCCGACCAACGCCTGCGCGACCAGCAGTTCTACACCCGCAGCCTGATCGAATCCAACATCGACGCCCTGATGACCACCGACCCCTACGGCATCATCACCGACGTGAACAAGCAGATGGAGGCCCTGACCGGATCAACCCGGGACGAGCTGATCGGCGCCCCGTTCAAGGATTGCTTTACCGACCCCGACCGCGCCGAAGCTGGCATCAAGCGAGTGCTCAGCGAGAAATCCGTGACGGACTATGAACTGACGGCCCGTGCGCGCGACGGCAAGCAGACCGTCGTGTCTTACAACGCCACCACATTCTATGACCGCAACCGCACGCTGCAAGGCGTCTTTGCCGCCGCCCGCGATGTGACGGAGCGTAAACGGGTGGAACTGGAGTTGAACGAGGCCCGCGCCGTCGCCGAAAGTGCCAGTCAGACCAAATCGGACTTTCTGGCCTCGATGAGCCATGAGATCCGCACGCCGATGAACGCGATCATGGGCATTGCCGACCTCCTGGCGCAAACCAAGCTGTCGGAGCAGCAGGAAAAGTACGTGAAAATCTTCCGGCGGGCGGGCGACAATCTTCTGAACCTGATCAACGACATCCTCGATCTGTCCAAGGTCGAGGCTTCGCAGCTGGAATTGGAACGCACGAGCTTCGAGTTGATCGAACAGACGGAAATCGTGATGGAAATGGTGGGCGCGCGGGCACAGGAAAAGGGGCTGGTCCTGACCTGCGAGATTGCCGCCGATGTGCCGAACCGAGTCATCGGTGACCCGACGCGGCTGCGGCAGGTGATGATGAACCTGTTGGGCAATGCGATCAAATTCACCTCATCCGGGGCCATCGCTTTGCGGATCGAACCTGACCGCGATCTGCTCTCCCCCACATCACTGCGCTTTTCGGTTCAGGATACCGGAATCGGCATCGCGGGCGACAAACTGCCACGGGTGTTCGAGCGGTTCACCCAGGCTGACAGTTCCACCACAAGGCGCTTTGGCGGGTCCGGACTTGGCCTTACCATCTCCAAGCGGTTGGTTGAGCTTATGGGCGGGCGCATCTGGGCTGAAAGCCGCCTTGAGCAGGGCAGCACCTTCAGTTTTTCAGTGCCTCTGGAGTTGGACACCTTGACCCCCTCCACTGCTGCCGTTGCTGTGGGGGCCAATTCTGACCTGCCGCTGGCCCCGCTGCGCATCTTGCTGACCGAGGATTCACCTGACAATTGCATCATCACCTTGGCCTATCTGGAGGCGACCCCCTACACGGTTGACATCGCCGAGAACGGCGCCGTGGCCTGCGAAATGTTCCGCACCGGGAACTATGATCTGGTCTTGATGGATCGGCAGATGCCGGTAATGGATGGCCTTGCCGCCACCCGCAGCATCCGTGCCTGGGAAGAGATGAACGGCTGCCCTCCGATCCCGATCATCGCGCTGACGGCCTCGGCCTTGAAGGGCGACAGGGAAATGTGCCTTGCCGCCGGCTGCACGGCCTTTCTGACCAAACCGATCCGGCAGACGGTCCTTTTGCAGGCGATCCGGGAACACTGCGCCGGGACCGCACTTGCATCCAACACCTTGCTGTTGCAGCCAAATAAAGAAACCGCAGCCGACAGGATCGCAACGCGAGCCCCCCGGTTTCTGGCGAACTGCCGCGAAAACGTCGCAAGAATGCTGACGGCGCTGGACCAGCCCGACTTTGAGACCGTTGCGACGCTTGGCCACAACATGGCCGGGTCCGGCACGTCTTTCGGCTTTCCGGAGATTTCTTCGTTCGGAGCGATGATCCAGAAAACCGCCGAGGCCGACGATCAAGCCGCAATCCGCGATACCATCGAGGCCCTGGTCCTGTTCCTGACGAATGCGGTCACGGTCGCGGCCAGGCAGGATTGATCACCCGATCTGGCGGCGGTCATGCCGCCATCCACAGGATAGGCCGCGCCATTCACATAGCCTGCGTCATCTGAAGCTAGAAACGCCACCACGCCAGCCACTTTTACGGGCGTGCCGAAGCGTTTCATCGGGATCGCGTCGGCAATCCCCTGATGCACCGCCGCCGCAGCATCTGGGCTCAGGCCTTTTTCGATGGCGGCCATCATGCGGCTTTCAATCGGGCCGGGATTGACGCAGTTCACGCGCAGGCCCTTGGCCCCCCATTCCACCGCCGCCGCGCGTGTCAGGCCGAGAACGGCATGCTTGCTGGTCACATAGGCACAAAGGCCCGATGATCCGACGAGGCCCGCCACGCTGGAGGAATTGATGATGCTGCCCCGCGCCGCCTTGGCCATGACGGGAATGACCAGCTTCAGCCCAAGGAAAACGCCGATCACGTTGACCTCAATCACCTTGCGGAACGCATCGAGGGGGTAGTCGGTGATCGTGGCGCCCACACCTTCAATCCCGGCATTGTTGAAAAAGATGTCGATCTTGCCAAACGCCTTGACTGTCGCCGCCACGGCTGCAGCAAAAGACGCTTCGTCCGTTACATCTGCCTCGAGCGTCAGAAGCCGCTTGGGGTCAGGCACGGCTTGATGCAGTGCGGCGAAATCAGCGCCCTTCCGATCCAGCGCGGCGATGGTGGCACCCCTTTCGGACAGCAGGGCTGCGGTCGCAACGCCGATGGCACCAGCGGCGCCAGTGATCAGGGCAATCTTGCCGGTCATTGACAGGGGCATGGCGCGTCCTTTGCTTTAAGGAAAAATCTGCCCGGTGCTGCCATACGAGGAGGCTGGCGCACCGGGCAGGGATAGTCTTGCTGCCAGCAATCCCGGGAAGGAGGGGGACAGGAATGCTGCAGGTCGTATCTGACCATCGCTGGTATTCAGAGGCCCGGCACTGCTTCAGGTTTGTGTCCTGCTTGCGTCGGCGATTTTTTTTCATCCGTGACTTGACGGGCTGTCGCCAGCCGCACCTGCGTTCCGGCCCGCCCCTCGACTACCGCACGGGCGTCTTGCAGACGACCGATCCCGGCCATGGTCCCGCCTGCCCGCACGAACTCGCAGGCAGCGGCGATCTTCGGCCCCATCGAACCTGCGGCAAAGCTGATCGCATCCAGTGCATCCGGGGTGATGCGGCCGATGGCCGATTGATCCGGGCCGCCCCAATCGCGAAAGACCGCCTCGACATCGGTCAGCATCAACAGCACATCCGCTTCCAGCGCGCGCGCGAGCAAGGCCGCCGTGCGGTCCTTGTCGATCACCGCCTCGACGCCCTCCATCTTGCCACCCTTGTCCTTGACCACCGGAATCCCGCCGCCCCCGGCACAGATCACGCAAACCCCTGCCTCGACCAGCAACCGGATGGGCGCGATGTTCAACACGGCAAGCGGCAGAGGTGAGGGCACGACGCGGCGCAACCCGCCCGATGCCTCTGCAACCATCGACCATTGATGCTCGGCGCGCACCAGTTTCGCCTCCTCGGCGGTGTAGACCGGGCCGATGGGTTTGGTGGGCTGATCAAAAGCTGGATCCCGACGATCCACCTCGACCCGGGTCAGCAAGGTGGCGCAATCGGTGCCCGCAGGGAGAGCGTTCATCAGTTCCTGTTCGATCAGATAGCCGATCATGCCTTCGGTTTCCGCCCCCAGCACATCCAACGGCCACGGGTTGTCCGGCGCAAAGGTAGCCGCATGCAGCGCCATCAGCCCCACCTGCGGGCCATTGCCATGCGCCACGATGATCTGATGATCACGCGCCAGGTCCGCCAGTGCCGCCGCCGCGATGCGCACATTGGTGTGCTGCGCCTCGGCCGTCATTGGCTCGCCGCGTTTCAAAAGGGCATTGCCGCCGAGGGCCACCACGATGCGCATGGTCTAGGCCCCTATCGTCGCGACAAGCACGGCCTTGATGGAATGCAGCCGGTTTTCGGCCTGATCGAAGACCTTGGAGGCGGGGGATTCAAAGACCTCTTCGGTCACTTCCATGCAGTCGATGCCGTAGGTCTGAAAGATCTTCTCGCCCGTCGTGGTGTCGCGGTTGTGAAAGGCGGGCAGGCAATGCAGGAACTTGGTATGGGGATTGCCGGTCAGATCCATTACCTTTTGCGTAACCGCAAAAGGCGACAGGAGCGCGATCCGGTTGGCCCAGACGCTGTCCGGCTCGCCCATCGACACCCAAACGTCGGTGTAGATGAAATCGCAGCCCTCGGCCCCTTCGGCCAGCTTTTCGGTCAGGTTGATCCGCGCGCCGCTGGTTGCGGCCAGCTTGCGGCATTGGTCAACCAGCGCCTTTTCGGGCCACAGCGCCTGAGGGCCGCAAAGCCGGATATCCATCCCGATCAGGGCCGCCCCCACCATGAGCGATGACCCCATGTTGCCCCCGGTGTCACCCAGAAAGCAAAAGGCGATGTCTGACAGATGCTTGTGGGTGTTCTCCCGCATCGTCATCAGATCGGCCAGCACCTGCGTCGGGTGAAACTCCGCAGTCAGCCCGTTGTAGACCGGCACGCCCGCAAAGGTCGCGAGGGTTTCAGCCTCGGCCTGTCCAAACCCGCGATACTCGATGGCGTCATAGAACCGGCCCAGAACCCGCGCCGTGTCCTTCATCGTCTCCTTGGTGCCGATATGGCTGCCAGACGGCCCGAGATAGGTCACATGCGCGCCCTGATCGAAGGCCGCGACCTCAAAGGCGCTGCGGGTGCGGGTGCTGTCCTTCTCGAAGATCAGCGCGATGGTCTTGCCCTTCAGGAGTTGGCGTTCCGTCCCCGTGGCCTTCGCCTCTTTCAGGCTGGCACCAAGGCGGAGGAGGAAGCGCAACTCGTCGCCGGTGAAGTCAAGCAGTTTCAGAAAACTGCGGCCGTGCAGATTTTGCGGCATGGGGTGGTCCCTTCAAATTGCATCGCGGATCAGCGGGCAGGTCATGCAATGCGACCCACCGCGCCCGCGCCCAAGCTCGGCGCCCGAGATGGTGATGACCTCGACCCCCGCCTTGCGCAGCAGGGTGTTGGAATGGGTGTTGCGCTCGTAGCCCACGACCACGCCGGGGCTGATGCACAACAGGTTGTTGGCGTCATCCCACTGTTCGCGCTGGCTTTCGTAGGCATTGCCTCCAGTCGGCACAGTGCGCAGTTTGGGGATGCCCAGGGCACCGGCGACCACATCAAGAAACGGCAAGGTTTCGGCCGTGACCGTCACCCCACCCTTGTCGTCCGGGCGCAACGAATAGGTCTGGATCGCGTCCGTCACCTCGGCAAACACCGTCACCAGATCGCGGTCGCAGAAGGTGAAGACGGTATCAAGGTGCATCGAGGACCTTGCGCGGGGAAACTGGCAGGCGATGACCCGTTCGGCGCCGCCACCGGCAAAGAGCGCGCTGGCCACCTGCCCCACAGCTTGCGGCGTGGTGCGTTCGCCCATGCCGATTAGGACCACCCCATTGCCGATAGGCATTACATCGCCGCCCTCCAACGTTGCCATCCCGTGATCGACCATCGGATCGCCGAACCAGATCGGGAACTTGGCACCCGCGAAATCAGGATGGAAGCGGTAGATCGCTGCCAGGTTCAGTGTTTCCAGCCGCCGCGCGGGCCAGAACATCGGGTTCAACGTGACGCCGCCATAGATCCAGCATGAACTGTCGCGGGTAAAAATGGTGTTGGGCATCGGCGGCAGCAGGAAATCCTCGCCGCGCAGCATCGGCACGACAACGCCCGCTGCCGGGATCGGCAGTTCGGCGCGGCTCATGCCGCCGATCAGGATATGCGTCAGCGCGTTGGCGGGCATCTCGGTGAGGCAGGCGAGAAGGTCTGCCGAAAGACCAACGCCCACCGAGTCATCATTGATCCGCTTCTCAAGCAGCCAGCGGCGGGCTTCCGGGTTGGTCAGCACCTCCTCCAGCATCTCACGCAACAGGACCACCTCCACCCCCCGCTCACGCAGGATATCGACAAAGGCCATGTGGTCGATGCGGGCCTGCTTGACCCAAAGCACATCGTCGAACAGAAGGCTCTCGGCATTGGCTGGCGTCAGCCGCGCCATTTCGGACCCCGGCCTGTGGGCCAGCACGCGGCGCAATTGCCCGGCCTCGGAATGAACGCCATAGGTAAGGGTCATGTTGAGGCTCCGAATGTGACGGCCAGCGCAAGCGCGGCCATGAGGATGATCGTCAGCACCACCAGCAGCGGCCAGACGAAGCGCAACCACCGCTCATAGGGCACCCGGCCGATGGCAAGGCCGCCCATCACGACGGCAGAGGTGGGGGTGATCAGGTTGACCATGCCGCTGGCGGTGGCAAAGGCGGTGACGACCAGTTCACGCTTCACGCCTGCGAAATCCGCGACAGGGGCCAGGATCGGCATCGACAGAACCGCTAGGCCGGATGTGGAGGGGACAAAAAACGACATCCCCACCTCGATCCAGTAGATCACGAGGATGAAGGCGGTTTTGGGCAAGCCCGCCACGGAAACCTCGGCTGCGTGCAGGATGGTGTCGGTGATGTGGCCCGCGTCCATCACCACCACGATGCCGCGTGCAAGGCCGATGATCAGCGCCACGCCCAGAAGATCGCGGGCACCATTCACGAAGCTTTCAACCAGCTTGCCCTCGCCCAGTCGCGCCACGATGCCGATGACAATGGCGGCGGCGAGGAACAGCGCGCTCATCTCGGCCATCCACCATCCACCCGAGGAGACGCCCCAGATCATCACCGCGAAGGTCAGTGCGAACAGGACCAGCACCACCTGTTGCAACCCGGTAAAGACCACATCGGCAGTGGTGTCCTTCAGAAAATGCGCCTCGTTCGTGGCCTTGCGGTCATGGACCAGCGATTTCGACGGATCGGACTTTACCCGTGCTGCGTAGCGCATGACGAAGGCCACCGTGACAGCCCAGCACACCCCAAGGATTGCCAGCCGCAGCCACAACCCCTCGGCAAAGGTCACGCCCGCCGCATCCGAGGCGATGACCGTGGAAAAGGCGTTGATGGTCGACCCAAGCACCCCGATCCCCGCACCCAGCAGGATTACTGCCACCGCCACCAGCGCGTCATACCCGGCGGCGATCATCACCGGCGTGAGGATCAGGTAGAAGGCCAGCGTTTCCTCTGCCATGCCATAGGTTGTGCCACCAAGGGCAAAGAGGGCCATCAGGAACGGGATCATCCAGACCTCGCGCCCCTTCAGCCGCACCATGGCGCGCTTGATCCCTGCGTCGATGGCCCCGGTGGCGGTAACGACGCCGATGAAACCACCGATGATCAGCACGAACAGCGACACGTCGATGGCGTTGGCCGTGTAGGCGACCGGGTCATAAAATCCGGCGATGGGGGCCAGAAGCACATCGAACACGCCCTGCGGGGCCGCGTCGGTTGCTGCGTAGCTGCCCGCAACCGGCACATCCTTGCCCAGCGCCTCGGACGCCACGCGGGCATATTGCCCCGCCGGGATGATCCAGGTCAGCGCGGCGACAAGCACGATCAACGCAAACAGGATGGTGAAGGCGGACGGGAAGCGGAACCCGGACTTTTCGGTTTCTTGCATCTGGGCACCCTCGGGTTGTTACTTGGTCAGGATGGCGAAGGGCCAGGCGTCGCGCCTTGACGCAGGTTAGCAGAACGCAGGCTGACACAGGTCAAGGTGCCGATCCTTGGCCCGTGACAGGGTCAGCAGACAGCCCAATGTCAGGAATCGCCATGACCTCGAACTCCGGCCTTGCCCCCGCCGAGGCAGCGGCCCGCCTTGCCGCCGAAGGGTTCAATGAACTGCCGCGCGCACGGCGCCGGTCACCACTTCGGATCGTGTTCGAGGTGCTGCGCGAGCCGATGCTGGCGCTGCTTCTCGCAGGGGGCGTTGTCTACCTGATGCTCGGCAACCGGGAAGAGGCGCTGATCCTGCTGGCCTTCGCCTGCCTGTCGGTCGGCATCACCGTGGTGCAAGAGGCCCGGACCGAACGCGTGCTGGAGGCGCTGCGCGATCTGACCAGCCCGCGCGCCCTGGTGATCCGGGGCGGCCAAAGGTTGCGGATCGCCGGTCGAGAGGTCGCGCGGGGCGATCTGATCGTGCTGTCGGAAGGCGACCGGGTGCCTGCGGATGCGCAGCTTCTGCAGGCGCAGGACCTTTCCGCCGACGAATCCCTGCTGACCGGCGAGGCAGTTCCGGTGCGCAAGGCTGTGGGTGAAGTCACTGGGGGGCGACCGGGCGGCGAGGATCAGCCGATGGTCTACTCCGGCAGCCTGATCGTGCGCGGCAGCGCCCTTGCCACGGTGACCGCGACCGGGCCTGCGTCCGAGATCGGCAAGATCGGCACTTCGCTGGGGCAGTTGGAGACCGAAACCCCGCATCTGCAACGCCAGATGCGCAAGCTGGTCATCGTCTTTGCCTCAGTGGGTGCTGCGGTCAGCGTGGCGGTGGTGGTGCTTTATGGCCTGATGCGCGGCGGCTGGCTGGACGGGGTGCTGGCCGGGATTGCGGTCGGCATGTCGATGCTGCCCGAGGAGTTTCCGATGGTGCTGGCCGTGTTCATGGCGATGGGGGCGTGGCGGATATCGAAGGTGCGCGTCCTGACGCGCCGTGCCTCGGCGATCGAGACCCTTGGTGCGGCAAGCGTGCTTTGCACCGACAAGACCGGCACCCTGACCGAAAACCGAATGACCATTGCCGAACTGCGCCTGCCAGATGGCACGGCCGCCAGAATCGGCACACCCCTGCCGCGGGCGTTCCGAGAACTGGCGGCGGCGGGGGTCATGGCCTCGGCCCCCGAACCCTTCGATCCGATGGAAAAGGCCTTCCACGCACTGGCCAAATCTGATCTGCGGGACGGCGAAACCCTGCCCGGCGCCGGGCGAAACCTGGTGCACAGCTATGCCCTGTCGCCCGGTCTTCTCGCGATGTCGCAGGTCTGGGAGGCGGCAGGCACGGGCTGGCAGATCGCCGCCAAGGGCGCACCCGAGGCGATGGCCGATCTGTGCAGGCTGGACCCCGCTGCATGCAAGGCAATGACCGCGCAGGTCAATCAGATGGCGGGTGCGGGTATGCGGGTGCTGGGCGTGGCCGAAGCCGCCCGCACCGGCTCCCTGCCCGACACGCAGAAGGAATTCACCTTCCGCTTTCTCGGTCTTGTCGGCCTTGCCGACCCCCTGCGCGCCTCGGTTCCGGATGCTGTCGCGCAGTGCCGGTCCGCGGGCATCCGCGTCATCATGATCACCGGCGACTATCCTGCCACCGCGCAAGCCATTGCGACCGAGGCCGGTCTGCAAGGTGATCTTGTGATCACGGGGCCCGAGCTTGCCGCCCTGTCAGACCCCGATCTGGCAACGGCGGTGAAGAATGTCACCATCTTCGCGAGGATCATGCCGGAACAGAAACTGCGCATCGTCACCGCGTTAAAATCAGCGGGTGCGGTGGTGGCGATGACCGGCGACGGGGTGAACGACGCCCCCTCGCTCAAGGCCGCACATATTGGTGTGGCGATGGGCGGGCGCGGCACCGATGTGGCACGCGAGGCGGCCAGCATCGTGCTGCTGGACGACGATTTCGGTTTCCGGATCCGTACGCCGTCGCGCAGGATGTGCGCGACCGGCCCGGCAACTGGACCGAGGATCTCACCTACCGTTACACGCAGAATTTTCAGAACCGGCGCTCGATGTCGGAAACGGTGGCGGGCGCCTATGTGATGGGCGAGATGCGGCTGCGGCGTCTCACGCTGCTCGGCGGGCTCCGCAGCGAGGAGACGCGCACGTCGGGCGAGGGTCCGCTGCGTGCGTTGACCGCGGCGGAAACCGCCCGGCGCGCGGCGTTCGTCGGTCCGATCACGCCGGAGGAAACGCAGCGCCGCGTGACGGCGGAGTATGCTGGAAAACTGGAGAACCGGGCGAAGTATCGGAATTATTTTCCCGGCGTTCACGCCAAGTATGAACTGCCGGCTGGCTTGGTGGCGCGCGCCAGTTATTCGGAAGGGATCGGCCGGCCGGACTTCGGCTCCATCATGCCGAACTCCGATGTGAACTTCACTGCGCAGACGATCACGGTGTCGAATCCGGGGCTGAAGCCGCAGCGGTCGAAAAAC
>JANNPZ010000037.1:0-52197 GCA_031400505.1 Paracoccaceae bacterium | reverse complement strand
TGCCACCGCCAGTGCCACCGTCACGCCGGTTGCGGTTCCTGCACCGGTGGTCGTGTCCGACCCCGTAGAGGCGCCCCCCGCCCCTGATCCGGTGGTTACCGATCCTGTGGCCGATCAGCCAAGCAGCCCGCAAAAGGCCCCCGTGCTTGACGGCTACACGCTGAATATCGCCGCCGTGACGTCCAAGATGCTGATGGAAAATGCAGCCGTCGTGACGGAAGACGGCACACCCAGGCTGCGCATGGATGGGGACAAGGATTATGTGAATGTCGGGCGGCTTACACAGTACGAGCAGTCCGATCAGATCGCCTTCTCGGTCGATTTCAGCCGGGACGAGGCGGATGGCAGCACGGATCGCCTGGTCTGGAACCACATGAAAGTCGGTCTGACCCTGCAAGAGGACGGGTTGGCGGTGCATGTCGCCACGGCAGGTGGCGAGCTCAAGGGCTTTACCGTCAAGGACCTGGGGCTGAACGATACCGATCTGCACAACGCAACGGTTTTGCTGGATCAGGACGGGGATCGCCTGCAGATCTTTGTTGATGACAAACTGGTGCTGGATGAAACCGGCACGGACTTCCAGTTTACCGGCGCGGGCGGACGTGAGGCGGGCTGGACGCTCGGCACAGCCTGGAACCGCTATTTCGATGGGGATGTAACGGATTTCCAGGTCAGCGACAGTTTTGATTTCCTCAACGAGCCTGTGCATGTGCCGGATGCCAATCTGGTAAGCTGACGCTTCGGCCCGGGGCAGGGGGTTCAGGGGGGCCACCACAGGGCTATCGCAGAAGATACAGACACCAGACGCGGAAATTCCCCGTCTGGTGTTTTCTTTGGGCTCAGATCGGGACACGAGGCTGAACGGGGTGGCACCCGGGACAGGGTTCATGCCAAAAGAGCAGGGGCCAAGCGCCTCTCAGCCAAGGACGACAGCGGCATGATCATCTCGCATCGACACCGCTTCGTGTTCTTTCACAACCCGAAAGTCGGTGGCACGTCGGTGCGCACATCGCTGGAACGGTTCAACGACATCGGCTTCGGGCTTTGGGGGATCGACACGGCACAGACAGGGGTGCGCGTCGATCGGGCGCATCTGGGGATTGCCGAGTTTGCCGGTTTCTATCCCGACCTGTGGCGCGACGTGCAGGGCTATGCGCTGTTCAGCCTCAGCCGCGACCCGCTGGCACGGTTCTTTTCCTCGATGGCGGAATATTCCAAGCATCACGGCCGGATCGACACGCGCTTTGCCACGCCCGTGCAACGCAAAGCCGCCCTGTTCGGGATGATCGAGCGGCTTGACCGGCTGGAGGTGGCCGAGGCGGTGCTGCCCGATTACGAGCTGACGCATTTCCGGCCGCAGTCGATCTACTGGCAGGCCCCAGACCCGCTGCAGGTGCAGGTCTGGCCTCTGGCGTCGATTGCGGGGTTCTTCGCGCAGATCGAGGCGCGGGTGGGTGAGCCGCTGCAGACCGGTGTGGTCAAGCAGCGCGAGACGCTGGCGCTGCCGGGGCCATTGGCGGGGCTCGCCTCGCAGCGGCTTCTCACGCGTGTGCTGCGCCGTCTGCCGGGGGCTGGGGCGCTGAAATCCCTGCTGCGCCGCCGCTTTGCTGCCTCCCCCGGCGGGCCGAAGACCGGCGATCAGGGCTTTGATCTGACCGAGGCCGAGCGTGCCGGCGTGGCTGCCTTTGTCGCGCGCTTTTATGCCCAGGACATCGCCCTGCATGCGGCTCTGCCCCGGATGGCCTTGCAGGCGCGCTAAAGTCCCACAGGGATCGAGTCCGTCAAGGATCGAGTCCGGCCTGCAGCCATCGGGGCAGCTGGTCGCGGTTTTCCAGCATGCGAATGAGGCGCGGCACGGCAAAGGCGCGCCCCGGCCCCAGAAAGACCCGCAGGATCTGCGCCTGCGACATCCCGGCGCGCTGCAGGGCGACATGGATCAGCGCCGCAGACTGGCGGTACATCCAGGCGCGCATATGAGGGGCTGTGGTCATGTCATGGGCGATCATGTGCCGAAATGCCGAACAAAGTGCGCGGGCGCGGGCGGGCGTGGCCTTGTCCTGGCCGTAGTAGAGATCCTGAAAAACCTGCATCGCGCGCGCCAGATCGGCGGGCAGGGTCTTTGATTGCACGAGCGTGGCAATGCGCCGGCCAAGCGCGCGCTGCTCGGCATTGCGGGTGGAGCTGATCGAGCCCTGATGATCGCGGTATCGCACCAGGACATCTGGCAGGCAGACCACATCCCCCGCATCGAGCAGGCGCGAGGCGATTTCGTAATCCTGCCCGATGGGCACGGCGGGGTCATAGAGAAACGGTTGCCCATCGGGGCCCAGCCTGCGGAACATGAAGGTCGGATGCTTGATCGGTGATTGAAACCGGGCCACCCAACGGCTGGTGAAGCTGTTCATCGGCCGGCTGCGGGCCAGAAAGTAACGGCCTTGCGCATCCATCCGGCTTAGACTCGTGCCCAAAAGCGCCACACCGGGGTGCCGGTCCAGATAGGCCTTCTGGATTTCAAGCCGCGGCGGTTCAGAGATGTCATCCGCATCGAGGCGGGCGACATAGGGTGCCCGGGCCAGGTCAAGCCCATGGTTCAGGGCGCCCGTCAGGCCGACATTCTGCGCCAGGGTCGCAATCCGCAGTCTGGGATCCTCGGCGGCCAGACGGGCCAGCACTTGGGGAGTGGCATCGGTTGATGCATCATCGACGACAATGATTTCGATCTCGCGCAAGGTCTGCTGCATCAACGAATGCAGCGCCTGTTCGACATAGGGTATCCCGTTGTGCACGGCGATCACCACCGACACTGCAGGGACCGGATGGTGGGCGGTGGGGCTGGAAGAAGACATGCGATCTGCTTTCATGCACCAGAATTTTCGCTTCCTTTACCAGTCCGGGTCCGGGCTGTCGAGGCACGGCTCCGGTGGTTTGCCAATCGTTGCCACCGGTGCGCCGTGGAGCCGTGCGTTTGGGCGGAAAATGGTGTTTCATGCGGGTCGGCAGCAAGACGCACAGGAGCAGCAGCACAATGGCAAGTTTTTCGGTTGTATCCCTGATGAAGGAAGAGGCCAGCATCATCCGGCGCTTTGTCGATTATTATCAGAAGCTTGGCGCAGAAAGGATTTTCATTCTCTATGATGGTGGCCTTGATGACCTTGCGGCGGATGGGGTCACGCCTGCGGTTCTTGCCGCACAGGGTGCCGAATTGCTGTCTTGTGACGACGCGTTCTGGCTGCGCGAAGCCGGCAAGGTCCCCGAGCATCTGGAGCACCGCCAGCGCGCCGCCTTTGCCGTCGGCCATGCGCGCAATCCCAGCGACTGGTTGCTGGTCTGTGATGCCGATGAATTTGTGATCGACCGGATGCCGGTGGCGGGCTTTCTGGACCGGATCCCTATCGGGGTTGATTCTGTGGTAATCCCCCCCGCCGAGGCTGTCTGGGGTCCGGGCGAAAGCATCGATGTCCCCTTTGGATCCAGTTGGTTCCGGCGGCCTGGATTGCAGGGCCGGTTTGACAAATACATTGTCTACGGGCCGATGGGTGTCTTGTTTCGGCGTGGTCTGCTGGGCCATGCCTTGGGCAAACAGTTCGTCCGGCGTGGCGCGCGGTTCGATCTGATCCACCAGCATTTCGCCTATCGTGACGGCAAGCGCATCAGTGTCCCGGCCGCCCAGATTCATCCCGATCTTGCGGTCGTGGAACTCGCGCATTTCGATGCGATCAGCTATGCGCGCTGGTACGAGAAATTCCGCCGCCCGTTGCTGAACTATGACCGCGCAGCGATGCGTGAGCGGTCCTGGCGACGGCGGGTGCAGATCCATCTGTTCAAATGGGCGATGCGGCTGGGGAAGACTGCGCCGCGCTGGCTGTGCCGGGCGTCCTACGGTCTGAATGCCCGCCAGTTGCGCCAGCTGGAGCGGCGGGGCCATATCTTTCAGGCCCACATCTTCGAGACGCCTGCCCTTTGACACCCCAACGGGGTGTCAAGCGCGCAATGCCCGGTCAGACCATCTGCACGGCGCCTGCCACGGCGCTGCCGTTGGCGGGAACCGCCCGGCCCAGCAGGTCGAAAGGCTGCGTTGTGTCACTTGCGGTCAGGAAGGGCAGGGCGGTGGCAGGGCCCGGGGTATAATCGCCCTCGCCGGGGGTGGCGGTTCCCTGAAAGTATTGCGGGTTGACGAAGGCTGCGTTGATCGGGCTGGCATTGCTGCCCACCACGGTGCCCCGCGCGCGGACCTCGCCGATCCACTGCCCGGTGCCGGGGGTCTGGCTGCTGTCATTTGCCCCGCGCAGCATGGCGTTGTTGGCAAAGCCGACCTGAAAAGCCACAGGCCAGTTGCCGGTTGCCCCGTTCCCCGCAAAAACATCCGTCTTGCAATTGTACTGCTGCACCACGTTGTTGCGAAACACCCCCTGTTTCAGGGCCGTTGCCCCGGAGACATCCGAGTAGAGGAAGTTCAACCGCTCGCCGAGAACCGTGTTGTCCATCATCACGGCATTGAGCGCGCTTCCCGTCACCCCGTCGGCAAACAATGTGACAAGTGCCGTCGGACCGCCCGCCCGACCTTCGACAACATTGCCGACAAAGGCAAAGCCCCGGAAATCCAGCGCTCCGCCTCCGCTGACCGCCGGGCTGGCGGTGCTGTTGTTGCTCAGGAAATTCCAGCCGATGAAACAGGCCGCCGTGGGTTGCGGCGAAGCCCCGGCCATCCGGCAGCACAGCGTATGGTTGACCCATTGCGACCCCGGCGCTGCGTTGGTGCCCAGCAGCGTCACGCCATGCGTCACCACACCCTGCGACGATGTCTGGCCGACGTTGCCTCCATCGCACTCGATCAGGATCAGCCGGCCCAGACGATAAATCCAGGCGTTGTAAACCGATGTCCCGTTGGCGTCGAAGGTGATGTTCTCCAGGACGCATTGTTGGGCGGTGCCACCATTGTTGTCCAGAAAGATGAAGCTGCCGTTGGCGCTGCGTCGCATGACCAGATTGCGGAACCATGTTCTGGAAGGTGTGACGTTGTTGGTTGCAACACCGGCATCCGTCAGGATGGTGCTGGCCTTGGCGGCCGGGTCCGCCGCCTCGATGACAACCCCGAAATCGCCGGATGACCGGGATGACCAGTTGGTCAGCACATGTACCGCCGGGGTCAGCCGGATGACGCCGCCCGACATGTTGGCCCGCCCGAAGGTGGCGGTGTTGAACGCGACAAGGGCCGTCGAGGCCGCGGCCACCGTGCTATAGGGGTTGGCGGCGGCAGTGGTCGGGTTGGTGGATATGGTCGGCGTCCCGCCGCCGACCGCGTTCACATAGGCATAGGCCACCCCATAGGCTGCGGGTTTGTTCAGAAGCCTGATCGTCGTGGTGGTGAAACTCGGGTAGGCCGGGGCGTCAAGCGACAGCCGGTATGCCTGTCCCACCCAGGGGTAGATGATCGCATCCACCGTGACCGGGCCCGCATTCAGGCCCGCCAGGTTCAGGCTGGCGGCAAAATGTGGCGCGGACAGGCCGGTCTTTGCATAGGTCGTGGTCGACATGGCCGAAACCGTCTGTTCGACAGGGGTATTCACCCCGTCGCTGACGATGAACCGCACCGCCGCCACCGGGCGGCCGTTGCGGGCATGGGCATGGGCCACCGCCAGCCGCAGGGTCACTGCCCCGGCGTCGGTGGTCCAGCCAAGATCCGGCGTCATCCACAGACAGACCGGCACGGGCGCGGCCAGGGTCGAGCCATTGGTGGCCCCGGTGACCGTCTCGCCGGCATAGATGAAGTCTGACAGCACCACTTGATCGGGCGTCAGGGTCGCCTGTGTGGGAAAGGGCTGGCGCAGCCGTTTGGTCAGTTGCAAAGACTCTTCGAACTGGCGCGCCGTGCCACTGGCGTCAAAGCCCGCCCGCAACACCGTGACCTGCCCCAGATCGGTGGCCGCCGCCAGGGCTACCGGGTCGGCATGGCGCGCCGACCAGCCGTTGGCATTGACGGCCGCCAGCACTGAAACCGGGGCTACCACGCCACCACCTGCCGGAACCGTGTCTATGGCCACCGGCCCTATGCTCAGACCAAACATCAGCATGGGTGGCTCGCGGCGGGCAGGGTTCTGGGCGGGCAAGGCATGGGCGCAATCTCCTTCGGGGGGCCGATGTGGGTGGGCCGATGCGGGTGGGGCTGCAGGCGCCATCGGGTGTATACCACAGGCCCCACGGCCGTTGCGGCCCGCGCCCCTTGCTGCGCGCGCCGCACAAAGCGTCTGTTAAACACTGCGGGGATGTCGCGTGCCCGGGAAAAGAGGGCCGGAAAAAGGGATCGCAAGCCGGGTGTCGACCCCGGGGAAATTGCGTTATGATGAAAAAGTACTGTGCTTTTCGCTCCGCTCCTTGGTGCACGGCACCTGATCGGGTCATGTGGCCAAGGGTCCGGGGCAGGGAAAAGACGAAAAGGGAACGACCCATGCTGCCCTGGCCGCTTGTGAGATACCTTGCCCTGACAGCTGCCGCGCTGTTCGCCCTGTGGTTTGGCGTCATCGAAACCGGTCCCGTCCAGGCCTGTGCAGGGGTCGCATGCCCCAACACCGGAACCCAGGCTGTCAAGGCCGGCGACCTGCGCCAAGCCCTGAAGAGCGCCAGGGGTGGCGATGTGCTGCTGTTGGAACCGGGGGATCATGGCGGCTTGCGGCTGACCGCCTCGGATGTGCCCAGGGCAACGCCTGGCAAGCCCGTCACGCTGCGCTCGGCCGATCCGGCCGATCCGGCACGGTTTTCCGGACTGACCTTGCGCGAGGTGGCCCATCTGCGCTTTGAAGATGTGGTGTTCGACTATACGTTCACACCGGGGGATGACGAAAAGATCCGACCCTTCGAGATCCGGGGCAGCCGCGACATCGGGATCACCGGGTCGCTGTTTTCCGGGGATGTCGCCACTGGACAGTCCCCCGCGAAAGACGGCTTTGGCACCAGCTATGGCCTCTGGGTGCAGGGGTCATCCGACATCGAGATCGCGCGCAACGAGATTACCACCTGGGCGCGCGCACTGGTCGTCTACGAATGCGAGGATGTGCGCATCCTGGGCAACGATCTGCATTCCTTGCGGTCAGACGGGATGAACTTTGCCGCCGTGCGCAAGCTGCGCGTCGAGGGCAATCATATCCATGATTTCAACCGGGCGCTGGATGCCAAGGATCACGCCGACATGATCCAGTTCTGGACCAACGGCACCAAACGGCCCAGCACCGATGTCGTGATCCGCGGCAATGTGCTGAACGTGGGCGACGGCTGGTACACGCAGTCGATCTTCATGCGCAACGAAGAGGTCGACCGTGGGCGGGCAGGCCCCGAGATGCTGTATCGCCGTATCACCATCGAGGACAACGTGATCATCAACGCGCATCTGCACGGCATCACGCTGGGCGAGGCGGACGGGGTCACCATCCGCAACAACACGCTGATCCGGCAGCGGGCGGCGGCGGGCGGGCCGGACAAGGGCATGCTCTGGGTGCCGATGATCCGGGTGTCCCCGAAATCCGACAACGTGACCATCACGAAGAACATCGTGGCCGAGATTGTCGGTCCCGACAAGCGGCCCGACTGGAAGGTCGCGGGCAACCTGCTGATCCAGGACCGCTATCCGACCAAGCCCGGATATTACGATGCCGTCTTCGTGGCGGCGCGCAACGGGGCCCGCACCGTGCTCAATTCCTTTGCCTATCTGCCGGGGGGGCCTGCGGATGGCACCGGGATCGGGGCGGCAGGTCTGCGGCTTGACGCCGAACCGGATGCTCCGGTGGCCCTGATCCGCGCCGCGCCAGCGGGCGCGCAGGCCTTCCGCTTTGATGCGGAGCTTTCGCAGGGGCCGCGGCAGGCGATGACGGGGGCCGCCTATGACTGGGATTTCGGGGACGGGGCGACAGCCGGCGGACGCGAGGTCACGCACCGCTTTGCCAGACCCGGCACCTATACCGTAACGCTGACCCTGCGCGGCGGCGATGGCCGCACGGCGCAAAGCACGTCCCGGGTGGCGGTGCAGGGCGCGGATGTGGTCAGTTTCGACAGTGCCACCGGGGTGCTGTCCAGCTGGTCCTTCGGCGAGGCGACGCCGCGCCCGGGGATCCCGACCCGCCGTCTGGCGGATGGCAGCGCGGTGATCGTGCTAGGGCAGGGCGCCGAGGTGCCGAGCCTTGCCCCCGGTGCGCTGGCGGGGTTTTTCGGGGCGCAAGACTTCGATCTGCGGTTGCGGCTGCGCGCCACCGATGCCGATCCGGCAGGCGAGGTGCTGCGCATCCACGAAACCCTGATCGTCGCGGTGGGGGCGATCGGCGATCTGCAACTGCGGCTGACCACCGCGGGCAGCAAGAAGGAAGTCAAGGTGCGCACCGGCCCGTTGCGGCTGCATGATGGCACGTGGCACGATATCGCCCTGCGCTACAGTGCAGGAACCGGGCAGGTCGAGATCGCGGTGGATGGCGGCGTGCAGGCGCGCGGCAAGGCCAGCGGTCCCCTGCGTCCCGCCGGACGGTGGGGGCTGAGCTTTGGCAACCCGTTCAAGAAGAAGACCTTCGATGGCGAACTCGGCGATCTGACCTTGCGGGCCAACACAGGCGGCGGCTGACGGGTCCGCAGCGGCAGGTTGCAAAGACAATCCTCGCCTGAGGTCCCCGTCTGAGCTAGACTGTCACTCGGGGGATTTCGTTCGTACCGTGGTGCGGACATCAGACAGGATATGATGACGCCTTGGCGCTGAGCGAAAACATCCCCCGCGACGCTCGGGCAGGGCAGGGCAAGGCCGTCTCCGGTCTGGCAAAGATCGGCATCACCCTGCAGTCGGGGCTGGAAAGGGTCGGTCTGGCCCGGGCAAGGCTTGCCCTGCCGGTGGTCTTGTATCTGCTGGCGGTGGTGCTGCCGGTTACCTTCTCGGTGGGCCCGCTCAAGATGAACGGGGTGCGGCTGGTGCTGATCGTGATGATCATCCCGCTGATGATCAACCTCTTTCGTGGCAAATACGGGCGCATCCTGGCTGTCGACATCCTGTTCATGGCCCATATCGCCTGGGTGACGCTGGCGCTTGCGGTCAACAACCCGGCACAGGTGGTGACCAATGTGGGGTCCACGGGGATCGAGTTTCTGGGCGGCTATCTGCTGGCACGGGCCTATATCCGAAGCCGCGAGGATTTCATCGCCCTGATCCGCTGGCTGGCGGTGATCGCGTTTTTCCTGCTGCCCTTCGCCCTACTGGAAACCCAGACCGGCCGACCGATGATCATCGATGCGATCAACCGCCTTCCGGGCGTTTCCTCCGTCGCGGCGGTCAACAGCGGAGAGCGTCTTGGAATGGATCGCGCGCAAACTGTTTTCGCGCATCCGATCCATTCCGGTCTGTTCTTCTCGATCGCCTTCGCGCTGATCTTCAACGGCATGAAAGGCGTGTTCAGCCCCGTGGCACGCTATGGCATTGCGGGCGCGGCGGGTATCTGTACCTTTCTTGCGCTGTCCAGCGGTGCCCTGCTGGCGCTGTTCTTGCAGATCTTCATGATCCTGTGGGCCTGGCTCTTCCGGAATAATGATCGCAAATGGCAAATTCTGCTCGGGCTGTTCGTGCTGCTTTATATTGCCATCGACATTGCATCGACCCGATCCCCGATCCGGGTCTTCATGACCTATGCCACGTTTTCGGCCCATACCGCCTATTGGCGCAGCATCATTTTTGAATGGGGCATGGTGAACGTCTGGGCAAATCCGTTCGTAGGCCTTGGGCTGAACGACTGGGTCCGTCCCCGCTACATGGTCTCGGGCAGCATGGACAATTTCTGGCTGGTGATGGCCGTGCGCTATGGCATCCCCGGCTTTCTGGCCATTGCTGCGGGGTATCTGCTGACGCTGTGGAAGATGGGGCGGCGCGATTTTTCGGGCGATCCATTGATGTTGAACCTGCGCCGGGCCTGGATGTTCTGCATGGTGGGCATCACCTTTGTGCTGATCACGGTCCATATCTGGCACACGGTCTATTCCTTTGTCTTCTTCATCTTCGGATCGGGCATCTGGATGCTTTATGCCCAAGCCGCAAATCCGAAGGCTGCAAGTCCGCATACGGGCGCGCCCACGACCGCCAGGATGCCAGAGGCGCCCGGGCAAGAGCGGCCCGGCAAGATCACCCGCAAGGGGGCTGAAATGCGCCGGATCCTTCCCGCGCAGGTGGTGCGCACCACACCCGAACGGGTGGACAACCGCGTTGCCCGCAACGAGATTTCAGCCCCCGCCGTGGCCCGCAACGCGGCAGAGGCCCCGCGGTTTTCTCGCTTTACCCCCCGCCAGCCGCGCAATCCCGATCCGTCTAGCTGAGACCTAGTTTCGCCCGCAGGGCCGCATAGCGTTCGGGCAATTCCGCCACCGGGACACGCATCAGATCATCCAGCCTGCGCCAGGCAGCAAGGGCACCGCGCAACTGGTCGCGGTTGAACCGCTGATGGGCACGCAAGGCCAGGCCAAGGATCTTGAACCGCGAATAGGCCCGCAACTTGGCCTGTGCCGTTCTGGTTTGTCTGGGGGTAAAGCCGCAGCCCACCACATGTTTGGCCACGACATAGGCGCGACTGGTGATCGATGTCACACCCATCGCATAGCCGGTATCGCGGCGCGTAGGAAATTTGTGATGATAGATCTTGCCGCGGCGCGCGCCCACGAAACTGCCAAATTTCGCGACCCCGAAACAGGCATCCACATCTTCGGACCGGCTGTAGCCGGTGAAGGACGGCTCGAACCCCACCGCCTTGATGTATTCGCTGCGAAACGACATCCGGAACCCGGTCATCCATTCCACCAGCACGCAGTCGTCCTCGGCCAGCCAGTCAAAGGCGGGGGCGCGGTCCATCAACTGGCGGCCCATGTAGATGAACGGGTTCAGGTCGCTCCAGTAGCGCTCGATCCGGTTGCGCAGATGGGCAAAGCGCTGTTCGCGTTTCTGGGCGCCGGTCATCGAATAGGCGGTTTCGGGCAGCACGCCGGGTGGCGGGGTCGGACTTTCGGCGGAACAGACCCCGGCAATGCGTTTTTCGGGGTCCCGTTCATAGGCCGCCATCATCGCCTCGGACGTGCCCGGAAACATCAGCGAATCGTCGTCGGGAAAGATCACCACATCCGCCGTGACATGGCGCAGTCCGGCGTTGCGCTGCCGGGTCAGGCCCTTTTCCGAATGCTCCACGATCACCTGGCCGGCAAAGCCCTGCGCCGCCTTTGCCACCGCCTTTGCCACCGCGGCGGCAACCGGGGCGTGATCGTCGGAACTGTCGATCACGATCAGCTTTTCGGGCAGGCGGCTCTGGCTCAGGATCAGCGGGATCGACAGCGCCAGCGCCTCGGGGCGGTTGCGCGTGGCGATGACGACATCAAACCGCAGCGCATCTGCGATAGCCAAGCCTGTCGGGGTCGAATCTGTCTTCTGCACCTGAATACCTTATCGCTGATCCTGCGCGCCGCACATGCCCCGGACTGCTGTAAACCCACCGGATAATGGCGGCAAGATAGCCGCAAACCCTGCCGCGATGCCATGGCTTGCGGGGCGCAGACTGCATATATACCGAGCAGGATGGCAAGGGGTCCACCCGGAATGCTGCACTGCAACAGAGCGTCGCTTGCCATGCACCCCCAAAGCCGGGTATGGAAACACGGGTGAAATCCGGGGGCTTTTCACGGTCTGCAAACCACGGCCTGCACAGGCCATGGGTCACGGGAACTGACGGCAAGGCCATCCCGCGCCACGGCCGGATTTTGAGGACGGGACATGCCCAGTTCAGACCTTCCCCCTGCATCCGATACGTCGTCCGATCCGGATCTTTCGGTTGTTATCGTGAACTGGAACACGCGGCAGATGACACGCGAATGTCTGCAAAGCGTCCAGGACGCCCTGGCAGGGCCCGACGCGGGGCGCATCACCGCGCAGGTCATCCTGATCGACAACGCCTCGGCTGACGGGTCGGCAGATATGGTGACCGCCGATTTTCCGGCTGTGGCGCTGATCCGCAATGCCACCAACCGGGGTTTTGCCGCCGCCAACAACCAGGGCTTTGCCATTGCGACCGGGCGGCACATCCTGCTTTTGAACTCGGATACGCTGGTGCATGGCGATGCGCTGTCCGCATCCGTCGCCTGGCTCGACAGCCATCCTGCGGTGGGCGCGCTTGGCATCAAGGCGCTGAACGCCGATGGCAGCACGCAGATGACCTGTCACCAGTACCCCTCGCTGATCAACCAGTTTCTGCTGGCCTCGGGGTTGTGGAAGCTGAAATGGCCCCGGGTGTTCGGGCGCTACATGATGACCGACTGGGCCCGCGACACCGAGCGCGAGGTCGAGGTGATCTCGGGGTGCTATCTGATGCTGCGCCGCGCCGTACTCGAGGGTGTGGGCCCGCTGGACGAGGATTTCTTCTTTTTCGGCGAAGAGACCGACTGGTGCCGCCGGATGCGGGATGCAGGCTGGGTTCTGATGTTCTCGCCTTTGGGAACCTTCACGCATTACGGCTCTGTTTCGGCGAAAAAGCTCAATCACAAGCGGGACGTGATGCTGGCCGGGTCCAAGGTGCGGCTGCACCGCAAACATGGTGGCACGGCTGCGGCCATGGTGGCCTGGATGTTTGCGGCCCTTTTCAACATCTCGCGGGCGGTGTTCTGGTCGGTGCGCAGTCTTGTGGGTGGTGGAGAAGCTGCCCGGGCGCGGGCGCGGCATTTCCGCAGTGTCGTGGCGGAACTGGGTGTGATCTGGCGGGGGGGCACTGCGTGACTGCGGGCGGGCCGGAACAACCGCATGTCGTGGTGATCGCACCCAACCTTGACCGCGACGATGTGGGCGAAACGGGCACCTCGTTCCGGCTGATCCGTGCGATGGCCGATACCGGGGCCGTGCGGTTGACCGTGCTGGTGCTGCAACGCCCCGGCCGGGTGCCTGCCGCCGAGCAATTACCCGATCTGCCGGTGGTGGCCTGGCCCGAGCCCGCCTGGCTTTTGCGGTTCGAGCGGTTCAACGCGATGCTGAAACCCGCCATACCGCCGTTCTATGCCAAGGTGCGCCGCTGGCTGCGCGCCGAGATCGCCGCAGGGCGGCGCATCGACCTTGTGCACCAGATGTTGCCGCGCGCGCCGCGCTATGCCTCGCCGCTGGCAGGGCTGGGGTTGCCCTACATCATCGGCCCGGTGGGTGGCGCCATCCCGATGCCACAGGCGTTTCGCGCGCCCGGAGCCGAGCGCTGGTTCACCCGGCTGCGCGATCTGGATGCGCAGCGGTTCCGGCATGACCCCTGGCTGCGGCGGGGCTTTGCCGGGGCCGATCTGGTGATGGGTGTGGCCCCTTACATGGCCGATGTGCTGGCAGACCTGGATTTTGGCCGTTTCGAGCCGTTTCTGGGCATCGGGGTGGATGATCTTCCCCCGGCGATCAACCGCGATGTGGTGCCCGGCCAGTTGCAGCTTCTGCATGTCGGGCGGGCGGTGCGCACCAAAGGCCTGCGCGAGGCGGTGCAGGCGCTGGCGCTGGTGTCCGATCTGCCCGGCGTGCGTCTGACCGTGGTGGGGGATGGCGATGACATCGCCCATGCCCGGCGCATCGCCACCGAGAGCGGCGTGGCCGACCGGGTCGATTTTCTGGGCAAGCAGCCCCGGGGGTCCATCGAAGCCTTGTATGAAAGCCACGATGCGCTGCTGTTCCCCTCGTTCCGCGAATCGATGGGTGGGGTGCTTTACGAGGCGATGCGGTGGGGGATGCCTGTGATCACGGTCGATCATGGCGGCCCGGGCTATATCGTGGATGACACAAGCGGCCTGCGGGTGCCGCTGACCACGCCCGACCAGTTGCCCCGCGACCTGGCCGTGCAGATCCGCAGGCTGGCCACCGATCCGGCGCTGCGCCTGGCGCTCGGCCAGGGCGCGCGCGCAAAGGTCGAGACCGAGGCGCTGTGGCCTGCCAAGGCCCGACGGATGATCACGCTCTACCAAAGCGTTCTGACCCGCCGGATCGGCGGCGTACACCAAAAGGATATGCCATGATCCTGCGCGCCGGATTGATCCTGACCGGAAGCAACGTCCTGATCGGGCTGTTGAACTTTGGCCGCAACATCCTGGTGGCACGACTGATCAGTGTCGAGGATTTCGGCATCGCGGCCACCTTCATCGTCATGCTGTCGGTGATGGATCTCTTGACCAGCATGTCGCTGGACCGGCTGGTGGTGCAGGCCCGCGATGGCGACGATCCGGCGCTGATCGCCGCCCTGCAAGGGCTGGCCGTGGTGCGCGGAGCAATCAATGCGATGATTTTGCTGGCCATCGCCTGGCCGATGGCCTGGTTCTTTGGCCACCCTGATCTGGCCTGGGCCTACCGGTTTCTGGCCTTGGTGCCACTGTTGCGGGCCTTCAGCCACAACGGGATGGTTCAGCATCAGCGCAAGATGAGCTTCGGCCCCACGGCGATCGTTTCGCTTGTTACGGCGGTTCTGACCTTTGGCGCCGTCTGGCCGCTGGCGTTGTGGCTGGAGGATTACCGGGTGATGCTGGTGCAGATCCTGATGGTGGCGGGGCTTGCGTCATTTGGCAGCCATCTGATGTCACCCGTGCCGTATCGGCTGACCTGGGATTGGGCGGTGGTGCGGCGGGCCTTCGATTTCGGCTGGCCCCTGCTGATCAACGGCGGGCTGTTGTTCGTGATCATGCAGGGTGACCGCATGGTGATCGGCAATCAGATCGGCCCTTATGAATTGGGCCTGTTCAGCGCCGCCCTGACGCTCGCGATGACACCGTCGCTGATGGCGGCCCGCATCACGCGGCTGTTTTTCATGCCGCTGCTGGCGCGCAGGCAGGATGACGGACCGGCGCTGAGCGGGGTCTTTGTGGTGGTGATGCAGACGATGGTGATGGCAGGGGGGGTGATGGTGGCGATCTTTACCCTGTTCGGCCCCTTCGTGTTCACCCTTGCCTATGGTGCGCGCTATGCCGAGGGCCTGCCGGTGCTGCTCTGGCTGTCGTTGATGTTCTCGATGCGGCTGATCCGCGAAGGATCGACCACGGTGGCGATGTCCACCGGGCGCACCCGCCTGCCGATGACCGCCAATTTCGTGCGGCTGATCTCGCTGCCACTGTGTTTCTGGGCTGCCAATGCCGGATGGGGCATGGTGGCTGTGGTGATGATCTCGACCGGGGCCGAGGCGGTCTCGTTTCTGGTCGCCACGCAACTCTTGTACCGCTGGCTGGGTCTGGCGCGGCTGGACCGGCTGGGGGTGCCCTATGCGCTGGTGTTTGCGCTGATGCTGATCGCGGGCTGGATCGCGCTTGTGCCCCCGGTGACCGCGTTCGACCTGCGGCATGGCGCCATTCTGGTGCTGCTCGTGGCCATCGTTGCCGTCAGCCGCGAGTTGCGCGAACGGGGCTGGGGCGAGATGCGGCGCAGGGGGCGGTAAGGGCACCTGCGATCATCATTGCGCAAGGCCCGCCTGCGCCATCCGGGGACGCGCCTTGCGCAAGGCCAGGGCCGGCGCCTCGATCAGGTGCCACGACAGCACCGACACCAACAGCGTCAGCGGCAGCGCCAGCGCGATGTTCAGCCCCGGGTCCATCGGCCCCCAAAGCCAGACCACCAGCCCCTGCAGCGGAAAGGCATAAAGATAAAGCCCGTAGGAGTAATCGCCCAGCCGGTTATACCCCCGCAGCCAGCCGCCGGGCACATGGGCGCACCAGAAGGTCGCATAGCCAAGGGTCACCACAAGCACCGCTGTCGCGGCCCCCGTGCCTTGTGTCAGCCATGTCAGCACCGCCAGCACCGCCACGATCCAGACCGACAGGGGCAACCACGCCCGCCAGACGTAAAACACCATGCCCACCACGAAGGGAAACGACATCATGCGGAATTGCGCGATCTTGATCGGCAGCGTGATCGGCAGCGCCAGCGTGATCGCCCAGACCAGCGCATAGGCCACAACAAGCACCCCCATCAGCCAGGGTTTGCGCAAAGCCCCCACAAGCCCAAGGACAAACACCATCCCGTAACAGGCCACCTCGTGAAACAGCGTCCAGATCGACCCTTCGACCGTGCGGTAGGGGTTGGTGTCGAAGACGCCCGGCAGTTCATATTGCGGAAAGGCCAGCGTCAGGTTGCGCAGCAGAAAGGTCCAGGTCTCGGGGTGGCCCAGATAGGCCGCCACCGGCAGGCTGCTGACCAGCGGCCCCATGACCAGCCCCACCAGCAGCAACGAGACAACCAGACAGGGGGCCAGCCGCAGCACGCGCGCCTGCCAGAAGGCAAGGCTTGACCCAGACCTTTCGAAACTGGCCGAGATCAGATAGCCCGACAGCACGAAGAACACGAACACCGCCATGGCGCCCAGCGAATGACCAAAGACGGTTTCCAGCGGCTCTTCGGCCTTGGGCCCAAGCGCAATCGGATAGGCATGCGACACCAGCACGGCCGTGGCGGCTGCGGCGCGGATCAGGTTGAAATTGTTGTCACGCCCGAATGTAACCTTATCAAGATACGTCGTCATGTTGCACAGCACTGCCCAAAGTTTGGAAGATGATACCGCAACGCAGCCAGGTAATCCCACGGAATAATTCTGGGGCAGGGAGCTTGCGCGTCTGGCTGTCGGCACAGCTTGTCAAAAGCCTGCCGACAAGGCACATCCGGTTTGCTTGGTACTGGATGCCACAGGACGCACAACACAAAGGACGCAAGGTTCCGATGCCAGACACCGAACAGCGACTTGCCGTGCCTGCCGCACCCAGCCTTGCGCGCGTGGCGAAGGGGGATCTTTGCGCCGGCTGTGGCGCTTGCGCAGCACTGGTCCCCGGCAAGGTCCGCATGACCGTGCAAGGGGCGGGCTTTCTGCGCCCGCAGCAGTCGGCCCCGCTGAGCGCCGCCGAAGATGACGCCATCGCCCGCGTCTGCCCGGGCCTGGGGCAAAGCGTGGCGGCGGACGGGCGCACCGACGATCCCCTGTGGGGGCCTTATGTCAGCATGCAGACCGGCTGGGCCAGCGATGCGGCGTTCCGGTTTGCCGGATCGTCGGGCGGGGCGCTGTCGATGCTGCTGGTGCATCTGCTGGACACCGGCCGGGTCGAGGCGGTGGTGCAGACGGCGGCGGATCCGGCCTTTGCCATCGGCAATGCCGCCGTGATCAGCACGGACCTTGCAGGCGTTCTGGCGGCTGCGGGGTCGCGCTATGCACCCTCGGCCCCGCTGGCCGATCTGCCGGCCTGTCTGGCCTCGCATCAGGCCACCGGTCGCCGCCACGCCTTTGTCGGAAAACCCTGCGACGCGGCCGCCCTGCGGGCGATGGCGCTGCGCGATCCGGCGGTGGCGGCGGCCTTTCCGGTGATCCTGTCGTTCTTCTGCGCCGGGGTGCCGTCGCATGCCGGGGGGCGGGCGGTGCTGGCGGCGCTGCAAACCGATCTGGCTGCGACCGACAGCTTTCGGTTTCGCGGCAACGGCTGGCCCGGTCAGGCGACGGCGGTCTTGCACGACGGCAGCCAGCGCCAGATGAGCTATCATGACAGCTGGGGCAAGATCCTGTCGCGCCACGTGCAGGCGCGCTGCAAGATCTGCGCCGACGGCACCGGCGTTGCTGCCGATCTGGTCTGCGCCGATGCCTGGGAAAGCGATGCCCGGGGTTATCCGGTGTTTGCCGAGGCCGATGGCATCAGCCTGATCGTGGCGCGCACCCCGCTTGGGGCGCAGATCCTGGCGGATGCAACAGCGGCAGGTCGCCTGCACACAGCACCCTTCGATGTGGGCACGCTTGCCGCCATCCAGCCCGGCCAGCGCGAACGCCGCCGGGCCCTGCTGGCCAGGCTGGCGGCGCTGCGCCTGTTCGCCCGCCCGGTGCCGCGCTATGACGGGTTGCAGATCTGGCAGGCCGCCCGGCAGAACACGGCACGCCGCAATCTGGAAAACTTCCTTGGCATGATCCGCCGCCTGCGCCGGCCCCGCTCTGAAACCGGGGGTTAGGCAGGCCCTGCGCAGGTGTCTTTTCATGAATCACACGTGTTTATGATACTTTCATTAAGATACGTATTAAGATACACTTTTGAGGCGAGACACACCCATCGGACCCACGCCCCCTCAAACGAACGTTTGTGATACATGCTGATTGGCTATGCCCGCATCTCGAAGGCGGATGGATCGCAGTCTCTTGATCTGCAGCGCGATGCGCTGCACAAGGCCGGCGTGCTGCCCGAACGGCTTTATGAAGACCGCGCCTCGGGGGCCCGCGATGACCGCCCGGGGCTGGAGGCTTGCCTGCGCGCCCTGCGGGACGGTGATGTGCTGGTGGTCTGGAAACTGGACCGGCTGGGGCGGACGCTGACGCATCTTGTCAACACGGTGCGCGATCTGTCCGACCGGGGCATCGGGTTGCGCGTGCTGACGGGGCAGGGGGCAGAGATCGACACCACCACCCCCGCCGGACGGATGATCTTCGGCATCTTCGCAACCCTGGCCGAGTTCGAACGCGATCTGATCCGGGAACGCACGATGGCGGGTCTGGCGGCAGCCCGGGCCCGGGGCCGCACGGGGGGGCGAAAATTTGCCCTGACCAAGGCACAGGTCCGGCTGGCACAAGCGGCCATGGCGCAACGCGACACATCGGTGGCTGAACTGTGCGCCGAACTGGGCATTCAGCGCGTAACGCTTTATCGCTATGTCGGGCCGGACGGGGCCTTGCGCGACTATGGCAGGCGCGTTCTTGGCACCTGACGCCTTGTGGGGCCTTGTGGGGCAAATTTGGCAAACGACCTGCGGGAAACAGCCTGTGGGAAATCGCAAGGCTGCATGGTCAGCGGTTCAAAACAACCTCAAAGCATGCTAGAGCCGCCGCAAAGGCCATCTCTCCAGGAATATTTCATGAAATCGCTGTGTTACAAAGGGTTGACCGGATGCTGAATGTCAGTCTGATCGGCCACTCTACCCGATCGCGCAATATGGGCGTCGGCGCGCTGACCGTGTCCGAGATCGAGATCTTGCGGCGCCTGGCCAAAGAGCAGGGCATCGCGATGCACATCACCGTCATCGACTGGAAAAGCACGCATGGAAGCTATGTTTCGGGATCGGATGTCACGATCCGCGACATCACCGGAATGGACCTGCTGAACCCGATGGGGTTCTTTGCACTGGTGCGAAAGTCCGATCTGGTGATCGACATCGGTGCCGGGGACAGTTTTGCCGATATCTATGGCCAAAAGCGGCTGGCACGGATGTTTGCGATGAAATACCTCGTGCATCTGGCCCGCCGCCCGCTGGTGATCGCGCCGCAAACGCTGGGGCCGTTCACCAAACGCCTGTCGACCTTTCTGGCCCGTCAGTCGATCAGGATGTCCGCCATCACCGCCACGCGCGACCGGCTGTCCACCGCCTGCGCACGGGAAATGGGTGTAGGGGCCCGCGTGCTGGAAGCCTCGGATGTGGCGCTGCGGCTGCCTTACACGCCGCCGCAGCGTACACCGGGGGGCCCGGTCAAGGTCGGGCTGAACATCTCGGGTCTGCTGATGAAGGGTGGCTATACCAACAAGAACGAATTCGGGCTGCAGATGGATTATCCGGCGCTGATCCGCGATCTCTTGCGGTATTTCACGACGCATCCCGACGGCTGCGAAGTGCATCTTGTGCCGCATGTGATCACCTACAAGAAAGACTGGATCGAGGACGATTACCAACCCAGCGCCGAGTTGGCCGAGGAATTTCCCGGCGTCGTTCTGGCACCGCGCTTTACCAACCCGTCCGAGGCCAAATCCTATATCGCGGGCATGGATTTCTTTGCCGGCGCCCGGATGCACGCCTGCATCGCCGCGTTCTCGTCGAATGTCCCCGTGGTGCCGATGGCCTACAGCCGCAAGTTTGCGGGTCTGTTCGGCAGCCTTGGCTATGATCACACGGTGGATTGCACGTCCGAGACCGGGGCGGCGATCAAGGCCAAGATCGTGCAGGCCTACGAGAACCGCTCCGCGCTCGAGGCCGACCGCAAGGCAGCTCTGGCGCGCGGGCTGGAAAAACTGGCGCTTTATGAGACAGCCCTTGGGGCACTGATCGCCCGGCAGGCGGGCAAACGCTAGTCCGGCGTCCGTCTGGGTCTTTCGCGTCAGTCGGACTGGGGGTCCGGGACTGGCCCGCCTGTCTTCTGCCCGCCTGTCACCCGCGTGCCCACCACCCGCGCGGGCACGCCCACGGCGATGGCCATGGCCGGCACATCGCCCCGCACCAGCGCACCTGCGCCGATGATGGCGCCGCGCCCGATCCGGGCACCGGGCAGGATGATTGCCTTGGCCCCGACCCAGACATCGTCGCCGATCGTCACATCCGCCTCGTCCATCCGCTGTTTCGTCACCGGATGACCGTCGTTGAACCGATAGCCGGCCGCCGTCACAAACACATCCGGGCCGAACATCACATCATCCCCGATGTCGATGCGGCCCGTCCCCGGCCCCGCCCACAGCATGCAGCGCGTCCCCAGCCGCAGGTTGCGGCCGGCCTTTATGCGTTCGGGATAGGAAAACCCGACTGTCGGGCTGATCGCCGCCCCCGGCCCCAGCGTCAGCTGGCGGCGGGGCGTCACATGGGTGTGGTTGTAGTAATTGACCAGCCGCACCAGATGCAGCCAGGCCCGCGGATCCAACCCCGACAGGACCATGCGCAAGGCCTTTTGCACCTTCGAGGGTTTTCCGGGCTTGGCACCGGCTGAAGAGGGTCTCGACTGGGTCATCGCGGTTCCACAGGCCTTGCGGGAAAAGGGCACCAATCAAGCCCCCTCTTTCATGCCATATCAGCCGCCCGGGGGAAAGCCGTGCGGCCTGGATCAGAGCCGCAATCCACCACCGTTTTCTACCACAACGCCACTTTCTACCACAACGCCACAAGGCCCGTCGCCGTGGTGCCGGTGGCGCGGATGTGGCTGGCGCGGATCGGCAGCAAGCTGCCGGTGGGCAGGTTCTGGAACACCACCACCTGCCCGCCCGCCATCTGCACCGACAGCGCCCCTGTCTGGCCGACATAGACCCCGCGCGTCACAGCATCGAGGGCGAGCGTATCGGACGGCGTCACGGCCTGGGCATCCCGCGCGGGCGAGACGAGGCTGCTGGCGTGATCTTCAAAAACATCCATCGGTCGGTCCTTTTCTGGGCTGGGGCGGGCGTCTGTGTCGGGGTCAGCACGAACACGAAACAGGCCCGTGCTTGTGTCGGATGATCCCGATGGGGCCTCGGTGATGGCGTGTCGATGCCAGCTTGCGTTCCGGCGAAAGATGCCAAAACCCGGTAAACGCGCGGTAAAGCCCGCGTGCGGCGGGAGAGCGGCGGGGGTCAGGCGGCGACCTGCGGGTGGCGCGGCGCGCGTCCGGGTGGTAGAATCGCGGGATGAACCCACGACTTTTCCTGTCAAAGGCGCGTTTGCGGCTGGCCCCCCGATTGGCCCCCCGATTGACCCGGTGGCTGCCCGGATGGCTGACTGCGGGTCTGACTGCGGGACTGATTGCGGGATTGGCAGCCAGTCTCGTTCTGTCGGGCGCGCCGCTGGGTCTGGGGGCGCGGATCGCGTCGGGCATGACGGCCACCAACGACGCGCTGGCCCCGTTGGAAACCTATGTCTGGCAGCGTGACGAGCCAGAGTTCGGTGGGTTTTCGGCGCTGGCCCTTACCGGCGACGGCAGCCGGATGATTGCGTTGACGGACCGCGGCCATGCCTATACCGCCGATATCCTGCGCCAGCCTGCGGCCAAGGCAGGGGGGATCCGGGATCTGGTGAACACGGCCCAACTGCATCTGCGCGATCCCAAGGGCAAGGTCCTTCGCCCCTATCTCGCCGATGCCGAAGACATGGCCCTTGCCCCCGACGGCAGCCTTTATGTTGCCTTTGAAAGCTATGGGCGCATCCTGCACTATCCCGGTCTTGCCGCCACGCCGGTCTGGACCCATCGCTGGAACCAGTTTGAACCCCGTTTCGGCAATCAGGGGTTCGAAGCGCTTGTCGCCCTGCCGCAAGACAGGCTGCTGGCCATTGCAGAGACCGCACTGCCCGGCGTTGACAAAGGCATCGACCCCCCGGCCTTCTGCCGGGATGCCACGGGCTGGCACAGCGCATTCACCGTCCCGGACCCGCAGGGATTTGCCATCAGCGGGGCGGATATCGGGCCGGATGGCAAGCTTTATCTGCTGGAACGCAAAGTGGCATGGATGCGCGGGTTTTCGACCCGGATACGGCGGTTTTCCCTGAATGCCGCAGCAGGCCCCCATATGCCCTGCGGGCTGCGGCTGGGCGCGTCCGAGACGGTGTTGCACACACCGTTCGGCGCACTCGACAACATGGAAGGCATCAGCCTGTGGCAGTCGGACAGCGGGCAGACGATCCTCACGCTGATTTCGGACGACAATTTTTCCTGGTTCCAAGGCACCATCCTGAAAGAATATGTCGTGATGCGCTGATAGACCGATGCAACGTCGCAGCGTGAGATGTTTCAAGCTTGTGAGCCTGCCGACCACAGGCTAGCGTCTGCGCGATCACAAAGACAGCAACCGAGAATGGATATGCCTGACGCCACGACAGCAGACAACCGTGATCGCAAGGTGCTGATCGTCGTCGAGAATTTGCCTGTTCCGCTGGATCGCCGGGTCTGGCTGGAGGCCACCACCCTGGTGGCGCATGGCTGCCATGTCAGCGTCATCTGCCCGACCGGGCGGACATGGACCAAGCTTTACGAAGAGATCGAAGGCGTCCACATCTATCGCTATCCCGAACCGCCAGAGGCCCATTCGGGGGCCCTCGCCTATGCGCGGGAATACGGTCTGGCACTGTGGCACATGTTCCGCCTGGCCCGCATCGTGCGGCGAGAGCGCGGCTTTGACGTGATCCATGGCTGCAACCCGCCCGATCTGATCTTTCTGCTGGCGCTGCGCTATCGCCTGTCAGGGGTGCGCTATCTGTTTGACCATCACGATGTCTGCCCCGAGTTGTTCGAGGCCAAGTTCAACAAGCGCGGTCTGCTTTACAAAGTCATGCTGTGGTGGGAACGGCTGACCTTTGCCGTGGCCGATGTCTCGATTGCCACCAATGAAAGTTTCCGCGATGTCGCCCTGCGTCGCGGCAGGATGGCGGCAGAGGATGTCTTTGTGGTGCGCTCTGCCCCGCGGGTCGAAAGCTTTGCCCCCGCCCCCGCCGATCCTGAATATCGCAAAGGGGCCGGCACGGTGCTGGGCTATGTGGGCGTGATCGGCCAGCAAGAGGGGATGGACCTGCTGGTGGCCGCTGCGGACCATCTGATCCGCACCCTGGGACACCGCGACGTGCATTTCCTGATCATCGGGTTCGGGCCGGAACTGGCAACCGTTGAAAAGGATGTCCAGACCCGCGGGTTGACGCCTCATTTCACCTTCACCGGCCCGCTTTACGGCCCGCAGATGCTGCGGGCGCTGAACAGCTGCGACATCGGCGTCAGCCCCGACCCCTGCAACCCGATGAACAACATCTCGACGATGAACAAGGTCATGGAATACATGACGCTGGAAAAGCCGGTGGTGCAGTTCGACCTGAAGGAAGGCCGTGCCTCGGCAGGCGAGGCGTCCGTCTATGCCCGCAACAACAGCCCCGAAGATTTTGCAGTCCAGATCGCAAGCCTGATCAGCGATCCTGCGGAACGGATGCGCATGGGCAAGCTTGGCCGCGCCCGTGTGCTTGACAAGCTGTCCTGGGCACATTCGGTGCCGCATCTGCTGGCCGCCTATGACCGGGTATTTGCCAAGCGCGGCTGATCCAGCACCAGTGCGGCAAGCCAGCCCGCCAGAAACCCGCCAAGATGGGTCTGCCACGCCAAAAGCCCGCTTAGCCACCACAACATCATGACATTCAGCAGCACAAGACCAAGAACCGACCCGAAAACCACCCAAACCGGGTCACCCACACGGCGGCGCTGGCGATAGTCCCAGGCCAGCAGCGCCCCCACCAACCCAAACAATGCCCCCGATGCGCCCACCATCGGCTGCGCCACCGAGGACAGCAAGGCAAAGCCCACAGCGCCCCCCAGCAAGGCCGCCACATAAAGCACGGCAAAGCGCCAGAAACCCAGACGGTCGGCGACCGGCACGCCAAGCGACACCAGCGTCACCATGTTGAAACCGACATGTCCCGCCCCGCCATGCAAGAACCCGTAGGTCAGAAACATCAGCACCGGCTGCCCGCGGTAATTGGGCCGCCAGTTGTCCAGAAGCCCCGCCCAGAACCCGCCATTCTGATAGGCCAGCGGCCGCCAGCGCAGGCTGCCCCACAGCCCCCAGTCAGCCCCCTGCAACGCCAGTTCCACAACGACGCAGATCGCGACGATGGCCAGCAAGACGGGATACGCCAGAACACCGGTGAGGGTCTTCGAAGGCGAGACCGGATCCGGAACAAGAGAGGGTCGATCAGGCGTCATGTACAAGGGGTGCGCGATTGAGCGGCCCAGTTCAAGACCAAGCTGCGACGGGCCGCAGAAATCAGCCGCCCGCCAAAACGGGGAAACATCGATGCCCGCCGGCAAGACCTGTGGCACATATCGGCGGCGCATATCGGCGGCATCCCGCTGCATCTCGTTTCGAAATCGGCGGCAAAACGCAATCTGGCCGTGTGTTGGCCTTAATCTTTCCGCAATCTATTGTCGAAATGGGTGTCATGGATGAAGCTGCAGTTTGCCGGAACTTATCGTGGTTTTTGCCAGCTGTTCGAGGTAATTCACGTGAAAAACATCTTCTGGATGTTTTTTGAAAGACCAAGTATCGTGTAAGTTGTAAACTGATCGTATAGCCAACCAGATGGAGCCGCGCATGGGTGTTCAAGATATCCTGATCCTGCTTTACGTGCTGACAGCGGCCGGATCGATGTGGATGACGATCAGTGAGCGGCATGCGACAGGCGTCACAAATCTCTTTTATGGCATTCTGGCAATGCTCGCCTGTGCAGTCTGGCCACTGACACTGCTGACGATCCTTGCCATGAGCCTGCGCGAAGAACAGGCCAGCCTGCGCCAGCAGTCCGAAATCTGAAGATCCGTCTATGGACTGCCCGACGGACCTCTCGTCAGACGGGCGGCATCACGGATTCAGAACGGCACGAACCGTGGCAGAGCACGCAAACTGTCCCGCATGAAACCCTGCAGCCGCGCATCTGCGGCCGCTTCGGTTTCGCCCGGATTGATCGGGGTCACATAGCGCACCATTGCCCCATCAGTGCGTCCGATGGTCAGGCTGTCGGCCACCACGCTGAACTTGGCGGCATAGTCATTGGTCATCCGCTTGCCGCGCTGTTCGAACCAGTAATAGACCAGCTGCTTTGACAGCCCCTTCTGGATCACGGCCCGGTTGACTGCAAAACGCCCATACTCTGTCGCCGTCATGTCAACCTCGTAGGGCTCCAGACTGAACACTTCCCAGCCGCCCACGGGCAGGCAGACCTCGGGCGAATGAATGCCGCTGCCTTCGGTCTGCTTGTCATAATAGGCAACGAACAGATTGACATAGGCCGCCTGCGAGCCGCCTGCCTGCAAATAGGTGGCATTCACGTAATCGCTGGCACCCAGCACCCGCTCCACATCGGGTTCCAGCGAGGCGGCAGACCCCGACCAGTCGGCAAGCTGGCGCGGGAACAGGGCAAAGGGATCACGTATCACGGTCACCGGTTCCCGCGCCTGGCCAAAGGCCCAGATGCCGGACACCACGCAGGTCACCAGTGCAGCCGCAGCCATGGCCCGCGAGGGGCGGATGGCCAGAAGCCGCGTGATGATCTTGCCAAATCCCGTCGTGTCCAGATCGATCGCCTCGGACAGCGGCAGCGGGTTGGGCGTCAGCCGCTGCAGACCGATGGCCATCAGGAAGAGGATCCCGATACAGGCCAGAAAGATCACCCAGCCTTCGAAGAAGTGCAAAAACCCTTCGGCCTGCTCGATCCCATAGCGATCCACCAGCACCCCGATCACCCCGATGCGGAACGAATTCATCAGCACCGTCAGGGGGGCTGCCGACAGCAGCAGAACCGCCTTGTGCCAGATCGGCCCACGGTAAAGGATCGAGAACAGGTAGGAAAACGACAGGATCGGGAACAGATAGCGCAGCCCGGAACAGGCCTCGGCCACCTGCAGCTTGTAGACGCCCAAATCGATCACATTGCCTTCCAGATAGACCGAAACCCCGGCCAGGCTGACAAACCAGACCCCCAGTTCGGACGATATCCCTTGCAGAAAGATCGTAAGCTTCCAGTAGACGAATTGCGGCAGGGGCAGCATGAAGACCAGATGCAGCACCGGCAACTGATGCAGCCGCCCGCGTGTCCAGCCAAACACCGTCAGCACCACGCCCCCGACCCACAGGATCAAGGCGTAGGTCACCACGTCGGGGATGCGCGCCAGATTGCCCAAGGTGGCCAGCAACAGCGCCGCCCCAACCACCCAGAGACCCGGCAGCCGGTTGACCGGTTCGCCCCCCGACGGCGGGGCCTGGCGCAATTCGCGCAAGAACAGATACAGCGAGATCAGCGGAATCAACGGGCCATGGCTGTATTCAGGCGTGGCCCAGGCCTTTGCCAGAGACACAAACCCGATCCAGAACGCAGGGACAGACCCCACAACCAGCAAGGAAAACCACAAAAGGCCAGTGACATTCACCGGCCCTTCGACTTCGACCGCCGCTCTGCCCATGACCGACGCCACGCCCACTTGCGAAAGCTTGTCTTGCTTGATCCCCGACATCACCCAACCACCCAGATCTTGCCCAAACCGCCGGCAAGGCCGGTTTAACCGTCACGTCAGGCAATAATATGACATCAGGGCAGGCTCTACAAACCCCAAGTCGCCCTGAACCGGTCCGCGGCCCAACCAGGCAAGCGGTCAGGGCCGCAGGTTGAACTTGCGGCTGATGGTCACGAACACTGAATTGGAATTTGCCTGATCGCTGTCTTCGTTGCTCAGACGGTGCTGATAGCCTGCTGTCAGCGCGACATCCTCGGTCAGATCGCGGCTATAGCTTGCCCGCAGAGTGGCGCGTTCCTGATCGGTTGCAGCACCCGAGCCGCCATCGGCCGTACGGATGTAGTCAAGGCCCAGCGACAGGGACGAGATCGCGGTCAGATCGGTCTGGTAGCCGAGACTGGCCTGCGTGGTCAGCACATCCTCGTTCAGCGTGTTGGTCGAAACATTGCGCCGCACCGACGCCGACACCGAACCGCGGGCCAGATCCTGCACGTAAGCCAGACGCAGCGTGGCTTCGGTATTGCCCTCGTCGCCCCGCGTTGCCCCGAAGGCCGCTTCCAGACTGCCGCGCGGCAAATCGAGCTGGCGGCTGATTTCGACCGAGTCGCGCGCGTCATTGACGCCAAAGCTGCGGATGAAGCTGAATGCCACTGTGCCATTCGTCATTTCCTGCACCAGCGACGCCGACGCATTGGTGCCGTTCTGCTCGCGCGATTGCCGAAGGCTGGCGATCGTCTCGTCGGTGGTGATGCGGGTGGCACCCAGACTGACATCAAGGACCAGCGTCTTCGTCAGATCAAGAGCCGCCCCGAAGGTGTATTCCTGGGTCTGCCGTTCGGTGTCCAGCGTGTCGGCCGCAGAATACTGCTGGTTGGACAGACGCAGCCGTGTCGAGAGCACCGGCGACAGATCGTAACGCAAGGTCGCGCTCAGTGTGTTGGTCGTGGTGTCGAACAGATCGGGGTCCGTCACATCATTGTAATCGCGTTGCTGATGGCGGGCCTCTAGCCGAAGCCCGAGCGGGTCATTCAACCCCAACTCCAGGGTGCTCCCCAGATTGTAGGACAGCCGTGTGCCTGTCGAGAGGATCAGATCGGTCGAATCCGTCGGCTCGCCCTCGACCGGGTCAGGGACCACCAGGGGATCGAAAAACTCCAGCCGGGTCTGCCGGGCATTCGCGGTGACCCCGAAACTGCTGTTCACGCCCTGGCGCGCATAACTGAAACTGACGCGGGGGTCATCGATGCTGGCATCAAACCCACCTTGCGATTCGTTGAGCAAGCGCAGGCCGGTATTCAGGTTTATCTGCAGCGTATCGACCGCGGTTTCATTGATCAGCCCGAAAGACAGCCGGGTGTCCTGAAACACCGTCGCGTTCTTGTCGCCAAAGGACAGGTCGGGATTGTCATCGGCCCGCAGCGTGCCGCTGATCCCCAAGGTAAGCCGCAATCCACCCGCCGTCTCATCACTTTCCTGAGCAAAGACCGTCCCGCCAACAATCGCGCCCACAGCGAGACAGGCGGCGGCACCCAATCCGGCGGAAAGGTGGGAATGGCGCTTCTTCATGGTTTCGATCACTCGAACAGGCGGCGTTCGGGAACCACAATCACATCACCCGGGGCCAGAACGATGGTCTGTGGCGTGGCCTCCCCCGCCTGTATGGCCCGGTAGTTGAAGGTATAGACCTTTTCCGAACCGTTTTTCGGGTCGGTCCGGCGCAACTGGATGCGTTTGGTGGCGGCAAACTTCGTCACGCCGCCCGCCTCGGCCAGAAACTGCAGCAAGGTGGTTCCCGGTGCCACCGACTTCTTGCCAGGGCTGGTGGCCTCGCCCAGGATGTAGATGCTGATGCCGGGAGCCACGGCCGGGCCAGAACTGCCCGCAGGCAGCGCGCGGACCCCAAGCGACCGGACCGACACGAAGACGGTCGGAGGAGACGCGAAATTGGGCGCGATACTTGCGGTGATGGCGGCCTGAACCGCCTCCGGAGTGCGCCCCCCGGCCTGAACCGCCCCCACCAGCGGGAAGTTTATACTGCCATCGGGAAGCACAAGAACGCTGCGGTTAAGGCTGGCATCTTCCAGCACATCGATCTGGATCACGTCCCCGGGCTGAATGCTGTAGCCAGACTGAGCCAGTGCTCCTGTGGCGGCACTCAAGGCCAAAAGAAAGCCAACGACGAATTTCAACATGATGGATCCCTGACTGCAGCACCAGATCGGTGTTCTTTTGCACTTCTCAGCTTGTGCATTTTTTAACCGGTTTTTCCAGACTTGCAAAACATGCTATCCACCAAGATGTGCAAAACATCGCGCGGCTGCGGCAGATTTGCCCTATTGCGATCTTTTGCCGCGGATTTGGTTCAATTTCCGCTGGTTGCCGGGGCCTGACCGTCAGGTCGGGTCAACCGTGCCCGTTCGGCTTCCATCTGTTTGCGGCTTTCGTCCGAAAAATCTGCGCGGCTAAGTCCGTCGACAAGCGCAAACTGTGCCAGCGCATCTTCGACGCGGCCAAGTTTGGCATAGGTCATGCCAAGACGAAACTGAGCCCCCGGATCATCGGTCAGCCCCTTGGCCGCCGGCTCCAGATTGGCCAGGGCCTCGTCCAGATTGCCGCGCAGGAACAGGATCCAGCCATAGGTGTCCTGGAAAGCCGGTACATCGGACCCGCGCAGCCGACGTGCGACAACATAGGCCCGCTCCAGACTTTCGGGGTCATTGCGGGCGACCGACAGCAGACTGGCGAGGTTGTTTGCAAAAATCGTAGAGCTGCTGTTTTCGGAATAAAGCGCCTCGTAGACCGTTATCGCGCCGTCCAGATCGCCTTTGTTTTGCAAACTGGTCGCCTTGATCCAGCGCAGCGAGACACTGGCAGGCAGGGCTTTCAGACCGGCCTCCAGGACCTCGGCGGCCGCAGCCTCGTCCTTGCGGATCGATATCAGCGAGTAAAGCGCCGACCAGACGCCTTCCAGCTGGTCATTTTCGGCCAGAAGCGCGCGGAAGATGTCCTCGGCCTCGGCCTCGGCCCCTGATTGCGCCAGGACAGAGGCATGAACGAACCGGCGCGATGCATCGGTCGGGTCCTTGGCCAGCATTTCCCTCGACTGCTCCAGCGCTGCCTGAAGATTGCCCGTACTCAGGTGGGTGCGGATCAGGGCAGCGTCCACGCTCAGGGCGCCGCCCGTATCCTGTGACAGGTTTTCCAGAAACCCGGTCAGATCGGCGTCGCGCTTTTGCCCGGCGTATTGGCGGGCCGTCAGGTTGTTGGCCCCTGTCGTTGCCTCGGGCGTGCCAAGGCCGCGCAACTGGGCGGTCACCTGTTCGCTGCGGGCCCAGTCGCCCATCTGGATATAAAGCGAGCCCAGAAGCGAGAGGATATCGGCATTCTGCGGCGCAAGGCGCAGGGCGTTCAGCAAGACCTCTTCCGCCGCCAGATACTTTTCATCCCCGATCAGAAAGGTCGCATAGCGCAGAGATTCCACTGGCGCGCGGTTGGAGGCCTCTACGGCGAGAGACAGCATTTCCCCCATCAGATCGCGGTTGCCGTCCCGCTCATGTGCCTGCGCCATCAGCGACATCACGACAAAATCGCGGGGGCTCTGGCTCAGGGCGGCCCGCAGGGCAAGCATCGCATCCCCGGTCTTGTCGTCACCAATCAGCCAACTGGCCTTCAGCTTCAGTGCCTCGACCTGGGTCGGATCTTCGGCCAGCACTTTTTCGACTTCCGCCCGCGCCCCCACCTGATTGCCGGTGCTGAACAACATCTGTGCCAGACCGATGCGAATTCTATGGGTCTGGATGGATGACGTCTCTCCGATCAGGATATCTTCCATCTCGGCAATCGCCACCTCCTGTGCGCCCGCCTCAAAGTCCAGACCCGCGCGCAACGACCGGAACGGAGCCGGGTCGGCAGGTTTGGTGGCAAGAATGGCATCCAGTTCGGCCCGGGCGATCTCAGAGCCGCGCGCATCGACAAGGAAACGAACCAAGGCAAACCGGGCTTCGACCTGCTTTTCGGGATCGGCGGCCAGTTGGGTTATTCTGTCGCGCAGATACGCCTCGGCAGCGTCGGTGTTGTCTTGCGACAAATACCAGCGCACCAAAGTGGCATGCACGGCCGGGTCATCGGGATAGCGCTGCGTCATATCCTTCAGCTGCGCCTCGAGGGCCACCTTGTCGCCCAACTGGTTCAAGACGCCAAGCCGCAGGGTGTAAAGATCGCGCAAGTCGGGCTGCACCGCGATGCCTGCATCAATCTCGGCCAGCGCCGTCGTCCAGTTCTGGTCACGCAGCGCGGCATCGATCAGGATCCGGCGCGGGATCAGCGAGGAAGGCAGTTCCGCAACCAGAGTTCGGGCCTCGGCCACCACGGCCTCGCGCGCGGGCTCGTCCTTGGCTTCCAGCGCCGTCTGATAGGCCGTTGCGGCCACCACAGCCCGGGTCAGCGGATCGGCGGGCTGCAGATCCAGCGCGATCTTGCCATACCGGCGGGCAGCTTCCCAATTCGCGGTCTGGACGGCCAGTTCCGCCAGGGCGCGCACAGCCTCGAAATTATCGGGATATTGCTCGACGACCCGCAGATACTGGCTGTAGGCGGACGAGATGTTGCCACGGTCACGCTCGACCTGCGCATAGGCCATGCGGGCCTTCAAATGGCGACCGTTGTACTTGAACACGTTGCGGAACTCGACCAGCGCCCGATCGGCGTCTCCCTGTTCCAGCAAAGCCATCCCGGCCAGATAATAGCCCTCTGCCCGCTCTTCAGAGGATTCGCACCCCGCCAGAGATCCCAGCGCCAGCATCAGACAGATACTCAAAACAGCCCGCTTCAACATCAATCCAACCATTCTTTCTTGGCCCGGCCCTTACTTGGCCCGGCCGGGCAGGGTCATCCAGTCACCCTCCCCGAGAGGGCATCCGGGCGTGCAGTGACTGCTGTTGCAAATCCCCAAGCCATGCATACAGCTTCAGTTTCCGATCTCATATCCCACGACAGCATAACATGTCAGCACAAACGCCGCCAACCTGTGTCCTGACCTGAGGGTTTCCCGCAAGCACGCCCATGTTGCTGTGACAGCGGAAAATGGCTTTTGCTTGACAAGAAGACTGCGCAAACCGGAATTCTTCCCGCCACGCAGGCAGCCGCCGCTTTGCGCAGGACGTGCCATCCGCTGCGTCGCCAGATCGGCAGTCAGTATCCGGTGCAGCGCGCCACGACATGCAATGTGCGCAGCAAGAGGTTCAGATCCGTCTTCAGCGACAGGTGCTCGGCATATCGCGTGTCGAACACCGCACGCGCGGCAAAGGTGCTTTCGTTGCGATCCGAAACCTGCCACGGCCCGGTTATACCCGGACGCAGCAGGAAATATGCCTGTCCCGGATAGAGCACCTTTTGCTGTGGCATCATCGGGCGCGGCCCGACAAGCGACATGTCACCTACAAGCACGTTCCACAGTTGCGGCAATTCATCGAGCGAGGTTTTGCGGATAAGCCGCCCAAGCGCGGTGATCCGCGGATCGCTCTTCAGCTTCTGAGTGCTCTCCCATTCGGCGCAAGCCACTGGATCGGCGGCCAGATGGGCGGCCAACAGCACATCGGCATCAGGCACCATGCTGCGGATCTTGACCAGACGAAACAAGCGGCCGTGACGACCGACGCGGTCCTGCAGATAGAACGGCGACGAGCCGTCCCGCATCGCCAACAGGGAAATCAGCAGAACAAGCGGCACCACCAGTGGCACGCTCAACACCACCAGAGCCACATCCAGCACACGCTTGCCAATACGGTTGTAGACCCCTTCGACAACAGGCAGGAAAACCGGCTGTGCGGGCAGTGTCACGCGGGCGGGCAGCACACGTTCCGCAGCGGCAGCACCAGGAATAGGCTTGAATGTGATGGTCACGGCGCGACGCTCCTCAAAATACAAACAGCAATTTCCGGGCATCCGCCCTTATCAAATGCAACCCTGGGTGTTACCGAACACCTTCAGTTCGCCTGAACGATTCTCTGTCGCGAAAGACTTCTCACCATAAAATTTTAGCAGTTACTGCAGCATCAAGCAAACAATTTTCCTGATGCTTCAAAGGTGGGTTATGTGTAAGAAATTGATATACATCACAAAAACGTCATATTGCAGGCGCAGTCCGAACTTGCTGCAAGAGCGAAATGTCGCCGTATTCCAGACAGTTTTCGCAAACTGCCCGGGAATGTCACACAGATCCCGTGCAATGGATGACAAACCTCGCAAAGTCCGCCGCCGATCCCCATTTGGCAGGATGCGTCCGACATCCGCGGGGGACAAGAAACTGGAGCATCGGTCGTGAAAATGCCATGAAGCCGTGAGACGGGAATATCTGCATGCGGTCTTGTGAACAAAAGGGATGAATCCTTTGGTGAAACACCCTAGGAAGATTTCGGTTTATAGGGTGGGATCAGGACTGTAAGGCTTGGATGACAAAGGCGCGCCTCATCCCGAGCCTTACGACACAAGTGAAGCCGACCGGATCGGTGGCGTTGCGGCAAAATATGGATACCCGGGCACCCCATGTCGACTGAAATGCTTTATGCCGATTTCTTCGGGCTCACCGAGCGCCCGTTTACACTGCTGCCTGACAAGGCATTCCTGTTCTGGTCCAAGCAGCACACACGCGCCTATTCGGTCCTTGAATTCGGCATCGTCTCGCGCGCGCCCATCACGCTGATCACGGGCGAGATCGGCGCGGGAAAGACCACGCTCTTGCAGGAACTGCTGAGCAAGATCGAGGAAAATGTGACCGTGGGGCTGATCTCGAACGCCCAGGGCGGGCGCGGCGAGTTGATGGAATGGGTGCTGAACGCGCTGTCGGTGCCCTTTACCCGCAGTTCCAGATATGTGGCGATGTTTCAGACCTTTCAGGACTTCCTGTTGCGCGAATATGCCGAAGGCCGGCGCGTGATCCTGATTTTCGACGAGGCGCAGAACCTTTCAACCGAAGGGCTGGAAGAACTGCGCATGCTCACCAATATCAACACCAACAAGGACGAGCTGATCCAGCTGATCCTGGTCGGTCAGCCTGAATTGCGCGACATGGTGCGCAAACCCAACATGCGGCAGCTGGCGCAGCGTGTCACGGCAAGCTTTCATCTTTCTGCCATGGACCTTGAAACCATGCGCCAGTACATCGCACATCGGCTGAAGACCGTGGGGGGCAGCGGTCAGGAATTCACACCCGAAGCCTGCGACATCATCTTCAGCGTAACGGACGGGATCCCGCGACTGGTAAATCAGCTGTGCGATTTTTCGATGCTTTATTCCTGGAGCAGCGAAAGCAAGCTCGTGACGGCTGACACCGTACAATCCGTACTGTCAGACGGGGTCTTCTTTGGTGCCCGAAACATGACCAGTGCAGAAACATAGGTTTGAAATTCGATGGGCTATTATTTTTCGGTCTTTTTGCGCCGCCTTCCCTACTTTCTGATCGTGGCCACGATGATCGCGGCGATGGCGGTGGTTGTGGCGGTGTCGTTGCCGGCAGCTTATGTGTCCGAAGTGCGGCTGGTGCTGGAAAAGCCGCAGATCCCCACCGATCTGGCGACCTCGACTGTGACCACGCCCACACTCGAGACGATGCAACTGCTTGAACAGCGCTTGCTGACACGCGCAAACATGCTGGACATCGCGCGCCGCCTTGATGTGTTGAGCGATATCGACACGCTCAATCCCGACGAGATCGTCAGCGCCATGCGCTCGCGGACCACAATCCGCACCCTGACCGGGGCAAGCGCTGCCTCGATCATGACGCTCAGCTTCGAGGCGCGTTCGGGCCAGAAAAGCGCGGCGGTGCTGAACGAATACCTAACCCTGATCTTGCAGGACAACGTGGAGTTCCGCGTGGGCCGGGCCGGGCAGACCCAGGAATTCTTCCAGCAGGAAGTGGATCGGCTGTCTGGCGAGCTGGATACCAGAAGCAAGGAAATCATCACGTTCAAGACGGCCAATGCCGATGCCTTGCCCGAAAGCCTGGGTTTCCGGCTGAGCCGCCAGTCCAGCCTGGAAGAGCGGTTGTCGCAGAATGACCGCGAAGTTGCATCCTTGCGCGATCAGCGGGACCGGATGGTGCAGATTTTCGAATCTACCGGCCGGGTCGAGGGCGTCACAGGAGCCGCCCCCACCGCCGAAGAGCGCGAGCTGGAACGTCTGCGGCAGGAACTTTCCAATGCGCTGCTGGTCTATTCCGCTGAAAACCCGCGGATCAAGGTCTTGAAGGCCCGCGTTAGCCAGATGGAAAGCGCCTTGACCGCAGGGGCGCAGGCCAGCGGCGATGACGCTGGCCCGATGTCAGTGCTGGATGTGCAACTGGCCCAGATCGACACCCGGATCGAGATCCTGCAAGAGCAGCGGGCGCTGGCCGATACAGAACTGCAGGCCGTGACAGACTCGATCGCGCGGACACCCGCGAACGGCATTGCCCTGGAAGGGCTGGAGCGCGGCTACAACAACATCCAGAACCAGTACAATCAGGCCATCGAACGGCTGTCGCGCGCCAATACCGGCGAGCGGATCGAGTTGCTGTCGCGCGGCCAGCGGATCAGCGTGCTGGAACAGCCCACTGTCCCCAACCGCCCCACGCGCCCGAACCGCATCCTGATTGCAGGCGGTGGCGGCCTGATCGGCATCATGGCGGGGCTGGCCCTGGTCGTGCTGATGGAAGTGCTCAATACCACGGCGCGCAGGCCGGTCGATCTGGTGAACAAGCTGGGAATTTCGCCGATCACCACCATTCCCTACATCCGCACCAAGGGCGAAGTGATGCGGCGGCGGCTTTTGAAACTGGCCCTGGTGATGGTCATCCTGATCGGCGTGCCGGCGACGATCTATGCGGTTCATGCGTTTTATCAGCCGCTGGACGTTCTGGCCGAACGGGTGATGAACAAGCTGGGAATGCGATGGTGAGTGGTGCAATGCAAATGTTCTTGAAAAGAGTACGCTGATGGAAAGGCTTCAGATCGCAGTCGAAAAGGCCCGCGCCAAGCGCAGGACCAAGATGCAGGAGACAGCCAGTGTTCCGGTGCCCAATCCGGCCCCGGTAAAGCCCGCAAGCCCTGCCATCCTTTCCGAAACAGCCCCGGCGGCACCCTTGGTTGACACCAATTCCGCGCGAGAGGTGGCTGCGGCCTGGCAAGGCCTGCGTCCGCTGGAAACCAACGGCAAGATCTTTCGGCGCAATCGACTGGTATCGTTTGAAGCCGGTCCCCAAGCCGCACCTTACGACCTGCTGCGCACCCGCATCATCCAGCAAGCCAAGCTGCACGATTGGCACCGCGTGGCCATCGTCTCGCCGCATGCTGCCTGTGGCAAGACCACGACAGTCGCCAACCTTGCGTTCAGCTTTGCCCGGCAGAAGGATTTGCGCACGGTCATCCTGGATCTCGATTTGCGACGTCCGGCCCTGGGCAAGGTGATGGGGCGACCGATGCGCTTCAACATGGGGGACATTCTGGAACGCCGGGTGTCTTTTGCCGAACACGGGGAACGTTATGGCGAGAACGTCGCCTTCGGCTTCAACAACGAACCCGCGCGTCATCCGTCGGAAACACTTCAAAGCCTGCAGACCCAAGAGGTACTGCGCGAAATCGAAACGACCTACGGTGCCGATCTGATGCTGTTCGACATGCCGCCGATGCTGGCCAGCGATGACAACGTGGGCTTTTTGAAAAACGTGGATTGCGCCTTGCTGGTGGTGGCGGCAGAACGCACCGCCATGCACCAGATCGACGTTACCGAACGCCAGCTTGCAGAGCTGACCTCGGTGATGGGAGTGGTTTTGAACAAGTGCAACTACACCGACGGGGAATATGGGTATGACTATGGCTATTACTGATCGGCTTTCGAGGCGCGCATGACGACCCCGGCGGCGGCACCCGCCGAAGGTGCCTGGGTGGCCGTCATCATCCCTCATTACAACGATGTGGTGCGGCTTGACCGATGCCTGACGGCTCTGGCGCGGCAAGACGGGCTTGCAAGGGCAGAAGTTGTGGTGGTGGACAACGCATCCACGCAGTCGCTGGTCGCGATCACTGCGGCCCATCCGCATATCCGGATCGTGGTCGAGCCGCAGAAAGGGGCCGCCGCCGCCCGCAATCGCGGCGTGCGCGAAACCACAGCCCCGTATCTTCTGTTTCTGGATGCCGATTGCGTGCCTGCGGCTGGCTGGCTGGTGGTGGCAGAGCAGGCAGCACCGCGCGCAGATCTGATCGGCGGCCGGGTCGATGTGTTTGACGAAACCCCGCCGCCCCGCAGCGGGGCCGAAGCCTTCGAGACGGTTTTTGCCTTCGACTGCCGCAGCTATGTAGAACGGAAGGGTTTCTCGGTCACAGCAAACCTGCTGACCCGGCGCGAGGTGTTCACCGATGTCGGCGATCTGATCCCGGGCCTTTCAGAAGATCTGGACTGGTGCCACCGCGCGACGGCCAAAGGCTATGGTCTGATATATGAGGATGCGTTGCGGGTCAGCCATCCGACCCGGTCGGACTGGCCCGCGCTGTTGCGCAAATGGCACCGTCTGACGCAGGAAAGCTTTGCCTTGCAGCCACAAGGGAGAGGTGCCCGGCTGCGGTGGGGCCTGCGGGCGCTGGCGATGCCGTTCAGTGCGCTGGCCCATATCCCTCGCATTCTGTTCAGTGCAAAACTGTCGGGGATCAGAGAGCGGCTTCGGGCAATTCTGACGCTGATCAGGCTGCGCCTGCTGCGCATGACCTGGATGTTGCGCCAAACCCTGGGCAGCCGGATCTGAGCACCGCATTCAGGTTTGTCCCGGCTGCAATGAAAAAGGGCTGGTTGAACCAGCCCTTTTTGATGTCTTTGTCGTGGTGTGCTCTCAGGCGCGCTTGCGGCGCAGGGCAGCAATGCCACCCAGACCCGCGATCAGCATCAGCGCCGAAGCGGGAACCGGAACAGGAGCCGGCAAGGTCTCGAACGACACGGCCGCGAATGCCGCATCCGCAACACCCAGATTGTCATTGCTGTTGCGCACCGTGAAACTGATCACCGAAGCGATCACATCCACCGGCAGCAAGAGTTCGGCATAGCCGCCGATCGCACCGGCAACAAAGCTCAGATCATAGTCCGTGCCGTCCACTGTCAGCATCGCGACTTCGCCGGTGGCCACATCCCTGACATTGGCGAACAGGTCGAGCACGGCATAAGACACGAACCGCACAGGTTCCGAGAACATCAGCGTCAGCGTTTCAGTCAACCCGACTTCGTCATCGACGATCCCCAGACCGTCCTGCTCGAAGGCAAGACCGAGGCTGCTGGCGGGCATACTGGCACCGTCAAAAGCCTGCGTATTGTTTGCCACGCCCGTACTGGCAGTAACCGTCCAGGTCACGCCATCTGCGGTGCCTGACAGCCCGGTTTCGGCCGACGTGAAGTCGATAACAGCAGCAGAAGCCGGGACTGCGGCGAATGCCAGTGCTGCGGCAAGGGAGAAGGCAGAGATCATTTTAGTCATAACTGCTGTCCTAACTATCTTTTTGAACGTTCGGGACTATCCCCGACGGCATACAATCTAAGGTAGTATTATCAGATGACTGTGACAATTTCAACAAAGGTACTGACACCCGACGGCGACCGAGCGAAACTTTGCGCGCGAGGTCGAAAAACCGCCTGTTTTCGCGGCATTCCAGCCGCTGAGGCAAAAAAAGTGGCCGTGAAACACGGCCACTTTCAGAACAGTTTTCTGATCCGGCGGGATCAGGCCTTGCGACGACGACGCAGGGCTAGGAGTCCGCCAAGGCCACCCAGCATCAACAGGCCAGCAGCCGGAACCGGAACAGCGGCGACTTCGATCGCAGCCAAGGCACCATCAGCAAAGCCACGGGTGTCGTTGGTCCGCTGCACGGTGAAAGTCACCGATGCTGTACGGATGTCGAGACCGGTCAACTCTGCATAGCCGCTGGCGGCGTTTGCGGTGTCGAAGGCCAACTCGACGTCACCAGCACCAAAGGACATCACGGCGACTTCACCGAGATCGGCAAGCTGCTGGAAGAGGTCGAGGAAGGCAAAACCGGTGATCTTCACCGATTCGGAGAAGGTAATGGTGATGGATTCAACCAAGCGGTTGGTGGTAATCTCGTCATCGGTCACGCCATAGCCGTCAGCGACAAAGGCCAGACCGAACGAGTTCACCGGGGTCGGCAAGCCGCCGTCATAGGCAGTGGCCGTCAGAGGGCCGCCGACTGCGGTAACTTCGTAGTCGACATCACCCAGAACTGTGCCGTTCGTAATAACCCCACCAGAGGTAAAATCGATTACCGCCGAAGAAGCCGAGGTTGCACCGAATGCAACGACAGAGGCGAGCAATGCGCCATGGAAAGTCTTGGAAAAGTTCATGCGTCTGATCCTTGTTAACACACCTTAATCTTTATACATCTTCGCAGGGTCCGAAGAAAGCTGTTTCGCACCAAGGACCACGATCCAACCACATTTTCGCCCCATTTTCTGGAGGGTCGACCGTGGCGCACAACCTGAAATTGCACGATTATTTTGATTGCAAGACAGGCCTTTTGCGTTTCGCAAGTTAAACCATGCAGATGCAGCAATTGTTGCGCGAAGCGATACAATCCCCGTCGGACTTTTGCCAGAAAACCCGGCTGATTCGGGCCACCGCTGCCCCGTCACCGCGGGGCACAAGGGCAAGCCGGTTCAGCCCTGTGTGCGAAGCCAGTCGATCAGCCGATCATGGAACGCGGCATCGATCCCCGGCCCCGACAGTGTCAGCCGGGGAGGCAATGACCCCTGGCTGATTTGCACGAAAACGCCGGGCAGCGGTTCTTCGATGGCGGCAGAGGCGGCAGAACGGGCAGGCCTGCGCGCGCCGGCGCCCACGGGATAGGTCATGTTTTTCTCGGGAACCAGCACGGCCAGCTCTGCCTCCGGGCTCTGCGGGGCCACCTGCATCAGTTGCCGCACAAGGTCCTTGCCGATGGCAGGATCGTCTTCCAGGGCGCGGGCCAGCACAAGCCCCGCCCGTTCTCCCAAAGCCGTCGGAAACCGCAGTGCGCCATCCAGCGCGATCACAATCGCCATGAACGAGCCGATCTTCGACCGCTTGGCGCGCGATGCCGTGCCGAACAATCCCTGCAACCCCGCCCGGGCCGAGGGGAACACCCCGCCCTCGACCGCTTTCACCACAATGCGGGCCCGCTCGTAATAAGACAGCCCGACCCGGATTTCGTTTTCCTCGACCATCGCAAGATAGGCCTCGGCGGCATCCGTCGGGCGGCGCAGGATTGCCAGCACCGTGCCAAACCGCGGGTCACCGGTCTGGTCATGCAAACGATGCAACGCCGTCAGTCGCCGCCAGCCTGAAATCAACCCATAGCGGCCATCCGCCAGCGCCACGACTTCGATCGGTGTTTGTTGGCCGCGGATCCGCAGACTGTCGACCAGCGGGGCAAGATCGTCTTCCTCTGCCATAAGGCGGTCGCGGACCAGATAGGTCACGTCGATGGCGTGCAAGGGCACCGCCTGGATCAGGCGCCCTTCGGCGCGGGCCTGCTGCAGTTCCGCGGTCACCGCGCTCAGGGCGGCATGGGTGGCCGCGTCGCTTGCCACATGCGCAATCGGCGCGCGCTGAAACGGTGCCGACCCCGCCAAAGCCCCCTGCCCCGGTTTCTGTGCCGGTCTTTGCGCCGGTTCGGGCCCCGGCCCGGCTGATGCGGCATGCCCCGGTCCGGGGTCTGCCGGATAATCCGCCAGATAATCGGGTTGCGCCGGTGTCAGGCGTTTGCGCTTGGCCATCCTTGGTCCTCCGGGCGGGTGCTGCAATCGGCAATCATGGCTGTGATGCGGGTGTGTGGGCCGCCGCCTCCAACTCGTCGCGCCGCCAGATCCCCAGCAGCAGCCGCTTGAACGCAGCATAGGTTTCGTCGAAAGTCTCGCGGCCGCGCATGTAGGTTTCGCGGTTGAAGTCGCGATAGTCCGCCTCGTAGATGCCGTTGACCTGCTCGCCGGCCTGCCCGATCAGCGCGGTGAAATCCTGCCGGTAGGGCGACATCGTGCGGCCGAGATAGGCCTGCATCAACCCGGCAAGTTCGGCCTGCTGGCTGGCGTCATACCGGGTGATCAGCGTGCGCACCGCATCCCACTGGAACGAGATCTCTTCGCGGCCAAGCGCGCGTGCCGCCCGGTTCTCGCCGTCTTCGATCGAGGCGAAGGTGGCATGCAGCATGTCGAAGAACCGCCCCGTGCTGTCGAACTCCAGAAACGAGGCCCCCAGCGGGACCAGCACGATATCGGCCGCTGCCAGCCCGTTGATCGTGAGATACCCGAGCGCCGGCGGCGTATCGAGAAAGATCAGATCATAGCGATCAAGGACGCCGTCTTCCGCCAGCATATCGGCCAGCGCGTCCCACAGCTTCCAGCCGCGGGCCTGCATGCGCCAGACCGGAAACTGGAACTCTGCCCAGTACAAATTCAGCTGCGCACCGATCAGGTCGATATTGGGCCAATGCGTTGTCTGGGTCAGATCGGCGCTGCGCAGCTTTTGCGCCTCGGGCAACGGGTCTTCCAGCAGCACCGGCGGCTCGCCCCGCGCCAGCCGGCCGCGGTTCTCTGATTGCAGATGGTTGGCATAATGCCGGCCCAGCAGCGGAAACACCGTCTGCCATTCATCCGCGACCTTGCCGCCAAAGATCGAGGTCATCGACCCCTGACTGTCCAGATCGATCACCAGTACCTTGTAGCCATCCAGCGCTGCCGACATTGCCAGATGTGCAGCTGTGCTGGTCTTGCCGACCCCTCCCTTGAAATTCGCCACGGCAACGATCTTTGCCGGCAAACCTTTCGGACGGTAAGGCTGGTAATTCTTGGCCTTTGACCCTTCGGCCGCGAAATGCGCCCGCAGCCGAAGAACCTCGTCCAGGGTAAACCACTTTGCCCCCGCTTCGGTATCGGACTTGCCCTGCGGAAGGTTTGGGTTGGCTTTCAGCACCCGGCGGAAATGGGCCGTCGCAACCGGGATCAGATATTTGGTGATTTCCCATGTTGAAAACATCCGCAGCTTGCGGTGTCCTTCGGCTTGCGCACCGCGGGATACAAGGTCTTCGCGTCCGCGCGCGCAGGCCTGCGCGATGGCTGCAAACTCGACCGTGCCGATCGTTTCGCCGGCCTCGCCAAGGGCTATATCGGGCGAGATGTTGAAATACGGAGGTTGTCCAGGTGTCTCTCTTGCCATTCGACCGCCCCATATAGCTTGTTTTTACCAATATACGCGGAAATACAGCATATCAAAGCGAAATGCGTACATGGTGTGAATTTGCATTGTATATCAGTAGCTTGATATGTCTCTCACCGCGTTTGGCTGGTTGCCTTTTGTCGTCCGAGATAAGTTATTTTTTGTTATTGAATTAGTTAAGGACCAGGTCTTCCCAATCATCTATCTGATTTCAAAGAATAAAGGGCCATTTTTCCAAGCATCGGTGACTCCGTTCCCCCGATCTTGTGACTCCGATCCCCCGTCAAACCGACTCCGTTCCCCCGCTGCTGTTGTGCGTCGACGCTGGACGCAGGCTGTGGATAACTCTAGGCTGGTGTCACCGAAACCCCGAAGTGAGTCTGTGCGGATACGGCGGATAACGGTAACCGGGCGCAGACCCGGATGGCAGGGCAGGCATTGGGGCGCGGATATGACAGCAAGCAGGCGGGTCAGCACGGGCCGCAGGACAGCCTCGGGTGGCGGTGTGGCGGCGACGGCCGATTTTTTTGTCTGTGATATTCTCGATGCGCTGCCCAAGGATGACATGGCCACCATGGAACATCCTGTGTTCTCGCTGGCCACCCGGCCTGACCTGCGAATTCTGTCCTATGCCCACAACGGTGCCGAGATCACCGTCACGCCTTCGGTGCGCGGGCTTGCCACCATTCACGACAAGGACATCTTGATCTATTGCATCAGCCAGTTGATGGCGGCGCTGAATGCCGGCCGGGCCATCAGTCGCAACCTCACGCTGGTTGCGCATGATCTTCTGGTGGCCACCAACCGCGAAACCAGTGGCGATGCGTACCGACGGCTGCGCGACGCTTTCGAGCGTCTGGTCGGCACGCGGATCACCACCAACATCGGCATGGGGGATACGGATGTGACGCAGGGCTTCGGTCTGATCGACAGCTGGCAGATCGTGCGGCGCACCCGGGGCGGACGGATGGTGTCGGTGTCCGTCACATTGTCTGACTGGCTTTTCCGCGCGGTTGTATCGAAATCGGTTTTGACGCTGTCGCGCGACTACTTCCACCTGCGAAAACCGCTGGAGCGGCGCATCTACGAACTGGTGCGCAAGCATTGCGGCAAACAGGACAGCTGGCGCGTCTCCGTCGACACGTTGCTAAAGAAATCAGGCTCTAATTCGCCGCGCAGGGTCTTTCGCGCCATGCTGCGCGAGATGGTCCTGGCCGACCCGCTGCCTGACTACACCATGGCCGAAGACCCTGGTGACGTGATGCGCTTTTCCCTGCGCGACAGTCTGCTCGAAACCTGGACACAAGGCCCGCCCCTGTCGCCCGAGGCGCTGGAGGCGGCCCGCGCCCTGCGTCCCGGCCATGACGTCTATACACTGGAGGCGGAGTGGCGGCGGTTCTGGGCGCGTTCGGGGCGGCCGCGGCTGCGGTCGGCGGACCGGGCTTTCCTGGGTTTCGTCAAGGCGGTTTCGGCGGAGTTCTGACTGCGGCTCACCGGCGCGCTTGTGTTTTGCTGCAATTGCAGCATCTTCATTCGCATGGATATTCTGGTCCCCCTCACGCGGCGCTTGTGGCCTGCATTCGCGCCCTCCCCCGACTGGGAACCGCCCCGGCCGTTGACGGATGTCTATGTGGTGGGTGACATCCATGGCTGTACCGCAGCCCTTGAGCAACTGCTGGTCATGATCGACGCCGATGTTCTGAGCCGATGGGCCAGCATCCCCGGAACGGCCGCGCACCCCGCCGGACGCCTGCCGCATCTGGTGTTTGTCGGGGATTACATCGACCGGGGCACCGACAGCGCGGGCGTGCTGGCGGCGCTGCGCCGCATCGAGACTGTCTGGCCCGGTCAGGCGATTTTCCTGCGTGGCAATCACGAAGACATGCTGCTGGCATTTCTGGACGATCCGCAGGGTGCGGGGCCACGTTGGCTGCAACATGGCGGGGTGCAGACGCTGGCGAGTTTCGGGGTGATGCGCGGCGTGCCGGTGGGGGCGCCGCGGGCTGCATTCATGGCGTTGCGTGACGCCCTGCGGGCGCGGTTTCCCGCAGGACTAGAGGCCTGGCTGCGCGCCCTGCCGCTGGCCTGGAACAGCGGTACGGCCTGGGTGACGCATGCCGGCGCCAATCCGCATCGCAGCATGACCGCCCAGACCCGGCGCAGCCTGCTGTGGGGGGATCCGCGCTTTTTCGAAGTGCCGCGGCAGGACAAGCTCTGGGTTGTGCATGGCCATTACGTGACCGACAACCCAGCTGTCGACGAAGGTCGGATCTCTGTGGATACCGGGGCTGTCTATGGTGGCAAGCTGACAGCCGCGGCCCTGCGCCGCGAGGGAAAGATCGCATTCTTCAGCGTCTGATTGCCCGGCCTTGCGGCGCCCGGAGCATTGGGGTCCGTGGGGTCCGCTCTGTGGGGATGTTTCGCGCGCGAAACATCCCCACACCACCAGAAGTCCCGTTTCGCACGCGAAACATTGCCAAACATGGCCCCCGCGCTCCCCCTCTGACAAAGGCATCTGACAAATCCCTGGCAAACCCCTCGGCGAACGCTCCTGAGGACGCCCCGCGGGCGCCTCGCAGACTGCGCGGTCCGTGCAACAAGCGGTGCAGAAAGCCGCGCATCCTGCGCCAGAACCCTTGCCACGCCAGCCGCGCAACGGCACACAAGATCGATCAGACACAAAGATCCGGCGAGCAGCAAAGGACCGTCTGACTGCAGGCCCGGCCGTGAAAACGGTTTGTGAACCTGTGGGCAGTATAGAAGTGAACAGGCATGCGACACAAACCTACCCTCACGCCCAATCCCTACCGCACGGCCTTGGGGCATTTGCGCCGCAGCTTTGTGGCCGTTGCGCTGTTCAGTGCTGCGATCAACGTGTTGATGCTGACGGGTCCGCTGTACATGTTGCAGGTCTATGACCGGGTGCTGTCCAGCGGATCGCTGGCAACGCTTCAGGGGCTGTTTGCTATCGTTGTGCTTCTCTACGGCTTTCAGGGGCTGTATGAATTTCTGCGCAGCCGCCTGCTGTCCCGGGCCAGCTACCGGCTGGATGCGATGGTCAGCAAGCCCGCCTTTCAACTGTGGGTCGGCACCAACACCCAGGGCCAGCCGTTGCGCGACCTGGATGTCGTGCGCGGATTTCTGGCCGGCCCGGCGATTCTGGGCCTGTTTGACGCTCCGTGGATTCCCTTGTATCTGGGGGTTGTTTTTGTCATCCATCCCTGGCTTGGCTGGCTGACGGTGGCGGGTGCCGGCGTGGTGGCGATCGCAGCCCTTGCCAATCAGGCGATGACCCAGCAGTCCATCGCCAGAGCCATGAGCATGGACGGGGGCGAGCGGTTCTTTGTCGAACAATCCCGCCGTCATGCAGAAACCATCACCTCGCTCGGCATGCTTGACAAGATCACGGAACGTTGGCGGCAGGTCCATGTGGCGGCCCTGGCGCAAGGCCAGGTGGGCAGCGACCGTTCGGAAGGGGTTTCGGCCTTTTCCAAGACATTCCGGATGTTCCTGCAATCAGCCCTGCTGACGCTGGGGGCCTATCTTGCCCTGCGTCAGGAAATCTCGGCAGGCATGATCGTGGCCTCCACGATCCTGGCCGGGCGGGCGCTTGCGCCGGTGGACCAGATCATCGGCCAGTGGCGGGGCATCGGGCGCGCCATCGAGGCGCATCGCAGGTTGAAGCAGACCTTCGATGACATCGAGGTCGAGAAATCCCGTATCCAGTTGCCTGCCCCCACAGGTGCGATGAAGGCGACGCGGCTGACCAAATTCGCGCCCGGCACAGCGCCTTCGGCTGACCGTGCCAAAATCCTGTCCGGGGTCAGTTTTGCACTGGAACCGGGGGACGGGCTGGGTGTGATCGGCAATTCGGCATCCGGCAAGTCGACGCTCGCCCGGCTGATCGTCGGGGCCTGGAGCCCCGATATCGGCGAGTTGCGTCTGGATGGCGCAACCCCGGATCAATGGACCAAGGACGATCTGGGCCGCTACATCGGCTATTTGCCGCAGTCGCTGGAAATGCTGCCCGGAACGGTCAAGGAAAACATCGCCCGGTTCGATCCGCAAGCGCAGGATGATCAGGTGATCGAGGCTGCGCGCATCGCGGGTGTGCATGACATGATCCTGCAATTGCCCGAAGGCTATGCCACATCTCTGGGCGGCACGGCGCAGCCGCTGTCCGGCGGGCAGATCCAGAGGCTGGGTCTGGCGCGGGCCATTTTCGGTGCGCCACGGATCATCGTGCTCGACGAGCCGAACTCGAACCTCGACATCAGCGGTGACGAGGCGCTGGCCAATGCCATCACCACCATGCGCGCCAAGGGGTCTGTTGTGATCGTGATGGCGCATCGCCCCAGTGCGATCGCCGCCGTCAACAAGGTCATGATCCTGCACAGCGGCACCATGGTGCAGTTCGGCAACAAGGACGAGGTCATGCAGGCGGTCACCCGCCCCGCCATCCCCGAGCCCGCCATTTCGGCTGTTCCCTTCATCGCGGCTAGCCGGCAAAAAGGATGAGCGAAATGTCTGCAGACGATCATGACCTGCGGCGCGCCATGGCCGGAAAGGCCGCTGCCCGTGCGGCCGCGCAATCTGGCGATCAGGTGAAAAACCCGGCGGCCCCCGTCAGCGTATCGGCCCCTGCAGCGGGCCCGGTGTTGCAGACCGACATGTCACGCGCCATGCTGCTGGGGGGATGTGGCAGCATTCTTTTGCTGATCCTGGCTGTGGTGTGGGCACAGATGACCCAGATCAACGGGGCTGTGATCGCATCGGGGCAAGTCATGGTGCGCGGCCAGACCAAGATGGTACAAAGCCTTGATGGCGGCATCGTCGAGGCTGTTCTGGTTGCCGATGGCAACACGGTTGTTGCCGGGCAACCGCTTATCCGGCTGGATCCGACGCTGTTGCGGGTCAATCTGGATATCTATCGCAACCGGTTGGCCGAAGCTTTGGCGCGCAAGGCCAGGCTGGAGGCCGAGCAGCTTGGCCTGCCCGCGCCGGTGTTCGGCCCGCCCTCGCCATGGCTGGCCGGGATGGACCTTGCCTTGCAACATGAAAGCCAGCGCCAGATGTTCACGGCGCGCGCCGATGTGTTGCGCGGTACCAGGGATCAGCTGCGCGAATCCATCGTACAGTTCCGCAATCAGGCGATCGGGGTGGAAGGCCAGATCGTCGCGCTGCGCGAGCAATTGGGCTACATCGAAAAGGATCTGGACAATCTGCTGGCATTGAATGCCAAGGGCCTGGTGCGGGAAAGTCAGGTTCTGGATCTGCAGCGCACGCGGTCGGCCATGTCGGGCCAGATTGCCGAGCAGGATGCCACCCGGGCGCGGATCGCCAATTCGATCCGCGATACCGAACTGGCCATCCTGCAGGCTGCCCGCGAATTCAAGGAACAGGTGGTCACCGAGTTGCGCGAAGCCTCCACCACCAGCGAAGAGTTGACGCTGCAGATCGCCACCACGCAAAAGCAACTCGATCGGATTGTGCTGCACGCCCCTTCTGCGGGCATCGTGCACGAGTTGCAGGCCACCACGATCGGCGGGGTTGTTGCCCCGGGTGTGACGGTTGTGCAGATCGTGCCATTGTCGGACGGGGTAGAGTTTTCGCTGCGGCTGGACCCACTGGCGATCGACAGTGTCTATGTCGGGCAACAGGCCAAGATCGTGCTGCCCGCTTTCAGCAGCAGCACCCCTCATATCTTCGGCACGCTCGCCTCGATCTCGCCCACCAGCGTCACTGATCCCGCGACGGGGCAAAGCTTCTATCGCCTGACCCTGACGATCCCTCCCGAAGAACTGGAACGTCTGGGGGAGGTCGATCTGGTTCCAGGCATGCCGGTCGAGGCCTTTTTGCAGACGGAGGAAAGGTCGGTCTGGTCCTATCTGACCAAACCGCTGAACGATCAGTTGACCCGCGCCTTCCGCGAGGGCTGATCCCTGCCCGCGCTTGATGCAAGAACGGCACAAGCGCGGGTATAAGTTTGCCATCCGTTGTGGCATTGCCGGGACTGCGGTAATCTTGACCCCAGCAGCAAGAAACAATCGCCGCAAAGGCGAAGCATACAGGCAAGTCAGGGATGCGGATGGCAGGCAGCGGCAAGCTCTGCAGGCAAATGCTGTTTTGCCTGGCTGGCTTATCGATCGGTCTTGGTGGCTGTGCCCCGCAGGACAGGTATCGCGCGCCTCAGTTTGCCTTCCTGAAATCCTATGCCGGGGCCCGCAACGCCAGCCCGCTTTTGTTGCAGAACGCAGACTGGTGGGGCAGGCTCGAGGATGCCACTCTGAACATGCTGATCGCGCGCGGCCTGTCAGGCGATCTGACGTTGGCCCGGGCCCGCGACCGTGTGCTGGAGGCGCGGGCGACGCTGCAAGCCGTGCCCGGAGCCGCCCTTCTGACCCCGACGGTCAATCTGCAGACGCAAGGTTCTGACAGCAGCAGCAGCCAGACCGAGCTGGAGTCGAGCCTTGGCTTTGACTGGATGCTGGATCCCTATGGGGGCCGGCGCGCCTTGCTGGAGGCGACGGGGGCACAAGTCGACACGGCGGCAGCCGAACTGGATGCAGCACGGCTTTTGCTGCTGTTCAACATCGCCAACACCTATGTCGATTTGCGCTATAGCCAGCGGGTCCTGCAGTTGCGCCAGAAAGAGCTGCGGTCGCGTGAACAGACGCTGGCGCTGATCACCGCCTTGTTCGATCAGAATTCGGCCATCCGGCTTGATGTTGTCCGCGCCGAGGCGCTTGTTGCAGAGACCAGCGCCACCCTGCCCCGTCTGCGGGCCGATATTCAGGCCGGCAAGAACGAGCTTGCGGTCCTTGTGGGTGTGCAGCCCGGTACGCTGGACATTGATCTGGACAGCGGAGCCACACAGCCCCGGTCCCGGATGTCGGCGGATATCGGCATCCCGGCGGATCTCTTGCGCAACCGTCCCGATATCCGGATTGCCGAGCGTGGCTATTACGGCGCCGTTGCCGATATCGGGGTCGCGCGGGCGGGTCTGTTCCCGCAACTGTCGCTGAGCGGGGCCATCACGCTGTCGGCCATTCGCGGGGCAGGGGGCACGGAGTATTTCTTTGGCCCGACCCTGCGGTTTCCCGCCCTTGGCAGCAACCCCCAGGCCCGTGTCGCAGCCCGCGAGGCCCGGGCCCGTCAAGCCCATACAACCTGGAAAGCCACCGTGCTGCAGGCCATCCTCGAGGTTGAAAACGCGCTGGTGCAATACTCGGCCAGCGTGTCTGCGGTGCAATCGTCAGAGAAGACCGTCCGGCTTTATCGCGAGGTGGTCGGTCTTACCAAAGAGCTGATCACCGGCGATGGTGCCACAATTCGCGACCTCATAGATGCTGAACAATCCATTGCGGCCGCTGAAATCACCGTGGCAGATAATCTGCGGGTGCTGAGCCGCAATTTCATCACCCTGAATGTCAGCCTGGGGTCGGGCAGCAGCTATGCCGGGGCACCCGCGGCGCCGGCCTCTGACGCGCAACGCCCGGTGGTTCAAGGAAACTGAAATCAATCGGGGGCAATCTGCCGGACGGGTCGACCAAAGAGCAGTGTCCGACATGCGCCTTGCATCCATGCAAAGATCACCTCCAACCCTTGCAGGCCTGCCCTGTGGAGGGTTCAGAACGGCAGATTTCTGCTGATTGCGCCCGCAGGGGTTTTTTGGCCGCCCTGTCGGCAACTCCTCGCCCACATGAAAAACCATATCAGCGGGATTTCGGCGTGACCTTCGGCGCACAGCAGAATGGGCTGGCCAACGGGTGCTGCTTCGGGCTTTAGGTGACAGGCCAGCGAGAAAAATCCAAGCCGGCCCTGTGTCGGCCCTGTGCCGTTATCCGCGCGATTGTTGCCTAAGTCGACGAAAACTTGAGGGTCTTGCGAGGCCAGTTCGCAAAAAGAACGTGCCTCTGCCGCAATCCCGTCGCTGTCCCGCCACAGCCTATGTGGAATTTGACGTCGTACAAATCCGTAGTTCATCCGTGCCGCTCCCGGCCGCGATGAGTTTGATCAAGGGTGCCCAATGGCCAATACCGTTTACAAAGTTTCTACCGCCGCCCAACTGACTTCGGCTCTGGCTCTCTGCAAGGGCGGTGAGACGATCCTGTTGGCGGGTGGCGATTACGGCAGCCTGAAACTCTCGGACCACGGGGGCGTGGATGTTGCCTTTGAATCCCCGATCACCATCAAATCCGCTGATCCGACCAATCCTGCCTCGTTTGATCGCCTGAACGTCGATGGCGCCTCGAACGTGGTCATCGACAGCGTGGTCTTCGATTACACGTTCAAAAGCACGGATGACATCAAGGTCAAGCCGTTCGAAGTCACAGACAGCAGCAACATCGTGATCAAGAATTCCGTGTTCGACGGCGATGTGGCAAGCGGTGTGAGCACGGTCTCGGACGGCTACGGGTTCGGGCAGGGCCTGGTGGTGCGCAACTCGAGCAGCGTCACGATCGAGAACAACGAATTCTTCGACTGGCACCGGGGGGCTGTGTTTGACAACAGCAAGGGGCTGGTCATCACCGGCAACGAAATGCATTCGATCCGCTCGGATGGCATGAACTTTGTCTTGGTCAACAATGTGTTGATCGAAGACAACTACATCCACGACTTCAAGGCCTCGCCCACATCGACCGATCATCGCGACATGATCCAGTTCTGGACAACCGGAACCACGAAACCCAGCACCAACATCGTCATTCGCGGCAACACGCTCGATATCGGCGAGGGCAGCTATACTCAGTCGATCTTCATGCGCAACGAGATGGTGGACAGCGGCGGCGCTGGGGCCTCGATGTTCTACCAGAACGTGCTGATCGAAGACAACGCGATCTACAACGCGCATCTGCACGGCATTACCGTCGGCGAAACCAACGGCCTCACGATCCGCAACAATTCGGTGCTGCGGGTAGACAGCGACGGCGCTCCCGAGGCTGCTAACGGCGAGGGCACCTGGGTGCCTGTGATCAATGTCAAAGCCTCTTCGACGAACGTGGCGATCGAATACAATGCCGTCGACACGATCAACATCAACGGCACAGCCTCGACTGCCGCCTGGTCCGTCAAGAACAATGCCTATGTGCAGGACAATGATCCCGACGCCCCGGGTTACTACGGCGATCAGTTCATCACCTCGAGCATGACGCCGGAAGATGGCGTGCACAACTATGCGGTAAAGCCCGGCAGCACGATCGACACCCTGAACGCCGGCTCGTCGCAGCTGGAATATGACACGACGCCCGATCAGGTCACGGCCTATTTCGGCACAACCGCAGAACATGATGGCGACCGCGGCATCACCTTCGATGCGACGTCGAGCCTTGGTGCTGACGGTGTAGCCATTCTGAGCAAGGCGCAGTTTATCTGGGATTTCGGGGATGGAACGACCGCCAGCGGGTTGGTTGTGAAGCATGATTTCTCGAAAGCCGGATATTATGACGTCACGCTCAAAATCGTGTTGCCGAACGGAACCTCGAGCATCGCACATCAGCAGGTCGGCGTCGCCGGGGCGGATCTTCTGTCCTTTGACGCCAAGACGGGCAAGTTCCTGAACCATTCCTATGGCGAAACTGATCCCGCTTCGGGCAGCATCAAGCAGCTTGTCGCGGTTTCGGGCGGCTCGGCGATCGATCTTGGTGGAACCGGGGTGCAAGCGTCGGTAGGTGGAATTGGTCAGATCTACGACACCGATGATTTCGACATTTCGCTGAAGCTGCAGGCGGATGGCAAGGGCACGGCCTATGGAGAGGTCTTCCGCATCCATGGCGCTTTGACCGCCAGTGTCACCTCGGATGGCAACTTCTATCTCAACCTGAAGACTGATGACGGCACGACCCACAAACTTACCACCACGGGTGGAACACTGAACGACGGCCTGGCGCACAGCGTGAGCATCGATTTCAACAGTGCGAAAGGCCAGTTGAACATCCTGATCGATGGCAAGGTTGCCGCCACCAAGTCGATCAGTGGCGAGTTGTACAAGGGAAGTACCAATGCTGTTGATTTTGGCAATGCCTGGGGCAAAAAGAACTTCGAAGGCAAACTGCTGGACTTTGATCTGAACCTCAACAACGACGATTATCCGACAGCCGCCCCGGCGAAGACCACCGTGCTGACCGCCAGTGCCACCGCCAGTGCCACCGTCACGCCGGTTGCGGTTCCTGCACCGGTGGTCGTGTCCGACCCCGTAGAGGCGCCCCCCGCCCCTGATCCGGTGGTTACCGATCCTGTGGCCGATCAGCCAAGCAGCCCGCAAAAGGCCCC